>DGFJ01000032.1 GCA_002391625.1 Ruminococcaceae bacterium UBA3903 | reverse complement strand
AGATGTGTATAAGAGACAGGCATTGTGTCGCCCTTGAGCATGCTTATTTTTACTCTTTACGTAATTTTGCAGGAAATACATTTACACAGCTATTTTTTCAGCACCTAAATTTCTTTCATGTGATTTTTGTTCTAAGCTCATATATACTATGCTTGACTAAAATAATAGATTTATTGGCATTGAATATAATCTTTTAGATAGTGATTTTAGGTTAAGGCTTCATAAAAAGCTCTTTTAAATCCTTGGCAGCCTGTGTAATGTTCTGTTGTGCTACTATGGCAGAAATTACACAGATACCATCCACACCTATACCCTTAACATTTGACACTGTATTTTTATTTATACCGCCAATCACAACCATAGGGATGTCAACGGCTTTCCTTATTTCTTTTACAGTATCGATAGTAATAACACCAGCATCAGTTTTAGTGTTTGTAGAGTACATAGCACCTACACCTAAATAATCAGCACCATCAGCCACTGCCTGTAACGCAAGTGCCTTAGTAGAAGCAGACACACCTATTATTTTATCATCACCTATAATTTTTCTAACAACGCTGGCAGGCAAGTCACTTTGTCCTACGTGTACACCGTCAGCATTAACAGCCAAGGCTATATCCACCCTATCATTAATAATAAGTGGCACATCGTACCTGTGGGTTATAGTTTTCACCCTTATGGCGAGGTCATAAAAATCCTTAGAGGAGCAGTCCTTTTCACGCAGCTGTACAACAGTACAGCCACCCTCTAGGGCTAACTCAACTGACTCCTCTATGGTATTAGTAGACATAAAGCTGCGGTCTGTACATAGGTACAGTGTATAATCAACTTTCTTTTTCATTTAGCTTTGCCCTCTTTATATATGTATCTGTATTTAATCTGCTTAGTGCATCTATTATACCCATATGAAAAGTACCCGTACCAATATCATTATATTTTTCATAGGATATTTCCCCGGCAATACCCATACTGCATATACCTGCAATGGTAGCTGTTAAGCTATCTACACCTGCACCCATAAAAGCACCTACCAATGCGGTAGTCATACAGCCTGTACCTGTTACCTTTGATAGGTAGGTAACGCCATTTGATATTTGTACCACCCTGTTACCGTCAGTCACAACATCAACTGCACCTGTAATACCTACGGTACAATTGTACTTGTTTGCAGCCATTAACGCCATCTCCATGGGATTATTACAGCTATCGGCTAGTGCTGTATCTACACCCTTGGTATTTACCTTTAATCCAGCTATATACGAAACCTCTGACAGATTGCCCCGAATAACATTAATCTGAACTTCCTTTAAAAGCTCCTTAACTGTATAATTTCTAAATTGCGATGCACCTGCACCTACAGGGTCCAATACAACAGGAATATTGTTTTTGTTTGCTGTTTTTCCAGCTTCCAGCATGGACTGTACTGTTCGTTCGTTTAGAGTACCAATGTTAATAACAAGTGCTGATGATATAGCAGTAATGTCACTAACCTCCCTAATATCATCAGCCATAATAGGTGAAGCTCCAATAGCAAGCAAAGCGTTTGCCACATCGTTAACTGTTACATAGTTTGTAATACAATGTACCAACGGCATATTGCTACGCAATTTTTCAATAGACTGCGAGATCACAGCTGTTATGTCCGCCATCTTAAGACCTCCTATAAATTTATTGATTGTTTAAATATGTAGTACAGTCTAGTATCAACAGGATTTTTAAAGCCTATCAGCATTGCCATATAAAGTATAGAGTAAATATTATACTAAAGTATTTACTATGCAAACTCCATTACAATTAAAAATCATAGATAACCTATACATAATTATTTTTCGGAGCAGAACTCCACCTTTTTACCCTCTAAAATCATATTTGTAGTACGAACAGCACACATTTTACCACACATCGAACAGGTATGGCGGTCAGCTGGAGGTGTACTTTCAAAATACTGTCTAGCCTTTTCCCCATCAATAGCTATATCAAACATTCTGTCCCAATCCATAGCGTGTCTGGCATCTGCCATTTGGTTATCTAAATCACGTGCGTTAGGAATACCCTTTGCTATATCTGCGGCATGGGCTGCGATCTTGCTTGCTACTATGCCCTCCTTTACGTCACTTAAATCTGGTAAACGTAAATGCTCAGCTGGTGTTACATAACACAGAAAATCAGCTCCGCTGGCAGCGGCTATGGCGCCACCAATGGCAGATGTAATATGGTCATAGCCCGGTGCGATGTCAGTTACTAATGGTCCTAAAACGTAAAATGGTGCATTGTGACATAAACGCTTTTGAAGCTTCATGTTAGCTGTTATTTCATCCATAGCCATATGACCAGGGCCTTCAACCATTACCTGTACATCCTTTTCCCATGCACGTTTTGTAAGGTCGCCCAGCTCGATAAGCTCGTTTATTTGACCGGCATCTGTGCTATCATCTATACATCCAGGTCTTAGCGCATCACCCAAGCTAATGGTAACATCATATTCTCTTAAAATCTCCAAAACCTCATCATAATGCTCAAAAAATGGGTTTTCGTTATGTGTCATTTCCATCCATGCAAACAGCAACGAACCACCACGAGATACTATATTCATTTTTCTTTTGTCACGCTTAAATGCCTCTACCGTACGTCTGTTTATTCCAGCGTGAATCGTCATAAAGTCTACACCCTCTTCTGCGTGGGCACGAACAACCTTTAAAAAATCCTGTGCTGTAATATCCAGCAGATCCTTTTCCAAATAACCAATAGCGTCATACATAGGTACTGTACCAATCATAGCTGGTGATTTACCCACAAGCTCTCTTCTAAAGGTATTAGTTTTGCCATAGTTGCTAAGATCCATGATAGCCTCAGCACCAAATTTAACAGCCATATCCACCTTTTGCATTTCCACATCATAGTTTTTACAGTCACCAGATATGCCTAGATTAACATTAATTTTTGTTTTTAGACCTGTACCAACGCCCTCAGCTGACAATGCAGTATGGTTGATATTAGCTGGAATCGCCACCTGTCCGCAAGCCACCAAGGACATTAGCTTGCTAATGTCCATATTTTCTTTTTTGGCTACTGTTTTCATTTCTGGAGTTACAATACCCTTTTTTGCAGCCTCCATTTGTGTTGTGTATTCTCTCATATTATTTAATTCCTTTCTGATTATAAAATTCGTAAAAATGATTTGTGGGGCCATGTCCATTACCAATCTCTAAGGCATTTTCAATGGCTTTTGTAATATAGTCTTTTGCCATTTTAACACATTGTTGAACGTCATAGCCCTTTGCCAGATTTGCCGTGATAGCAGATGACAGGGTGCAGCCTGTACCATGGGTATTTTTTGTATTTATGCGTTTACCATTATAGATATAATATTGTGTACCATCATACAGCACATCTGCTGGCTCGCCGTCTAGGTGTCCACCTTTAATAAGCACATTGTCAGCACCCATCTTATATATAGCAACGCAGGCTTTTTTCACGTCCTCCATAGAGGCTATTTCTATGCCTGTTATGGCCTCCGCCTCGGGAATATTAGGGGTAAGTAAAAAAGCCAGTGGTATTATATGCTGTATCAATGTGGACAGTGCCTGTGGTTTCATTAAGGCACAACCGCCCTTTGCAATCATAACAGGGTCAATAACAACATACTGCGGTTTGTATTTTTTTAGCTCCTGTGCCACTACAAGCATGGTTTCTATGTCTGACAGCATACCTACCTTTACTCCGTCTACAGTTATATCCTCAAAAATCGCCTGTAGCTGATCACGAATAGCTTGTGGTGGTACATCATAGGCAGATATTACTCTGCTAGTGTTTTCGGCAACCACCGACACTATTACACTCATACCAAAGGTTCCATTGGCGGAAAAGCTTTTTATATCCGCCTGAATACCAGCACCACCGCTGCAATCAGATCCAGCTATGGTTAAACAGTTTTTCATAGGTTATTCCTTTCCTTGTTCTATTGTCTTACCGTTAACGCTAACAAGAAAAAACAAAAGACAGCACCCATACAATAGGTACTGCCAATAAAAAACTTTTACAAATGCTTCCCTACAATAGTGTTAACTAACAGGTTCAAAGGGTCAGGTTTTACCTTCTCAACTCTTATGAGTTCCCCCGCAAACAAATATTTAATTCTACATAATTCTACAGCTAAAAGGACAATTTGTCAAATTAAATGTTTTCTGGTTCATCCCGCTGGTGAACATTGGACCTATGTCAATACATTGGACAAAAGTTGAAAGACTAAGCCACTTTTTTTAAGCTCCATATTATCCTTTTGCTGTGGAGTTATGTAATCAATGGCACTGTGAATGCTTTTCCTATTATACCAGGATTCTATATACTCAAAAATTGCCCTTCGAGCTTCCTTTAAGTCTTGATAGGTATGCAGGTAAATTTCTTCCTTCTTTAGAACAGAATGGAAGGATTCGATGCAAGCGTTATCATAAGAATCTCCTTTACGACTAAAGGAATGCTGGATTTCTGCATTCGATAAATGACTTTCAAAGAGTTGGCTGGTATACTGGCTTTCCAAATCACTATGGAGAATAATACCATCTGTACTTTTTACATTCAGACAAGCATTTTTCACTGCTTCCAGTGCCAGCTCCGCGGTCATAGAAGTCCCATAGGCATATCCAATAATCTTTCTGCTACATAAATCTATAACAGAAGCAAGATACGTCCAACCCTTCTTTAATAAGTGAATGTATGTAATATCTGTACACCATTTCTGGTTTATCGTATCTGCTTTAAAATCACGATTCAGTATATTTTCCTTATCATCCTGTACGGCTCCTTTATTGGTCTGGTGGTTATATTTTTTCACTATACTAACACTATAATGTTTACTGGATTGTAATTTCCATCCACGTCCCTGCGTGAGGGACGACAGTAGTTATTCAGTGAATGATATAATTTTTTTCTGATTTCAATCCACGTCCCTGCGTGAGGGACGACTAGCAAATTCAAACAAGTAGTAACTTTATTTTAATAAAGTGTTCAATTTGTTATTGCAATTTAAGAATTTTAAACGTTTTCGTAATCGTATCTTACA
>DGFJ01000034.1:106490-107699 GCA_002391625.1 Ruminococcaceae bacterium UBA3903 | reverse complement strand
AGATGTGTATAAGAGACAGGTATCTAGAGGTGTCAATATCGCCCAAGCAGGTGCTTAATGTGATGATTTTATCATCCTCTGTTACGCTGGTTTCACGGGTATTTGTCATCATAGAATGGGTTGGTTTTTTGGCATAATCCAAATATTCCTTAAACACCTCTTTGTTATAAAAATCAAAGCTATTTATAAGATGTCTGTTGTCATATTCATATGCTGAAAAAATTTCATAGGTTAGGGTATGGGTTGACGTATATACGTAAATATATGGGTTGTTGGTAAAAAAGTCCTCATCACGAAAGTTGTTTAGTTGCCTGAACATTGAACCATTTAGCATATTGTGACCGTATAACACCGTGTTAGGGTCAGAAAAATCCTTTTTATTGCTTTTCTCACTGTATATGCAGCCAGCGAAAGCCCAATCACCGTACATATTATGGTCTAAATAATAGGAATCACTATCCGCTGATTGTGCTATAGGGTAGTCAATCATTGTGTTAGGTACACGTATCCATGCGTACAGATCTGGGTTGATTTCTTTTAGCTTGGTAAAATTAATATCACCGTTTTCCTCTGTTACATCTGTAGGTGCAATGTTGTCTAAAGGTGCGTCTGAGGTATCACCGTAGGTGGAAGGTTGTGTAGCTGTTTCAGCGGGTGGATTAGTAGGTTTGAAGTTTTTGTATTCGTTTCCAGCTGTATATTGGCTGTATAAGTCCCAGCATAAATACCCAGCTCCAATAATAGCACCTAGTATAGCTACTACTAATATTACCCACCATACCTTTTTTACGTTATTACCAGCTTTTTTTTTCACGATAAATCACCCCTGTAAAGTAAGTTTATATCTTTAATAAACGAAACACCCCCGCATTCCTGACGGAATAACGGGGGATAGAATATACGTTTTTTTAAGTGCGTATGTACAATTACTTGTTAGAAATGCGATTCTTCGCAACAAGTGCTATACCACCGCAAGCAATAACTGCCAAGCCAGCAAACAACAAAGCTTCAGTTGTTCCTGTGCTAGGTGAAGTGGAAGAACCGTTATTACCGTTACTGCCATTACCACTGCCACCGTTACCACCGCTGCCGTTGCTGTTATCACTATTACTGCCACTGCTGCTGCCACCGCCACTGCTGTCACTGCTGCTGCCAGAAGAATCTGGGTTTACACCAGTTCCAGGCTGTGTTGGTGAAGTAGGACCAGTT
>DGFJ01000034.1:0-106298 GCA_002391625.1 Ruminococcaceae bacterium UBA3903 | reverse complement strand
GTAGGACCAGTTGGACTAGGAATAAAGTCAGCCGCAGATGCTGAACAAACAGAAAAAATCATAACAATCATAGCCATAATTGTAATAGCTATCTTTTTCATTTCGTTACCTCCTCTAACATACCTTTTAAAATATTAGTTGGCTTCTTAATATCACATGGATAAAACACACCAAGATAATTTACTTAGTCATTATATCATCCTAAAACAAGATTGTAAAGTAATTTTATGAATTACCAGAAAAAAATATGACATAATATAACAATTATGTGTATTGGGGATATGATTATATGAACAAACATAAACGTGAATATAAAACATTTTATCAATATTATATTAGTTGTTGTCAGTAAGAGGATAATGGTTCTAGCGATGTGTGATATGTTAGGAGCTAAAAAAAGATACTAATTAAAGTGGAATTTAGATTGCCTATAATTGCTTTTTGTAGTAGAATATATTTGTATAAATTGGAGGTGGAATGACGATGGAACTAAATATGCAGGGCTTTAACTATAGCATAGCTGTCAGTGATGTTGAAAACCTTGATACACAAGCTTGCTCAAAAACTAGTATCACGGGTGGTTATGACGGCACCTATGGCGGAGGGTACAGCAGTTCCAACGTTTCCTCACAAATACGTAATACAAAATCTGATATGGGTGAACAATTACAGAAAATAGCAGAGAGTGACGGTGTACAGCTTGTCCAAACAGAGGGGTATTTTAACTTTGGGGCAGGTAAAGTCATAGGTAATGATGATATTATGCTATGCATACCTACGTCATTTAGCTTTTCAGAAAATATGTTTAATCAACAGATTATTGCGTACTCCTCAGATTGTGAAATCTCCACCTGTGACAAATCACCTGTGGAAATTTGGGTTGAACGTGTTCCTTTGCTTAAAAGAAAATTAATATGTGATTTTTTTCAAATGGAAATCACCAAGGCATATATGACAAACAGGATATATGCAGAAATGGTGGTGGATGGCAATACCGCTATACTTACAATGGAATATGGCAACAGGTCTTCTGTGATTGCCAGAGCTGCAATTTTACTACATAGTGGTATGTGTGAATTTAATATAAAAATTAAAGTTAACAGTAATTTTGTAAACACAGATAGTATTGTTTATAGAATATGTAATTCTATAAAATTCAGGAGAAGTGATGTATGATATTTGATTTGCCTACCTTGGTTTTTATTAGGGAATATATACAAAATCCAATTTTTAACATATTAATGCCACTGTTTAGTTTTATAGGTGAATATGGTATGATTTGGATATTGATTGGCGGTGCTTTAATATGTGGTAAAAAGTCAAGACCATATGGTATAATGCTTTTAATCGCCATTTCAGTTAGCTATGTATTAGGGGAAGTAATGCTAAAAAATATTGTTTGCAGGGTCAGACCGTGTAATGTGTTTACAGATGTTTCAATGATAGTAAAACGGCCTGACAGCTTTTCTTTTCCGTCGGGTCATTCTAGCTCTTCATTTTGTGCTAGTACAATTTTGCTACTGTATGATAAGCGTATCGGCATACCTGCGTTAGGGTTAGCAGGCTGTATAGCCTTTTCACGGCTGTATTTATTTGTTCATTATCCTACTGATGTATTGGCAGGAATATTACTAGGCATATCATGTGCCTTATTAACATACGTTGTGTACAAAAAATTCTTTTGGAAGGATAAAAATAGTCTGGTGTAAATACTATGGATATGCCAGACCTTAATGTAAAAGGAGGGGGCGGTATATATGAAACGCCATAAGTTTTTAGGTTCATGCTCTACTACTAGCGAAAAGTTTTGTGTTATGGGTGTTGATTTGTTTAAATATAATTGGACAACCATAGGGGATGTTGTTATAGTTCTAGATCCACAAACTAAGACACCAAAGAGCTTTTCAGCATATAAAATTGATTTAGGTGACAGAGCGATGATGTTTATTGCGGGTAAATTAGATGAAAATTATTGGGGCTTTTACGAATATAATCAATAAGGGTTATGTTTATGGGGTATATGTTAATGAAAAAGAAAAAACAGGAGGAAGTTTATGTTTGAACAGTTAAAGGTGGAGAATTTACTGGATATTAACCAGACTATTGCAAAGGAGTTGTTTGAGAATATTCAGTATCCGTGGCAGGCATTATCAAAGATTAGCGAATTTATCATGGCGGTTGGCCCTACATTACCAGAGGAAAAGTATGATAAAATAGGCAGGGATATTTGGGTAGCCAAAAGTGCCAACGTTGCACCATCAGCGTTCTTGAATGGCCCATTGATTATATGTGAAAGGGCAGAGGTTCGCCACTGTGCATTTATTAGAGGCAAGGCTATTGTGGGTGAGGGCTGTGTAGTAGGCAATTCTACAGAGCTAAAAGGCTCTATATTGTTTAATTGTGTTCAGGTGCCACACTATAACTATGTAGGTGATTCTATATTAGGCTATAAAGCACATACAGGGGCAGGTACTATTACATCCAATTTAAAATCAGATAAGCATAAAATCTCTATTAGCGTAGCTGGCGATAAGCTGGACACAGGGCTGAAAAAGCTAGGTGCAATTATTGGAGATAACGTTGAGGTTGGCTGTAACTCAGTTTTAAACCCAGGCAGCATAATAGGCAGAAACAGCAACATATATCCATTATCTATGGTTAGAGGCTTTGTGCCAAAGGACAGCATTTACAAACAGGCTGGTGAGGTAGTGGACAAAAGATAAATATTTAAACAAAACTTTTTATTATATTCCCCCCGCAAACGATGAAATATATTTGCGGGGGGATTGCTCTATATCAGGCTTAGCCAGTACCACTTAAAATTCTATTCCCTTTCGGGCAGGTGTGCCATTGTCGTATGGGTGACGTATTTTTTTGATTTCTGATACATAGTCAGCCAGATTTAAAAATTCTGTACTTACAAAATGTCCTGTTAGTATAAGCTCTGTGGTTTTAGGACATCGTTTTAAAAATTCAATTAGTGCATCTTTTGGTATAAAGCCAACATCTACAGCTGAGAATATTTCATCTAGGATTATCATATGATTATTACCTACGAATGAAGAAGCTGCCGTAAATTGCTTGTGTGCTTGTGCTTTAGCCAGTTCCTTTTCGCTTTCCGACATATTACATACAAATTTATAGCTTTCGCTACAGGCAGTTACTGTAATATTAGGGATGGCTTCTAATATTTTTCTCTCGCTGCTTTTGTTAGATTTTAAAAATTGAACAAACAGAACGTTTATTCCAGCACCAGCACCACGTACAGCCGAGCCTACAGCTAGGCTTGTTTTCCCTTTTCCGTTTCCGTAATATATGTGTATCATATAGTTGCCTTGTATAATGAAAACGCAGAACGTTCATTACCCTTTCTTTGAAAAATTAATAACACCTCTGTAAAATTAACATAAAAGCCGTGGATTGGTATTGTCATCTTGCAATTAGTTTATCACATATTTTCAAGTATATCAGAGTAAAATTTACAAATCAATAACAAAACGTCTATTGCAACAATTTATATTTGGTATTATAATTAATAAAATATATATGAAAAGGAATGGTCATAACAATGAATTACGATAAAAAAAGGAAATTGTTTATTAGAATAGTTGCTATTGTCTGTGCTGTGCTTATGATAGGCTCAGTTGTGTTAACTGCTGTAGTTATGAGATAACCCGTTAGAGGAAACTGCTATACATTATATATAGGCTTTTTTGATATAAAAATGTAGCTGGTAGGTATAGATTACAGATGTATGTACATAATATTGCATATGCTTGTGATAGCTATGGCAGTATAAAAGTATATTGTGCAATATTGCTATAAGTTTGCAATAAAGTCTGACAAAGTTCTACATAGACAAATGTGAACTATTCGTTGCGTTTGCCCTATATATATGTTAGAATAGTTCTTGCGTGACTGCGACAGATATGCGATGAAGCGGGAGGTTGCCACCTAGAGTGGGTTTTTCCGTGGAGTATGTCCGATTTTAAACCGGGCGACAGAAAATAATTGTTGAGTGTAAACACACTGGGGTTGCTGTGTGATTTTTTACAACTCAGACGCTTTTCGTCCATACCCGGGCTGACAATTTGTCAACTCGGTTTTTAAATGGGGATAGATGGAACACCCGGTAGGGTGTGACAATCTTGAGAGAAGGGTTGCCCGCCAACTAATATTTAAGGAGGCGATGAATGTGGCAGTCAAGGAAAAAATTAGAATAAGACTTAAGGGTTATGATCATCAGCTAGTTGATCAGTCTGCCGAGAGAATCGTACAGACAGCCAAGAGAACAGGCGCTAGAGTTTCTGGTCCTGTACCTCTACCAACAGAAAAGCAGATTATCACAATTCTACGTGCGGTTCATAAGTATAAGGACAGCCGTGAGCAGTTCGAAATCAGAACTCACAAAAGACTTATCGATATCCTAAGACCATCTAACAAGACGGTTGAGGCACTAATGAGCTTAGAGCTCCCTGCAGGCGTTGAAATAGAGATTAAGCTATAGTCTTTGTTTAAACCTACCAGCAGCTGGGGTCAAGTTGGCTAGACCAACCAATAACCTTATAGGAGGCATAATAAATGCAAAAGGCACTAATTGGTAAGAAGATTGGTATGACACAAATCTTCGACGAAGCTGGTAAAGTCGTACCAGTTACAGTTGTAGAAGCAGGACCTTGTGTTGTTTCTCAGAAAAAGACTGTAGAAAACGATGGATATGCATCAGTTCAGCTTGGTTATGGCGATTTAAAGCCACACAAGGTTACAAAGCCTATGAAGGGTCACTTTGATAAGGCTAACGTAGCACCAAAAAGAACATTGCGTGAATTCCGTTTTGATGACATTGAAGCTTACAATGTAGGCGACGTTATTAAAGCAGATGTTTTTGTAGCTGGTGACAAAATTGATGTTACTGGTACTAGCAAAGGTAAAGGCTTTGCCGGCGTTATTAAACGTTGGAACTTCCAAAGATTGAAGGAGACTCATGGTTCTGGCCCTTGTGCAAGAACAGGTGGCTCAATCGGTTCATGTTCTAGCCCATCCAGAGTATGGAAAGGCAAGAAAATGGCTGGTCATATGGGCGCTAAGAGATCTACAGTACAAAATCTACAGGTTGTTAAAGTCGATGTTGAAAACAATTTAATCGCTATTAAGGGCGCTGTTCCGGGTCCTAACGGCGGTACCGTAATGATTCACGACACCGTTAAGGCGTAAGGGAAGGAGGAGTTTAAATGCCTAATTTAGCAGTTTTAGATATGGCAGGTAAGGAAGTATCTACAATAGAGCTTTCAGATGCTATATTCGCAATCCAGCCAAACGCTGCTGTTATGCACCACATGGTAGTTAACTACCTAGCAAACCAGCGTCAGGGTACTCAGTCAACACTAACACGTTCTGAAGTTTCAGGTGGCGGCAGAAAGCCATGGAAACAAAAGGGCACAGGTCATGCAAGACAAGGCTCAACAAGAGCTCCACAGTGGAGACACGGTGGTATTGTATTTGCTCCAAAGCCTAGAGATTACAGCTATACTGTAAACAAGAAGGTTAGAAGACTGGCTATGAAATCAGCTTTTTCTGTTAAGGCAGCAGACAGCAATGTAATCGTTGTTGACAGCATTGCAACAGAAAGCTTTAGCACAAAGGCTATGGCTAATATGCTAAAAGCTATCGGTTCAGAGAAGAAGGCACTTATCGTTCTTCCAGAAGTTGATAAGAAAGTTATTAGTTCAGCTAGAAATATTCCAGGCGTTAAAACAGCTCAGGTTAACGAGTTAAACGTTTATGATATGCTAAACGCTGATAAGCTAATCATCGCTAAAGATGCAGTAGCAAAAATTCAGGAGGTGTACGCATAATGACAGCTCAAGATATTATAAAAAGACCTATTATCTCTGAAAAGAGCATGACAGGTGCAGTCGAGAAAAAGTACACATTTGAAGTTGCTAAATCAGCTAACAAAATTGAAATAGCAAAAGCTGTTGAAGAGCTATTCAAGGTACAGGTAGCTAACGTTAACACAGTAAGTGTTCGTGGCCGTCTACGCCGTCAGGGTAGAACTCAGGGTTACACACCAAGCTGGAAAAAAGCTTATGTAACATTGACAACAGACAGCAAAAATATTGAATTTTTTGAAGGCATGATGTAAGCCTGCCCAAAAATTTAGAATTAAAGACAGGCAGAATGTATGGGGAAGCCATTTCCCCGCAAAGCCATCATGAGGAGAGTGAAACCAAATGGCCATAAAAGTTTACAAACCGACCACAAACGCTAGACGTAATATGTCGGTAACAGATTATTCCGGTCTTTCAAAGGTTGCACCAGAAAAAAGCTTGCTTGCTCCAATTAAGAAAAACGCTGGACGCAACAGCTATGGTAGAATCACCGTTCGTCATAGAGGCGGCGGAAACCGTAGAAAGTACCGTATCATTGATTTCAAACGTAATAAGTTTGATGTACCAGGCACAGTAAAAACACTAGAGTACGATCCTAACCGTTCAGCCTTCATCGCACTTATCCAGTATGAGGATGGCGAAAAAAGCTATATTATAGCTCCTAACGGAGTAAAGGTTGGCGACGTAGTTATTTCAGGTGAAACTGCTGATATTAAACCTGGTAATGCATTACCACTTAACAACATCCCAACAGGTACATTCATTCATAATGTTGAGCTGTATCCTGGCAGAGGTGCTCAGCTAGCACGTTCAGCTGGTAACTTAGCTCAGTTAATGGCTAAGGAAAACGGCATGGCACTGCTAAGGCTGCCTTCTGGCGAGTTAAGAAATGTTCCAATTAGCTGTATGGCTACTATTGGACAGGTAAGTAATACTGACCATGAAAACGTTAAGCTCGGTAAAGCTGGTCGTAAGCGTAACTTGGGTTGGCGTCCAACAGTAAGAGGTTCTGTTATGAACCCTAACGACCATCCACACGGTGGTGGTGAAGGTAAGAGCCCAATCGGTCGTCCAGGTCCTGTTACTCCTTGGGGTAAACCAACACTTGGTTACAAGACTAGAAAGAAGCACAACCGTTCAGATAAATATATCGTAAAACGTAGAAACGGTAAGTAATAGGCATACAGAAAGGAGCTTATGAACAATGGGCAGAAGCATTAAAAAGGGTCCTTATGTACAGCCTGTACTACTTAAGAGGGTCCAAGAGATGACAGCAGCAGGCGAACAGAAGATTCTAAAAACTTGGAGCAGATCTTCAACAATATTCCCTGACTTTGTCGGTCACACATTTGCTGTCCACGACGGACGCAAGCACGTTCCAGTGTATGTTACTGAAGATATGGTAGGCCACAAGCTTGGAGAGTTTGCACCAACCAGAACTTACAGAGGACACGCTGGCTCTAAAACAACTAAGAAATAAGGCGGAAGGAGAAAATTAGCATGGCAGAATCAAGGGCTTATTTAAACTATGTCCGTATTTCACCTCGTAAGGTTCAGATTGTGCTTGATCTTATCAGAAACAAGCCAGTAGACCTTGCGATGGCTATTCTAAAGCACACTCCAAAGGCCGCTTGCGAGCCACTGGAAAAGTTGCTCAAGTCAGCTATGGCAAATGCTGAGAATAATCACAATATGGATGTATCAAATTTATACGTAGCAGAATGCTTCGTATGTCAGGGTCCGACCCTTAAGCGTATTCGACCAAGAGCACAGGGTCGTGCATTTAGAATAAACAAGCATACTTCGCACATTACCCTTGTGCTCAAAGAGAAAGAATAACGAGGAGGAGGTAGAGTAATGGGCCAGAAAATTAATCCACACGGTTTACGTGTAGGCGTTATTAAAGATTGGGACTCACGTTGGTTTGCTAAAAAGCAAGACTTCGGTGATACTCTTGTTGAGGACTACAACCTCCGCAAGGTCCTAAAAAAACAACTTAACGCTGCAGGCGTTCCTAAGATTGAAATCGAACGTGACGCTAGCAAAGTTAGAATTCATATTCATTGTGCTAAGCCAGGCGTTGTTATTGGTAAAGGTGGCAGTGAGATAGAGAAGCTTCGTGTACAGTGCGAAGCAATACTGAAAAAGCCTGTAAACATCAATGTAGTTGAGGTTAAGTCACCTGACTTAAATGCTCAGCTGGTTGCTGAAAGCATTGCTACACAGTTAGAAAACAGAATTTCTTTCCGTCGTGCAATGAAACAGTCAATCGGTCGTGCTATGAAATTTGGTGCTAAGGGTATCAAAATTCAGTGTTCAGGTCGTTTGGGCGGTGCAGAAATTGCTCGTTCAGAAACTTACCATGAGGGTACAATTCCTCTACAGACAATCAGAGCTGACATTGACTATGGTTTTGCAGAAGCTGCAACAACATATGGTCGTATCGGTGTAAAGGTTTGGCTGTATAGAGGCGAGGTTCTTCAAGACAACCGCAAGCCTCGTAGGGAAGGAGGCCGTAAATAATGCTGTTACCAAAGCGTGTTAAATATCGTAGAGTTCACAGAGGTCGTATGACCGGTAAGGCTTACCGTGGTAACAAAGTAACTTACGGTGACTTCGGTCTACAGGCATTAGAGCCATCTTGGATCACATCCAACCAAATTGAGGCAGCCCGTGTAGCTATGACACGTTACTGCAAAAGATTTGGTCAGGTATGGATTAAAATTTTTCCAGATAAGCCAGTTACACAGAAGCCTGCTGAAACTCGAATGGGTTCCGGTAAAGGTTCACCTGAATACTGGGTTGCTGTAGTAAAGCCAGGCAGAGTTATGTTTGAGCTAGGCGGCGTTTCAGAAGAAACTGCCAGAGAAGCTCTACGTTTGGCATCTAATAAGCTGCCAATCAAATGTAAGTTTGTTAAGAAAGCAGAAACGGAGGTTGAGCAATAATGAAAGCTTCTGAGCTAAGAGAATTAAATAACGAAGAGCTTGTATTAAAGCTAAAGAACCTTAAAGAGGAACTATTTAACCTGCGTTTTCAGTTGGCTATTAATCAACTAGATAACCCAATGAGAATTGGTGCTGTTAAAAAGGATATCGCAAGAGTCCAAACTGTTCTGAAGCAACAAGAGCTAGAAGACAGTGCTAACGCATAAGGGAGGAGGATTAAGCCATGAGCGATAGAAACATGAGAAAAACTGATGTCGGCAAGGTTGTAAGCGACAAAATGGATAAAACCATTGTTGTAGCCATTGAAAATAGAGTAAAGCATAAGCTTTACAGTAAAATCATGAAGCGTACAGTTAAGCTAAAGGTACACGATGAGAATAACCAGTGTGGCGTAGGCGACAGAGTACGCATTATGGAAACACGTCCTCTTTCTAAGGATAAGAGATGGCGCCTAGTTGAGATTATAGAAAAGGCTAAATAATTTATTTAGTGGCTTTGAGTAAAGGAGGAACGCACTGTGATACAACAGCAGACCTACCTCAAGGTTGCCGATAACACTGGCGCAAAAGAGTTAATGTGCATTCGTGTTCTCGGTGGTACAAGAAGGAGGTACGCCAACATTGGCGACGTAGTGGTAGCTTCAGTTAAAAAAGCAGCACCCGGTGGCGTTGTTAAGAAAGGCGAAGTAGTAAAAGCAGTTATCGTACGCTCTGCAAAGGGTGTGCGTCGTGATGATGGCACATATATTCGTTTCGACGAAAATGCAGCTGTTATTATAAAGGATGACAAGAACCCAAAGGGTACTCGTATTTTCGGACCAGTAGCAAGAGAACTTCGTGATAAAGATTATCTGAAGATCTTGAGCCTTGCTCCCGAAGTACTTTAATGGAGGTGTTCACTAATGATTAAAAAAGTTCATGTTAAAACTGGTGACACTGTTATCGTTTTAAGCGGTAAGAATAAAGGCAAAAAGGGCAAGGTAATGGCTGTTAGTCCAGCTGAGGGTAAGGTTATCGTTGAAAAGGTTAATATGGTATCTAAGCATATGAAGCCTAAGAAGATGGGCGACCCTAGCGGTATCGTAAAGGCTGAAGGTGCTATGTATGCATCTAAGGTTCAGATCGTATGCCCACGTTGTCACAAGCCAACCAGAATTGGCCACAAGCTGTATGAGGATGGCACTAAGGAACGCATTTGCAGAAAATGCGGAGAAGCGCTGTAAGGAGGAATAAGAAATGGCTAGACTTAAAGAATTTTACAAAAAAGAAGTCGCACCTGCACTTATGAATAAATTTTCTTACAAGAGCGTTATGCAGATTCCAAAGCTTGAAAAGATTGTTATTAATGTAGGTGCCGGCGAGGCAAAAGAGAACTCAAAGGTTATTGATGCTATTCTAACTGACCTATCAGCTATTACAGGTCAGAAGCCTTACACTTGTAAGGCTAAAAAATCAGTAGCTAACTTTAAGCTCCGTGAGGGTATGCCAATCGGTGCAAAGGTTACTCTTAGAGGCGAGAGAATGTACGAATTCCTTGACAGACTGTTTAATGTTGCACTACCAAGAGTTCGTGACTTCAGAGGAATTAATGCTAATTCATTTGATGGTCGTGGTAACTACAACATGGGTCTTAAGGAACAACTTATCTTCCCTGAGATTGACTATGATAAGATTGACAAGGTTAGAGGTATGGACATTTGTTTTGTTACTACAGCTAACACAGACGAGGAAGCTCGTGAGTTACTAACACTCATGGGTGCTCCATTTGCGAAATAAGGAGGGATTTTTGTGGCTAAAACATCAATGAAGGTTAAACAGCAAAGAACACCTAAATTCTCATCAAGAGAATATAGCAGATGCAAAATCTGCGGCAGGCCACACGCCTATCTTCGTAAATTTGGAGTTTGCCGTATATGTTTCAGAGAATTAGCCTATAAGGGCGAAATTCCTGGAGTAAAAAAGGCCAGCTGGTAAGCGAAGGAGGTTAATGTTATGCAGATTACTGATCCAATAGCAGACTTGCTTACTAGAATTCGTAATGCAAGCACTGCAAAGCATGACACTGTAGAGATTCCTGCTTCTAATATGAAAAAGGCTATTTGCCAAATTCTATTAGACGAAGGTTATGTAAAAAGCTTTACAGTTACAGAAGATGGTAAACAAGGCGTTATAAAGGTTACTTTAAAGTATGCCGGAAGCAAGCAGTCAGTTATTACTGGTTTGCGTAGAGTTTCTAAGCCAGGTTTACGTATATACAGCGATGTAGAGGATATGCCAAAGGTTATGAAAGGCCTAGGCGTAGCTATTATTTCAACTTCTAAGGGTGTCATGACAGATCGTCAGGCCCGTAAAGAAAATGTTGGTGGCGAAGTCCTTGCATTCGTATGGTAAGGAGGTGCGATTATGTCTCGAATTGGAAGAAAGCCTATAAATATTCCCGCTGGTGTTGATGTTTCTGTTGACAACAGTGTTGTTACAGTTAAAGGACCTAAGGGTACTCTTACTCAGAAAATTCATCATAACATGATAGTAGAAATTAATGATGGTATTATTGAGGTTAAAAGACCTAATGATGAGAAAGAGAACAAATCCTTGCACGGTTTAACACGTACTCTTATCGCTAACATGGTAGAGGGTGTAACAGAAGGCTTTAAAAAAGAGCTTGATGTAAACGGTGTTGGTTATCGTGTACAGAAAACTGGTAAAGACCTAGTTATGAACCTTGGTTTCTCTCATCAGGTAATTATGTCTGATAATGATGATATCACAATAGAGGTTCCTAACCCAAATAAAATTATAATCGTCGGCGCTGATAAGCAAAAGGTTGGTCAGTTTGCTGCCGAGGTTAGAGAAAAACGTCCACCAGAGCCTTACAAGGGCAAAGGTATCAAGTACGTTGATGAAGTTGTCCGCCGCAAGGAAGGTAAAGCCGGCAAGGGCGGCAAGAAGTAATTAAAGGGAGTGTATAACTATGGTAAATAAGGCCGATAAAAACCAGGCCCGTTTACACCGTCACAAGAGAGTGCGCGGTAAGATTAGTGGCACTGCACAGTGTCCACGTCTAAATGTATACCGCTCTACCAATAACATCTACGCCCAGTTGATCGATGATGTTAAGGGTGTTACCCTTGCTACAGCTTCAACATTGGACAAAGAAATTGCTGGTAATGGCGGAAACAAAGAAGCGGCTGCAAAGGTTGGCGAGCTTATCGCTAAACGTGCTGCTGACAAAGGAATAACCGACGTTGTCTTTGACCGTGGCGGTTATATTTATCACGGCCGTGTCAAGGAATTGGCCGAAGGTGCCCGTCAGGGCGGCCTCAAGTTCTAAGAAGGAGGAGGAATAAACTTTGGCTATAATTGACGCATCTACATTAGATTTAAAGGAACGCGTTGTAACAATCAACCGTGTTTCTAAAACAGTTAAAGGCGGACGTATCTTCAAGTTTGCTGCTTTAGTAGTAGTTGGAGATGGCAACGGCATCGTAGGCTTTGGTATTGGTAAAGCAGGCGAGGTTCCAGACGCTATCCGCAAGGGAATTGAGGACGCTAAGAAAAACCTGATGAAGGTTTCTCTTAGAGGTACAACAATTCCTCACGAAATCATCGGTGAGTTTGGTGCCGGCAGAGTTCTTATGAAGCCTGCTGCTCCTGGTACTGGTGTAATCGCTGGTGGTCCTGTACGTGCAGTTGTTGAGGCTGTAGGTATAAAGGACATTAGAACAAAGGCATTACGTTCTAACAATCCATGTAACGTAGTTCGTGCCACCCTAGCAGGTCTTGGCGCTCTACGTTCAGCTGAAGAAGTTGCCGCTATTCGTGGCAAATCAGTTAAAGAGATTTTTTAATAGGAGGGCAGCAAGATGGCACAAATTAAAATTAAGCTTGTTAAAAGTCTAATAGGCAGTAAAAAAGACCAAATTGCAACAGCCCAGGCTCTTGGTCTGAGAAAAATAGGTAACGAGACTACTCAGCCTGACAATCCTCAGACACAAGGTAAGGTTAATAAAATTATTCACCTTATCGAGGTTAGCGAAGCGTAAGCAAGGAGGTGCGAAAAATGAAGTTGCACGAACTTTCACCGGTAGCCGGTTCAAGGAAAGATACAAAGCGTATTGGACGTGGACACGGTTCAGGACAAGGTAAAACTGCTGGTAAAGGCCATAAAGGTCAAAAAGCTAGATCAGGCGGTGGCGTACGTCCAGGTTTTGAAGGCGGACAGATGCCTTTACAAAGACGTATTCCTAAAAGAGGTTTCAACAATATTTTTGCTAAAGAAATAGTAGCAATCAATGTTGGTAGCCTAAACAAGTTTGAAGACGGAACTGTAGTTGATACTATGGCTTTAGTTAACGCAGGACTTGTTAAAAATTCATTCGACGGTATTAAGATTCTCGGAAACGGTAATCTTACAAAGAAGTTAGAAGTTAAAGTTAACGCTTTCTCCGCTTCTGCTAAAGAGAAGATTGAGGCAGCAGGTGGAAAGGCAGAGGTGATCTAATGTTTAAAACCATTCAGAACGCCTGGAGAATACCAGAGCTTCGTAAGAAGATTCTGTTCACACTTCTAATCATCATCGTATTCAGAATAGGTTCAGTTATTCCTGTACCTTTTCTGGATATGGCGGCTCTGCAATCCGCCATGGGCGGCGTTGCTGATTCTGGTTCAATTTTTGCATATTTGGACACTCTGTCCGGCGGTGCTTTCTCAAACGCAACATTGTTTGCAATGAGTGTTACCCCGTACATCAACTCTTCAATTATCATTCAGCTTTTAACTGTTGCTATTCCTGCTCTTGAAAGATTATCCAAAGAGGGCGAGGAAGGTCGTAAAAAGCTGGGTACTATTACAAGATATACAACCGTTGGTCTTGGTCTTATACAAGGTATAGCTTATTATTTCTATTTATTTAACTCAAAAGTAGTTGTATTTAAAGATGGTTTTGATGCTATCTTCGCAGCGATTGTAATTATTTTGGTATTTACTGCTGGTACTGCATTAATGATGTGGTTAGGCGAGCAAATTAACCAGTTCGGCATTGGTAACGGTATCTCAATCCTATTGTTTGCAGGTATCGTAGCTAGAATGCCATTGATAATTACTCAGTTGAAGGGTTACATTGATATGGCTATGGAGGGTACAACACAGTACTTCTTCTTGGTTCCTTTATTTGTAATCTTGTTCTTGTTTGTAATTTGGGTTATCGTATTTATGTATGATGCAGAAAGACGTATCCCAATTCAATATGCAAAGAGAGTTGTTGGCAGAAAGATGTATGGCGGTCAAAGCAGCCATCTACCAATTAAAATTGGTATGGGCGGCGTTCTGCCGGTTATCTTTGCTAGCTCAATACTTTCTATCCCACGTACATTGGAGCTATTCTTCCCTAACATAGAAGGTTTCTGGAAGAGCTTTATAGATGCGTTCTCTACAAGTAGCTGGATATATGCTTTATTGTATTTCTTATTAATTATAATGTTTGCATATTTCTATACTACAATTCAGTATAATCCTATTGAAATGTCCAATAATCTTCGTCAGAACAATGGTACAATACCAGGTATTCGTCCTGGTAAGCCTACCACTGACTTTATCGCTAAAATTTTATCTAGAATTACTTTAATTGGTGCTTTGTTCCTAGCGTTCATAGCTTTGCTACCAATTATCTATGGCAATGTAACAGGTATGAGCAGTATGGCATTAGGCGGTACTTCAGTAATTATCCTTGTTGGTGTTGCTCTTGATACAGTTAAGCAGATGGAATCTCAGATGATGATGCGTCATTATAAAGGATTCTTAGATTAATTAATTAGCAAGGAGTAGAAGATTATGAATATTATTCTTTTAGGTGCACCTGGTGCTGGTAAGGGTACTCAGGCAGAGTTAATCTGTACGCACTTATCTATCCCAACTATTTCTACGGGTAATATTATCCGTGCAGCGTTGAAAAGCGGCACAGAAATGGGTTTAAAGGCAAAGTCCTTTATGGACGAGGGCAAGCTAGTTCCTGATGAAGTTGTAATTGGCATTATTAAGGAAAGACTTGCTGAGGACGATTGTGCAAATGGTTTTGTACTTGACGGCTTCCCAAGAACTATTCCACAGGCCGAGGCTCTGGATGCTATGGGCGTTGTTATTGATAAGGTAATTGATATTGAAGTACCTGATGAGAACATCGTTGCTAGAATGTCTGGACGCCGTGTCTGCGAAAAGTGCGGTGCTAGTTATCATTTGGTTTACAAAAAGCCAGAGAACGACGGCATTTGTAACTTATGTGCAGGTACCCTTGTTCAACGTAAGGATGACCATCCTGATACAGTTATGGCTCGTCTGGATGTATATCACAAAGAAACTGAACCACTGAAGGACTATTATTCAAAGCAGGGTAAGCTTGCTATTGTTGAAGGTCAAGAGGAAATTGCAGAGACATCTGCATTGGTTTTAAAAGAGATCGAGGCGTAAAATATGATCGTGCTAAAGACTTCCCGCGAGTTTTCAAAAATGCGAGATGCGGGCAGAATTTCAGCACAAGCACTTCAGGTTGCCGGTGAGGCAATTAAGCCGGGTGTTTCCACTTTGGAGATAGATACCGTGGTTCGCAAATTTATCGAGAAACAGGGAGCTGTTCCCTCGTTTCTCGGTTATGGCGGATTTCCAGCTAGTGCTTGTATTTCTGTAAATAACGTGGTTATCCATGGCATACCTCATAAAAGCCATATTTTAAAAGATGGCGACATTGTTAGTATTGACGTTGGTGCATATTATGAAGGTTTTCATGGCGATAATGCCTATACCTTCCCATGTGGCAAAATTTCTGCCGAAGCACAGGCTTTGCTTGATGCAACAAAAGAAAGTCTTTTTAAAGGCATTGAACAAGCCGTTGCAGGTAACAGAATTGGTGATATTGGCAATGCTGTTCAAAAGTATGTCGAAGCACGCAGTTACTCGGTGGTACGGGACTTTGTCGGCCATGGAGTAGGTGCGAAGCTACATGAAGATCCAAGCGTACCAAATTACGGTACACCGGGTAGAGGTGTACGCCTAATGCCTGGTATGACCATAGCCATAGAACCTATGGTTAACCAAGGCGGTCATGCTGTTAAGGTGCTTGACGACGACTGGACTACTGTAACAACAGACGGTAAATTGTCAGCACATTTTGAGCACAGCGTTGCAATTACGCCGGATGGTCCTGTAATTCTTACATTACCTGATTAATGAGGTGCTGTATGGAATTAGTTAAAGGACAAATCGTGCGATCTATTGCAGGACATGATAAAGGTGACTTTTTTATTGTCACAAACGTAGACGGTGCTTTTGCTACTATATGTGACGGAAAACACCGACCAGTGGAAAGACAAAAGAAAAAAAAGTTAATTCATTTAGCTGTAACTACAGTAATTGTAACAATGAGCTCAAACCAAACCAATCGTGAAATCAAAAAGCTTCTCAGACAATTTAAAGAGAACAAAAACATGATTTCTTAACATGAGGAGGTTAATAGTATGTCAAAACAGGATGTAATTGAAATCGAAGGTGTAGTAACCGAGGCGCTGCCTAACGCACAGTTTATGGTAGAGCTACCAAACGGTCATATAATTTTGGCTGTAATCTCAGGTAAGCTGAGAATGAATTTTATTAGAATATTGCCAGGTGATAAGGTAACGGTTGAAATGTCACCATATGATTTAACCCGTGGCCGTATAACATGGCGTAGTAAGTAAATAGCAGAGTATTATTGAAAGGAATGATTACTAGTGAAAGTCAGACCTTCTGTAAAGAAAATTTGTGAAAAATGCAAAGTAATCAAACGCAAAGGAAAAGTAATGGTTATCTGTGAAAATCCTAAGCATAAACAACGTCAGGGTTAAGGTAAAATAATTATCTTCATTCGACGAAATGTATTAATAAAAGTATAACGTATTTATTATAATTATGGAGGTGCAACTATGGCTCGTATAGCAGGTGTTGACTTACCAAGAGATAAGAGAGTTGAAATAGGCTTGTCTTATATCTTTGGTATTGGCCGTAAAACTGCAAGCGACATTATTGCTGCAACTGGTATTAACCCAGACACTCGTGTTAGAGATCTAACCGAGGACGAAGTTTCAAAGCTAAGAGAATATATCGATCATAACTGTCGTGTTGAGGGTGACCTTAGACGTGACGTAGCTTTTGATATTAAAAGACTTATTGAAATTGGTTGCTATCGTGGTGTTCGTCACCGTAAGGGTTTACCTGTAAGAGGTCAGCGTTCAAAGACTAACGCTCGTACTCGTAAGGGACCTAGAAAAACAATGGCAAACAAAAAGAAATAAGTAAGGAGGGAATAACCTATGGCAGCACCAAAGGGTAAAAAAACTGCAGTGCGTAGACGTCGTGAGCGTAAAAATGTTGAACGTGGCGCAGCTCATATTCAATCTACATTTAACAACACAATCGTTACAATTTCAGATACACAGGGTAACGCAATTTCTTGGGCTAGTGCCGGAGAGTTGGGTTTCAGAGGTTCTCGTAAATCTACTCCTTTCGCAGCTCAATCAGCAGCTGAAACGGCAGCTAAGGTTGCAATGGAGCACGGTATGAAATCCGTAGAAGTTTATGTAAAGGGACCGGGTGCAGGCAGAGAAGCTGCAATCCGTGCTTTACAGTCAGCTGGTCTTGAGGTTAACATGATTAAAGATGTTACTCCAATTCCTCATAACGGATGTCGTCCTCCAAAGAGAAGACGTGTATAGTAAATAGAGAAGGAGGAAAAAAACCTATGGCTAAGAATATGCAACCAATAGCAAAACGATGCAGAACACTTGGTTTATCTCCAGCAGTAATGGGATATTCTAAGAAAACTTCTAACAGAAACCCTAATGGTAACTCTAGAAGAAAGAAGAGCGAATATAGCCTTCAGTTAACAGAAAAACAAAAGGTTAAGTTTGTATATGGTATCATGGAGAAGCAGTTCAGAGCTTACTACGAAAAAGCCGCTAAGGCAGAGGGTAAGACTGGTGCAGTTCTACTAACAATTATTGAGCGTAGACTGGACAATGTAGTATTTAGATTAGGCCTTGCTACTACTAGACGTGAAGCTAGACAGCTTGTTAATCATGGTCACTTTACAGTTAACGGTACTCGTGTAGATATCCCATCTTTCCTTGTAAAAGCTGGCGATGTTATTGAAGTATGCGAAAAGAGCCGTTCAACTACAAGATTTAAGACAATTGCTGAGGGTCAAACTGCTTCTTATGCAGCACCAAAGTGGTTGGAAAAAGCTGAAAACCTACTAGGCGGTAAGGTAATTGCTCTACCACAGAGAGAAGACGTTGACTTCCCTGTTGAAGAACATCTTATTGTTGAGTTGTACTCCAAGTAATCCTTTTTTATTTATTATAGGTTTACACGCAGTGGCAGCACTGTCTGCCTAATGTTCAGGAGGAGGTTCGCTGATGATTGAAATAGAAAAGCCAAGAATCGAAACCGAAGAATTGTCGAACGACGGTAAACATGGTAAGTTTGTTGTAGAGCCACTGGAACGTGGCTTTGGCAACACTCTTGGTAATAGTTTAAGAAGAGTTTTACTTTCTTCACTTGAGGGTGTAGCTGTTAAATCCATTAAGATTGACGGTGTCCTTCATGAATTTTCAACCATTCCCGGAGTAAAAGAGGACGTAACAGAAATCGTCCTTAATATGAAAGGTCTTACTGCTAAGCTACATTGTAGCGGAGAAAAAACTGTAGAGATTAATGCTGAGGGTCCATGTGAGATTACAGCTGATTCTATTAGTTGCGACAGTGAGGTTGAGATTTTAAACCCTGATATGCATATTGCAACCTTAGGTGATGACGCTAAACTTTATATGGAGATTACTCTGGATAAGGGCAGAGGCTATGTACCAGCAGAGCGTAATAAACAACTTGCAGGCAACACAGTTATCGGCGTTTTACCTATAGATTCAATTTTTACACCTGTATTAAAGGTTAATTATACTGTTGAAAACACTCGTGTTGGTCAGATAACTGACTATGACAAGCTTACATTAGATGTATGGACAAACGGTGTTATCAACGCTCAGGAAGCTGTTTCATTGGCTGCTAAGGTTTTAACTGAACATCTTAACTTGTTCGTTGACTTGTCAGACAAGGGTCATAGCACAGAGATTATGGTTGAAAAAGACGACAAGGGTAAGGAAAAAGTTTTAGAGATGACCATCGAAGAGCTTGACCTGTCTGTACGTTCTTTCAACTGCCTGAAACGTGCAGGTATAAACACAGTTGAAGATTTGATTAACAAGACCGAGGACGACATGATGAAAGTTCGTAACCTTGGACGTAAGTCGCTGGAAGAGGTTGTATATAAACTCAACAGTTTGGGATTTACACTTCAGAAGGATGACGAATAATATATGAATCCTTTTGCAAATTACATGGTAAAGGAGTGAATTTTCAATGCCAGGAACAAGAAAATTAGGAAGAGCTACTGCTCATAGAACTGCAATGCTTAGAGCAATGGTAACTTTTCTTTTTGAAAACGGAAAGATTGAGACTACTGTAACTCGTGCTAAAGAGGTTAGCTCTCTAGCAGAGAAGATGATCACAATAGCTAAGGAAGAAAATCTTAACAATAAGCGTATGGTTATGTCTTTTGTTACTAAAGAAGACGTTACTTACAAGCTATTTAAGGATATTGCTCCAAAGTACGCTGATAAAAACGGCGGATATACTCGCATTACAAAGCTAGGACCTCGTCGTGGCGATGCTGCTGAGATGGCTATTATCGAGCTTATCTAATTACTTTATGTATCAATAAAGCTATGGCGGAGCCTTTAAAAGCTCCGCCTTTTGTATTCACATCCGCCCGTAGCGTAGCTGGATAACGCAACGGATTCCGATTCCGGAGATCGGAGGTTCAAATCCTCTCGGGCGGGCCAAAAAGATTGTCGATTTTGTTGACAATCTTTTTTATATATCTATTGATATGCTAATTGATTAATGATAAAGTTTAGACAAGATTATTTATATAATTGGAGGTATTAATGAAAGATTTAATTACAAAATACAATGCATTGACAGCAGAGGAATTTATCATACTTTGGGAGTCTGTATGGGGAGGTGGTCCAACAATTGAACAAACCAAACTTGCAATGAATCATACATTATTTAGAGTTTCTATTTATGATGGTGACAATGTAATAGCAATGGCAAGAATGATTGGTGATATGGGTCTTAATTATTATATTAAGGATGTTGTAGTAAAACCAGAGTATCAAAACAAAGGAATTGGAAGAATGCTTATTGAGGAAATGAAGACTTTTGTTAATGATAATGGTATTAAAGGAACAAATATTTTTGTAGAACTGTGCGCTATGCCTGATAAAATTCCCTTTTATGAGAAATTTGGCTTTAGTGCAAATGAGGCTCAAAGATTAAAATTAATGCACGAAGTTAAATGAAATTTGATTTAACCACACATTATAAGCATAATCTGACCCAAAAACTTCTGCCTCTTTTTCGTCAGGTGTTTACAATATGATAATTTCCAGTTCGCGTTGGAAGTGAATCGACTGGAAAATCGAGATTTATGAAGGATAGTGACTACGATTATGGAAAAAACATTTACTGAAATAAAACTTTTTAAAGTTAAACCAGATAAGATAGAACAATTTGAATCATTTGCTAAAAAAATGGAAAAAGAACAAAATAAGAAAAATGGATGTATTACTATAAAATACATGAAAAGGTTTTATACAATTGATGGAATTGAACTTGGTAATACACCTAGAGAACTTACCAGAATTGTAAAATGTGTAAAATATTATTCGGTTTGGGAGTTTGATAATAAAATTAATTATGGGAATGCAATAGCATGGTTTTTTGATTCTTATGCAAAAGACTTGTCAAAAATATTAATTGAACCATTTGATATAAATATAGGTAACTCTTTGTAATTACCGATGTTTTTAATAAATTCCTGTTTCCAGAGTACATTGTATGAGCATAATCTCACCCAAAGACTTCTGCATCTTTTTCGTCAGGTGTTTACAATATGATAAATGTTCTAAGAAAAAGGCAGCCTATTAATAGGCTGCCTTTTTCGCATATTAGTATGTAGAGTAACTGTAAATTACCCTTGCTGATTCAGCATTTGCTCACGCTTTATGGCGTTTTGTTTTTCTCTTTCCTTTGTCTGCAAATATGTGGATATTTGATTGTGGTCATATACCAGTAAATCTTCACAGCCAGCCAGAGTTTCGTTGTGGTGTCGCAGTTCATGAGCCAGAACCTTTCGCAGCTGTTCACGATATTGTTCATAGGGCAAGTAATCGTACAGCTTGTGGAAAGAGCCATAGTACAGCTTTATACAGCTGCCTATTGAGCTTCTGCAATATTCACCTAAAATATACAAATCGTTAGCAACAGCCTGTGGGTGAATTTTTGCCTGAGGCAACAGTATTATACCACCGCTTAGCTCCCTATAAAGATCGGTTGGCATGGCATCTGCAATTTCATCCAGTATGTCGTTAGTTTCGTCCATTGTATACATTAAAAGCACCACCTAAAGTATATGATTATTAATCTAAAAAGTCTTTTAGCTTTTTGCTGCGGCTTGGGTGTCTAAGCTTTCTTAATGCTTTAGCTTCTATCTGTCTAATACGTTCACGGGTAACGTTAAATTCCTTGCCAACCTCCTCTAGTGTGCGGGAACGTCCGTCACCTAAACCGAAACGCAGCATTAGTACCTTTTCTTCCCTAGGGGTTAGGGTGTCTAAAACCTGTGACAGCTGTTCCTTTAGCATTGTATGGGAGGCTGCGTCTGCTGGTGCAGGTGCATCATCATCAGGGATAAAGTCACCTAGATGGCTGTCCTCCTCTTCACCAATTGGTGTTTCCAAAGATACAGGCTCTTGTGCAACCCTCATGATTTCTCTAACCTTATCTACAGGCATATCCAGCTCTTCTGAAATTTCCTCTGCTGTAGGCTCGTGACCATTTGTATGCAGCAGCTGGCTGGAAACCTTTTTAACCTTATTAATAGTTTCTACCATATGAACAGGAATACGGATAGTTCTGGCTTGGTCAGCAATGGCACGAGTAATAGCTTGTCTAATCCACCATGTAGCATATGTGGAAAATTTAAATCCTTTTGTATAGTCAAATTTTTCAACAGCTTTAATAAGACCTAGGTTACCCTCCTGAATAAGGTCTAAAAACTGCATACCTCTGCCTAAATATCTTTTAGCAATGCTGACAACCAAACGCAGGTTAGCCTCTGAAAGACGTTTTTTAGCCGCTACATCACCCTTTGCAATACGGATAGCTAAATCAATTTCTTCCTCTGATGTAAGCAGTGGAACTCGTCCGATTTCTTTCAAATAAACCTTTACAGGATCGTCAATAGTAATACTATCAGATGGTGCTTCCTCCACAACTGTTGTGCCAGATGTAGGTGCCTGAGTAGCAATATCTACAATAGGTAAATCGTCAAAATCCTCAATGTCATCTACAATTTCTATTCCCATTGATTCTAAAGAATCGTAAAATTTTTCCAGAGCCTCAGGGTCAAAGTCTATCTCACCTATTGCATCTAAAATTTCTTTTGTACTTAGCTTTCCTTTAGATTTTCCTAACTCTGTTAATTCCTTAATAACTGTCTTTTTGTCGGGCTGTGCAATAATTGCCATATTATACCCATTCCTTTCCTTTGACTAATCATATATGTGAACGAATAAGCTTATTGTGAGTTTTTAGATTATATCTAAGTGCATCACTGCTTATTCTTTTTTAGGTTGTTTAAATACTTTGTAATATCCTCGTTAGTGGCTGTAACAGCCTGCTCCACGCTTATCTTATCATTCTCTGCTAAAATAACATTTATGTATTCCTGAGCAACATCTGCTGTAGATAGGTCTGTGGAATATTTGGAAATTATCCCTGCAATTTTACTTATTTCATCAGGGGAAAAGCCCTCTGAAATATCTATTAGCTGTGCAGAATGTCCAGAAAGCTCCCTATCTGTAACAGCTTTATATACACGTTTATTAAAATCAGTAATCATTTTTTCACAGGGTAGCTGGTTTACTGCCATTAATGCCATATCGGGGTTATTCATAAGATACGCTATTAGTGCTTCCTCGGCTCTGGCACATCGCAGGTTGTTGGCCTTTTGTGGATTTATCTTGTCATTTCTAGCGGACAGCTCGGTTTGCATAGCACGAAAATCCTTTGTTTCACGTTCTGCTTTACTGCGTTTAGCTAAACGGTGTACCTGTGCCATTATAGTTTCCTTCTGTACTCCTATTTCATCGCTTAGCTTACCAGCATATATTTCCTGTTCTATGGAGTTGTACAGGGTAGCCAGCAGCTTAGCCGCTTCCGATAGATATGCCACCTTTCCCTCAGATTGTGTTAGGTCATGCTGTAGCTTAATGCATTGCAGGCGGTAGTCTATATCATTACCGCTAGCTTCTATAAGCTGTTTAAATCTAGCAGGACCGCTGTCCTTATGAGATTTAATAAATTCGTCAGGGTCCTTAGCATCTGGTATGGTTAGTACCTTTATAAGTACACCGGCGTTTCGCAGCAATGATATTCCACGAGAGGCAGCCTTTTTACCAGCTTCGTCAGAGTCATAGGAAATAACCACCTCATCAGCGTAGCGTTTCATAAGGGTAGCCTGTTGTGGGGTTAATGCTGTGCCTAATGTAGCAACAGCATTGGTAAAACCAGCTTGGTGAAGGGCGATAACATCCATATAGCCCTCTGCCAGTATCAGCTGTCGTTTACCACTGTTTTTTGCCATGTTTAAAGCAAAAAGGTTGGTACTTTTTTTAAACACCAAGGTGTCTGATGTGTTTAAATATTTTGGCTTTTCGTCACTCATAATACGACCGCCAAAGGCAATCACATTGCCACGCAAATCAATAATAGGGAACATAACCCTGTTGAAAAATCTATCAATGGTTGCACCATTTTTGGATTTAAAGCCTAGATTGGCTTGAATTATCTCGTTATCTGTAAAACCTTTTTCCCTTAAGTGATTAGTAAGGGAAAAGCGAGAATCTAAGGAGTACCCCAAACCAAAATGCTTTATTGTTCGGTCTGTTAACCCTCTGTTGTGAAAATATGTCAGAGCGTTTTTACCATTAAGAGAGTACAGCTGTTTATGAAAATATCGTGCTGCCTCACGGTTTGCTTCGTATATTTTTCCACGCAGACGACCCATACCCTCATCATATGAGTTCTCAGGCATATGCATTCCAGCACGTTGGGCTAAAAATTTTACTGCCTCTATATAGTCCAAATTTTCTATTTTGCGTATGAAGGTTATAACATCTCCCCCAGAACCGCAGCCAAAGCAGAAAAACGAGCCATTTTCTGGATACAGATAAAATGATGGAGTTTTTTCACCATGAAAGGGGCATAACCCCACAAGGTTTCTACCTTTATGTTTTAGGTTAACGTATGATGCTACAACATCTACAATATCTGATTTTAGCTTTAGGTCCTGCATAAAGCTTTCTGGTAATGGCAAAAAATCACCGCCCTTCATTGTTAGATAATTACTTAATATGAGAAAATCTTAACTTCATAGTATTTAAAAAAATTCGTCATATTATTTGTTTACAGATACCGCCTAATATAGGTTATCCTTTTCTTCCTTTTGCCAATTCTTTGGGATAAATAAATTTTGATACAGGTGTATGGCATATTGGTCTGACATACCAGCTATATAGTCACATACACCACGTTCACAACCTTCTGTTTTTACAATTTGCTGTAAGGTGGGGTCAAGCATTTCGCTGTGGGACATGAAGTAATTAAACAGCTTAGCTACTAGGTCAGGGATTTTCCTTTCCTCTGACTTTGCGTAGGGATTTTTATATACTGTGTCAAACATATATTGATGAAGTGTATCGAAAGCCTGCTGCACATCGTTGTCCATTAGCAGGACACCGTCATCGCTATTTTTAACAAGTGATAACACAAGGGTGTTAATACGCTGACTGGTTTTGTTTCCTAATATATTAGTAAGCTGTGAAGGAATATCCTTTTCAGAGATAACACCACCACGGATGGCATCATCAATATCGTGATTAATATAGGCTATCCTGTCAGCTATACGTACGACTTGACCTTCTAAGGTATCAGCTTGAGTACCCTTAGTATGGCATAAAATTCCGTTTCGTACTTCATATGTAAGATTTAACCCGTTGCCTTCCTTTTCCAGCTTATCAACAACACGTACACTTTGCTCATAATGTCGAAAACCACAGCTGGCTATTTTATCTAATGCACGTTCACCTGCATGACCAAAGGGGGTATGCCCAAGGTCGTGACCCAGTGCAATAGCTTCTGTTAAGTCCTCGTTCAGTGCCAAGGCTCTGGCTATTGTTCGTGCTATTTGGGATACCTCCAGCGTGTGAGTCAGCCGTGTTCGGTAATGGTCCCCCTCAGGTGATAAAAAAACCTGTGTCTTGTGTTTTAATCGCCTAAAAGATTTGCTATGAGTTATTCTATCTCTGTCACGCTGATAACAGGTACGCAGATCACATTCATCATCTGGATATTGTCTGCCCTTTGTATTTTTAGATAATGCTGCATAGGGTGACAGCATCATGCTCTCCCACATTTGTGTGCGTTCACGTACAAGCATTGCATAACCTCCAGACTTAATATACAACATTATAGGATATCCTACGATTGTGAAAAACTCTCTAATATGATATACGACAGAAATTATTATATTCCTTTATTTTCTGGATAAAATTTTAGAATAAGCATAAAAACAGAAAAAACAAATAGAATTAGCTTTCATTTGAAAAATATTGTTTTCCTAATATTTCTGGCTCTATATCACCGCAGGTAGCATCAGCCAGAAGCTTTATAAAATGTTTGAATTTATCCACGGCAATATGAAATTTCACGGTTACATTATCCTGAAATACAGTATCATCAATAACGCCGTCACATTGAGGTATAAGGGCGGACACTTTACCGTATTGGTTGTAATCACAGCTTAACAAGCATAGATATGACTGTTCCATGGTAATTATTTCAGCGGCCTCTATTGCGATTTTTGCACCGTGAGAGTATGCTCGTACCAAACCACCAGCACCTAACAGTACACCCCCAAAGTAGCGTGTAACCACCACCACAACATCGGTTATACCGCTTTTTTGCAGAACCTCCAAGGTGGGTACACCAGCTGTACCCTGTGGCTCACCATCATCACTGTACCGCTTTATTTGCCCATCCCGTAGGATATAGGCATATACGTTGTGTTTGGCATCCCAATGCTTAGTCTTTTTTTCATTAATAAAGGCTAAGGCTTCAGCTTCAGTAGTAACAGGCTTACAGTAGCCTATAAAACGTGAACGCTTTTCTATAAATTCGTCCACAGCTTCACGTTGTACAGTTTTGTAACAATCCATTACAGAAAAACCTCATTTCACTATATAAACAAAATAAGCGACACATAAACTATGTGCCGCTTTTCTGAACAGTTACAATATTATCTTACTTGTTGCTATCTTTCATACCAAAACGCTTTTTAAATCTGTCTACACGACCACCGGTATCAACGAGCTTCTGCTTGCCTGTAAAGAATGGGTGGCATTTGGAGCAAATTTCAACGCGGATATCCTTCTTTGTAGAGCCAGTGTTAATTACATTGCCACAAGCACATGTAATAGTAGTCTGCTCATAATTTGGATGAATGTTCTCTCTCATTATTCTTTCACCTCTTTCGCTGAAACCGTAGTAACATTAGAATTTTACCATACTTGTTTTAAAAATGCAAGACCACATTGCAATTAAATTTGTCTGTAAATGTATTTTTATCAATTTTATAGAAAGAAATAATATAAATAAGACAAGGATAGACCGTATTAACCGTTAAAGTGTGGTAGTGGAAATATATAACAGCTTCAAAATTTACAATTATTATACCACCTTTTTACAATGTTTTCAATTTATTATCTTGTTATTTTTTTATCAAAGTTGTATAATGAGCAGTAAATAGCGAGATAAATATTTTTTACCAAAGCCAAGGAGTTGATTTTTGTGAGAAAAACAAAAATAATATGTACATTAGGCCCTGCTACTGATGATGAGAAAATTTTAAGACAGCTGATAGAAAACGGAATGGACGTTGCTAGAATGAATATGTCCCATGGTACACATGAGGAGCATAAAAGGAGAGCCGACGTTGTAAAAAGGTTAAGAAAAGAGCTTAATAAGCCTGTTGCAATTCTGCTGGATACAAAGGGACCGGAAATAAGGACAGCTAATTTTAAAAACGGAAGCGAAGTTTTAAATATTGGTCAAACCTTTACATTTACAACAAAGGAATATGATGGTGATAAAAACAAGTGCTCTATCACATTTAAGGGCTTGCCAAATGATATTGACCGTGGTGATAAAATCTTAGTAGATGACGGTTTAATAGAGATGGAGGTTATAGATAAGACCCTAACAGATGTTGTATGCAAGGTGTTAAACGAGGGTGTTATAGCATCTCATAAGGGTATAAACGTACCTGGCGTAGACTTATCGCTGCCTTTTATTAGTGATAAGGATAAGCAGGACATAGCCTTCGGTGTAAAAGAAAACTTTGATTTTATAGCAGCATCATTTACCCGTAATCATGATGATATTATTCATCTGCGTCATGAGCTGGAAAAAAACAAATGCAATGATATTAGAATTATAGCAAAAATTGAAAATGGTCAGGGTGTTGAAAATATTGATGATATTATAAGAGTTTCTGACGGTATTATGGTTGCCCGTGGCGATTTGGGCGTAGAAGTGCCAATGGAAGAAATTCCTATGATTCAGAAAAAACTTATTAGTAAGGCATATACAGCTGGTAAACAGGTTATTACAGCTACACAAATGCTGGACTCCATGATAAAAAATCCACGTCCTACCAGAGCAGAAACAACAGATGTTGCTAATGCTATTTACGATGGTACAAGTGCTATTATGCTTAGTGGTGAAACAGCTGCGGGTGCATATCCCGTGGAATCCTTAAGAACTATGGCTGCCATAGCTGTATGCACAGAGAACGATATTGATTATAAGGAAAAATTCCGTAAAAGGGATATTCCAGAGCGTCCCGACGTAACATCAGCCATTTCTCATGCTACCTGCACCACAGCACATGACTTAGGTGCAGTAGCCATTATGACAGTTTCTAAAACCGGTCAAACAGCTAGAATGATTTCTAAGTTCAGACCGTATTGCCCTATTATCAGCGGTACAACTGAAGAAAAGGTACAGCGTCAGATGAATCTGTCATGGGGTGTTATACCAATAATTATTGAAGAAAAGGACAACACCGACGATTTATTTGAACATGTTGTACAGGTTGCTGAGAAAAATAAGCTTGTAAAAAGCGGAGATTTAGCAGTAATTACAGCGGGCATTCCATTGGGAGTGTCTGGTACTACTAATATGCTAAAGGTTCATCTGGTTGGTGACGTACTGGTAGCTGGTACAGCCGTGACAAGCCGTGGAGTTTGCGGTCACCTGTGTGTGTGCAGCACAGAGGAGGAGGCACAGGAAAATTTTAAAAATGGCGATATTTTAGTTATACCAAAAACCAGCAACGGCATTTTACCTTTAATGAAAATGGCCAGTGGAATAATTACCGAACAGGGCGGACTTAACAGCCATGCCGCAGTGGTAGCCTTAGCTTTGGATAAGCCTATTATTATTGGTGCTAAAAACGCCACAAAATTGTTGAGAGATGGCACAATGGTAAAACTAGATGGCGCTAGGGGCATTGTTTTCAGCGCTCATAGTAAAACACCAGAGGCTAACGAATAAGCATATAATGGATAACTAAATGGTAGCTCCTACACGAATTTAAACGTGTAGGAGCTTTTTGCGGTGTCATACATGGCTGTTATCAGCCAGAATTATTTTCATAGTTGGTGGTAATATGTATCTTAAATTTGTCGTAGAATCCCAAAAATATAGTAGAGCAGTACAAGCTAAATGAATATTATGTTTAATAGGTATTAAAAGCCTACAATTAATTTAGAAAGTGGGATTTTATGATAGGGGTATTTATAGAAGATTTTAATCAGGTGCAGTCGTTGATAGATAAGGTGCAGGTGCTGTCAGAGGAGGTATATGGTGATGTCACGCTGTGTCGTGCTACGGTGGGGAACAGCTGTGATGATTTTATTCTCATAAGTCCTGGCTATGGCAAGGTTAATATGGGTATAGGTGCTGGTTTAGCAATTGGGAAATATAATGTTGATAAATTTATAGGTGTTGGTAACTGTGGCAGTGTGTCTGCCAGCGGTTTAATAATAGGCGAAATAGCTATATCTGAAAAATCACTGGAATATGATGTGGATTTTGCACCTATTGGTTATCCTGTGCCATTAATTGCGGGATTAGGTCAAGCTGTGTACTTTGCTGACGAAGGGCTGATAGAGCTTGCAAAAACAGTTTGCACAGACTTGAGCTATACTGGCTCATCGGCTAATTATGGTACAGCCGACAAGTTTATGGCAAGCGATAAACAATCTATGGAAACCTTTAAGACCTTTGATGTTCAGTGCTTTGACAATGAATGTGGATGTATTGGTCAAGTGGCATATATGAATAAAATACCATATGTGTATGTAAAGGGTGTTTCTAACTACGGTGACAACGACAGCTCACAAATGTATTATAAATATAGGGATATGGCAAACGACAGGGCGTGTAATGTTGTGTTGGGAATGTTAAAAAAACTGACGTGCAAATGTGATACGGTATGTAAATCTCTGTGTGGCTCGGTTGATAACGTGTCTGCCAAGTGTGACAAAGCAGGGTGTAATATAGATGTTAGCGATTATCAAGAAATGAACAATAGTGAGATTATGGATTTGTTGTCCATTGTAAAGACGGTGCGTTTAGGTGTAGCAGAAAACCAACAGCCATATATAGTACCTATGTGCTTTATAGGTAAAAGCCGTTGTGGCGACTTAATATTTAATCTATACAGTAAGTCCTTTGGACATAAAATGAATTGTATACGAGCAAACCAAAAGGTAGCACTAGAGTTTGACGCTAAATCAACAGGCTGCTATTTTAGCGTTTTGGCATCTGGCGTAGCTAAAATAGACGATACACGCATTAGCAGTGAGTGTAATGACAATATGGTTACCATAAAGGTGAAAATATCAACTATAACAGGAAGAAAATATTATCCCTGCAGAGAAACCTTTTAAACCGTATACCAAATATAAAGGCTTTCAAGCATGGGTCAAGGTATGAATACCTTGGTGGTACTGTCTTAGGCTGTACATTGACGCTAAAGACCACAAGCCTTTAAAAAATACTTGACCAAAGACTAACACTTGACATAGTCATAATATAAATTAAATGCCTTACAAATCAGACCTGTCATATTTTCAACAAATTAAACAGAACTGGACAATATAGAAGCACCCCTATGGCAGAAATAAAAAATCTGCCATAGGGTCGTTTTACCCTGTGAAAATACACATACATCACATATAATTCATTTTAAATAAGGCGATAAGATAAGCAAAAATATGTTTGAAAAACGCCCTTAAATATGGTACTATCACATTAGTATATTTTTTAAAATATGTACAATATTTTTGGGGGTAAGAGATATTGAATTATACACAGCAAAATCCATATCAGCAGGGTATATTGACAGAGCAGGATTTCATGAATAGCACAGATGGGCAGCTGCAGCTAAATAAACGCAGGGACAGCCTAGATGTAGATGCCAAGATAGATGATTTTGTAAAAGACTTTAAAGAATTTTATAGAACAGGAAAAGACATAAATGCGTCTATTACACAGTCGTATTGGTATAGCCTGTGCCTATGTAAGAAAAGATTGGACAAGTATAATCTGTCTGTAGAATATAATATGAGTATCACTTCCATAAACGGTGACAAGTTCTACCAGTCACATCACTGGAGCTACGATGGTAAAAACACAACAGTGGTTGTAGAAAACGATGCTGATGTGGAAAAGGTGTATTACCTTAATGGCAATGTAATAAAGAAAAGCAAATCAACCTGTGGAACAGCGTATTTTACAGTGGTACAGTCCAAAACACCCATGGATGAATGTGTGTGTCCTAGCTGTGGTGCTGTGCAAACGGTAGAACAGCTAATAGATGGTTGTGATTATTGTGGAACAAAATTTCAGCTGGAGGATTTTGATAAAAAGATAGTTTCCTTTAATACCGAGCCTAGCCCACTAAAGAAATTTTCTGCTTTTTATAAGTCACTATTAATATGCTTTTTAGCCCCCTTTCCAGGCGGATTAGCGTTAGCAATTTTGCAAAATTTTGGGTTATATGCAACTGAGGGTACACCGTTGTACTATGTTGCTATGCTGTTTCCAATATGTATGATATATGCCTTTGTCGGTTTCGTTCTATCTATGTTTTTACCTATTGATACCCAAAAAAAAGCAAGGATAGCACAACAGGCGGAACGCAGGCTGTTTCAGGAAAAAATGCAGAGCTTTGATGAACTATTTTCTGTGGATAACTTTGTGGGTACCTTGGATTATAAATTAAAGAATATTCACTTTGCTGACAGTCAACAAAATATAGATTCGTTTGTTGCTTGTGACATTTCAGATGACATACATTATTATAAAAACATTGTGGATTGTACATTTGTGGGGTATAGGTTTAACGACTATCGTGTGTTTGGAAATGTGCAAAAGCTATTTCTAACTGTTACTGTTACTAATTCTATTTTAGTTAACAATAAAATTTGCAGCTATGATGAGGAAATAAACCTAACATTGCGAAAAAGTGCAGATGTAAAAACTCAATGTATTAATGATGCGGTAGTCTATAGGTGTAAAGGCTGTGGTAGCCCTATTAGCCTATTAAATGGCGGGGTATGCCAATATTGTGATACAAAGCTGGACCTAATGCAATATGACTGGGTTATAGAAAAATATGAGCCTGCCATTAAAAATAAAAAGTAAGGATGAATATTATGAATAGAGAAGAAGTATTAGAAATTTTACAAAAGCTGGAAATACAGGTAGATACAGACCAACAAGGAGAAGATATATTGGTGGTTAAGGACAGTGGTGATAACGTTACTAACCTTAGTGACGGAGTCACCAGTCTTGTTATGACCGATAAAAACGGTATAATGTCACGATTAACAATTTGTGTTAAGTCAGTAAAAGAGATGGTTGTTGATGTTGAGAATGTAGATTTTCAGAAGGCGTATACCTACAAGGATGATGAGTTTTTAAAGGAGTGTTAATATGAGAAAACTACTAGTGGCAGCTATAGCCCTAACAGTCCTGTTGGCTATAACCGGCTGCAACGCAAGTATAAATCAGGGCAGCACTACAGCCACCCAGCAGGACAGCACAGTTAATACCGGTGAAACACTACCAATTCTTAGTGGAGATTTGAACGATCAGGAAAGCAACCCTATTATTGACTTTGAAACCTTGGAAGAAATGCAGACATATGCAGAGTTTACATTTGAGATACCTAAAGAGGTACCAACAGAATATTCAAAGCTGTCCTATTACTCCGTTTGGGACTACGTTTTTCGTGTTAGCTATAAAAATTCTGATGATGAAGAAATCCTATTTTCTATGTCTGACCAGTACGCAGACCCAAGTGGAGATTATAACGAATATTCTAATACTAAAGTAGAAACAGTTGGAGATGTACCAGTAAAATTTAGCACAAACAGTGATGACAATACAGCTAAATGTTTGGCTAGATGGACTGTTGGAGGCATACGCTACTCTATTACAGGTGCAACCGTATCACAGGCAACGGATATGATAAAAAGTATGTAATAAATATGTAAAACGAGGGCGATTAAAATATGGAAAATCAGTTTGTGAGAACCCAGCTGTTAATAGGAGAGCAGGGGCTTAAAAAGCTACAGCAATCACGGGTGGCTGTTTTTGGTGTAGGTGGTGTAGGGGGTTACACCGTGGAGGCGTTAGCCAGAAGCGGTGTTGGTGCTATTGACCTTATTGATGATGATACGGTGTGCTTGTCAAATATAAACCGCCAAATTATTGCTACAACTAAAACTATTGGAATGGATAAGGTGGAGGCAGCACGTAATAGAATATTAGAAATTAACCCACAGTGCGTTGTTACTGTCCATAAAACATTTTATACGCCTGATACGGCCTCACAATTTGATTTTTCACAGTATAGCTGTGTTGTGGATGCTATTGATACAGTAACAGGAAAAATAGGATTAGTTATGCAGGCTAACGACAGCGGGACCCCTATAATCTCATCTATGGGTGCGGGCAATAAAATGAATCCTACTGCCTTTGAAGTGGCAGATATTTACAAAACATCTGTATGTCCGTTAGCAAGGGTGATGCGACAGGAGCTTAAAAAACGCAGAATAAAGCACCTGAAGGTTGTGTACTCTAAGGAGACGCCTATGAAGCCAATACAAAGCATTGATACCGCTGAGCCAACCACCACACAACGAGGTACGGCTGTACCAACACGTGCTAAGCAGACACCGGGCAGTAATGCTTTTGTACCATCGGTGGTTGGGCTTATAATAGCAAGCGAGGTTGTTAAGGATATTATATCTTAGTATCTGTGTGTACATACATTATACTTATGGTATGGATAATTTTAGAGTGACACAGGGGGTGATAGTATGCCATCTTTATACGAGATACCTGTTGAAAGAATAAAGGGTGTAGGCGAAAAGCGAGGAAAGCTTTTTCGCAAGCTGGGTGTTACCTCAGTGGGGGAGCTGCTGCGTTTTTATCCTAGGGGATATGAGGATTGGTCACAGCCTGTCACTATTAAAGAGTGTGCAGCAGGTGATACCTGCTGTATAAGGGCGGTTGTTAGCTGTCCTGTGACAGAAAGATGTATAGCGGGTGGCAGATTGCTGTCTAGGGTGCGTATATCAGACGACACCGATGGTATGGCTATTACATTTTTTAACAATCAGTATATTAAAAATATGCTGCGTAGTAATGAGGAATATCTTTTTTATGGAAGGATAACCTTAGGCTCAGGCAGAAAAGAAATGGTATCTCCTATGTTTATGCTACCATCAAGAGGCAAACAAATTCATCCAATATACAGCCAGACAGCGGGAATAACCTCTCACCAAATTGAAAATGCTGTGAAGCTGGCTGTAGATATGCTGCCTACAAATATTAAGGACCCAATACCTGCCCCGATTTTAGAAAAATATAATTTGTGTACACTGGAGTTTGCTATAAAGAGCATACACTTCCCCTCTGTTATGGATGATGTGGCTGTGGCTAGAAGAAGATTAATTTTTGAGGAGCTGTTGGTGCTATGCTTGGGGTTAAGCCTGTTAAAAAAGGGGAGAAAAAAAGAAACCTCGTTAAAGCTTAACAGGGATTACACACAGGAGTTTTTTTCGCTACTGCCATTTACGCCCACTTTAGCACAGCTAAATGCTGTGAAAGACTGCATAACGGATATGAGCGATGAAAAATCACCTATGAGCCGTTTGGTACAGGGTGACGTAGGCTGTGGTAAAACAGCGGTGGCAGCAGCTGTTTGCTACAGTGCTGTAAAAAACGGATGGCAGGCGGCTTTTATGGCTCCTACCGAGATATTGGCAGAGCAGCATTATAGCTCTTTGACAAAGATATTAGCCAACACAAATGTAAGAGTAGCGTTGCTAACAGGTTCCTTAACAGCTGTTCAAAAACGCAAGATAAAGACACAATTGGAGAATGGCGAAATAGATTTAATTATTGGTACTCATGCACTTATTTCAGACAGTGTTAAATTTTTTAAGCTAGGCTTGGTGGTGACAGATGAACAGCACCGTTTTGGTGTAGCCCAAAGAAGTAAATTAGTTGATAAGGGCGAAAATCCACATTTGTTAATTATGTCCGCTACACCTATACCTCGTACCTTAGCACTTATTATTTATGGGGATTTAGATGTGTCAGTTATAGATACACTGCCACCCGGCAGACAAAGTATAGATACGTTTTTAGTTGACAGCGGAAAACGTTATCGTATGTATAAATTTTTAAAGAAGCATATGGACGCAGGTCACCAGTGCTATATTGTGTGTCCTGCTGTAGAGGAAAATGAGCTTAATATTGCTTCGGCACAGGAGTATGCAGAAAAAATATCAAAGGAGTATTTTAAGGATTATTCCGTTGGGTTAGTTTATGGTAAAATGAAGGCATTAGAAAAGGAACAGGTAATGAACGCTTTTTCACAAGGCAGGATAAGCCTTTTGGTTTCCACTACTGTTATAGAGGTAGGCGTTGACGTGCCTAACGCTACTGTAATGGTTGTGGAAAATGCGGAGCGTTTTGGTTTGTCACAGCTTCACCAGCTGCGTGGGCGTGTAGGCAGGGGAAAGGAAAAATCCTTTTGCATACTGATGTCCGATGTACAAAACGAGGAAGCTCTGGAAAGGCTTAGGACCATGTGCCACACTAACAACGGCTTTGAAATAGCAGATGCAGACCTTCGCTTGCGTGGTCCTGGTGACTTTTTCGGTGCCAGACAGCACGGCTTGCCACAGATGAAAATTGCGCCCCTTACAGATATGGATTTTCTAACGAAGGCACAGCAGTGTGCAGCTGAAATTATGAAGGATAATACAGCTTTGTCTGAAAAAAAATACAAAGGCTTATATGCACAGGTGAAAATGCTGTTTTCAAAAATGGGAGAAAATTCCTTTAACTAATTTTAGTTAGAGCGGGATAAAAAGCAGTTGAACTATGGTGGTGTATAGGTGTACAAACTGTGGTTTTAATACTATATTTTGTGAAATATCAATAAACTTAAAAATAAACAAAGTTGTAAATTGAATTTACGGCTGCTTTGGTGTATTATAATAAGGTACAATATTTTTGGAAACGATAGGGCGGTTAATAATGAAAAAAAAGATTACATATATAATATCAATAGCCATTGCTATGCTGATTGTTGTTTCATCTGTAACAGCAGCAGGTGCGGTTAGCAATGAAATTAATTTTGACACTCATACAGAAAGCCTGTATTTACTAAATCTAGATACAGATACAGTGGTTTATAATAAGGCGGCACAGGAAAAACGTTATCCGGCATCTACCACAAAAATAATGACCTATATTGTAGTTTCAGAACAGGTTGCAGATTTGGATAATACAAATGTTACAATAAATGCCGATGTGCTGTCACAGCTGGACGGCACGGAAAGCTCTACCGCAGGTTTAAACGAATATGTAGGAAAGTCACTAACGGTTACACAGCTGCTTAATTGTATGATGGTAAGCTCTGGTAATGATGCGGCGTTGGTTTTAGCTGATTATGTTGGCGGCGGTGACGTGGATAAGTTTGTAGATTTAATGAATAAAAAAGCTGAGGAGCTTGGATGTAAGGGTACACACTATGTGAACCCCCATGGCTTACAGGATGAGGAGCAGTACACAACAGCCGAGGATTTGGCTATTATCACGAAGTACGCACTTACTGTTAAATACTTCCCAGAGATTACCAACACTACAGAGTATTTTCTGGATGGGGAGGAGAAAGACCCTCTAACCACAACAAACCTGTTGATAACGCCTGCATCCGATTATTATTATGAGTATGCAAAGGGTATAAAAACAGGTACCACCGATGAAGCAGGTCATTGCTTGATTTCTACCGCACTAAAGGATGGTACAGCATACCTTTGTGTAGCATTGAATGCACCTATATATGATGAAAACGGTTATACATTAGACGAAAACTATGCTGCCGTTGATTCGAAAAATTTGTATGAGTGGGCATATAGCAATATTCAAATGAAAACAATTATTGCAGAGCAGGATAAGGTTTGTGAAACAAAGATTAATTATGTGTCTAATCAGGATATGCTAGGTTTAGTGCCGGAATACAGCTATTCAACAATGTTACCAAAGGATTTGGACGATAGCAAAATAGAGATAAAAACACAATGTCCAGAGGTTATTGACGCACCGGTGAAAAAGGGCGATATTATAGGTACAGCTACAATCAGCTACAATGGAGAAGAGCTGACAAAGGTTAATTTAGTAGCCTGTGAAACATTAGACCGCAGCGAGTTTTTGTATTCTATGACCATTGCTAAAAACATAATGACATCACCTTGGTTTATTGTAGCGGCTATTGTGATAGTTATTTTGTTTATTGCGTATCTAATATTTATTAATCGTATGAAAAAGACAAAAACCAAAGAGGTTAGACAGCCACGGGATTTATAATTCGTGAGCTGTTGTATGATATGGGAAAGGGTGAAGCTGATTAATTGGCTTCACCCTTTTGTCGTTTATGCTATATAATTTATTTAGCCAGATTTTGGACAAGATTGATAAATATATGGATATGCCCCCATATGTATTATAAATGCTGTTAATAATACAAATAGCACCTATATTTTACGATTTATTGCTTTAACCTAGTAAACCTTTTAGGTATTTATTTTTTTGTCTGTAATATATATAATATAGCCAAGGATTATATATGAAATAGGAGATGGTGCTTAATATGCTGGCAGAGATGGTGGAAAAACATTACGAGATACACTATGAACTAACTTCTAAGGTTAAAGCTATAGGTGAGGAGAGTAATGTTCGTGTTTGGGGGATATTGGGACTGTGCAGTGAGCCAATGCACAGCAATATAATACATATGATTCATTTTGAAGATGTTTCTGACTGCTGCGGTGTAGCGGTGAATATAATAGAATTACTTAGGGAGAATAACGTGTGTCTTGTTCAGATGGAAGAAATAATAGAGGATTATTTAATAGAATGCCCTACGAATTAAAAACTTTTCTAATAAGGTCAACTCGTGAGCAAACCTCTAGCTTTTTGTAAATATTTGAAATAGTCTTCTTAGACTGTTCCTTCAGCTATATTTAGGTTGTATGATATGTACTTTATGGTTTGACCATTTACTAGCAGTCGGGCTATTTCATCTTCTCGTTTAGTAAGCGTAGTGAAAATCTTATCCATAGATTCGTGTACTTCAACTTGAGGTGTAATAAATACATACACCTTGTTATTTTGAAAGGTTGGAATACCAACACAAAAATATTCGTTGTTATCAATATTGATTGTGCTGTGCTTTATTGAATGATGTTCAATGCATTTATTTAAGACTTCGTTGGCGATAGTATATTTTGCAGAGCGACTATCGTAAACTGAGTGGAAATAATCATTATAATATTCTAAATGATATTGACCGCTGTTATTTGTAATAAATGAGGCTACGGCAACCTCGGAATCCTTAAATTCACTAAAAATAGATGGAGCTTGATTATTCTGCAGGTTACAATATGTATCCTGCTCTAAAGAATGAAATGAGATTAATACCCTGTTTTCATCATGCTTTAAGGGTACAAAAACCATCAGCAAATAATCTGTAAAGCTTTTATCACTTGAGGTGAAAATATCTAATATTTTAGCGGTATCCTCAAATTTTAAACATGAGTTTATTATAGAGTATGATTTTAAAGTGTATAAATATTTTAATACACCTTTTATGGAATCTCCCTTGGATAGTGATATTAATTTGCTGGTTTTTTGACTAATACTTTCAATTACATAGTCGTTACCAACCTGTTTAATCAAAATGGCGTCATTTAATTTGTTTTTGAATACAGCTGAACCGATGTCGTTTATTTTTGTTACCTTATTAATGGCGAAAATATCCCCAATACGTGTCCCGTGAAAGGAGATTATTGGTGGATGATATTCTATTTCTACGTTCCAAAAATCACCGTCAATTTCTCGAGCGGTGGATTGGAAGTCGTTAAATTTCATTAGCTTTTCATATGTTTCATAAGCGGACAGAACAGCCTCAGGGGATAGAATTTCTTCAATAGGTTTTCCATAATCCTTTGGCTCTATATTAAATAATTGTGAAAAAACTTCACAACAGAAATTAAAATAAAGCCTGTTGTCATCAGCTACTTTTATTGACCACTCATAATGCATATATTTATTTTTTTCAGACAAAATAAAATCATCTCCAGTTAATTTTTACGGATAAAACTAAGTAGATATAATATAACAAGTAACATTATTTAATTAATAGTTTTTATAAAAAATCACAAAGTTGATATTTTATAAATTAATTTAATACACATTTCATAAAGTTACTATATATTATATTATAACTTGATTTTCAAAAACAATCAATAGAAAATCAAATAACAAAGAAGTTTTTTACATATTTAATTTATTGTGCTAAATTATTGTAAAAAATGAAAAAATAATAGATTTTTTTCAAAAAAAGTATTGACTTTTCTGTTGGTATTAGATATAATGATACAGCTGTCAGACGAGATAGGGAAATACTAAAGCGTCTGTGGACATTATATTTAATAAAATCGAGGCGTAGCTCAGTTTGGTAGAGTGCTTGGTTTGGGACCAAGATGCCGCAGGTTCAAGTCCTGTCGCCTCGACCATAAAAAAGCCATTAAACTTTTTAGTTTAATGGCTTTTTTATGGTGATTTATTTAGGCTCTATGTCAATAGCTGGGGCAACCCCAATGACTAGACCTGTAATTATTTGAGTATTAATCTCACAAAAATTCGCGAAAAACCATAAAAGCTATTAGAAATAATGTACATAGACGCTGATAATTGTTGCTGTTATAACATGAAAAGTTTTGATTAATTATTGTATGGGCAGCAGGGCTATGGACAAAACAAAACACAAAAAGACAGGAAAAGCTTTTATAATTTTGATAAGATACAGGCAGAGGTGATAAATAGTGGAGTGGACAGCTGTGCTAAAACAGGCAATCGATTATATGGAAGAACATTTGCTTGATGATATAACTGTGGAAGCTGTTGCAGAAAACGTCAGCGTGTCAAACTTTTATTTCCAAAAAGGATTTAAAATAATGACGGGTTATACCATAGGAGAGTATATCAGGAACAGGCGACTGTATATGGCGGCACTGGATGTGCTAAAGGGTAACGAAAAGATAATAGATATAGCCTACAAATATGGCTATGACACGCCCGAAAGCTTTTCAAAAGCCTTTAATCGGTTTCATGGTGTGTCACCGATACACCTAATAGGACAGAGCTATAAGCTAAAGATTTTTCAGCCTCTAATAATCAGTATATCAATAAAGGGAGGAAATGTAATGGATTTTACAATTGACAAGATGGGTGCTTTTAAGGTAGTAGGAATGGAACGAACCTTTCAGTATGACAGTGCTTATGAGGCTATACCAAAATTTTGGAACGAATACTGCCAAAAGTATATGGATAAGCTGTGCAGTTTGGAGGGCAATTGCAATATTGGTAAGTATGGTATTAATATTGATGAAAATATGCAGATGAAGGAGTTTAGGTATTTGATAGCTGGTGACTATAACGGTGGCGATGTACCAGAGGGGTTTGACGTTGTGGAAATACCAGCTATGACTTGGGCTAAATTTAGATGTGTGGGACCTATGCCCAGTGCCTTACAATCGGTAAATACCAGAATTTTTAAAGAGTGGCTACCCAACAATAACCAATATGATATAGCCGCAGGTTATAATGTGGAGATGTACTCTATGGGTGACACCAAGGCTACGGATTATGTCAGCGAGATATGGATACCTATTAAGAAAAAGTAAGTTAAAAGGCTTTAGATGTTTATTTTACCCTACGCTCAAGGGTTAGACCGAAAATTTGATATGCCCCTCCTAAGGTAGAACCGGTAAATAACCAAAATCTACTTTAGGAGGATTTTTTATGACAAAATATAGTTTTTAATTAAAGCTAAGGGGTAAGCTTGGGAAATACTTGTTAAGTAATTTGTAATGCAAAAATAAGTTTGGAAAAGCACGAAAAAATTGATATAATGGTAGACAGCCTTACTATAATGTGATATAAGGATTTGATTTACAATGATGATAAATAAAGCAATACTACATATTATGGATTTTAATTCTGATGTTTGCGTGTTTTCTCAAAAAGAAATGGATTTTTCAAATGTGATGTTAAGTAATTTTTTGGTGAAGCATTTGGAAAGAATACAAAAAGACGATGCCCAAAAACACGGTGAATTTAAAACCGACAGTGACTTTTTGCCATTGCTACAAAGGTATAATAACGGGGAAATAGAGTTTGTGGAGTTTTCCACTGCCGTGGCACAGTGGCTGTACCACGAAATTTCTATTTCAGATATATTGGAGTCTACTGACCTGTTGGTGGTAGATTATCTTGTAGAGGAACAGCCTTATATTGCGTTGCTCCTAATGGTGAATAAAGCAGAATTTACGCATCAGGTGTATAATGACGATAACGTAATTCATAATGAGATTATAAACCACTTTGCTATTTTACCTAGTGCCTCCCAAAGGGTTGGCTCCTATGCAATTATTAATTGCAATGATTATTCAATAGGTTTTGTTGACAAAAGACGTATAGTAGATGGCAAGACTAGATATGTGTTATCAGAAGGAGTTTTAAAATGCACCTCCACCATCTCAGCTAAAGAGGCTGTGAAAATAGTGAATAAAATAACTACTAAAATTGCTGAAGATAACGGCACTAATGCAACAATAGCGGTTACAAAGGCTAAAACCTATTTAATGGAAAAGTCTGAGGTTTCCACCTCTTTTTCCCCAGCTGATATTGGCAGAGAGGTGTTCAGCGATTCTCCGTTTATGCAAAGTCAGTTTGAGAGCAAGGCGGAGGAGGCACATCTGCCAGAAACCATTGAACTGGAAAAAGAGGTAGTAATTAAAACCAGTAAAAATCATAAAATAAAAACAGATACAGGGATAGAAATAAATGTGCCAGCAGAATACTTTGAGGATAGCCGATATATAGAGTTTATTAATAACGACGACGGGACAATTTCTATTGAACTAAAAAATATTGGCAAAATTATAAATAAATAAGCAGCGGAGATGCTTTTATATGGATTAATAGTTTTTAACTAAACCTCCAAAAATTTCTCCATCACTATAGATGTGGGGAAATTGCATACATAGCATGGACATTTGAATACTGCTTGCTAAAGCCCTTGGCTGTGTTAGATTGGTGTATGTATAGAAGAAATAAAGATGAAGCTATGTCACAAGCTTTAAATTTTGGAAAAGCTATATTTAGATAATGGCGGTGGAGCAATAATAAGCCATGATTATAATTTGGACATAAATATTAGGAACGAGAGAATGGCAATAATTTTCCCATAATACCTATAAAAAATGTTGGACATATGTAGTTAGTTACCTTAGGCTGTAACCACCGGATTGCGTCAACGGGAAGCTTGATGACGCTAAGCGTAAACCAGGGCGGTGGGATTATGTTGCTGTAAACACTAAAATTGTACAGGGTTTTTGCGTGATTTTTTCAAAAGGACTATTTGAGTGGTTGAAATAGCCCTTGAAAATTGGTATAATTCTATACAGCGTTAAGAACATTAATGCTATGCATCAATATATGTACTAAACTCTAATAGGATATATAGACAAATTATGTGTAACCACTCTTTCTGTCTTTTTATTAGGGGTTAGTATTAGCAAACAAAATCTGAAATGATGATGTCGGCTGTTTTGTTGTGAATTAATATAATATCATAAAAAAGGAAGTGAGCAAATGAGTCCCGAACCTGATAACGTGGGTGATAACGTGAAAAGTACCAAGGGACTATGCCGCTTTTTTTGCGTAGTCCCTAAATAAAGGAGAATACGCAATGATACAATATTTTAACACAGTAAATGATAAGGTTACTGAGGTTTTTGCTGCTGAAAAGGGCTGTTGGATAAATGTAATAGCACCATCCGTAGAGGATCTTAGAACCCTGTCAACGGAGTTTGATGTGCCGCCTGTTTTCTTAAAATCCGCATTGGATGAGGAGGAAACATCACATATTGATAATGAGGACGATATGAACCTTATTATCATTGATATGCCGGCAAACGAGGATACACCAAATGGTGTCTTGTACTATACCATGCCAGTTAGTATAATAATCACAACAAAATATATTATTACTATTACAACAAAGGATAATGATATAATAACACGCTTTGCATCGGGTAATGTAAAGGGAGTAAAAACGGATCATCGCACACGCTTTGTCTTTCAAATATTGCTAAGTGTGGCAGCCCGTTACCTAAGTGACCTAAAGCAGATTGATAAAACATCTACGACCCTTGAGAAAAATTTGAGAAAATCTATGCGAAATAAAGAGCTGGTGGGTATGCTGGATTTACAGAAATCATTGGTTTATTTTCAAACCTCCTTGAAATCTAATGAGCTAACCCTGCAAAAAATATCCACAAACAGATACATCAGACTGTATGATGATGATAAGGAGCTGCTTGAGGATGTTATGATAGAGATTAAACAGGCTATTGAAATGTCTGGTATATATGCCAGCATTCTTGGAAATACATTAGAGTCCTGTGCATCCATTATTTCTAATAACCTAAACGTTGTTATGAAAATTTTAACCTCACTTACAATCTTAATGGCAATACCAACCATGATATTTAGCTTTTATGGTATGAACCTAGGTGAAGCAGCCGGAGGGCTTCCGTTAGCACAAAATGTATGGATGCCAATTTTTATTTCTCTAATTGTAACAGGCTTATGTGGGTGGGTGTTGAAACGTAAGGGAATGCTGTAGGCTGACATTGGTAATATGATTACCACCATGGTGATGTGTAGCACACGGTTTAATTTTTAACTAGCTTGATACATTTATCATGAAGAATATTTGCAGACAAGGGGCATATTCAATGGGCAAAAACATATTACTTATTAATGATTTAACGGGATACGGTACAGAGTCGCTGACTGCTATGATGCCGGTATTGGCAAAGCAGGGCTTTAATACCTATAATTTACCAACGGCTATTGTTTCTAATACCTTTGATTACGGAAAATTTAGTATATTGGATACTACCGATTATATGAAAAACACCCTTAAGGTTTGGGAGGAGCTGGGTTTTTCCTTTGACTGTATTTGTACAGGCTTAGTGGTGTCTGATGAGCAGGTAAAGCTTATTAGTGATTATATATTGGATCAAGCCAGGAAGGATATTATTGTTATGGTTGACCCTATTATGGGGGACGAACAAAAGCTGTACAATGGTATTACAGAGGCAACGGTAAAGCAGATGAGAAAGCTGTGTGCCTTAGCTGATTATATTGTTCCAAATATGACAGAGGCGTGCTTTTTGTCCAATAAATATATAGGTCAGGTAAGCTGGAGCCAGAAACAGTGTACTGACGTTATTGATTCTCTGCGGCAGCTGAAGGCCAAATCAGTTGTAATAACCAGTGCTGATATAGAGGGTCAAAGTGTGGTTTGTGGATACGACCATTTATCTGAAAAATATTTCAAATTCCCATTTAAAACAGTGCCAGTGAAATTTTCAGGAACAGGTGATATTTTTTCGGCGATAATGATAGGCAGCGTTTTGCAGGGCAATGATTTATCATATAGTGTGGTTACTGCAATGAAAAATGTGGAAAAGCTCATTAAACTTAATTTTGATATAGAGGATAAGCTAAAGGGAATAGCCGTTGACAAATATTTAAAGGTTATGGAAATATAGACAGGGGCAGTTAAAAATGACTTTGTTCTGCAGATGCTGGTATAACGTGGGCGACAATATTATGTTTGTTATATAGCTTAAATATATATAAGCTTAATTACAGTGTAAAAATTATACCATTTATTGTTTTGGTAAGAGAAATTAAAGACAAAATCACTTAAAATGACGTATTTACGAAGAATACGCCATTTTTTTTGCGTGAAATATTGTAGAATGGGAAAAATTTTGATATAATAAATAAACTTATGTAATTGATAATTGGTTTATGCTAAGCTATTATAATATGATGGGCAGGATATGCTTGTAGCTTGTCTATTGATACATTACAGCTTTGAATTAAATATTGATATGGATAAAGGGTGAAAACAATGGGAGCTAAAGTAACGCTGATAACACATACGCCAATGCCCGAGCAAACTATTGCTTCAGCGGCAAAGCTATGTTATTCCCCCTCCAGCATTGACACAATAATGGACGGGTTAGACAAAGAAAAGTCAGAATCATTTGTAAATATGCTATCGGAAATAGGACATGAAAGCCCTATTGAACACGCTTCGTTTACATTTGGCATAGAGGGTGTATCACGTTCGTTTTTAGCACAGGTTACTCGACACAGGATGGCGTCATTTAGCGTGCAAAGCCAGCGTTATGTGCCAGAAGCACAGTTTGAGTTTGTGTTACCACCAGAGATTGAAAAAATTCCAGCGGCTAAAGCAGAATTTCTCCGTGCTATGGAGGAGGACCAGAAAACCTATGATAAGCTGACGGATATATTAAAAGAAAAATACTATAATAGATACTTGCTTGATGGAGTAGCTGAGAGCCAAGCCAGCAGAAAAGCTGAAAAACAGGCTATTGAGGATGCTAGATTTGTGTTGCCAAATGCTTGCTGTACAAAAATGATATGCACAATGAATGCCAGAAGTCTGATGAATTTCTTTTCTCTTCGTTGCTGTAATCGTGCACAGTGGGAAATAAGAGATGTAGCTGACCAAATGCTTAAGCTGTGTGTGCAGACAGCACCCGCATTGTTTAAAAAAGCAGGTCCTGCTTGTGTGCGTGGCGGTTGCTCTGAAGGTAAAATGTCATGTGGCAGAACAAAAGAGGTTAGAGCTTTTTTTAAGGACTTAAAGGAGATTATCTGATGAATAAGGGTAAGCTAATAGTTATAGAGGGGTTGGACGGCAGTGGCAAAGCTACACAAACAGCTGGTGTTTTACGGCATTTAACCGAAAACAGACTTGACGTTAAGTCCGTTTCTTTTCCTGACTATGACAACCCATCGTCAGCACTGGTGAAAATGTATTTAGATGGTAGCTTAGGACACACACCCGGTGATGTTAACCCATATGCGGCAGCTTCATTTTATGCAGTTGACCGTTATGCCAGCTATAAACAATTTTGGCAACGGGATTACGCTGCTGGAAAGCTTATTTTAGCAGACCGCTATGCCACATCTAATGCTATTTATCAGCTGGCAAAGCTGCCACAAACACAATGGGATAGCTTTTTAGAGTGGATAGAGGATTATGAATATAATTTGCTACAGCTTCCAAGGCCTGATAGGGTTATTTTTCTTGATATGCCACCGTCTATATCACAACACCTAATGTCACAAAGATATAACGGTGATGAAGGCAAAAAGGATTTACATGAAAGCAACGTAGCTTATTTGCAGCAGTGTAGACAATCGGCCTTGTATTCAGCACAAAAATTAAATTGGCATATTATATTATGTGCAGAAAATAATAAACCTAGAAATATAGATAGTATCAACAATGAAATTATGGAATATCTATCTGATATATAAGGAGCATTTTAATGGATTCATTTCATATACCACAGCTTAGTGATATCGACTGGGTTGAGGATATAGTAAAAAATACAAATGTGATAAATTGCTCTGCACCCTTTGGCACAAATTACGTGTGGAGAAAAGCATACGGTACACAAATATGCCATTATAACGATATGCTGTTATCATCATATACGTATAACAAGGATTACCTGTATTTTGATTTTCCTGTTGGCAACGGTGATACGGAAAAGGCACTGCATTATATATTGGCGTATGGAAAAAAGTTTAATCGCAAAACAACCATATTTTGTTCCGGAGAGGAACAGGCCAATTTTATTAAACAGCTATATCCTCATCATTTTGAGATTGACAATATTAGGGACAGTGCCGAATATATATATTTAGCAGAGGATTTGGCGTATTTAAAGGGCAGAAAATTTCACAGTAAGAAAAATCATATTAACAAATTTACACAGAAGTATAATTGGTCGTATGAGCCGATAAATAGTACAAATGTTAGCGATGCCTTGGAAGTGGCTAAAATATGGTGTCAGGCTCACGGGATACATGGTACTCAGGGATTATCCAGCGAGAGCTGTGCAATAAGGTCAACCTTTAAACATTTTGAGCAGTTAAGGTTCAAAGGTGGGCTAATAAGGATAGATGATAAACCAGTAGCTATGGCAGTAGGTGAGGAGATAACCCCTGATTGCTTTGTGGTACACTTTGAAAAAGCAGTTGACGGCTACGACGGATTGTTGTACGCAGCTATTAATAATGGGTTTTCATCTAAGCTTCTTTCATATAAATATATTAACAGAGAAGAGGATTTGGGTATTGAGGGCTTGAGAAAAGCAAAGCTATCCTATCATCCAGCTATTTTGTTAGAAAAGTATTCGTTTACCTTAAAGTAGCACTATTGTTTATTATGAGCTTGCTTTTTTTCACTGCAGGACGTTATCGTAGACGGTAGGTTATGGACTTCTGTTGTTCTATGCTCTTAATGATAAAAAAATTCTCACAAATTCTATCTTAATTAAGATTAGTATAAAAATCATTTCTTAGCAGTAAAGGAAGTGTAGTGGTGATACAATACAAAAAAGCGGAATCAGAGTATTTACCACAGCTTATAGATATATGTGCAGTTTGTTTTAATGAAGAGGTAGAGGAAGTGATACCAGTTTTTAATAGCTACCTTTCCGTAGATATGTGTTATTGTGCAGTAGATGACAATAAGATTTTAGCCAATGTGTTTTTAGTGCCATGTACGATAAATGTCCAAAGAGGTACAGCTAAGGGTCATTACCTATATGGTGCTGCTACCCTACCACAGTGCCGTGGTCAGCGTATAATGAATAATTTGATTGAGTATGCGTTGAAATGTGCAGTGAATAAGGGGGATGCTTTTTCTGTGCTGCTACCTGCTGATGACAGCTTGTATGATTTTTATGAAAAGCAGGGCTATACACCTGCTTGCAGGGCAAAAAGCTTTACATTGAAATATGATGAGATACAAACCGGTGGATTGGATAAAATAACAGTCACTAAAACAGCATTTGACAATATTGAACAATTAAGGTTTAATATATGTAGAAATAATATAGGGAGTATTAATTGGGGTAAAAATATTATTGATTTTGCCATAGAGCAGGCCACGGCATCCCGAGGCGGTATTTTATGTTGTGAAAAGGGATATATAATATATTTCCGAGAAAGTAAGGATACGGTATTTGTTACTGAGTTTATGTGCTTGGAGCAGGATTACATCACTATGTTGGCAACATTGAAAAACAATGTTACAGCATTAAAATATCATTTGCGGTTGCCACCTTGGCTGTCTGAAAATAAAGCTGACAGATTTGGTATGATACGTTGGCTGAAAACCAATAATGTAGATATATCCACAGATATTTATCCATATTTAGGTATGACGTTTGATTAAGAATAAGGGAGTTGTCTTTTAAAATGATTTATGTTTTCCTTGCACATGGTTTTGAAGAAATAGAAGCCTTAGCTACAGTAGATATATTGCGTAGAGCAGAGTTAGACGTTAAAACTGTAGGTATTGGTTCTAGCTCTATAAATGGAGCACATGGTATTACTGTAGTAGCTGATATGCAGGATAAGGATGTCATTACAGCAAACATCAGTGGCATTGTGTTGCCAGGCGGTATGCCAGGAACTCTAAATTTAGAAAAATCTCCTATTGTTAAGGCGTGTATTAACTATTGTGTTGACAATGATTTATATATAGGTGCTATATGTGCAGCGCCATCTATTTTGGGACATATGAATATATTGCAAGGCAAAAACGCTGTGTGCTTTCCAGGGTTCGAGGAACAGCTGGCAGGTGCTAATGTTCTGAATATGTCAACTGTTACAGATAATAAAATTGTTACAGGTAAAGGTGCTGGTGTGGCTGTGGAGTTTGCACTGGAGCTTGTTAAAAATCTAAGAAATAATGATATTGCTATGAAAATTAAGGAGTCAATACAATGCCCATAAAGGACATTAGGGCTGTTAAAACTGGGCTTCGCAATAAATATAAGAAATTGCGTGGTAATATGGTAAAGGACAAAAAGCAAGGGTGCGACACCACTATAGCAGAAAAGCTTTTTACGTTACCACAATATATTAACTGTAGTATATTATTCTCTTATGTATCCAAGGATATAGAAGTAGATACTATAAACATAATTAAAAAAGCCTTATGGGATGGTAAGCTGGTGGCTGTACCACGCTGTGTGACGGGTACCAGAAAAATGGAGTTTTATATTATACATTCTTTGGCTGATTTAGAAGTAGCGTCCTTTGGGGTGTTAGAACCAAAACCGGATTGTTGTCTAAGGGCTACTGACTTTTCACATGGATTGTGTATTGTGCCAGGGCTTTCCTTTGACAAGGAGGGTTACAGATTAGGCTATGGCAAGGGCTATTATGATAGGTTTTTGTCACAGTTTAAAGGCTTTACAGCGGGGTTGTGTTATGTTAACTCCGTTAGCGACATACTTCCACATGGTTTTTTTGATAAGCCTGTGAATATGCTTATTACTGAAAAGTATATAAGCCAAATAAACGTTGATAATTCCAACGGGGATTAACATATATTATAAGCCTTTAATGGTTACTACCTGAAAGAAAGGAAGAACTTATTATATGAACGATGATTACAAAAACAACACGTCCAATAATAACGATACTAGCAGAGAGTTTATTGGCTCTGCAAATGGTAACGATATTATGGATGCTAGAAAAAAGAAGGTGCAAAGCTTTAAGCTGAATATTAATGATAGCTGGCTTAATGATGATGTACCAGACAAATCGGCTACTCCATCAACTATCCCTAATACAGCAACAGAAACACCTGTACAGGAAAAGCCAAAAGCTAAACCTCGCAAAACAGAGGAAGAACGAGAGCTAGAGGCTTTTAATAAGGCTGCCCGTGACTATGATGAGGGCAACTTTTTACTGGAAAATAGTGATGCTGAGGAATCCAAAAATGCCACACCTGAGATTACAGGAGATTTAAACAGCTACAGTGGTGAGGAACAAAAACAAAGAATGGATAAAGAGGAGCGTGAAGCCCTAAAATCCTATAAAAAATCAGAAAAAAGACGTAGAAAGCAAAAAGCTGAAAAGAACGGCTGTATGTTCCGTGCTATTTGGCTGACGATGATATTAATAATCTCTATTGTATTAGGCAATTTTATTTGGACAGAGTTTAGCGACCTGTTGGGACAGTCACGAAGTGAGGATGTTCATTCAGTAGCAATACAGGTGCCTGAAAACGCTACGCTGGATGATGTTGTACAAATCCTAATAGACAATGAGTTAATCAAAGAACCAGATTTCTTTAAACTATATGCAAAGGTAACAAAATCAGACAGCGACTATATGACTGGTATTCACAATATGGATTCTAACATGGACTATGAGGCTATTTTAAATAGCCTACAGTCCGGTCGTGAGCTAAAGGAAACTGTACAGATACAGTTTAAAGAGGGGTTGAGCGTGCGTGAGTGTGCCCAAATATTAGAGGATAAAAAGGTATGTACAGCGGCTCAATTTATGGATGCGTGTAACTCTGACGAATTTGATGATGAATTTGACTTTGTTAAAGATATAAAGCCAAATGATAAACGTGTGTATAAGCTTGAGGGATATTTGTTCCCAGATACTTACGATTTCTACATTGGAGAAAATGCTTCCGATGCCGTACGCAGATTTTTAAACAACTTCCAACAAAAATGCTACGAGGAAAAGCAGACATATGATGGCTATACTGGCGAGCTGCCAGTAGCAGAATTAGCCGAAAAGAAAGATATGACCGTGGATGAAATTATTAACATGGCTTCGCTGGTACAGGCCGAGGCTGCCAACGAGAAGGATATGTATGTTATATCTTCTATTTTCTACAACAGATTAGATACAGATGCATATGACGGTGTAAATGCTTACGGTGATGGCGAGCTTAACAAGATGAAATCCGATGCCACATTGTATTATCCGTATGCCTCTGAGGATGATATACCTCAAGAAATTAGGGCAACCTTCAAGAGTAATTACAACACCTATAACATTACCTGCCTGCCACCAGGAGCTATCTGTAACCCAGGTTTAAAGGCTATTGACGCAGCTGTTAATCCAGATTCTACTGATTATTATTATTTCTGTCACAAGGCAGCGACAACAAACGAGGCGGCGGAAGCATTCTATGCCACCACATATGATCAGCATTTGATTAATATGGAAGAAGCAGGATTATCAACAGATTAATTTAATATTTTTTATATCTAAATAGGACAAGCTATATTTTAAAAGGAGCAGAGCAGACAGTGTGTTATCTGCTCCTTTTTTCATTAACGTTATAATGGTAAAAACCATATGTGAGGATAGACCTTTATTATATTAAATACCGGTAGAAAAATACAAAAAATATAGATAGCTCTTGGCAGCTGTTTTATTAGGCGGTTAGTAGCAACGGTGCTGACTGTGCCTGACTATATTAATTAAGGAGAACAAAATAATGATAAGTAAAAATCATCCAAATGAAATTTTATCACCTGCAGGTGATATAGAATGTCTACAATCAGCACTTAATTTCGGTGCTGACGCAGTTTATTTGGCAGGTAAAGAGTTTGGCATGCGTACTGCTTCCAAAAATTTTGATAATGACGATATGGCAAAAGCGGTTAAGCTTGCCCATGAAAAGGGTGCTAAGCTGTATGTTACCTGTAATACCTTGCCTAGAAATAACGAGCTTTTACATTTGCCAGAGTACTTAGAGGGCTTGGAGAATGCAGGCGTTGATGCGTTAATAGTTGCTGATATAGGGGTTATGGAGCTTGCAAAAAGGTATGCACCCAATACAGAAATTCATATGTCTACTCAGACAGGTATTGTTAACTATGAAACAGCCAGGACACTGTATAATATGGGTGCAGCCAGAGTTGTTTTAGCTAGAGAAATGTCCTTTGATGACATTGCAGAAATTCGTGCCAAAACTCCAAAGGATTTAGAAATAGAGTGCTTTGTTCACGGTGCTATGTGTGTTTCGTTTTCTGGCAGATGCTTAATTTCTAGCTACCTAACAGGCAGGGACGCTAATCGTGGTGACTGTGCACAGCCGTGTAGGTGGAAATACCATTTATATGAAGAAAACAGGGACGGTCAGTATTTCCCTGTGGAAGAAAATGAAGGGGGAACTTTTTTGTACAACTCCCGTGATATGTGTATGATTGACTATATTCCACAGATTATACAATGTGGTATTACAAGTTTAAAAATTGAGGGCAGGGCAAAGTCAGCGTATTATACAGCGGTGGTTACTAACGCATATCGTCATGCCTTGGACGATTATTATAAAATGGGTAACGATTATAAGCTGCAGCCATGGATAAAGGCTGAGCTGGATAAGATTAGTCACAGAGAGTACAGCACAGGCTTTTTTCTAGGAAATGAACCAGGTCAGGTTACGTCTAATGGCGGGTATATAAGGCATTATGATGTTGTAGCACTTTGTGAGGATTACAGCGATGGTATAGTGCATATCTCACAGCGTAACAAATTTTTAGTTGGTGATGTGCTGGATGTGCTGCCACCTAGCGGGATACCCTTTGAGATTACCGTAAGGTCTATTGTTAATGAAAAGGGAGAAAGCGTTCAAGCTGCACCACACCCAATGGAAAAGCTTCAAATACCATCAGCTGTACCAATACCAGCAGGCTCATTATTTAGAAAACAAAGAAATAATTAATAGTATTAATTTAATACAAGCTAAAATGATACATATTATGTTGTCATTTTAGCTTTTTTTTATATATATTGTAATAAACACCTTGACAGATATATTATAAAATGATAATATATTTTTATTAGATATATAAGATGTTTTGTAATTTTGTTTTATGTTTATATGAAACATCGAATTATATCAAAAGATGATTTATGTTGCAACGTAAATAAGTCTATAAGAAAAAAGAGGTAATAAAAAAATAAGAAGAATTGGTATGAGAAAAGAGTGAAAATCAATGGAGCTACAGCCGTACAATAACTTTGTAGGAATTAATGACAACAGACCTGTAGTGTTTCGCAATGTTTGGTGTGAAAATTTTGATGGGGAGTTATATGGAGGAATAAGCTAAATATAAAACGACAATATGCGGGGCTACCACGGTAACCCCGCATTATTAGAAGGGTGATAACATGGACAAAATAATAGAAACTAAGGATCTGTGTAAGATATATGGTACTGGTGAGGCGGCGGTTAAGGCATTAGTTAATTGTAATATCCAAATAAATAGGGGTGAAATCGTTTCAATAGTGGGTGCAAGCGGTTCTGGTAAATCTACGTTACTGCATTTGTTAGGGGCGTTGGACACCCCCACCTCAGGTGATGTGTTGGTTAATGGCGAAAATATTAACAAGAAAAACGACAAGGAGCTTTCAGAGTTCAGAAGAAGAAATATAGGCTTTGTTTTTCAGAACTATAATTTAGTACCAGAGCTGACAGCAGAGGAAAACATTGTGCTGCCGCTGTTAATGGATGGCAAAAAGCCGGACAAGGAATATATGAATAAAATAGTAACCATGCTGGATATATCGTCACGGCTTTCTCACCTGCCAGGTGAATTATCAGGAGGACAACAGCAGCGTGTGGCTATTGCCAGAGCGGTTATTAATAAGCCTGCGGTGATTTTTTGTGATGAGCCTACAGGCAATTTGGATAGAAAAAGTGGCACAGAGGTAATGGATCTGCTGCTTCAGCTGTCGTCAGAATTTAATATTACAGAGGTTATTGTTACCCATGATGCTTTATTGTCACAAAGGACAGACAGGGTGATTACCATTGTAGATGGCAGGGTGGAGGGATCATAACAAAATGATTGAACTTTTACTTGTATTTAAATATATTAAAAAGCATATAAAGCAGGTAACGTACTCCATATTGTGTATTGCAATGTTTACAGGGGCTATTTTGGCAGTACAGCTGTTTAATAGTTCATATTAGCAGTCGCTGGAGCAGTTCGCCATACAGGAGTCCGGCTTTGTTGGTACATATGCATTAAATGTTGATAAAAGCCGTGTTACTGATGAAAACTTAAAGCAGAGTGATGCAGGCGCTGTATATATAAATGGTGTGTTGTACTCTGAAAAAACATCGGAATTTATTTATATGGGTTATGCCGACAGCACAGCGGTAGATTTACAAAACTGGAGTATGTTAAAAGGCACTATGCCTACTGCTGCTGACGAGGTGGCAATACAGGAAAAAACATATTATTCCATGGGTATTACCAATAAGGTTGGCGAAAGGGTTACATTGCAGATTAATACCAGCGATGGTGTAATTAGTAAGGAATATACTCTAACAGGTATAATGCATAACTATGGAACCTATATTGACAAATTTGGAACGGATATACCAAAAGCACCTCAGGTAATAACAGGGGAAAACAGCAGTACAAATATGTGTGTTAATATTTATTACGATGATACCAGTGATTCACTAGTTGACTTTGGTGGTGAATATAATAAGATTAATGCTAATGTTGATTCCAGAAGCATTAATTCTATTAATACAATAAGTATTTCATTAACAGTATTTTTTCTGTTGCTGACCTGTTTGGGTATTCATAATATTGTTAAGGTAACCTACAAGGAACGTGAGCAGTATATTGGGTTAATGCGATGTATAGGCTTAAAGCGTGGACAGGCATACAGGGTCTTTTTATTACAGGGTATAGTAATGGCTGTTATTGCCTGTGCTGTTGGTTGTGGAATAGGCATTGCTGTGTATCTATTGGCAGTTGCTATAATGAATGCGATAGGCACTGCAGAATATCTGTTTATACTAAGCACAGTACCATTTTTAGTATCTGTGGCTATATGTCTGGTGGTTGTTGTTGGCTCCTTTGCAGTGCAGATGCTGTCCTTCAGTAAGCGTGCACCATTGGATTACAATACAATTAAGCTGCCCAAAAACCGCAGATCCAGAAGAAAATCAAAAACCTTTGTAGCCTTATGGGGACGTGTGTACAGTAAAAGCAACCGTTCTCAAATGATAATGTCCATCGCCTTAATTGCCAGCTGTATGGCGCTGCTGTGTTTTGGCTTTTTTTATGGAGAAATTCAGCCAATGGGTCGATATTACTATGATATGCTGCGGGCGGAGGAAACAAAAGAGGATTTTCGGGCATTTGTTTCTAGCGGTAGTAATGACGCCGGCTTGCTGTATATCAACGTACCAAGAGGCAGCGGGCTAAGCAAGGAACAGGTAAAGGAAATTAATGACAATGAAAATTTATCTGTAGATTTTTGCAATACAGGAGTATTTACAAGCACTTACCTGTTGGTAGATGACAAAGCCCAGTGTCAGTCGGTACAGGATTATGTTAAAAATGCAGAGTCCTTAATACAAATGGGTGGCCATAAGGATACACGAAAAAGCATGGAGGCAGCGGGGTACAGCGGTAACCAGGAGCTTTATGGATTAATTACGGCTGCCGTTCCTACTGACCAATTAAGTAAATTAGAACCAGCGTTGCTGCAGGGTGAAATTGACACAGAAAAGTTCAACAGTGGCGAACAGATAGCTGTTTTAGGTGATTATTTTAAGGTGGGTGATAGCTTTACCATATCATATGTTACCTACACTACTAAGATTAATGACGACAGAAATGAAGAGGTGCCAACCATACATAACTTTGACGTAACGGTGGGTGCTGTGTATGATTCGGCTGCCAAGGTATCGGTGCTAAAGGGCTTACAGGACGCAGCTTCAAAAAATTGTATAATAATGAATGATAATGTGCTGATGGCAGTTGACCCAACCCTATCCTACGAAAATGTTAGTATAAAATATACAGGTGATATTAAGGATAAGCAGGCAATAGATGATGCCAGAATGTATTTGAATATGCAGGCGTCCAATGGGGTTAACGTTTCAATTACTGATTATTTGGGAATTTCAGAAAAATGGAATAATATTGTTACTACCTATACAACACCTGTAATATTTATTGTATCAGTGTTTATGCTAATTATTTTGTTATCCTTGATGATGGTAAACAGCGTAAAGGTAAAAAGTAATTTGAAAAGCTATGCTTTGCTTCGTGCTATTGGAATGGATAAGCAGCAGCTTTCAAGAATAATAATACGTGACACGCTTAAACACAGTATAATAGGAATTTTAATAGGAGGTGTTAGCATATTAGGCTTTATTACAGTGGTATCTATGAGTGCTACCTTACCATATGCCAGTGTTCTAATTAATACGGTAATACCTGTTGCGTTAATAGGGGCAGGTGCAGTAATATTGGTTTCGTTGTTATCGTGTATATTACCTGTACGGTGGGTAATGAAGCAGGATGTGTCAACCTCTATTGATACTATTAAATATTGAGTTTAAAATCCTTGGCATAATTATTGTTTGTAGGTGTAACAAGATTAAAGATTAATAGAATAGCAAATTTAACATATTGTGTATCATATATTTAAAACTACAGCAGTTTTGCTAAATAAACTGCTGTAGTTTTATAATTATATACAAAAAATATTTTTTATATTGACTTGTTTTTTCTATTGTGATAATATTATATCGAAAAATAAATTATAAAGATAATAAATGTGATAATTATACACGCGTGTAGATTATAATAAACAATTTTAAACGAAAGAGGTCTAAATTCATGAAAGTTAAAAAAGCGAAGGTTTTAGCCTGTATTTCTGCTGTTGCCATATTGGTGTCTTGCTGCAGTATATCGGCATCGGCAAGTAAGTATTATTATGGTGAAACATGGCAGGGTACCGGTTGGTTACAAACAGGACAAAAATATTTTAACGCTTCTCCGGGAAACAGAATAAGATTTATTAATAAAACATTCTGCAGTGTATCAGGTGCAAAGGTGGAATATCAGCTTTATTATTGCCCTACTGGTTGGTTTCAAAATGCACAGCTTATGCCAGTAACGCAGATATTTGGGGTTAATGGAGGTGAACGCCGACCGTGGTGGGTGGATTGTAATATAGGAAATTATTCTTGTGAAATCCAGCCGCTTAACAATTATATATCAGCAAATAACCGTGCGGTAGTTACATATAGAAACGTATGGTACGAAAATTATAATGGAAGTGTTTGGGGTAATGACAGCTAAATAAACAACAAAGCGGCGGCATAAAAAATATATGCTGCCGCACATAAAAAGGGGGTAATTATATGGCAGTAATAGTAGAAACTAAAGATCTGTGCAAAACATACGGTACAGGCGACGCAGAGGTAAAAGCGTTAAAAAACTGCAATATTAAAATTTCACAGGGTGAGATTATTTCAATATTAGGTGCCAGCGGTTCAGGTAAATCTACGTTGCTGCACTTATTGGGTGCATTAGATACACCCACATCCGGTGAAATAATATTTAACGGAAAAAGTATGAAGAATAAAAGCGACAAAGAACTGTCTATATTTCGCCGCAGAAACATAGGCTTTGTTTTTCAAAATTATAACTTGGTGCCAGAGCTGACAGCAGAGGAAAATATTAAGCTGCCGCTTATGCTGGACGGAAAAAGTCCCGATAAAAAATATATGCATCAAATTGTAGAGATGCTAGGTATAGAGGACAGATTGTTACATTTGCCAGGGCAGCTTTCTGGCGGTCAGCAGCAGCGTGTGGCTATTGCCAGAGCTGTTATTAACAAGCCGTCTGTCGTGTTTTGCGATGAACCAACAGGTAACCTGGACAGCAAAAGTGGTGCAGAGGTGATGAAGCTTCTATTGTATTTAACGGCAGAGCTTAACATAACACAGGTTATTGTAACCCACGACATAAATATTTCTAAACAAACAGACAGGGCAATAACTATTACGGATGGAACAGTGGAAGGCGGTATGTAAAATGCTGGAATATACACTGGTAATTAAATATTGTAAAAAGCATTTTAAACAAATAATCGCCTCTGTGCTGTGCATAGCAGCCTTTACAGGGGCGGTGTTGTCTATACTGCTTTTTAATGCCAATTATGAGCTGTCGTTAACCCAATACGCAGAAGAAAAGCTTGGCTTTGTTGGGGTATATGAGCTTAATGCAGATAAAGAATTGGTTGAACAGGCAGATTTGCAAAAGGATAAGATTGGTGCTGTGTATTTTTACGAAACTGTCTACAGCGACAAAATAACCAATGTAAAAAAAACACCGTATATAGGCTATGCAGACCCATTAGCAATAAAAATGCAAGGGTGGAGCTTGCAAAAGGGCAGCCTGCCTCAAAAAAGTAATGAGATTGCAATAGAACAAAAAGAATATTATGCCTTACATTTAAAATCAGATATTGGTGAAGAGGTTACGATACAAACACAGAAGGACGGAAAAATATTAGATAATAAATATATATTAGTTGGAATTTTAAATAATTATGGTGACTATACAACTGGTGCAAATTCAGATATATATCCGTTTGCTCCACAAATTATCATTGGCGCAAAACAGGACAACCCAATGCTGATTAACCTGTACTATAACGATGAAAGCAACGGCGATGTGTCCTTTGGCGGGGTGATGAATGCTTCAGAAATAAATATAGATACAAAAAGCGTGGAAACAATAAACACTATAAGCATAATATTATCTGTGTTTTTCTTTTTGTTGATATTTTTGGGTGCTAATAATGTAGTTAGAATAACATATAAAGAACGAGAAAAATATATTGGCATAATGCGTTGTGTTGGTTTAACCAGCGGACAGTCATACAGAATTTTATTGGTTCAAGGTATATTAATGGCATTGTGTGCCGGTGTAATTGCCTGTATATTTGGCACAGCAGTATATGGAGGTGCTGTGATATTGTTAAACAATATAATTGATTCTAATTATATTTTTACATTGTCGTGGCCGCCATATGTAATAACTTTCGTTCTTTCTTGTACTTCGGTAATAGGAACCTTTGCTGTACAGATGTTTCGTCTTAGCCATAAAGCACCATTGGAATATAACACAGAAAAGACGATAAAAAATATAAAACGCAGAAAGAATATTTCTAAATTTTCCAAGCTGTGGAAATATATTTCAGGTAAAAATAATCGTTCGCAAATGATTATGTCCGGACTGCTTATAGCCATAAGCATGTGTGTGCTGGTTGTCGGCGTGTGTTATGGTGCTGTACAGCCCCTTGGCAAATATTATTATGATATGCAGAAAAAAGAAAAAATAAACTGTGATTTCCAATGTGCAGTTATCAGCGGTAACAATGCAGGTGACGCTTTGGGAATAAATACACCTGTTGGCAGCGGTATGACGAAAACAGAATGCGACATATTAAGAAAACAGGAAAATATTTCTGTGAATTTTTGTGTGTCTACTTTGTTTAATAACACATATCTGTTAACAGACAGCAGCGAACAAAATCCTAGTGTGATAGAATACACAAAACAGGTACCTGATTTATCAGTTTCAAATGGTAGTGGACTTTTAAAATCTACAAGAAAGCAAATGACAGAGGCAGGCTACACCAACGATCAAAAATTATATTCTTTAAAAGTGGCGGGTGTAGAAGAAAAGGCATTAGAAGGGTACAAGCCTTATTTAACAAACGGCGGTATAGACACAGCGGAATTTAACAGCGGCAAACAGATAGCTGTGGTTGGTGACGCTTTTAAGGTGGGTGACAAGCTGACTATATCTTATTTAGTGTATCCTACGACTATTAATGATACGGTAACATATGAAGTGCCGAAGGTGCATAATTTTGATGTGACGGTAGGTGCTGTTTATTCTAAAAGCAGTTCAAACTATATGGACGCAAGTGTAGAAATGGGATTAGGAAATGATTCCTATATACTTATGTCATATGACGCTATGGCGAAAGTAGATTCAAATTTAGCATTTGATGTAGTTACAATGACATATACAGGTGACATAAACGACAAGGAAGCGATAGATGCGGTGCGACATGCAATAAATAACGCTGCAGACAACAGCTTGAATGTGCACGTTTATGATTTTTTAAACCTAAAAGAAAGATGGGCAGAAATGGAACGTGTATATGAAATTCCTGTCTTCTTAATAGTGAGCATATTTATGATAGTTGCACTTGTAGCTTTTACTATTACAAACAGCATAAAGGTTAAAAGCAAGCTAAAAAGCTATGCACTACTGCGGGCTATTGGTATGAACAGCAGACAGCTGTTAAAGTTTTTGATACGAGATACGTTGAAATTTAGTATTGGAGGTATAATGGTTGGTGGTGTTGCGTTGGCTGTAATTACAGCAAACCCCGTTAACCAGACGTTACCATATTTAGAAATGGTATTTACTACGGTTGTTCCCGCGTTCCTTATAGGAAGTGCCGCTGTAATAATCATTTCTATACTGTCCTGTATATTACCTGTGCGCTGGATAATGAAGCAGGATGTGTCAACCTCTATTGATACTATTAAATATTGAGTTCACAAAGCCTTGACATAATACCTGTTTGGGGGTATAATCCAAACAGAATATTTAAAGGCTGTGACGGGAAAAACAGTTACTTGTCTGCACTCAGAGAGAGGATTGTATGGTGTGATATCCTTGTGCAATGTTAGCTGGTGCCGCCCCTGAGCTACTAGGATGATGAATTTTAGCGTATGTTGGCGTTAACAACTTCAAGTGATGTGTATTTTTATACACATAATTTGGGTGGTACCACAGGAGTTATGCTCCTGTCCCATGTTTATGGGGCAGGAGCTTTTTTGGCACTTTGACGCAGCTTTTAATTGTTAACTTAATACTAATCTATAACATGACGACTGACAAAAAGGCACATATTTCGTTATTTACAGCTTAGTAAAAAATATGAGAGGTAGGGAAAAAGGATGAAATGGATGGGGTTAAACGAACTACGAGAAAAATATTTATCATTTTTTGAAAGCAAGGGACATTTAAGATTGCCTAGCTTTCCACTGATACCAAAGGATGATAACAGCCTGTTGCTTATAAACTCTGGTATGGCACCAATGAAAAAATATTTTACAGGGGAGATTACACCACCAGCAAAACGTGTAACAACCTGTCAAAAGTGTATTCGTACACCAGATATAGAGCGTGTTGGTATTACTGCACGTCACGGCACATATTTTAATATGCTTGGCAACTTTTCTTTTGGTGATTACTTTAAAAAGGATGCAACGGCTTGGGCATGGGAGTTCTTTACAGAGGTGTTAGAAATACCAAAGGAGCTTTTGTATGTATCTGTGTATGTTGATGATGATGAAACCTATGATATATGGACAAAGGATTTAGGTGTTGAACCATCACATATGGTTCGCTTGGGTAAAGAGGATAATTTTTGGGAGCATGGTACTGGACCCTGCGGTCCTTGTTCTGAAATATATTTTGACAGAGGTCCTGAAAAGGGCTGTGGCAGTCCTGACTGTAAGGTAGGTTGCGAGTGTGACCGCTATGTTGAGGTATGGAACTTGGTATTTACACAGTTTTATAGCGATGGCAAGGGTAATTATACGCCCCTTGAGCATCCAAACATTGACACAGGCATGGGTCTGGAACGTTTGGCTTGTGTTATTCAGGGCGTAGATAACCTGTTCTTGGTTGATACCGTTATGAAAATTACTGAAAAGGTTATAGAGATAACAGGTGTACCATATGGCAGGGATGATAAATCAGACATTTCTCTGCGTGTTATCACAGACCATATTCGCAGCACAACCTTTATGATTAGTGACGGTGTTATGCCATCAAACGAGGGCAGAGGTTATGTGCTGCGACGTTTGCTTAGGCGTGCTGCACGTCATGGCAGATTGTTAGGCAAGACTGAGCCTTTCCTATATAAGGTGGCAGAGGTTGTTATAGCTGCTAACAAGGATGCATATCCAGAGCTTAACGATAAGCATGACTTTATTATTAAGCTAATTCGTGTAGAGGAAGAAAGCTTTGCTCGTACTATCGATCAAGGTCTTGCAACATTACAAAAATATATAGAGGATGATGAAATTCAATGTCTGTCAGGTGAAAGTGCATTCCATTTAAATGATACGCTTGGCTTCCCTATTGACTTAACAAGGGAAATTTTGCAGGACCATGGTATGACCGTAGATGAAGATCGTTTTCATCAGCTGTTGGCTGAACAAAAAAAGCGTGCAAGGGAAAGCAGAAAAAATGCTGGTGCTGATGCGTGGCTAAGTGATAACGTAGACCTAACTGATGTATGCAATACAACATTTGTAGGCTATACTGATTATAGCTGTGCTGGTAAGGTTTTGGCTATTGTTAAGGACGGTGAACGTGTTGACAACGCTATGCAGGGTGATAAGATTGCCATAGTAGTAGACAATACCTCCTTTTATGCAGAAAGCGGTGGTCAGGCTGGCGACGCAGGTACTATAACAAATGATACTGTAAGCATTGCTGTTACTAACACCAAAAAGGATAACACAGGTGCATTTGTTCACTCTGCTGTTGTAGAAAACGGTGTGTTAGCAGTTGGTGATACCGTACAGATGCAGATTGATGTGGAAAGACGCTTTGACATTATGCGTAACCATACGGCGGCACATCTGCTGCAGTCGGCGTTAAGAAAGGTTTTGGGCAGTCACGTTGAACAGGCAGGCCAGCTTGTAGACGACAGCAAGGTTCGTTTTGACTTTACGCATTTTTCTGCTATGACAGCTAAGGAATTGATAGAGGTTGAGGAAATAGTTAACAGAGAAATTCTAAAGAGTGATATAGTCGATTGTAGGGAAATGCCAATAGACGAGGCTAAAAAGCTGGGTGCAATGGCATTGTTTGGTGAAAAGTACGGAGATGTTGTCCGTGTAGTAAGGGCTGGCGATTTTTCACTGGAGTTCTGTGGCGGTACTCATGTGGATAACACAGCCCAAATAGGCTTATTTAAAATTATGTATGAGGGTTCGGTTGCATCTGGTGTAAGAAGAATAGAAGCCATAACTGGCAGAAATTTTGTTAACGGCTTTAACACTTGTATTGCCACAGTTGCTCAAGCGGCTGATGTGTTAAAAATTAATAATCCACGGGAGATTGTTAACGGCTGTCATCAGGTTGTTGAAAATATGAAAAAACAGGAAACAGAGATTAATGACCTTAAAAATAAGCTTGCTGCCTTCGCTGTTGATGATTTATTTAAAAACAGTGATATAACAAACGACGTGCGTATAATGACAAGCATATTTAAGGATACTTCAGCAGAGGTTTTAAGAACAATGTGTGAGCGTGTCCTTGATATGGCACCAAAGAGTGTACTTGTAATAGCTGGCGTTAGCGACGGCAAGGCAACCTTGGCTTGTGCAGTTGGTGAGGCCGTTAGAAAGCGTGGTGCAAAGGCTGGTAATATTGTAAAGGCTGTTGCACAGCTGGCAGACGGTAACGGTGGCGGAAAGCCAGATATAGCAATGGCTGGTGCTAAAAATATTGATAAGCTGGATAGTGCCATCAAAGCTGTTAAGGATATTGTAATGTCACAAATCAACGATTAATAAAAAATAAAAAATTAGCTGATTGGTTACAATTTCAATCAGCTAATTCTAATTTTGCAGGTAAAAAACGCTTTCCATAGCTTGTCTGCTGCTCCACACAGGGCTTTTAGCATAAAACAAAAATGCCAACACCCCAAGCTTTCTAAAGGTGTTGGCATTGACATATGTATTTTATTTGTTAGCATTAACCCATTTTATAATAGGTGTCAGCTTATCCATGGAAACGTAATTGCAGCCATTTTCCATGGTTTGTAATGCTTCGTTGTTTTTATCGTCATCATCGGTTTCTTTGTTAATGGCTTTGACAGCGGCCTCCATGATTATTTTATACAGACCATCCAGCTTGTCAAGGTCAAAACCACCTTGTAAATAAAAGAAAGGATGGTTTTCCAATTTGTTTTGTTCAACTAATCTCTCGTCTAAGCTTTTATCGGGTGCTGTCATACCTACACCGCAGACACATTTTAAATTTTGGTTTTTTCTAAATCGCTTTAGTCCACGTATCTGACCCGCACGTATCCACCCCATAAAAATTATGTTGGAGCTGGATTTTAAGCTTTTTTTGGCCTCGTCGGATGATATTGCAGGTATGCCGGTTTGCTTAGATAGCATTTTAGCGTAGCTTTCAGTAAAGCCGGTGTGAGTTTTATATACGATATAATCAATCATAAAATATACCTCCAAAGATATTTTGAAAAACAAAAAGGAGCCTTTAGGCTCCTAAGTGTTAACAATGTTTGAAGTTAATCAGACAGCTCTTGTTACCTTACCTGAACGCAGGCAACGAGTGCAAGCGTGAATACGCTTAGGTGAACCGTCTACGACAGCCTTTACACGCTGTACGTTTGGCTTCCATGTTCTGTTTGAACGTTTGTGTGAGTGAGATACTTTAATACCAAAAGTAACGCCCTTGCCACAAATATCGCATTTTGCCATGTGTCGGCACCTCCTTAGTGCTTATATAAATACAACATTCAATATTTTATCAGAAAAATCCACTAATTGCAAGTCTTTTTTTACATGCTAAAGAAATTTCTCATAACTTGGTTATTATATCACTGTTTTTTAAAAAAAGCAATCCTTATTTATTGGCTTTGTGAATAAGCTTTGGTAAAGACGGGTTTATTTTTCTTGTAATTTACGGTATTTTATTATATAATCGTAATTGTATATTTACAATGGTGAAATATGATTTTTTGGAGGATTTATTATGTTTTTTTCTCTTTTTGGAGGATCTTTTAACATTACTACAGTTTTGGTACAGATTTTAGCTTGTCTAGTAATAGTGTTCTTGGTTTTACCATTTCACGAGTGGGCGCATGGCTTTGTTGCCTATAAGCTGGGGGATAATACCGCTAAATACAGTGGCAGATTAAGCTTTAGCCCTTTGGCACACATTGACCCCCTTGGTGCATTGTGTTTGCTGTTGTTTAATTTTGGTTGGGCTAAGCCAGTACCTGTTAATCCACGAAATTTCAAAAATCCCAAGGCAGGTATGGCAATAACCGCAGCGGCAGGTCCTATTGCTAATATTTTAGCTGCTATGGTAGGCGGAATTTTGTTAAACCTACTGATTTTTCTGTTTTCTCATTCTATTTTACCAGCAGCACAGTTTTTAACGTACATTGCCTTGTTTCTGCAATATTACATTTCCATAAACGTTGGCTTGGCTGTGTTTAATCTAATACCCATACCACCGTTAGATGGTTCAAAAATACTTTTTATGTTTCTACCACAACGCATTCTTTATAACCTGCAAAGATATCAAATGTTCTCTTTTATTATACTGTATTTATTGTTGTTCTCAGGGATTTTATCAGTACCACTGGGCATTTTACAAAATGGACTTTATAACGGTGTTATGAATATTACCGCCTTTCCTTTTAGCCTGTTTGGCTAATGTGCAATTATCAAAACTAAGGGGGAGAATCGTTGCAGCAGGATATACCCGTATTACAATATAAGCTTTCCTCCTTTGAGGGACCGTTGGATATGCTATTACAGCTTATTGCTAAAAACAAGCTGGACATATGTGATATTGAGATAGCATTATTGCTGGACCAATATATGGAACAGATAAACAATATGCAGGAAAATCAAATGGACGTTTCCAGTGAATTTTTAGAGATGGCTTCACGATTGGTTTATATTAAATCAGTTTCATTGCTGCCAAAGCACGAAGAAGCCGAACAGCTAAAAAAGGAGCTGGAAGGACAGCTGTTAGAGTATGCAGAGTGTCGAAGGGTGGCAAAGCTGTTATCACACATGGTAACCTATGACCTGTTTTCACGTGCACCTGCTAATATAGAATACGATATGACCTATACCCGTAGGCATAGCCCAACAGATATATGTGTTGCTTTTATATCCGCTGCGGGTCGTGGAAAGCGAAAGCTTCCACCGCCAATTGACGCTTTTTCGGGTATAGTATCCCGAAAGATTGTATCTGTCAGCTCTCGTATAGTTTATGTTATGCGTTCTCTTTGGAAAGGTCAAATTGTAAAATATAAGACCTTGTTTAAGGACGGCAGTGAAAAAAGTGAGCTGGTTGCTACTTTTTTGGCGGTTTTGGAGCTGGTTAAGAACAAGCGTATCCGCATAGATGGCTTTGGCGAGGATGCAGATGTGAAAATGATTAAAGAGGTTAAACACAGTGAAGAATAAAGAGATAAAGGCGGCAATAGAAGCAATATTGTTTGCAGCGGGTTCACCAGTACCTATAAGCAGGATAATAGAGGCACTGGAGGTAAAAAAAAGTGTAGCCTTGGAATTAATACAAAGCCTACAGCAGGACTATAACAAGGACAGCCGAGGTTTGACGGTTATTAAGCTACAGGACAGCTATCAAATGTGCAATAAAAAAGAGTATGGCGAGTATATTCGTAAGGTTATGGATTTACGAAGAAACGCCCCATTGTCACAGGCAGCCATGGAGGTGCTGGCGGTTATTGCATACAATCAGCCTGTTACAAAGGCGTTTGTTGAGCAGGTGCGTGGCGTGGATTGTTCAGGTGTTGTAGGCAGCCTTACAACAAAAGGCTTAATTGAAGAAAAAGGCAGGTTAGAGCTGCCAGGCAGACCGTTGCTGTATGGTACAACCGAAAATTTCTTAAGGTGCTTTCAAATAGATTCTATTGAAAATTTGCCACCATTGCCAGAAAAGGAACAGGGTAAATCAAAGGAGGCTTCCAAAGAAAATTCAGAGAAGGATAACAAGGCTGATAAGGTGGACTCAACAGATAACACAAGGGATACTAATATAGCTTCAACTCCGCAAGAGCTGCAAAATGTAAAATCGGAAGAAGCTATAATAGATGACAAGCCACCAGCAACAGAGGAAAACGCCGAGGAGCTGTTAACCGCTATGGGGATAGTTAGAGAAATACCACACGACCAGTTAACAAAGTAGTTTTTAAAGAGGAGATTGCGAGGGAGGTTTTATATTGACTGCACTAATAGTTATCCTATGTATAGTCGTATTCTTCGCCTTTCTGCTGTTTATGCCAATTAAGCTGAAAGCAAAATATGCAGATGATTTTGTTTTAAAGATAGGATATTTATTTCTATGGTTTACCTTGGTTCCACAAAAGCCTAAAAAGAAAAAAGCTCACAAAAAATCCGATAAAGGCCCAGCGGAGAAAAAAGATAAAAAAGAAAAGAAAGAAAATGAAAATATATCCCAATTAAAGGATATAATAAAGGATAAGGGCATAGGTGGGGTAATAGAAATACTAAGGCAGGCGATAAACATAATGAAAGGCTTTTTAGGCGGGGTTACTAATCATATCATTATTAACCGATTTAATTTATCTGTCATAGTTGCAACTAATGATGCCGCAGATACAGCCGTAAATTATGGCTATGCTTGTGCGGGCATTTATCCCCTTACCTCGTTTATTCTATCAGCTGTAAAAAAAATAAAAACCCAGAGTATAAATGTGATGCCCGATTTTAATAAAAAGGAATGTGAAATCACAGGTGATGTTTATGCTAAAATAAAGCTTTTCTTTTTAGTTGGCAGTCTTTTGAAGGCAGGGTTTAGGACATTAAGGTTAATGATAAATATTAAAAAGGGTGACACGGTGGCCCAAGAACATGCAGTAAAATAGCTGATAACCATATTTGGTTTAATATAAAATAAATTAAAAATAAGGCGGTGTCTTTTATGAGTAATCATCCAATAGAGGGTATGATGGACGTTACAATGGAAAAAATCAGGCAGATGGTAGATGTGAACACGATTATTGGTAATCCTATTACTACACCAGATGGTACTGTAATTATTCCAATATCAAAAATTAGCTATGGCTTCGCAGCTGGTGGCTCTGACTTTGCTGCTAAAAGCTCTCCTGCAAAGGATTTGTTCGGTGGTGGCTCAGGTGCTGGCGTGTCTATAACCCCTGTAGCGTTTATTGCAGTATGTAACGGTGAGGTTAGCCTTCTTAATATTAATGACTGCAATTCTGGTGCTGCCGCACAGGCTATAAACATGGCACCGGATATTATTGATAAAATATCTGGTATCTTTAAAAAGGATAAGAAAAAAACTAATAATGATGAATCAAAAACCATGACAAGCCAAGATAGCGAAACAAAATAATTTGTGTTAGATATGTTTTGGTGAAGCGACAGCTTGGAAACGTCTAAAAAAGTAATAAATCAGGGTAATCCAACATAATTATTGATGATAATAATATGTAGGGGTGATCCCTTGATAAAACGTGTTGCAGCTGTATGTACAGTGATAGTCCTTGCGTTGACCTGTGTTATAACACCTGTTAATGCGACAGACGATAAAACGGTAGCTAAGCCAACCTTATCAGCACAAGGTGCTGTGCTTTTGTGCGTGAATAATGGAGAATATATATTAGATAAGGACAGCGAAAAACAGATGCCCATGGCAAGTACCACAAAAATACTGACGGCACTAATGGCGTTAGAACAAGCCAGCAGTGAAAATAAGGTTGTTACCGTTACAGCGGATATGTACGCAGAGGGTTCCTCCATGTACCTAAAGGCGGGGTATCAGCTTACGCTGCGTGATTTGGCAGTGGGCATGATGACGGTGTCAGGTAACGATGCCGCAAACGCCGCTGCCTTAACAATGGCTGATTCCACAGAGGCCTTCGCAGACCTTATGAACCAAAAGGCACAGCAAATAGGTATGAAGAATTCTAATTTTGTTACCCCCTCTGGTTTAGACAATGACAACCATTATTCTACAGCCCGTGATATGGCACAGCTAATGGCATATGCTATGTGCAATGAGGATTTTGCAGAGATAACAGGGCAAAAGACAGCAAAGGTGGAGTTCGTTGAACCACAGTCTACGATAAAAACCTATACCAACCATAACAGATTACTTAGTTTGTATCAGTATTGTAATGGTGGAAAAACCGGTTTTACAAAAAAGGCAGGCAGATGCTTGGTAACATCAGCTGAAAAGGACGGTGTAAAGCTAATTGCCGTTACCTTATCAGCAGGGGATGACTGGAACGATCACATAAAGATGTATGACTACGGTTTTAGCACATTGACTGTGTTAGACAAGGATAAAACAGCATACGATACAGTAGTTCCTGTTGTAGGAGGAACGTGTGACAGTGTGGAGGTATCTGCACTGTCAAATGATGTTATTGTAGTACCAAAAGATGCTGTGGGTAAGATTGAAGCAAAGGTTAATATGCCCAAGTTTTTGTATGCACCAGTGGAAAAGGGGCAGGCAGTAGGCAAAATAGTATATACAATAGATGGCAAGAACGTGGCAACGGGTGATTTGATTACTAAAGAGGGCTGTGAGTATAAAACAGCTGATAAAAACTTTTTTGACGTTATATGGGATTTTATATGTAATGTTTTTGGAATAGGATAAAATATAAAGGATAAGGATTGGGTGAAAGCCTTGGGAGTAAAAGATATAGTTAGATTACAAAAAATGCTGGCAGATTGTGGAGTAGCATCCAGAAGAAAATCAGAACAGCTAATTGCTGATGGCAGCGTAAAGGTAAATGGGCAGACCGCCAAAATAGGTGATAAGGTTGACCCATACAATGATAAGGTTGTAGTAAAAGGCAAGAAAATTTCTGGCAGGTCTAAACCAAAGCACTACTATGTTATGCTACATAAGCCACGTGGCTATGTAACCACCATGAATGATGAGATGGGACGTAAATGCGTAGCGGAGCTTGTCAGTGATATACCAGCCAGAATATATCCTGTGGGCAGATTGGACAGGGACTCTGAGGGTCTGCTGCTGATGACCAATGATGGTGAGTTTGCCAATAAGGTAACACATCCAGCAAAGCACGTTTATAAGGTTTACAAGGTAACTATCAGACCGGGTATTACTGAAGAACAGCTAACGGAGATGTCCTGTGGCATGGTTATAGACGGCAGAATGACCGCACCAGCAGAGATACACGTTGTTACCCGTAAAGAGGGCAGATGCGTGTTAGAGATTATACTGCGAGAGGGCAGAAACAGGCAAATACGAAAAATGTGTGAGCAGCTGGGTATAGAGGTTGCCAGACTAAAACGTATTGCTATTGGACAGGTTAAGCTAGGTGGGCTGGAACAGGGCAAGTGGCGTGAACTGTCAAAGGACGAGGTGCGTCGTTTAACAGCCAGACCAAATACAACCGAGGATTATTGAGGTACAAGCTATGTTATGTGTTAAGCCAACTGAAAATTTATCACTGGAAAAGGATATATTAAGTAAGTGTGCAGTCATGGGCAAGGAACCACGACTTATTACAGCTGTGGAGGATAATGAAATATTAGGGTATATTGCAGTGGATTTAATCCTAGGGGAGGAAAGAATTATTGCTTTTAATATTTCCGGCTGTGAAAATTATGACCATCCTACAGGTGTTCAGTGGGAGATAGCTGATTATTTAATTAGGACAGCGGGTAATTATGCTATGAACAGAGGGGTTGTTAAGCTAACAACTGACCTTGAATCTAAATTTACACTTTTTAGATTGTTTAAATTTACAGAATTGGACAATAAATTTACAGTTTATTTGAAGGATTTGTTCAAAAAGTGCGAAAATTGTAGTTAAAAGGATTTTTCCTTGTGGTTTTTAGTCAAATATCATATAATAATAGGGTATATTTATATAAATAATCAAGCTAGAACGGAGGAGCATAGATGAGTGTAGAAAACAAGGCTCAAACCCTTGCAAATGCCCAAGGGGATATAGAAAAAACAGCGGCATACAAAAATCTTGTAAGCTTTTTTGACCAGGGTACATTTACTCAGATTGATGCTTACGCAAAATCACAGGACAACTTTGCAGAGGTTGTAGCAGGCTACGGTACAGTTAACAGCTGTCCTGTATACGCTTTCGCTCAAAACAACGATATTTGTGGTGGTGCTATGAGCAAGGCACAGGCAGCTAAGCTGAAAAAAGTTTATGATTTAGCAGTTAAAACCGGTACTCCAGTAGTAGGCTTTTATGATAGTGTAGGTGCTAAGCTATCAGAGGGTATAGATATGTTATCATCCTATGGTGCAGTGTTAAACAGTGTAGGCAACCTGTCTGGTGTTGTCCCACAGGTTTCAGTTGTACTAGGAACGTGCTTAGGTACTGGTGCGTTAAATGCCGTTAGTGCTGATTTTGTTATTATGTCAGAGAAGGCACAGCTATCATTGGATATTCAGGGTGAATGTGGCAGTGCATCAGCTGTTGCACAAAACGGAATCAGTCATATAACAGCCAAGGATACAAAGGAAGCCATAGAAAAGGCACAGCAGTTGATTACTATGCTTCCATCTAATAACCTTAGCGTATCACCACTTATGGATGATGATGAGCCAAAGGCAGAGGGCAAATGCCCAATATCTGCTATTGTAGATGCTGACAGCTATATTTCCTTACAAAGAGGATATGGCAATGAGGTATCTGTAGGCTTAGCCAGATTAGTAGGTTCAGTTGTAGGCATTGTAGCTACTAAGGGTGGTGTGCTGGATGCTGAAGCTTGTAATAAAATGACAAGGTTTGTACGCTTTTGTGATGCTTTTGCAATACCTGTTGTTACCTTGGCAGACAGTCAGGGCTTTGCGACAGTAGCAGAGGCCGCAAGGGTTTCCGCAGCCTATGCAGAGGCTACAACCGTAAAGGCTACTGTTATTACCGGAAAGGCATACGGTGCTTTCTATATAGCTGTTGCTGGCACAGGTGCTAACGCTGATATTACAATGGCATGGACAGACAGCGTTATCTCTCCATTACCTCCTGTTACAGGTGCTGCTATTATGTGGCAGGACAGGATGAACGTTGCAAAGGATAAAAGAGATGAAGTGGTAAAGCAGTACGAGGCTGAAGAATGTTCAGCATTTAAGGCTGCTGGTGAGGGCTATGTTGAGGACGTTATAAATCCTGATGACACTCGTCTAAAGCTATACAGTGCTATTACAATGCTATCTGGTAAAAGGGTTACCTCTTTGCCTAAAAAGCACGGCACCATCTGATAATTTATACACAAAGAAAATATATTATTAAATTATAGATAAGGGATGAAAAATATGAAAAATTTAAAAATTACTGTTAATGGCACTTCATATGACGTACAGGTAGAAGAACTAAATGGTTCAGCTGCTCCTGCTGTTCAGACAGCAGCCCCAGCACCAGTGGCTGCCCCAGCTGCACCAGCACCAGCTGCTCCCGCTGGCGGTGAGGCAATATCTGCCCCAATGCCAGGTACTATTGTATCTGTAAACGTTACTGCTGGTCAGAGCGTAAAATCAGGTGAGGTTGTAGCTGTATTGGAGGCTATGAAAATGGAAAACGAAATCGTTGCCCCTAAGGACGGTACAGTATCCGCTATTCACGTTAGCAAGGGTGAGTCTGTAGATTCAGGTGCACCGCTTATTACACTTAACTGATAAACTTCCACCGAAAGGATTGTTTGATAAATGGCACAGAAAAAAATTCTAGTTACAGAAACAGCTCTGCGTGATGCTCACCAGTCTTTGTTGGCTACCAGAATGACAACAGCCGAAATGCTGCCAATTTTACCAGCTCTGGATAAGGTTGGATATTATTCTTTGGAGTGCTGGGGCGGTGCAACATATGACTCTTGCCTAAGATTTCTAAATGAAGACCCATGGGACAGACTGCGTACAATTAGAAAGAATTGTCCTAACACAAAGCTGCAAATGCTTTTTAGAGGTCAAAATATGCTTGGCTACCGTCACTATGCTGATGATACTGTTGAATATTTGGTACAACGCAGCGTAGCAAACGGTATTGATATTATTCGTATATTTGACGCACTAAACGATATTAAGAACCTTGAGGTTGCTATTAAAGCGGCTAAAAAGGAGGGAGCTCATGCACAGGTAGCCATGTCATACACAACAGGTCCTGTGTTTACTACACAGTACTATGTTGACTATGCTAAGCGTATTGAAAGTGCAGGTGCTGACTCTATATGTATTAAGGATATGGCGGCACTGCTGACTCCTACAGATACAGTGAAGCTTGTTCGTGCGTTAAAGGTTGCTACCAATCTACCAATTCAGCTTCATACACATTATACATCTGGCTTGGCTTCAATGTGTTTGTTAAAGGGTATTGAAAACGGTGCAGATATGATAGACACAGCTATTTCACCCTTAGCCTTGGGTACATCCCATGCACCTACAGAATCAATGGTAGCTGCACTTAACGGTACAGAGTACAGCACAGGCTTGGACCTTGTACAGCTTAGCGAAATTAGAGAATACTTTATGACCTTAAGAAAGAAGTACATTGATGAGGGTCTGCTTGACCCACGTCTGCTTGCTACTGACTCAAAGGCACTTATATATCAGGTACCAGGCGGTATGCTGTCTAATCTTCTGTCACAGCTGAAGCAGGCAGGTCAGGAGGATAAGCTGACACAGGTGCTTGAAGAGGTTCCTCGTGTTCGTAAGGACTCTGGCTTCCCACCGCTGGTTACACCTACATCACAAATTGTTGGTACACAGGCTGTACTAAATGTTATTACAGGTGAGCGTTACAAGATGTGCACCAACGAGTTTAAAGGCTTAGTTGGAGGAAAATACGGTACAACTCCTATGCCAATAGATAAAGACTTCCAAAAGAAAATTATTGGCAACGAAAAACCTGTAACTTGCCGTCCAGCAGATTTGTTAGAGCCAGAGCTAGACAAGCTTCGTAATGAGATTCCACAGTGGATTGAGCAGGAAGAGGATGTGCTGTCATATGCACAGTTCCCAAAGGTTGCTGTTGACTTCTTTAAAAAAAGACGTGATGCACAAAATGGCATTAACTCTGATAAAGTAGATATGGAAAATATGGTTCATCCTGTATAATAGGAATTATTGCTATATAATTTTCATATGCTAAAGGTGGTAAGTGCTTTTAAGGTGCTTACCACTTTTAGATAAAAAAATAAACATAAAAACTTGATTTTTAATAGTCAATGTAGTATAATACATCATACACCGCATTTAGCGGCAACCTGAGCAAGTCAGAATTTTATTCCTTTAAATATGCGAGCGGTAGGCCCTGTACGATTGGATACCGTGAACCATGTCAGGCGGGGAACCGAGCAGCATTAATCGTGTCATCTGATGCGATACAGTAAGTCTGCCGTTCACATATGTAAAGGGGTATTGCCGTCTGTCTTGCTCTTTTTATTGTACAGAAGGGGTGTGCTAATATGTATCAGGTTTTGTACCGTAAATGGCGACCTAAGACCTTTGAGGATGTTTCTGGACAGCCACAGGTTACTGTTACCCTAAAAAACGAACTGCAATCTGGACGTATTAACCACGCATATCTTTTTACAGGCTCTAGGGGTACAGGTAAAACAACCTGTGCTAAAATACTGGCTAAGGCTGTTAACTGCTTAGCTCCCGTTGATGGTAACCCTTGTGGAGAGTGTGAAATATGCACAGGTATTGATGAGGGTACCGTGTTGGACGTGTCAGAGATTGATGCTGCCAGTAATAACGGTGTTGATAATATACGAACTATTATTGATCAGGCTGCGTTTACACCGGCTAAGGCAAGGTATAGGGTTTACATTATAGATGAGGTTCATATGTTGTCAGCAGGTGCTTTTAATGCCTTGCTTAAGACGCTGGAGGAGCCACCATCACACGTTGTGTTTATCTTAGCAACTACAGAGGTGCATAAGCTGCCAGCTACAATATTATCACGCTGTCAACGCTTTGATTTTCGAAGAATTCCACCAGAGGATATTGCAGAACGCTTAGAGTATGTCGCTGCACAGGAGGCTGTTCAGCTGGATCATCAGGCGGCTATGTTAATAGCTGTTGTGTCAGACGGTGCGTTGCGAGATGCCTTGTCATTGTTAGATAGATGTATGGGTGTTGACAGCACTATTACCTCAGAGCTGGTTCGCAGCACAGCAGGATTAGCAGGACGTGACCATTTGTTTGAGATAACAGCTTGTATTTTGGACAAGGACAGTGGCAGCGTTCTGGACTATATTGAAAAGCTTCATAAGGATGGCAAGGATATGGCTCGCCTATGTGAGGAATTAGTTGACCATTTTCGCAGCCTAATGCTGTTAAAGACCATGAAGACCACTGGCTCATTAGTGGTTATGTCACCTACCGAGTTGAAAAAGGCGAGGGAACAAAGCGATAAGCTGACGCTAGAGGAAATTATATATTATATGGATACTCTACAGCTTGCTTATGACAGAATGTTTAAAGGTGGTAATAAGCGTACAGAAATGGAGCTGTGTCTTATTAAATTGGCACGCACTGAGCTGGATGATGATAAACAAGCTATTTTAGCACGTTTGGCCAGATTAGAACGAGCTGTCAAAAATGGTGTTGTACCTGTTAATGAGTGTAATCAGCAGACAACGGCTTTACAGGAGATTTCACAGTCAAAAGCTATAGATGTGTTACCCTCAGTTACGGAAGCTGAAAACGCACAGCCTATTGTCGATGTTCCTGTTAATGATAATACACCACCACAGATGCCTGTTATCAATAAAGAACCAGTGGACTTAGAAGCTATAATAGGCAGTGCTAAGCCTATGGATGACTGGCAGGAGGTTTTAGATGTATTAAAAACTTATTCACAGACCATTGCGGCGTCGTTTAGAGATACTGACGCATACATTAGCGGTGACTATCTTTTAATAGATGCGAAAAGTGACATACCCTTTAAGCTTTTAAAGCAGTCTGCACAGCGTGATAAAATGCGAGTGGCTGTTAAGGAAGTAACAGGCCGAACATATAGGCTGGGACCGTATAAAAAGCCGGAACAACAGCAGGCTGAGAAAGACCCATTAATAGATTTTACAGCTAAGCTAAAGGATTCGGGCGTAAATGTAAATGAAGTAAATAACTAAAATTAAGAATATATATGTATAAATGAAAGGAATGTTTAATATGAAGGCAAGACTACCAAAAGGTTACAACAACGGCGGTGCTACAAATATGCAGCAAATCGCAAAGCAGGCTCAAAAAATGCAGGAGGAGATGGACGAGGCCAGCACAGCACTAGAAAGCAAGGAGTATTCAGCAACTTCTGGCGGCAGTGCTGTTACAGTAACAGTTACTGGCAAAATGGAGGTAAAGGCAATTGACATTAAACCAGAGGTGGTAGACCCTGAGGATGTTGAAATGTTGGCTGATCTGATTATAGCTGCTACAAATGAATCACTAAGAGCTGCAAATGATGATAAAGCAGAAACAATGGAGAAAATTTCAGGCGGTCTAAACCTACCAGGATTATTCTAAGCTATGGCAGGATACGACGTTGCACCCTTGGCAAAGCTTACAGAACAATTTCAACGTTTGCCAGGTATAGGGGCAAAAACCGCACAACGCTTAGCATATTTTGTGCTGAAAATGCCCACATCTCAGGCGGAGGAGTTTTCTCAGGCTATTTTAAATGCCCATGAGAAAATACATTATTGCAGAATATGCTGTAACCTTACAGACAAGGACGAGTGTAATTTGTGCAGTAATCCAAAGCGTGACCAGTCCACCATATGTGTGGTGGAGGACCCAAGAGATATAATAGCTATGGAGCGTACTCAGGAATACCATGGGGTTTACCATGTTTTGCATGGTGCTATGTCGCCCTTAAGTGGTATCGGTCCCGACCAATTAATGATAAAGCAGTTGTTAGAGCGTATTAACAAAGGTAACGTGGAAGAAGTTATTATGGCAACTAACCCAACTGTAGAGGGTGAGACTACCGCCATGTATATTTCAAAGCTGTTAAAACCACTAGGGGTAAAGGTTACACGGTTAGCTTATGGAATACCAGTAGGCGGAGATTTAGAGTATGCTGATGAGGTTACCCTTCTTAGAGCCCTAGAGGGCAGAAGTGAATTATAATGTTTACAAGGCACAATTCATTTTTTGGTTTGTGCCTTTACATTATTTATAGTAACAAAATTCCGCAAATTTCATTTGACAAGGTTAAGTGGTTGTGATAACATTTGATATTGTAAGGTATGCTATTTTTCCATGAGAGGAGGGCTAAGAAATGGCACAAAAAAGCACCCAAACTATAGCACAGAACAAAAAAGCTTACCATGATTACTTTGTAGAAGAAAGTATGGAGGCGGGTATTGAGCTGTGTGGCACAGAGGTGAAATCCTTGCGTGCTGGCAGGGTTAACCTAAAGGATTCATGGTGTTCAGTAGTAGATGGCGAAATATTTATTAATGCCATGCATATTAGCTCTTATGATCAAGGAAACATTTTTAATCGCGATCCCTTGCGTGTCAGACGTTTGTTGATGCACAAACGTGAAATAATGCGTTTGTTTGGCCTTATGAAGCAACAGGGATATGCTTTGATACCGATCTCACTATATTTTAAAGGCTCAAGGGTTAAGGTGCAGGTAGGATTGTGCAAGGGTAAAAAAATGTATGATAAACGTGCAGATATTGCACAAAAAGACGCAAAGCGTAGTATCCAGCGACATCTTAAGGAACAAAACAGATAGAAAATAGTTTTTATCTCATAATAAAAGGCTGGGGGCAAATTGTTGTATCAGCCAAAATAATATGGGGATGTAAAGGTTTCGACGGGGATTGTAAGTCATTGTAAGCGAGTAGCGGTGCGGAACCGCTATAAAATCCGCAAACTTTAAAATTAATTGACAACAATAATACTGTTGCACTAGCAGCGTAATGCTGCTCGTCCTATCCGAAAGTACCGCGGTTCGGTGTGGGCGTCATTTAGCGGTGAACGTGAATAAAAGCGTGCTTTGTCTTTTATCATGAACTAGAAGCTACCGTAACCACAAGCCTGTTGATAGGCGTGTGGCGAGGGGAATCCTAAAATATCAACTACACTCGTAGAAAGCCTTGGTAAACGATTTTCGGACAGGAGTTCGACTCTCCTCATCTCCACCAAAAGACATATCTTCCGCCAAGGGGGAAGATATGTCTTTTTCTATGTTTAAAAGCGTGTTATAATGAAGTAAAGATTATTTACATATAACAGGTTGTTGTTTTGTCTCAACAGAAACCAGACCATCATATCAAAGTTGATTTGGACTTGGATGTGATGGATGTTATAGGATTGAGGTGAAGATATTGAGAGCGATACACTATGAGGTTTTAAATGAAATTAGTTGTTCACGAACAATTCCACAAACCATTTTAGATGTCGGTTGCGGAAATGGATCATTTACTCAAGTGGTTTCTACTACATATCCGGGTAGTGACATTACTGCTATTGACACTTCAGTTGCCAAGTTGTTTTCAACTGACAATATAGCGTTTTTTAAGGGAAGCGTTGAACAACTGCCCTTTGTTTCAGAATCGTTTGACTTAGTTATTACCGTGCTGTCGTTACATCACTGGAAAGAAAAAGGCAAAGGTATTAGCGAAATATATCGAGTTCTTAAAAAAGATGGCAGACTTATAATCGGTGACCCGTTACTTGAAGATTGGATGAGCAATCGTATTCTTGGAATGTTAATGCAAGTAATAGATGGTGGCATCTTTACAGATAAGAAAAGAGTAAGTGAATATTTAAACATGGCAGGATTTGAGGATATTAGTATTCGGCTTATCCCAAATACTATGAATTCACTATATCTTATTACTGCAAAGAAGTAATACAACTTCTAGTTTGCTGAACTTGTTATTTGAGCATTTTGCGTAGTGCAGGTTCAAATCCCTCTGCAAAAATCCCCTCACATCCACAACTACCAGCCCACTCAAATGGGTATTAGGCGAACACCTACTGTTTTGCAGAAAGTAGTTGATTCCAGTAAGCTTGATAGTTATCTTAGTAGAACCCAGTACAGCACGGGAGTATCAGGTTCAATAACCAAGCTTTCCGATGTGCAGGATTTAAAAACGTATAAGGACACATATAATGCGTTGCCGTGATAGCAGATTGAAAAAAGTGATTAACTGTGTTATAATACGTGATAATTTGAAGTTTTAAAACAAGGTATTCAATGTAACGTAGGTAATTAGGGAGATGGCATATAAAATGAAAAAATGTGAATATTGTGGCAAAGAAATTTCCTATCAACAACAATATTGTGATGATGTATGTGAACAAACAGCTAAACGGTATTATCGCACCATGAGGAATAAAGGTAAGTTGTTTTCCGTTATTAATTTTTGCTGCTTGTTAGGGCTGATTATAGCTGGATTTTGGGCTGTATTATCACCTAGTGAAATACCTGCGTTCTTGGCAGGCGTTGTATTAATATTAATGGGATTGCTGTACTTTCTGTTGCCATTTGGGACACCTGAACAGATAAAGAAGCGTCAAATAAAAAACAATGTGAATATGATAAAAACCATTGGTATAGCAGTTTTTGTAATTGGTGTTATTTTAATTGGTTGTGGATTGTTTTTATTCTAACCACCGCCGTTATAATTTAAAATCAAATAGTACACCACTAATCCTTTTGTTGGTGGCGAAAATGTAGCTTTACATAAGTCTTATAATACACAAGCAGGGAACAGCACGTAATAGTGTTGTTCCCTGTTAACTTTTGTGGTTGTTAATTTTACATTAAACTTTATTAGAGCCATAGACAAGTTGTGGAGCTTTTTATAATGCTACGTTATTATTATATGCTTTGGTAAGGGATTGCTCATAAATTTTATCTATGGTCTTATTGTGATTTAGAATTAAAATGACCTGTGTATAGAAAAATACTTAGAAAAATACTGATTAAGGATCACTTTATAAAAATCATTCCATAGTTGGGATTGTTGGCAGCTTGTCAAAGCTCGCTTGTAGTTCCTCGTCAGTTGGAACGTAGTCTGTCATGCGTTTTTCCATATACGCTGAATATGCAGTCATGTCAAAGTAACCTGTACCTGTTAGACCAAATAAAATTGTCTTTGCCTCACCTGTTTCCTTACAGTGTAATGCTTCGTCTATAGCACCACGAATAGCATGAGCGGATTCAGGTGCGGGTAAGATGGTTTCTAGCTTTGAGAACATTACAGCAGCCTCGAATACCCTTGACTGTTCCACTGATTTAGCCTCCATATAGCCGTCATGGTATAGCTTAGATAGAATAGGTGACATACCATGATAACGTAAACCGCCTGCGTGGTTAGCAGATGGTATAAAGCTGCTGCCTAAGGTGTACATACGTGCCATCGGTGTTATTTTTCCAGTGTTACAGAAGTCGTAGGCGTATTTACCACGAGTCATAGATGGGCATGACGCTGGTTCAATGGCTACTATGCGGGGGTTAGCTTTACCTGTTAGCTTATCCTGCATGAACGGTGCTATTAAACCACCCAGATTAGAGCCACCGCCTGCACAGCCGATAACAACGTCTGGGTATTCACCTAAAATTTCCATGGCTTTTTTACTTTCTAAGCCGATTATAGATTGGTGCAGTAAAACCTGATTTAATACGGAACCCAGAACATAACGGCAGCCCTCTGTTGATGTGGCGGTTTCTACAGCCTCAGATATAGCACAGCCTAAACTGCCGGTAGTGTTGGGATTTTCTGATAAAATTTTTCGTCCTATGCTTGTGGTGCTGCTAGGACTAGGAATGATATTAGCGTCAAAGGTCTGCATTACGGTTTTTCTAAATGGCTTTTGTTCATAGGAAACCTTAACCATATATACAGTCAGGGGGATACCAAAATATGAACAAGCCTCACTTAAGGCTGTACCCCATTGACCTGCACCTGTTTCTGTTGTTAGTGAGGTTAAGCCTTGGTCCTTTGCATAATAAGCTTGGGCTATGGCAGAGTTTAGTTTATGACTTCCAGATGTGTTGTTGCCCTCAAATTTATAATAAATTTTGGCAGGAGTTCCTAGAGCCTTTTCTAGGTTGTATGCCCTAATTAGTGGGGACGGCCTATATATCTTGTACATTTCCCTAATAGGCTCTGGGATGTCAATGTATCTAGTGGTGCTGTCCATCTCCTGATGGGCTAACTTTTTACAGAAAACAGGGTATAAATCCTCCTCCGTGGCAGGCTTCATTGTAGCAGGATTTATTAATGGATCTGGTTGTTCCTTCATGTCAGCTCGCATATTGTACCACTGTGTTGGTATCTCGTTTTCCGGCAGGTAAAATCTGTAGGGTATCTTTGTCATATAAAAAAACTCCTTTATTTAATATTTTTTCATAGTATTATTAGCTGATTAAGCCCGTGTTAAATGCTACATAGCTTGGAAATACACTAATTGTAAAAAAGATAATAAAAAAAGCCTTCATCCCTATAAATAGGGACGAAAGCATATCTTCCGTGGTACCACCCAGCTTGGTTATTACTAACCCACTATCACATCTATCAATGTGCCCTCCTTGATAACGGCAGAGGATAACCCCGTCTTGGCTACTTAGCTTTATCTGTTCACCGTGCCCTCATAAGTCCATTCACCATAGCATACACTGCTGCAATCCCACCACATACAGCTCTCTGAAAGCTTGCTCTATAGCTACTAATCTTAATCATTGGTTTGTTTGTATGCACACATTATATGTTTTGTGTATTAATTTGTCAACCATTTTCTATAATATTTTTTGCATTTTATGAGATTGTTTAATAATTTTACAAAAAAATGGCAAACTATTCTGTATGAAAACAGACATATAGTAGAGAAAGGACGTACAAATGATATTAGAAAAAGATATAGGTAATAATAGAAGTATTATGAAAACTGCATTGAGATATGAGAACAGCTTTGACCTTATCAACCGTGATATTGTAATAAAGAACAGACAGGCTACCTTATACTTTATTGATGGACTGATAAAGGATGAGGTAATGGAAAAAATAATGGAATTCTTTTATGGTGTTGACAAGGAAGAGCTTATGGCAACGCCAAAGATTTTTACAGAAAATTGTGTGCCTTATGTAGAGGTGGACGCTCTTGGAGATTTAGATCAAATAACCATGCAGGTTTTATCTGGTGTATGTGCTGTAGTAATTGACGGCTTTGATAAGGCAATAATGCTGGATACACGCACATATCCCCAGCGGGAAACCACAGAGCCTGAAAAGGACAAGGTTATGCGTGGTTCTAAGGATGGCTTTGTGGAAACCATGGTAAGTAATATAGCTCTGATACGACGCCGAATACGTGACAGCGAATTGTGTGTTAAGGCATATGTGGTAGGTACAGTGTCTAAAACCGACGTAGCTATATGCTACATGGACAACAAGGTAGATCACAAGCTGCTGGAACGGATAACAAGGCAGATTAAAAATGTAAAAGTGGACTCCTTGACTATGAATCAACAAAGCTTACTAGAGGCTATATACCACCATCATTGGTATAACCCTTTTCCAAAGGTGAAATATACAGAGCGACCTGATACTACGGCATCAGCCTTGCTTGATGGCAATATTGTAATTATGGTTGACAACTCTCCTTCAGCATTGATTTTACCAACATCTATTTTTGATATTGTGGAGGAGGCGGATGATTATTACTTTCCACCTATTACAGGTACCTATATACGGTTTACCAGATATTTAGTAACCTTATCAACATTGATTATTACTCCTATTTGGTTGCTGGCGTTACAAAATCCACAGCTTGTACCAGATTTTTTTAAGTTTGTGCTGACCACTGAACCAGTAAACATACCTATATTTTGGCAGCTGATAATTTTGGAGATAGCCATAGATGGGCTGCGGCTGGCATCAATGAAAACCCCTAGCTCTTTAAGTGCCAGCTTAAGTATCATAGGCGCTATCGCTTTAAGTGATTTTGCTGTGAAGGTTGGTTGGTTTTCTACTGAATCAATGCTGTATATGGCATTTGTGGCTATTGCCAACTACTCGCAGCCAAGCTACGAGCTAGGGTATTCCTTAAAGTTCTTAAGGATTATGCTGCTAATACTAACGTGGCTTTTTAATGTATGGGGATTTATAATTGGAGTTATTTTAATTTTAGTGCTGTTGGTTACCAATAAAACCGTTTCTGGTAAAAGCTACCTGTATCCGCTGATACCATTTAACGGTAAAAAACTATTTAATAAGATTTTTCGCAGACGAATTATTAACTAAAGAACAATCGTACTGTCAGCACTGCCATAACAGCACCTGCAAAATCTGCACACAATGCGGCAGCCACAGTGTGACGTATTTTTTTAATTCCTATGGCACCATAGTAAACTGCTATAGCATAAAATGTTGTTTCTGTAGAACCCATCATAACAGCAGCTACTCGCCCAGCAAAGCTGTCAGCACCATTGCTGGTTAGTATATCGTTTAATACTGCCAAAGAGCCGCTGCCGGACACTGGACGCAGCAGCATTAAGGGTAATACCTGTGTGGGAAAACCTAGAAAATCTGCTACAGGTGATATGGCGTTACCTAACAGCTGAAAAGCACCGCTGGCGTTTAGCATGGATACTGCTACCACCAAACCTACTATAGATGGTGCTATGCGGTATGTAGAGAGGATACCCTCCCTTGCACCCTGTAAAAACACGTCAAAAACAGGTACACGCTTTAGGATACCAAACAGCACTATTATTCCTATAGCAATCGGTAATACAAAAGCTCCAATATTGTTCATGTGTTCACCCTCCTTTTTCCAGCAGCCTTGTTATTGTTATGCCTACTAATAAGGCGAACAGTGAGCTTATCCAAACACATGGAACTATATCCATTGGTGACACAGCACCTGCCTTATCCCTTAAAATAGCTATAGTGGTTGGTACTAATTGTATAGATGCTGTATTCAGCACTACAAACATAATCATACTGTTGTTTGCGGTATCTTTTTGAGGGTTAGCTTTTTGCATACGTTTCATGGCTTCTATTCCTAAGGGTGTAGCGGCATTACCTAATCCTAATAGATTAGCTGTAACGTTGGAGCATATAGCAGAGGAGGTTTCAATGTCGTGTTTATAATTTGGAAATAATTTGTTTAAGACAGGTGCAAAAATGCGTGATAGAATACTGGTTATACCTCCAAATTCTGCTATCTTCATAATACCGTTCCACAGGCACATCATGCTAAGCATAGTAATTAGCAAATCTATAGATGCTTTACCACCTGATATTATGGCATCGCTTACAGCACCCGTTGTCCCCATAAAAAACGAAATTACGACAGATACTACCATAATTCCTCCCCAGATATAATTAAGCATCTTATGCACCTCTGTCGAATTGTAAATTATACAAAATAAATAATAAAAACATTGACTTTTATGCCATAATTTGGTAGAATTAACACATGCGGAAGATAGTAATAATTATGATTTTAGGTAGATGAATGAGAAAAAAAGGATTAGTGACAAAAGGAGAAGTTTATGATGAAGAAAGATGAAAAGAAAAATATCCCCGTAGGTCAGGTATGTAACATTGATAATTTAGGAAGGATTGTTATACCATCATTAATGCGAAAAGCATATCATATGGATAAGAACGATGCCATTGAATTGATTATGGAGGATAACGGCATACTTATGAGAAAGTACCAGCCCGGTTGTATTTTTTGTGGTAACATTAGAAATTTGACCATGTTTAAGGGTCAGTTAATATGTGAAGAATGTATGGAAGAAATGAAAAAGTAATTCACATTTATTTATATGCGGGATTAGCAATAAAATGATAATGGCAATGGATTTTTTAATCCATTGCCATTTTGTTGCTTTGCCCAAAATGGGCGATAGTCTGGAGGTGAAGGTTGGCTACAGGCTTGGTAGTAGGAACTTGTTAGCTAAGAGCAAAATAAAACAGTATAATGAGTGGATAAGGGGGAGAATAAGGCAACATATGCGGAAATAGAGGGAAAAGATAAGTGCCAAATTTAAGAATTTAAAATTGCGTGGAACACCTAAACAAAAGGCTTGGGACTGGGCAAATACAAGAGGAGGATAGGGGATGAAGTCCCCTCACACCCCATTGGTTTAATATAACTAGCCTGTTAATAATGTGTATGAATACTGCTCTAACGATATGGTCTATCAGATGGCTTCTTTTTACGTTTGCGTGTTAAAAGCTCTGATAAGTAATAGGTTATCGTAGAGTACATACCAATAATAGGCAGTGGCTGTGTTAATAGCTTTTCTACGGGATTTTCTGGTGTGTCAGGAATAGTGCTTGTAGCAGAGGGGGACTGTGTGGGTTGCTGGGCTGTGGGCTGTGTGGCGTTATTATCGCCTGTAGTGGATTGTTCACGACCCTGTGTTGGTGCAGCTGTGGCGTTCTCTACAGCTACTGTTTGGCTATATTCCCGTTGTGCCTGTTCTGCTTGAGCTGTGCCTTTACTGCATTGTGGACTTAACAGAGAACAATGTCTACTGCAACCAGTGCAAAATAATTTACTTAGGTAATCTTCCAATGTTGGGGTTTCTGGAACAGCAGTAGGAGTAGAATTAATAGCAGAATTATTTTCATCGGTTTTAGTGCTGTTGTTTGCTGTGATGTCACTGCTTGACTGGGGAGCTGTAGGTGCAGAGGTGGGTACAGCTTCAGTGCTGGAGGTATAAATTTCCGTTGCTTGAGCCACCTGCTGTCGGCCCTTGCCACATTGTGGGCTTAACAAGGAACAATTTTTGTGACAGCCTGTGCAGATTAATCTGCCCAAATAATCCTCTAAACTTTCGCCAGCAGATGGCGTTTCGGACACCATTTGAACTATAGAATATCCTGTGGATATGGCAAGGGCTGTGTTAGCTGGGTTGGTAATAGACACCCTTGAGTTACCTGTATTGTTAGATGGAATATACAGGTTGGGTACACCATAATCGTTAGAGGCTTTTATTCCGTATAATATTATTGCTACAGCTATCAGCTTACAAGCGATGTTTCTAGCCCTGCTTACGGATTTTATCTTAAATAGATTTCTAAAATAACCAATAATCATTTTTATATGAAAGCCTACGTGTATTCCTATAACGATCAATGAGCCATATGCTGCTATATTATGTAGTGATGACAGTACACCATAGCTACCTATGGAGAAGAAGGGAAATAATTCCTTAGAGATTATTACACCGCTAATGCCCGTGAAAATTGATAATATCAGCAATACAAGGTCGCAGATATATCTAGCCTTATTTAGGTTAAAACCATCGTCAAAGAATGTGGCAGTTACCTTACATATCCATTTGTGGTTTAGTCCGATATGTAATATTAGCAATATTAGAATACCGATTCCAAGTACCTCGTGCATAAAAGCACCTGTGAAATTGTAGGTCATTAGGGATACCCATATGCAGCACAGCACAACATCAATTAATAGCTTTATTGTCATTTTTTTCATAAGGTTACTTCCTTCTTTTTAATTATAGGTGAGGCTGTTAACAGCTAATAGTATATTAAATAATTAAGAATTTTGTATGTGTAGAATCTGAAAACATATAAAAGGTTGTGTGACGGTTTTGTGAAGCTGCCCTTACTAGACAGCTAATTGCAATGAAAGGCTTAAAAAGTGTAACATAAATAATAAGAAATTTATATGGAATTAAACAGAAAAGAAGTAATTACCATTTAATACAAAATTATATGTGTGAAGATGGGAACGGTAAATGCTTTAATGAAAATCAAATTGCTAAGGGCAATAGCTATTGCAGGATACTTTATTGTAAGTGGGTAGCTAAGGTGGGGATAAAATAAATTTTATGAAGTGTAGGCAATCACTGATTTTAAGCGAATAGTTTATATTACAGAACAGGAAAACACAAACACAATTTTTAAGATATTGAATGTGGTGCTAACGATTATTTAGGATGGCATTGTTTGATGCTGGCTATCTGGTTATAAATTAAAGAGTTGTATACTACATTGAAAGGGATACAGCAATGTGATACAATAGCCGTAAAAGGAGGATGCCTATGAATATAGTAATAATATGTACAATTTTATTTTCTATTGTTTTTATAATTTCGTTCTGTATAGAAAAGCTAAGATTTCGTAATGCTGTGTTTTTATTGCTGGCACTGTTTTTTGGGCTGCTGTCATTGGACGTTATATATCCACAGAATGGCTGGGTGGAAATAGCAGTGATGGGGATTGTATTTATTTTATGCCCATTGTGTGTTTTAACCACATCAGTTATTTTTATATTGGCTGGTATTTTAACTCTTAGGCGTGAGGGGGTAAATCTTAAAAATGCTTTATCAATTTTTGTAGGGCTATCTGTCTGGGTCTTTGGTGGACTAATCGTCTATGTTTTGTTTGTAAATTATGTGAATAGGATCGTGAATTCCTTAACATTTGCGTTGGCAATGCTGATGGGATATTTTATCTTTACCTTTGCAGCCTTTTTTATATACTCGGTGCTTTACAGCTTTATTCCAAAGCGAGTTAATCGTGACTTTATAATAATACATGGCGCAGGTCTGTTAAATGGAAGTGAGGTATCACCATTGCTTGCCAAACGAATTGATAAGGGCATTGAGGTATATAAGAAAAATCATAATCAGAAGGTGCAAAGCAATAAAAGAATAAGGTACGCTAAGATAATTGTGTCAGGCGGTAAAGGCAGCGATGAGGATATATCTGAAGCACAGGCGATGAAAAGTTATTTGCTGAATAGGGGTATCCCTGAAGATGATATTATTGTAGAGGATAAGTCTACCACTACTTACGAAAACCTAAAGTTTTCCAAGGACATAATGGAAGGTATAATCCCAAATTACTCCTGTGTGTTTGTCACCAATAATTATCATGTATTCCGTACAGGCTTGTATGCTAAAAGGCTTCATATTAAAAAAGCGGAGGGTGTTGGCTGTAAAACAGCACTGTACTATTGGTGTGGTGCGTTTATTCGTGAATATGTAGCCATTATGGTTAAGTTTTACATAATTAATATTCTTTATGTGTTGATGGTAGGCGGTATGCTGTTGGTGTCTTTAACATAGATTAAGGTAATAATTTTATTATAACAAGGTGGAATTTAAAGTATTAAAATCCTGATTAATTTAACAAATATCAATAATCAGAGTGCAATAGAAAGAACGCTGTTTTATAAAAAAATAAACCGTCCTGTTGTGCTAATAAGGCATATGACGATGGTTATTTGCTTGCTTTTGGTAAGTAGAATAGGTATAATTTTCTATAGGAAGCATAGGGTTTTAAACCTTTTGTTTTACCATAAAGGCAATATTTCTAAGAGAGTCTAATGTATTGATTTATTATTTTTTGGAAGAATAAATTACTAGGAGGATAATTATGAAAAAAACAAAACACAGGGTGGTGCTGTTGTTAGTCGGACTGCTGTGTGGAAGTGTTATTTTATCCAGCTGTAGCGCCACTACAAATACAAACGCAGCTATAAATGTTAATAATGAAACCAAAGCGGCAACAGATAAAACAAAGGAAATTAACAGTGCTATGTATAATCTCCTTGATTTTTCTGATAATCAGGAATACACCTTTGCAACAAAGGGGTTGATAGCAGCACCAGAAAAATTAGAGATTAAGGACGAAAATGGCAAGGTGGTATGGAGTCAAGCTGCTTATGATTTTGTGGATACTCAGGATACGGCAGACACTGTTAACCCAAGCCTATGGCGTAATACGGTACTAAACCATTCATACGGATTATTTGAGGTTAGTGATGGCATTTATCAGGTGCGTGGTTATGATATGTCAAATCTGACTTTGGTGGAAACTGACAGCGGATACATCGTGTTTGATCCCCTTATGAGCGTAGAATGTACAAAAGCCGCAATGGACTTAGTAAAAGAAAATATTGGAGATAAACCAATAAAAGCTGTAATAATCAGCCACAGCCATGTGGATCATTACGGTGGTATAAAGGGATTAATTTCTGAGGAGGATGTGGCAGACAGCTCGCTGTCACTGGATGAACAGCTAGACTCTGGTAAAATACCAATAATAGTACCGGAGGGCTTTACAGAGCATGCTGTAAGCGAAAACATTTACGCTGGAAATGCAATGGGACGACGTGCATCCTATCAATATGGTGTTGTGCTGGATAAGGGTGTGGAAGGCTCTATGTCAATGGGAATTGGTATGGGACAATCTATAGGAACACAATCGTTTATTACACCTACATATGAAATTAAGGAAACGGGCGAAAGCTACACGATTGACGGTACAGAGCTAGAATTTCAAATAACTCCCGGTACGGAAGCACCAGCAGAAATGAACACATATTTCAAAGACAAAAGGGCTTTGTGGATGGCGGAAAACTGTACTGGTACATTGCACAATCTGTACACACTGCGTGGTGCTCAGGTTCGTGATGGAAATGCGTGGGCTAACTATATTAACGAAGCAGTTACCTTATATGGTGACAAAACAGATGTTACATTCCAGTCACATAACTGGCCACATTGGGGTAATGATATAGTTAATGAATACATGACAAATACAGCAGCTGTTTATAAATACATTAATGACCAAACCTTAATGTATATAAATCAGGGATATACCTCTGATGAAATTTCTAATATGATAGAGCTGCCAGAAAAGCTAGAAAAAGTATGGTATACAAGACAATATTACGGTACGGTAGCACACAACTCAAAGGCTGTATATCAAAAATATATGGGCTGGTATGATGCTAACCCCGTGAACCTAGATCCCCTAACCCCAACAGATAGTGCGAAAAAATATGTTGAATACTTAGGTGACACAAACAAGGTGCTGGAGCTTGCAAAAGCAGATTTTGACAAGGGAGAGTATCAATGGGTAGCAGAAATCACAAATGTTTTGGTTTATGCAGATCCTACTAATACGGATGCCAGATATTTATGTGCAGATGCCCTTGAACAGCTGGGCTATGAGGCTGAATCAGGCACATGGCGTAACTGCTATTTAAGTGCAGCTAAGGAATTGCGTAACGGAACAACAGTTGATAAAAGCCTTATTGCTAGTAATAACGCTGACCTAAAAACAAATATGACATCAGAAATGATGCTTGATTACATTGGTATTTTATTGGACGGCAGTCAGGCACAAAATGAAGATTTAGAGTTTAATCTGGTTTTGACAGATACAAAAGAGAATTATTATGTTCATTTGTACAATGGCTCTTTACTTTACTATAGCAATACAACAAAGGATAACGTTGAAACCACAGTTTCCTGTCCTAAAAACGCATTATTTGCTGTTATTTCTAAAAATGCAGAACAACAAGCACAGGCAATCCAAATTGAGGGTAATAAAGAAATTTTATCTACACTTAATAGGTATATGGTGGACTTTGAATTTTTCTTTAATATTGTAGAACCATAATTTTATTGGCTTTATGTCGATAGCAGTGGTAAAATTTTTAAAATAAAAATAAATACCTAAGTAAAGCGGTGGCTAAAATGCTGCCGCTTTTTTATATCCTTATGTCAATAGCTGTGATTAAGGCTAAGCTTGAGTGATAATGATTAATTGATAACCATTAGTCTTAATATGATTTTTACATCATAAAAATTTACTTATTACTATTTTTATACCAAAACCCTCATTTTACTATTATCTTATTGTCACTTTCGTTAATTCTTGGTTGGACATTGTAAATCTTAATGAAATCTTAATGTGGAGGGCAGTTGTCCTAATACAAACTTAAAATTAACAATGGTAAACTATAAGTCACAAAAGGAGGAATGTGCTGTGCAGATATTAATTGATCTAATCGGTGGAGCTGCAGGTGTACTTTTAATTTATTATGTAGTAATTCTTATGAGGGGTGACAAGCAATGACAGGTACAATATTGCAATATGTTTTCTACTTGGCGGTATTGGTTATTTTAGCCGTTCCGTTAGGTGCGTATATTGGAAAGGTAATGAACGGCGAGAAAACATTTTTATCAAAGCTATTAAACCCCTGTGAGAAACTGGTTTATAAGGTAACTAGGGTTAAAAGTGATGAGCAAATGACATGGAAAAAATACGCTGTTTCCGTCATATTGTTTTCTGGTATTGGCTTTATATTTTTGTTTTTACTTCAGCTTTTGCAAGGCGTTTTGCCCGGTAATCCACAGGGCTTGTCTGGTGTATCATGGGATTTATCCTTTAATACTGCTGTCAGCTTTATTACTAACACAAACTGGCAGGCGTACAGCGGTGAAAGCACGTTAAGCTATTTAACACAGGCGGTGGGTCTTACTGTTCAGAACTTTGTTTCTGCGGCAACGGGCATAGCTGTTTTGTTTGCACTGATTAGAGGCTTTATTAAGGTTAAAGCCAATGGGTTAGGTAGCTTTTGGGTGGATATAACCAGAATTATTATACATATTTTATTACCGATAAATTTGGTGCTTGCTATATGCCTAGCAGGTGGTGGTGTGGTACAAAGCTTTAAACCAGCAGAAACGGTATCGCTTGTAGAACCTATTGCTGTTACGGCAGATGGTACAGCTATTGAGGATGCCGTTATTGATGAAAAAAATAACATTGTTACGGTTAATGGCGAGATTGTTATGGGTGCTGAAATTATAACAGAACAGGTTGTTCCGTTGGGAGCGGCTGCCAGTCAGGTGGCTATTAAGCAGACAGGTACAAATGGAGGTGGATTTTATGGTGTGAACTCAGCACATCCGTTGGAAAATCCAAATCCATGGACAAATATTCTGGAAATGCTTTCTATATTATTAATTCCTGCTGCACTTTGCTTTACCTTCGGCAGAAATGTTAAAAACAGAAGGCAGGGCTTGGCAATATTCACAGCAATGTTTATATGTCTTGCTTTAGCACTTGGTTCTATAGCGGTTAGCGAGCAGGTGGCAACGCCACAGCTATCTCAGAATGGTGCTGTTAATATATTAGCGGAGAATCAAGCTGGCGGTAACATGGAGGGTAAGGAAACACGCTTTGGTATAGCAAGCTCCAGCACATGGACGGCGTTTACAACAGCGGCATCTAACGGTTCTGTAAATGCAATGCACGACAGCTATACACCCATGGGCGGTATGGTGGCAATGCTGCTTATACAGCTAGGTGAGGTTGTGTTTGGCGGTGTAGGCTGTGGTTTGTATGGTATGCTTGCCTTTGCAATATTAACAGTATTTATAGCGGGACTGATGGTGGGACGAACGCCAGAGTTTTTGGGAAAGAAGATAGAACCATTTGAAATGAAATGGGCGGTGCTTGTATGCTTGGCAACACCTATTGCTATTTTGGTAAGCAGCGGTATAGCGGCAGCTATTCCCAGCGTAGCAGATAGCCTAAATAATAGTGGGGCTCACGGCTTTTCTGAAATGCTGTATGCCTTTTCATCCGCTGGCGGAAACAACGGTTCAGCATTTGCAGGCTTTAACGGCAATACAGTTTTTCTAAATGTTACTTTAGGGATAGTAATGTTATTTTCTCGTTTTTTACCAATTATAGGTACGTTAGCTATAGCTGGTAGCTTAGCAGGTAAAAAAAGAATAGCAACAACAGCAGGTACACTATCAACAACCAATGGGTTGTTTGTTTTCTTACTAGTTTTTGTTGTTATTTTAATAGGAGCATTAAGCTTTTTTCCAGCACTGGCACTTGGACCTATTGCCGAATTTTTTAGCAGTATAGCTTAAGGAGGTACTAAAATGTCTGAAAAAACAAAAGGTACTTTAACCAATAAAAAAATGGTTGGCAGAGCCATAAAGGATTCCTTTATAAAATTAAATCCTAGAATACAGGCTAAAAACCCTGTTATGCTGTTGGTTTATATATCCGCAATACTTACGACGATACTTGCTATTGTGGCGTTGTTTGGACTAAGGGACGCAGGGATAGGCTACACTCTTGCCATTGCTGTTATACTGTGGTTTACTGTTATATTTGCTAATTTTGCAGAAGCTATTGCCGAGGGCAGAGGTAAGGCACAGGCAGATTCCTTGCGTGCTGCTAAAAAAGATGTGGAAGCACATCAAATACTGGACTTGGATAAAAAGGATAATATTATCTGTGTTTCATCCTCTAAATTGAAAAAAGATGATATTATTATTGTAAAGGCTGGAGAACAAATACCAGCAGATGGCGATGTAATTGATGGTGCAGCGTCAGTGGACGAAAGTGCCATTACTGGAGAATCTGCCCCGGTAATACGTGAAAGCGGTGGTGATAGAAGTGCTGTTACCGGCGGTACTACTGTGCTGTCTGACTGGTTAGTCATTAAAGTAACCAGTGAAGCGGGGGAAAGCTTTTTGGATAAAATGATTGCAATGGTTGAGGGTGCGTCCAGAAAGAAAACGCCCAATGAAATAGCATTGCAGATTTTTTTGGTTGCCTTATCTATAATTTTTATTTTAGTTACAATGTCACTATATACATACTCTGTATTTTCAGCAAAGCAGGCCGGTATAGCTAATCCTACATCCATAACTACCTTGGTTGCATTGCTTGTATGTTTAGCGCCTACTACTATAGGAGCGTTACTTTCTGCTATTGGTATAGCGGGCATGAGCAGACTTAACCAAGCGAATGTATTGGCAATGAGCGGTCGTGCTATTGAGGCGGCAGGTGACGTTGATATCCTTATGCTTGATAAAACAGGAACAATTACACTGGGAAATCGTCAGGCGTATGCTTTTTGTCCAGTTGACGGTACATCCTCAGAAGAATTGGCAGATGCGTCACAGCTTTCCTCCCTAGCAGATGAAACGCCAGAGGGCAGAAGTGTAGTGATTTTAGCAAAGGAACAGTTTGGTATTCGTGGGAGAAAGCTGTCTGATAAGAATATGGAGTTTGTCCCATTTACGGCTGCTACACGAATGAGCGGGGTTAATTTTGATGGTAATGAAATTCGTAAGGGTGCAGCTGATTCTGTAAAAGAATATGTAATAGAAAATGGTGGTATATACAGCAAGGAATGTGACGATGCTGTAAAGGAAATATCCAATCAGGGCGGTACCCCCTTAGTTGTTGCAAAAAATCACAAGGTTTTGGGCGTAATTCATTTAAAGGATATTATAAAGCAGGGTGTACAGGAAAAGTTTGCCGATATGCGAAAAATGGGTATAAAAACAATTATGATTACTGGTGACAACCCTTTAACTGCGGCAGCAATAGCAGCAGAAGCTGGTGTAGATGATTTTTTAGCAGAAGCTACCCCAGAGGGCAAGCTAAAAATGATTAGAGATTTTCAGACCAAGGGTCACCTGGTGGCTATGACAGGTGATGGTACTAACGATGCACCGGCCTTAGCACAGGCTGATGTAGCAGTTGCTATGAATACAGGAACACAGGCTGCTAAAGAAGCGGGTAATATGGTAGACCTTGACTCCTCACCAACAAAATTAATTGAAATTGTACGTATTGGTAAACAGCTATTAATGACAAGGGGCAGTTTAACCACATTTTCTATTGCAAACGACCTTGCAAAATATTTTGCTATTATACCAGCATTGTTTCTTGGAATTTATCCAGAGCTGTCAGCACTGAACATTATGAGCCTGCATTCATCTCAAAGTGCTGTTTTATCAGCAATAATATATAATGCATTAATTATAGTTGCACTTATTCCTTTAGCTTTAAAGGGGGTAAAATATCGTGAAGTATCCGCCAGCAAGCTGTTAAAAAGAAACCTGTTAGTTTATGGTCTTGGAGGCTTTATAGCACCGTTTATTTTTATAAAGCTGATTGATATTATTTTGGTAGCTTTGGGATTGGCTTAACAAAAGGGGAGCTTGCCTGATTTTACGCTAAAAATTCAAAGCCTTAGATTACAAAGTATATGGAGAGATAACCTTATGAGAGTAATAAAATCTGCTTTACCAAAAGCAATTATGATTTTCTTAATATTTACCGTTATTTGTGGTGTTGTTTACACAGGGATAGTCACAGGTGCCGCACAGCTGATTTTTCCTAATCAGTCCAATGGCAGTATTATTGAGGTGGAGGGCAAAAAGTATGGCTCGGCACTTTTAGGACAGCAATATACCGACCAGTCACATATGTGGGGTCGTATTATGAACATAGATGTGACAACCTATAAGGATGAAAATGGAAAAAGCTTAATGTACGCCTCGCCGTCAAATCTTAGTCCTGCCAGTGAGAAATACAAGGAGTTAATCTCTAAACGTGTTGACATGATAAAAAAAGCTAATCCAGATATGGAGGATACAGCAATTCCAGTGGATTTGGTTACCTGCTCGGGCAGTGGCTTGGACCCACATATTTCTCCTGCTGCCGCAGAATATCAGGTAGCACGAATTGCGGATGCCAATAATTTATCGAAGGATTCTGTCAGAGCTATTATTGAAAAATGCACGGAAGGGAAATTTTTATGGGTGTTTGGTGAAAACACTGTAAATGTTCTAAAGGTAAACCTAATGATAGATGGAATATTGAAATAATTTTATACTTAGAAAAGGACATCGAAAGGTATCCTTTTCTTTCTTATGGACAACAAAAGCATAAATAATAGTAAATAATATTTAAGTTGTGCTATAATAGCCTTACAGCATTTGTACTAATTATAACAGCAGTTCTAAAGCGTTTAGACCATTATTTAAAAGCAGAGGTGAACAAAATGGAGGATACACGCATAGACCCTGATGCCCTGTTAAAAAGAATAAAATATGAAAGCAGAGCCGAGAAACGTGGACATTTAAAAATATTTTTCGGATATGCGGCAGGAGTTGGTAAAACCTTTGCCATGCTACGGGCGGCACATTCTGCTAGGCTCAGAAATGTTGATGTGGTAATAGGCTATGTAGAACCACATCAAAGACCTCAAACCACTGCTTTGTTAAAGGGATTAGAACAAATACCCACCTTATCTGTGGTGCATAAGGGTATAAAAATAAATGAATTTAACCTGGATGCTGCCATACAGCGTAAGCCAAAGGTGATTTTAGTAGATGAGCTTGCACATACAAATGCTCAGGAATGTCGCCACGTTAAACGTTATCAGGATGTGGAGGAGCTGTTGAAGGCTGGCATAGATGTTTATACAACGATAAATGTACAGCATATAGAAAGCCTTAACGATATGGTTGCCGCTATTACCGGTGTTACCGTTCGGGAAAGAATACCAGATCGTGTGTTTGATAATGCAGATCAGGTGGAGCTGGTAGATATAGAGCCACAGGAACTAATCGACCGCTTAAATGCTGGAAAAATCTACAACGAACAACAAGCACAAAAGGCATTAGGCAATTTTTTTGATGAAAAAAACCTGACAGCCCTGCGTGAAATTGCCCTTAGAAGATGTGCAGACAGAGTCAGCAAAATGACAAAAAATGTTAAGCTTGCTGGCAATATGGACTATTACACTGATGAGCATATTTTAGTAGGACTGTCCTCGTCACCGACTAACCCTAAAATCATTCGTACTGCAGCACGAATGGCAGATGCTTTTAAAGGAAGATTTACAGCATTGTTTGTGGAGACACCCGACTTTGAAGCTATGAGCGATGAGGATAAAAAGCGTTTGCGTAGTAATATTCATTTGGCAGAGCAGCTAGGAGCAACCATAGAAACGGTTTACGGTGATGACGTATCCTTGGAAATATCAGAGTTTTCCAGACTTTCCAGTGTGTCTAAATTGGTTATCGGCAGAAACAATGCTAAAAGGAAATACATATGGAGCAAACAAACTCTAACGGAAAAATTGACTGCCAACGCGCCTAATTTGGATATATATATTATTCCTGATAAAGAAGCCGAAAAATATAAAGAGAAAAAGGTAAGCAAAGGTAAAATAAAGTTTGCTTTATCTGATATTATTGCCAGTGTTCTTGTGCTGATTACAGCCACTATCGTCGGTTTTATATTTTATAATATAGGTTTTTCAGAGGTAAACATCATTACCATATATATTTTAGGGGTTCTGATTACTGCTATTTTTACTTCACATAAAGCATACAGCCTAATATCCTCTATTGTCAGCGTGTTAACATTTAATTTTTTCTTTATAGAACCACGATTTACATTTAGTGCATATGATTCGGGTTATCCAGCAACATTTCTTATTATGTTTATTTCGGCATTTATTACCAGTACCTTGGCGGTGAAGATAAAGCAGCACGCCCATCAATCAGCTGAAACAGCATATCGTACAAATATATTGCTGGAAACCAATCAACTGCTCCAAAAGAATGATGTTAAAAGCAATATTGTATCCGCTACTGCGGGACAGCTAACTAAACTTTTAAGAAAAGATATAATTTTTTATTTATCAGAAAATGGAGAATTGCTGGAGCCTTCTGTTTTTACTGCTACCAACAATGATGATGTAGACGCATATGTATCCAGCAATGAAAAAGCTGTGGCGGCATGGGTTTTCAAAAATAATAAACACGCAGGGGCAACTACAAATACATTAGGCAGTGCCAAATGCCTGTACCTAGCCGTTAGGGTCAACGACACGGTTTATGGGGTTGTGGGCATAGCAATGGAAAATACCCAGCTGGATGCCTTTGAGCATAGTATTGTTTTATCTGTTTTAGGTGAATGTGCAGTAGCTCTTGAGCATGAAAAGATTTTAAAGGAACGGGAACAAACAGCTGTTTTAGCCAAAAACGAACAGCTGCGTGCCAACCTGTTACGTTCAATTTCTCATGACCTGCGTACACCTCTGACATCAATTTCAGGTAATGCAGGCATTCTGCTTGAAAGTGGAGCTACCATAAATACCCATAAAAAGCGACAGCTGTATATGGATATTTACGAGGACTCACTTTGGCTGATTAACCTTGTAGAAAATCTGCTTTCCGTTACACGCATAGAAGATGGTACAATGAATTTGAATTTATCTGCTGAGCTTATAGACGAGGTTGTTGATGAGGCTTTACGACATATAAACAGAAAAGCCGTTGACCATAAAATAACAGTTAAGCAGTCAGAAGATTTTATACTTGCAAAAATGGACGCTAGGTTAATTGTTCAAGTAGTAATTAACATTGTTGACAATGCCATAAAATATACGCCTGTTGGTTCTGAAATTGAAATAGTTATAAAGAAGGAAAATAATATGGTTGTGGTAAGTGTTGCAGATAATGGCAATGGAATACCTGATGATGTTAAGCCAAAAATATTTGATATGTTTTTTACAGCTAATATGAAGGTGGCAGACAGCAGACGAAGTATGGGTTTAGGCTTGGCATTGTGCAAATCTATTATTATGGCACATGGAGGAGAAATATCTGTAAAAGATAATAAACCCTCTGGTGCAGTATTTACTTTTACTTTGCCAGCAGAGGAGGTAACGTTACATGAATAAACCGTTAGTTTTAGTAGTAGAGGATGATTATGCTGTTAGAAATTTAATTTCTACAACATTAGAAACACATGAATATAGATTTCATACAGCACCTAATGGTGAGGCTGCTATTTTAGAAGCAGTATCACATAATCCTGACATTATTTTAATGGATTTAGGACTGCCGGATATAGACGGCGTAGATATTATTCGCAAAATACGCACATGGTCAATAACGCCTATTATCGTTATCAGTGCTAGAAGTGAGGATGAGGACAAAATAGAAGCACTGGATGCTGGTGCTGATGATTATTTGACAAAGCCGTTTTCCATTGAGGAGCTTCTAGCCAGACTGCGTGTGACGCTTAGAAGATTAAACTATGTTCAAAGCTCAGAAAAAACAGAAAATAATATCTTTACCAACGGGGAGCTGAAAATTGATTACGTTGCGGGTTGTGCGTATTTAGGTGATGATGAGCTTCACTTGACTCCTATTGAATATAAGCTTATCTGTTTGCTTTCTAAAAATGTAGGTAAGGTGTTGACCCACACCTTTATAACTCGTGAAATTTGGGGCAGTGCATGGGACAGTGATGTGGCATCACTAAGAGTTTTTATGGCAACCCTGCGTAAAAAAATCGAAAAAAATACATCCTCTCCACAATATATACAGACACATATTGGTGTTGGATACAGAATGCTAAAGATATAAGCAGGATGTAATGTTATGTATAGATAAAAATTGGGAATAGTATCACAATAGAAGGGGGACGTAAAAATGAAATTAATATCATGGAATGTTAACGGCTTTAGAGCTGTTCTGCAAAAGGGCTTTAACGATTTTTTTACAGATGAAAATGCCGACATATTTTGCATACAGGAAACAAAAATGCAGGAAGGGCAAGCGGACTTTAGCCCACAGGGGTATTATTGCTATTATCACAGTGCTGTGCGTAAGGGCTATTCTGGCACAGCGGTTTTTACAAAGGTGAAGCCTAAAAGTGTTTCATATGGTATAGATGATAACCACAATGATGAGGGCAGAGCTATTACTTTGGAATTCGACAATTTTTTTCTTGTTAATTGCTATACGCCTAATTCTAAAATGGAGCTGCTGCGGATAGATTATCGTATGGAGTTTGAGGACGCCATGCGCAGCTATTTGTCTAGATTAAAGAAGAAAAAGCCTGTAATATACTGTGGAGATTTAAATGTGGCACATGAAGAGATAGACCTGAAAAACCCTAAACCCAACAAGGGTAATGCTGGCTTTTCAGATGAAGAGCGTGGGAAAATTACAGAATTGCTGGACGCTGGCTTCGTGGACAGCTACCGATACCTATTTCCAGATGTTATAGGTGCATACACATGGTGGTCGTACAGATTTAATGCACGGAAAAATAATGCAGGATGGCGTATAGATTACTTTATTGTATCGGATGACGTTAAAAACAGCATACAAAATGCCAGTATATATTCCAAAGTGCTTGGCAGTGACCATTGTCCTATAGGACTAGAAATTAATATATAGCTATAATTTTCTTGTGAATGTTTAGTAAGCTTAGACACTGGAGCTTAAATTTATATGTAATTTGATATTAGCATTTATATGTGTTGAATTAAGCACATATAAATGCTATAATTTTGTTATGTATATTAGTAAATGTAGTACTCCTTAAGGGGTTGTTACAATGAAAATAATAACTTGTATTCGGATGGTGTGTTTTGGAACAGATAGAACAGATTGTGTATTTTAAAAGCAAATTTCTCAAGCGTAAGCTGTATAGCTTTGTATTAGATGATATGACAAACTGGTACGAGGGTTATATCAGATGGCGTAGACAGCAGGTTAAGGTGTCCTTTAATAACGGTGATGCTAAGCATTTGGAAAAAGCTATGGCGACGTTAGGTCAGCTTATAAACAATCAAAGGCATTGGGAAAATGCGCTTACAGCTTATGCGGCCAAAATATTACTGCCACTAAAAAACGAATCATGGCTGGACGATGATGAGGAAGAGGACACTGAACAACCAGTGACAATGTCAGAGTTTATTGGCAGAATGACGTTAGAAGCCATTGATTTATATGATGACGGAAGCTTTGATTTTTGGTTTAATGATGGTGACCTGTTTTTTGGACACGTTATCAGCGTTCAAGGGGATTTAATAAGTGGTGCTAATCAAGCATCTATTCACGGCTAAAAAAAGCAGTGGATGAAAAGATTTTACAGGTAAGGTGATAGAATGCTAAAGGCAGGTGAGCGGTTAGAGCCTCTTGGTAATGGTGTACAGGTTATTGTGTCAAAGGAACACCATTTTTTTACAGACACTATATTGTTGGCACATTTTTCTTCGCCTAAGGCTAACGAACAAGCGGTAGATTTGGGCAGTGGCTGTGGTACGATACCTTTGCTATGGTGCAGACAGCATAAACCAAAGCATATAGTAGCGGTGGAGATACAATCAAAGGGTGCTGATATGATAAACCGTAGCATTGAGCTGAATAGCCTACAGGAAAACGTAACTGTTTTAAACGAGGATTTAAATCATCTAAAGGGGAAAATACCTTTTGGTATATATGATTTGGTTGTGTGTAATCCACCGTATAAGCCACTGGGTACGGGGATAGTCAGCAATCTGTCAGCACACGCTGTAATTCGTCACGAATGTAGCTGTACAGTGGACGATGTTGTTAAGACAGCAGCATCACTGCTGCGTTTTTCCGGCAGATTTTGTATGTGTCTGCGACCGGAAAGGTTAGCTGATGTTATGTGTGCCTTTCGTCAGTATAAAATTGAACCTAAGCGGCTGCGTTTTGTTCAACAACGGCAGGGTAAGGAGCCAAAGCTGTTTCTGATAGAGGGACGAGCAGGTGGTAAAAATGGCGGCTTGGTTACGTTGCCAACGCTTATGATAGAGGACGATAAGGGTGGTTATTCACAGGAAATGATGGAAATTTACGGAATATACAAGGAAAAGACGGGGGAATAATATGGCAGGAATTTTATATGTCGTTGGTACGCCTATTGGTAATTTGGGTGATATGTCACAGCGTGCTGTACAGGTGTTGGAGGATGTTGACTTTATTGCTGCTGAGGATACTCGTGTTACAGTGAAGCTGTTAAATCATTTTGGTATTAAAAAGCCAATGATAAGTTATTTCGAGCATAACAAGCGTGAACGTGGTGAAATAATATGTGACAGGATACAACAGGGCGAAAGCTGTGCTATAGTGACAGATGCTGGTATGCCATGCATATCAGACCCAGGGGAGGAGCTTGTTCGTCAATGCAGAGAAAAGTCAATAGAAACAGCGGTAGTGCCAGGACCTAGTGCTGTGGTATCGGCGCTGGCATTGTCAGGCTTGCCAACTGGTCGTTTTACATTTGAAGGCTTTTTGAGTATGAATAAAAAAAGCCGTCGTGACCATTTACAGGAGATACATGACGAACAGCGTACCATGATTTTTTACGAAGCACCACATAAGCTACAGGCTACCTTGGAGGATATGTACAGTGCTTTAGGTGACAGACAAATAGCCATAATTCGTGAACTAACTAAAATACACGAGGAGGTTATTTCTACCACGTTAGGTAGGGCGGTTGTTCAGTTTGCACAAACTCCATTAAAGGGTGAAATCGTGCTGGTTATTCATGGTGCAGAAAAACCACAGCCAGTGGAATTTACACAGGAGCAGGCAATTGAAATAGCACAGGCTTATATAAATGGCGGTATGTCAACCTCTGAGGCTTGTAAAACGGCTGCCAAAGAAACAGGGATAAAAAAGGGTATTATATACAAAATACTATCTGAAAAGAGTGATGACAATGACCTATAAACAGGCGTTAAAAAAAATAAATTCACTTCTATTGTTTGGCTCTAGACCAGGCTTAGACAGAATAAAAAAGCTGTTAAAGCTACTGGGAAATCCACAGGATAAATTAAAATATATCCATATAGCAGGAACAAACGGCAAAGGTTCAACCTGTACTATGCTATCATCTATACTCACTAACGCAGGGTACAAAACTGGTTTGTTTATATCACCGTTTGTTATAGATTTTAGGGAACGTATGCAGATGAATGGCGAAATGATACCTGAACAGGATTTAGCCGACTGTGTATCGGAGATTTTTCCGGTTGTGGAGCGAATGAGAGATAATGGCGAAATAATAACAGAATTTGAATTGGTAACAGCCATTGCCTTTTACTGGTTTGCACAGCAAGGGTGCGATATAGTAGTTCTGGAAACGGGACTAGGTGGACGGTTTGACTCTACTAATGTTATCAGAACACCGCTGGTATCTGTTATAACATCTATCAGCTTGGATCATACCGCTATTTTAGGGGATACAGTGGAGGAAATAGCGATGGAGAAATGCGGTATTATTAAGGATTATGGATATACCGTGTTTTATCCACAGGAGTCCAACGTTAATAACGTAATACTCAATTTTTCAAATCTGCGCTGTAACACCTTTGTTAACGCTAATGAGGTACAGCTTACAGCGTTAGGTGGAAATATAACACATACTGACGTAGAGTACCGTGGTTTTCCAATGAAGCTGAACTTAATTGGAAAACATCAAATCAAAAATTTAAAGACCGTTTTGGCAGTTATTGAGGTGCTGCAAAACCATAGACGTTTTTATATAACTGACGAAAACATAGCTGACGGCTTAGCAAAAGCTACAATGCCAGCAAGGCTGGAGCTGTTGTCAACAGAGCCTGTTGTATTGGTAGATGGGGCTCACAACCCAAACGGTATGGAGGCGTTGTCACAGGCTATAACCGACTATTTACCCAACAAAAATATTGTGTGTATAATGGGAATGCTGCGGGATAAAGACAGCAACTCATCTTTAGAATATTTAGATGGACTTTTTGATGCGGTTATTACCCTTGAGCCTGACAATCCACGAAAACAAACATCAGAGGAATTAGCGGAAAAAGCCGTAAAATTCTTTGACAAGGTGTACCCGATGGAAAGCTTTAGCGGTGCTGTGGATAAGGCGTTGGAAATGGCAGGCGACGATGGGGCTGTAGTTGTGTGTGGTTCATTGTACCTAGCGTCACAGCTGCGACCAATACTTATCAGAAAGCTTAAGCAACGCAAGGAAATTTAATCTTCGACAATAAAATGTGATAAAATATTTATACAAAATCCTTTACTATATTTAGTAGAGGGTTTTTTATTTTTCGGTTAAAAAATGCTTGTTTAACAATATTAATTGCCAATAGGAAGGCAGAAAAAATTCTATCATAGCTTGTCTGCTGTTATATTATAGTCTAGGCTTTAAAAGGATAGCCTTGCAATAAAACACTATTAATCCTAAGCTGCGGCAAAAAATATTGATACTTAAAGCTTTTTAACGGACAAAATAAAAAATTAAAAAGGCATATTTTGTAAAATTATGGGAATAATATAAGCAGGCTGAGCTTGCGGTAAAAGAGGAATGATAAATATGAATGTACAAATTACTTCGGCTGACGGAGCGTTGATAGCTTTGTTGAGTGGTGAGATAGACCACCATACAGCCAGAGAAATAAGAAAGGAAATAGATAGTCAGGCGGAAAAATTACACCCACCTGTGCTAAAGCTGGATTTTTCACAGGTGCAATTTATGGATAGCTCTGGCATAGGGTTAATAATGGGACGTTTTAGGCTGATGCAGCTGTTGGGTGGAATGCTGTTAGTTATTAATGTGCCACCTCATCTGGAAAGAATTATAAGCTTGTCTGGTGTGGGTGCATTAGGCGTTTTACAGTATAAAGGGAAGGAATGATAAAAATGAAACCTGTTAATGAAATGCAATTGTCCTTTGACAGTAAAAGTAACAATGAAAGCTTTGCAAGGTCAGCTGTAGCATCGTTTATACTACAGCTGGACCCTACAATAGGAGAGATGGCCGATATAAAAACCGCTGTATCAGAGGCGGTGACTAATGCCATTGTACATGGCTATCGTGATACCATAGGTACAATATACATAAAGTCCCAAATCTTTGAAAACGGAAAAATTACAATTCAAATAAAAGACAAGGGTGTAGGCATAGAGGATGTGCCAAAGGCTATGGAGCCTATGTTTACGACAGCTGGCGGCGAGCGTGCAGGGCTTGGTTTTGCCGTTATGCAAAGCTTTATGGATAACATAAGAGTGGTATCAAAACAGGATAAAGGCACTACTGTTACATTGACAAAATATCTGATACCACGGGTATTATCTTATGACAAGAGATGAGATGATACAAAATAATCTGGGCTTGGTTCATGCCTGCGCTAAACGTTTTAAAAACAAGGGCATAGAATATGATGACCTGTATGGTGCTGGTTGTGAGGGCTTAATAAAGGCTGTGGACAGATTTGACACTGAATATGGTGTACAGTTTTCTACATATGCTGTTCCTGTAATATTAGGAGAGATAAAAAGACTTTTTCGTGATGGCGGTACAGTAAAGGTAAGCCGCAGCTTAAAAGAGCTGTCAATGAAAATATCAAAGGAAACAGCAAGGTTTACAACAGAGCATGGCAGGGAACCTACAATTTCAGAGCTGTCACAAATATTGGATATAGAACCTGGTCAAGTAGCAGAGGGGGTAAACGCAGGGATGAGGCCAATGTCACTAACAGGTGCCAGCGATGACAGCGAAGCATCACAGATTGATATACCAGCTGATGATTATGAAGAAAAGCTAACGGAGCTGCTTTCTCTGCGTCAAGTGATGTACACATTGTCCGAGGATGATAAAAGGCTAATCAATCTACGTTTTTTTAAGCGAAAAACCCAGTGCGAAACAGGGGAAATACTTAATATGTCACAGGTACAGGTGTCACGCAGGGAAAAAAAGATTCTTGTACAGCTGAAAGAAAAGCTAACGGTATAAAAAACGGGCTATCTCAAATTAAAATGAGATAGCTCGTTTTTTGGTTGTTATACTCATAAGCTTGGTGAGATGTTACGTTAAGGTTAAGCCTTTAAAAGAATTGCGATTTTTCCTATAATTTACCCTTAATTTTTATTCCACAGAAAATTACAATGATATTATGTAGTATCAGAAGAAAAATCAGCATCATATTATATATCGCCATTTTTTGAATAAATATATCAACCTATTTTATAGCTTGGAAAACTGTACCTATTTCTTTTCCGTCTAATAAATCATATAAATTATTAGGTGTATTGCCATTAATAATACAGCATTCTACACCAGCCTTTGTAGCAATCTCAGCCGCCACAATTTTTGTTGCCATACCACCAGTACCACGGTTAGAACCGCTGCCACCTGCCATATGCCTAATATTATCGTCAATTTTTTCTACACGCCTTATTAGCTTAGCATCAGGGTTAGTACGTGGGTTGCGGTCATATAAACCGTCAATATCAGTAAGTATGACTAACAGATCGGCACCGATAACCCTTGAAACGATGGCGGACAACATATCGTTGTCCCCAAAATTTGTACCCTCAACCTCATCTACTGCTACAGTGTCGTTTTCATTAACAATTGGGATAATCCCCATTTCCAACAGGGTTTGAAAGGTGTTGCAGGCATTCACACGCAGATGGTCGTCCTCTATTACTCGTCTGGTAAGCAATATTTGTGCTACTGTGCTGTTGTATTCTCCGAAAAGCTTGTCATACATAAACATTAATTCACATTGACCTACGGCTGCTAACGCTTGCTTTTTTCTGGTTTCAGTAGGACGTTCTGGTAAACCCAGCTTTCCAACGCCGACTCCGATTGCACCAGAGCTTACCAGCACAATTTCTTTACCAGAGTTGGTAAGGTCGCTGATTGCCTTACATAGCTGTTCTACTCTGCGTAGGTTTAGCTTTCCATTGTCATATGTTAGGGTAGATGTACCTACCTTTATTACAATTCTTTTATGGCTCATTGTTATCCTCCTATGATGCATATGAAACTATTATAGCATTTATCTGTAAGTGATTCAACGTACGGCTAACGCATTATCGGTTTTGCTGTGCAGCACTTTTCATATCACCCTGCCAGTTTAGGCTTCTGTTCATTATTACAAAATCACCGTTACTGTTTACACCAACAGTTATACTTTCGTTTATAGAGTTTTTACCAGCCTGTAATATGCCTGACCCTGGGTAATCATCGGAAAATGTTAGGTAATATGAAATTGGTATTTCGTAATAACCTTCAGCTGTTGAGGTGACCTTGTCAAAGTCTATAACCTTTATTTCACAGCCTGTTATTTTTTTAAAATGCTGGGCTATGAACGCTTTGTCAGTATCGTTATCCTCTGTCAGCTTTTGGCTGTCATCACAGTATTTGTTATATTGATTAATATCACCTGACATATAGGCGGCCGCCCAGTTAGTTAACATTGTAGAAATCTTTGATTGGTCGTCAGCATTTAAAGATGTATATTGTGTTGTTGCCACCTCAATAGACTGTTCCACACCATTGTTGTTATTTTTTGCACCGCATCCACAGGCGGAAACAGCAACAGCTATTAATGCTATGAATAAAATTACCTTTTTCATGGTGATTCTCCTTTTATCGTTATTATTTTTATGATACCATAAACAGCTGAAATAATAAATACAAAAAAGCAATACAACACGGAAATCAATTTTGCCTA
>DGFJ01000041.1 GCA_002391625.1 Ruminococcaceae bacterium UBA3903 | reverse complement strand
CCCAACTATTGACAGAGAGCCCTTTTTCTTGCTGATGTCACAATGCAAAGAACATCATCAACTGCATCTGTGTACTTATTTTGTTCTATAAGTCTGTTCCTCAAACTTACAAGTGATTGAATGAGCAGAAGTCTTTCGTTCTCTGTCAAATAGAAATAGTAGTGTTGATTCTTCATAGATTTCACCTCTACTACTATAATAAAAGAAGGCTTCTTTTTTATCAATAATACAAAACGGGAATCCCGAACAATAAGACCGGAATTCCCATTTCAAAATAATCATTTTTCTCTGTTTACTTGATAACCACTCGTTACTATTTCATCCGTTGCAAAACACTTTTTTCTATCAACGTGTTGCAAAAGTGTTGCAACAACAGAGCGGCAATTTTCGTGAAGCCCGCAAGCCCGCATAAACACTGGGTTTTTTGGTACATCACAGCCAAGGGAAACTACTCCCACTCTGTTTCAAGTTGTTTTTCAGCCGTTTCAAATATATCAAATACCGCATTTCAAGTCATTTTTCAAGGGCTTATTGAACAAATTTCAAGTAATTCAGCAATAGTTCAAAATGTAATGGTACGGTTTTAGTACGGCAATTTCACTGCAAAAAATTGAACAGTTTGAAGTGCCTAATCCGGCACTTCAATTCCAGTGTATTCAGTGAACTTCTTTGGGCTAATGTAATAGGTGTATTTACTTCCACCAACCTTCACAGCCCATCCGAAAGGAAGTCTGCCACTCTGCATTCCAACCCTGATGTATTGCTGTGATACGTTCATCAGTTTGGCAGCCTTCGGAACACTTAACCTTCCAGGCTGTTCAGATTGTTCAAGAATATCATCCTTGACCTTTTCCAGGTAGGCTTCAATCTTCATGCCGGTTTCCAGTTCAATAATCTGTTTTGTATCTTCCGGTATGGAAAAAGTATATTTCATCATGTTTTTATACCCTTCATGTCAGCCGGTCAAGGATTGATTCACACATTCGACCAACAGCGGTGACTTCATAATTTCGGTCAAAGCCTGACTTCTGCAATTTTTCACCAATCACTTCTTCGATTTGAACCAGGTCATCATCTGTTAGATTTTCAAAATCAGGTTTCAAACTAAGTGACTTTATGAATTCAATCTGTTCTGCTGTGAATACTCTATCATTCATCATTCGATAGCCCACACAACCGTTACAGTATCATTGACCTTTATATCTTCCGGTTCAATATCCAATGCGGTTGCAGCTTCTGATGCACAGCACAGGGGTTCAATCATTTTGGTGTCAGAATACAAGTGTAATTCACCCCAACTATAATCAATCCGCTGCACTGCACCAATGGAAAGACCGGCAGCAGCTGCAAGGACAGTGGCTTTGGTAGAAGCATTCTTCACGGCACTTTGCAAAAGCTGTTCTGAGATGGCATCCTTGTCTTTAACAGAAAAGTTGATTTCAAAGTCAGGGTTTGCACCGCTTGAAGCAATAGCTGAAAGGGTTTCGTTCAACCTTTTCATATTGAAGTCAAATTCAAGTTTCAGCTTATGGGTGCATTTGTAACCAAGGAATTTCTGCTTCCAGTTTCCTTTGCTGTCTTTGTAGCTTTCATAATCGGTGTTAATATTGAAGTCCGTTGTTTTCAAGCTGTCCTTCTCATAGCCAACGGAAAAAAGGGCTGTTCTGATAGCATCCACTGCACCGGATGCAAGCTGCATTGAACCGCTGTATGAATAGTCGGCATTTTCAAGCCCCATGGTTATAATAATCAAGTCCGGCTTTGCAGTAACATTGCCAATGCCCTTAACAGTAATTATTCTGTCATTCATTTCTTCGCCTTCTTTCATGATTATAGTATATCAGAAAATCATGAATAATTCAACAGAATAGAACAATGCCCCTGTAAGCCGCAGAAATGACCTACAAGGGCATTTTGATTTCAGGGGCATAATTCCATACCCCAAAGGTAAACCGCTTGAATCAGCCTTATTCTTCGGCTAATTCAGCCTGTCCTGCCAGGTATGCAGCTTCAATTGTTTTCAAGGCTTTTTTTCGTATGGATTTTACTTTACCGTAAGACAGCCCCAGGGATTCATAATGTTTTGACAATCTTTCTTTTTTATTGCCAGGTTTTGAGCCATTCTTGAAATAACAATAGATGATGACAGACTTTTGAATGCCAGGAAGTGCATCCACCGCTGATGAGAGTATTTTGTATTCAGATGCTTTTTGTTCAATTTCATGAAAAATCATGTCCTGTGCATTTATGATTTTTTCACGCAGGTCACCATTTTCAATTTTATTCAGCATGTTAGAATAGATGTTATATTCTCTCTGACTGTATTCCAAGGATGCTTTCATTCGGGGCATGGCTTTAATTTTTTCAATAATCATGTTACACCTCAATATTCCCAAACCATATCATCAAGCATGGTTTGAAGCTTTACCTTTCGTTCATCATATTCAATATGTTTAAGTGCTATTTTTTCAGTGGATGACATGCCACTGTTTTTGAATGCATACAATCCTGTTTGATAATATGCAGCTGAACCATATCCATAATAATCTGCTGCCCTTTGAACCTTTTCCATGTTCCTTAATACATTGAATGCCGTTCTTTCGTATTGCCTAACCCTTTCGGCAGATATTTCCATTCTTTTTGATATGTCTTGAAGGGATTCATTGTTTTGGTATCGTTCAAGAATAATTTGTTTTTGCTTATCCGGCAATTCATCAACCGATTTCCAAAGGTCAGAATCAGCCCGTTTATTTTCAATTTGGTCAATAATGTCATCTTCAACATTTGTTTCATCTGCAATGGATTCACCGAAAGTCAGTCCCTCTGTTCCAGGAACTGCATCCTCAGTACTAATGCATTCAGCTTCATAAATAGCTTGCTGAATTACTTTGAGCCGTTTTTCTGTAATACCCAAACTTTGCATAACAACTTCATCTGTGGGGTTTTCTCTATACTCTGATGCATAGTCCATGATGAATTTATTATACTTTGCCATTGCTTCATATAAGTGAACCGGAAGCCTTTTTGTTGTGCCACAATTGAAATAATACCTTTGTAGTTGTAATTTTATCTTGAATTGTGCATAAGTTAAGAATTTTGCAGAACCTTTTGGGTGAAAATCCTTGACCGCTGCATCCAGTCCAAAATAGGCTTCTTGCATCAAATCAGCAAGTTCCACATGTTTTGTATAAGGCAAAGCCCATTTTGTAATGATTCGCTTATTTTGTTCATAAAGCATTTCCATATTACTTTGAACATCAATACCGGCTTGAATTTTTTCAACCAATTCTTCATTGGTCATTATGCTTCACCGCCTTCTTTTATGAAATAAGCTGCACTGCAAGAGAAATCAAACAGTGCAGCTTCTGAATTTAATCATCAAAAGGAATATTGTATTTATTCAGCAGCTTTATGATGGCTGCTTCCTGCCTTTTGATTGCTTTTCCTGCTCTGTACATTGTGACCATCCAGGCGGTGAAGATTATCACTGCAACAATCCATCCAAGCATCAGATTAGCCCCCCCTTTCGTTTCTTTTATAAATGACACCAAGCTGTCTATCAATGGCAGGTGTCATTTGACCCACCAAAGCACCGGTATCAAGTACAAGGTCATGCTGCATATTTTCAGCAAACCCAGGAAAGTATTCAGCAATGATTTCAAGCAACTGGTCAAATTTGCGGATTAAAGTTTCAAGATGCTTGTCATTCCGGTTGTCTTTTGAAGAATCAACAGAAAGGCTTTGTGCTTTGCTAAGCACATCAGACTGATGAAGCATCAGTTGTTCTGCAATACGCTTTATCCAACCGGTATTGTTTTCAAGTGGCACAACAGCTTCATCACCGGCTTCACCAATGACTGCCTGTGTCGGCTTTTCAACAATACCGCCCTTTGCAAGTTCGGGTATTTTGCCTATATTGAAGCCAAACTTCTTGCCACCAATGACTGGAATCCAGTCAGGAATATCAAAGCTAATTTTGTTCAACCCACCAATCAAAGAATTCAATCCTTTGATAACAAAGTTTAAAGGTGCTTTAACTATGTTCCCGATTTTACCGAAAACATCCGAGAAGAAACCGCCTATCTTTGAAAAGATGCCGGTGATGCCATTGTAAGCAGATTTGAATATTCCGCTGAACCAGTCACCAACTCCGCTGAATATGTTCTTGATACCATCCCAAATGCCTTTGAAAAAGCTGCCGAGCCTTGACCAATAGCCTTCAAGAAGTGACCACACCGATTTTCCTATTGAACCGACCATTTCAATGACCCCATTCAACAGAACCGGCAGGGCATTCCATAAGCCTGTGACCACACTTTTAATGATGGTAGGCAGTGCATCTATAAGGGAAAGGGTAATTTGCGGAATAGCTTGAACAATTCCAACAACCAACTGTACACAGCCCTGAATCAGGGTAGGCAGGTTGTTCATCAGGGCTTGAACCACATTTATAATGATTTCCGGTAGACTGTCAACAAGCAACTGAATGATTTGCGGTAATCCCTGTGCCAAGCCAACCACCAACTGAATGACACCATCAATCAGAGCCGGAAGAACCATTGGCAAAGAATTTATAAGTGCAGCACTCAATGCCAACAGGATTTGAACCACACCTTCAATTAGCCCAGGAAGTGCTGTCATCAGTGCATCAATTACCATTGGCAATGCTGCCACAAGACCATTTATCAGCTGAACCGCCCCTTCTATAACACCAGGAAGAAGGCTTTGAAGTAAAGGCGGTAACATTGGGACAACCTGATTTATAAGTTCTGTGATTCCGCTGACCAGTTTCGGCACAAGTTCATTCAGGTTCTTAACAATGACATTGGCTGCATTGGAAAAGGACTTGACCACATCTTCAACACTGCCTGAACCATCAAGAAAGTTAGTCAGTGCTGATTTTGCAGTTCCTAATGAACCGGCAAGGGTTTCATTTTCCTTTGCATAGTTACCGGCTGCATAGGATGTTTTTTCCATGAACATTTCCATAGCAAGACCAATTTTTTCTTGCTGTGTCATTTCAGCTGTGGTTTTGCTGATGCCTTTTGATAAAGCATAATTCTGAATAGCGGTGTCATTCATGGCAACACCAAGATTGTCCATCATGGTGAAATTGCCCTTCGCAGCACCGGCAACAGCTTCCATTGCATCTTGTGTACTAATACCCATAATTGATGCAACATCAGCTGCCCTTTGCATTGCAGAAGCTGATAGTTCAGATGATTCCTGAATGCTGAAACCTGCACCCTGGAACAATGCACCCATTTTGTTTGCTGTACCAAGGAAGTCAGAAGCAGACAAACCCATGTTGCTGAATGCTGTTTTTGCTGTTTCTTGCATCTTTCCGGCAAAGTCCTTGAAAACGGCTTCCGAACCGCCAAGGTTTTGTTCCAGTTCGCCGGTCATATTCATGGCTTTGGTGGTCAGACCTACCATTGCACCGCTGCCAATAGCAATGCCCTTTGCAATGACTTTGCCACAGACAGCAGCACCCTTTCCGACACTATTGAAAAACTTTGACATCTTACTGTCAGAATCTTGTGCTTTATCAGTTGTATCATCAATAGCTTTGTTTGCATCACCATTATCAATGGCAATCGTGCCAAGTAATTTGAATAATTCCATTCTATTTCACCCCTTTCTGTGTGAAATTAAGTGAATACATCACTTTGATTTTTTCTTTGTGTCATAGGCACAGGCTGCAATGATAATGCCAACAGCACCGACAATGACACCTAAAATGAACATTCCCATGAAATCACCCCTTTCCTTTCTTCATCTTTTCAGATGATGCAAGGCTTTCATACAGTTCACGGTTGTTATTGTAAAGGTCAAGCCTTTCCTTGTAGGACATTTTTTTGAAATCTTCTTGATAAACAGGTTTGTGTTCAGCAATCCACTTTTCATCAATCTTGAATTCAGCCATTTGAAGCACTGCCTTTGAACGGATTCATGAAATCATTGTAAACATCTTCTGCCAGGTCAATCGGGTCACCATTGAGTGTCAATGCATGATTGTAATCACCGGCATAGAAGCCAAACATTCTATAATCGCCATGATAACCATTGATAAAGTCAGTTGTTCTTTCTTTCAACTGCTTCACTACATCAAGAACTTCCTGATGGGAAGTATAGTTGAAATAAATGCCTTTGCTTTCTGCAATCTCTGTGAGAATTCGCAGTGCCTTTGCATTGCCGGTGTACTTTTCAGCATAGCCCCTGATTTCAAATTCTGACAGATTCAAACCTTTTATCAGGTTCAGTTCTGCAATGGTTTCCGAACCAAGGTCATCTATAACAGAATTACGAATGCTTTCTGTTATAGCAGAATAAGCTGTACTCAGTTTTTCTTTTGCTTCAATTTGAAGGGCAAGAACAGCATCATTGAACTGCTGATGGTTGGTTGCAAATTCAGAATCAAACATCTTGCCAATGTAGTTGGCTTTCAGTTCGGTGTTTTTATCCATATACACCTTTTTTAGGATGTTGTACTGTTCTGCATAGTTTTTGATTTCTTCTTTAATTTTTGTGAACATTGTTTTACCTACTTTCATAATTAATTTTGTGCTTCCTTCCCTGGTCAGAAAGGATGGAAAGCCTGGGAAGGTTGCACCGGTGAAATAAAATAACACCATACAAGATATTATCTTGATACTATAATTGTATCATATATCTTGTATGGTGTCATCACATAAGCACTATATGTTGTAGTTTTTGCCAAGAATTAAGACTATATATTGTGTTTTGCTCTGCTGTTTTTTATGTTGTCAATAGTTGAAATGGAAAGACCAAATGCAGCTGATAGTTCTTCACGGCTTGCACCGGCATCATAAGCTTCCAATATTGCTTGATTCCGCTGTTCACGGTTGACATAGTTCTTGTGAATATAGATTCTGCCACCAGGAAAATCATGAAGCAACTTTTCCATAGCTTCCTGACCAATGGCAGCAGCTACCCGATTCAATGAAATGTATTCCATTTATCATCCTTCCTTTCAGTTAATTATCAGACTGATAACTGTAAAAGCCTGATTTATAAGCATTTTACACCATCAAATCATCAATAATGATGACACCTTTGAAACCTTCCGGTGCTTTATACTGACCATAGTGGTCAATCAGAAAGGTGTTGTATTTGATATCTGTGGAAGCATTTTTCTTCATGCCAAAAAATTGTTCCGTAACTTCCCACTTGCCATCCTTTGGTTCAATAAAGACCATATCCGGCAGTTCAGCTTTTTGCACAGCTTCATGAAGTGCATTGATGCGTTTGATTATATCGGCTTTCATTGCTTTCACTCCTGTTCATTCATTTTGATTTCAATTTCGGTCAGTTTTTGCATAATATCAGCGGTTTCAGTCAAAGCCTTTGCATTGCAGAAAACAGTGTTTATTGCCTGAACCTTAACCGCCTTCGGTGTAGAAGGGTCATTTATCATGTTCATCAGTTCTTTACCGCAAACAGCAAGGTTCTGTTGAAGATATGTAGCTGTACCGGTCAGAACTTCGGCTTTTGCCTTTGCAAGCTGATTTTTGAATTCCTGGTCATCCATATACCGGTATGCTGTACTTCGGGCTATTTTTGCCATTTTTGCAGCTTCTGAAACTGTCGGGCATTGCATCATAGCTTGAAGAAACATTTCCTTCTTTGTCATCTGTGTCACCTTCCTTTCTGATACACCTGGTGGGGGGTGTAATTCATTCATAGTGTTTCATTGTGTTTTATCAAACAGCACCTTCACACAGCCACACAGACCATGTGAAGGCATCAGCTGCATCATTTTAAATATGTAAGGGCTTCGGCAACATACTTGCCAAGGGTGTTGGTCTGATAGGCTTCTTGAAGCACATTCCGCTTGTATTTGATGCTTAGCTTGTCCAGGATACAAGAACGAACCTGTGAAGCCATCAAGCCAATATGACTGTATTCCTTACCAGTAACATCTTCCATGACCTTTCTGATTTGAAACAGTTCATTGCAATTCTTAATCAATTCAATGTAACCAAGACCACCTTCAAAGCCATGAAAACAAATGAATTCTTCATTAATTACATTCAAAGAGCCTAAAAATTCATTGCATTTATGAATACCAAAGCCATCTGATAAAGCCATCTGAACTTCTTTATTTCTTTTGAGCATTACGGAAATGCAAGGCTGCTGTTTATCATTTTCGGTAAATGTGAAACTGTCTATGTCCTTCGCTTCAATACTTGAAATATCGTTTGTTATAATCATGATTTTTTCCTCTCAATCAATATATGTATTCCGGTGCACGATAGCCTATTTCATACATCCGTTTATTTGCGATTCTTTCGCCGGTATAGGGTTTCAATGCTCTTGCCTTATTCACTGCCGGTTTCAGGTCATCCAGTGTCAGAATCCAATTTTCATTGACATCTTCGCCAACCTGATTCCACAGCTTTTGAAGTGCAAGGTTTATCAGGGTATATTCAGCTTCGCTTTCCCCCCAATCAGTGCAGGGGACATCAACCACAAAGCCGGTATCATCTTCAAACCGAACCCAGGAACACTGATAGGGGTCATCAATTATTTCATGCCAGGCAACGCTTTTTATAATTCCAAGTTGTGTGATTTTTTGAACCAATGAACAGAAGTGGTCTTGTAATATCATTTTTTTACCTCACTTATATTATTTATGATTTGGTTTTCAACTGTGAATCCTCTTGATTGTACCTTCGGTGTTGCAGCACCGGTGGACAGGGTCGGACAGGGTGGACAGGCTTATGACCTTATTCTTATTACTTCTTTTTTACAAGCCTTTCAAATTTGAATGACCTATAATTTATATAAGAAGTTACACATTGCTTGTCCTGTGCTTGTCCCATGTTACAAAACATTGATAAAACACATTTTTTGAAAGACAGGCATTACTTTTTCGGCTTGTCCTGTGCTTGTCTTTTTGTTCAACCCTGTCCTGTGTTTTTGACATAAACGCTGTATTTTCGTTTGTTTACTGTCTGCCGTTTTGAAATCAGACCGGTGTTTCTTTGCAGCTGCTTTGAAAATTCATTGCTTGCCAATGCCTGATAGCCGTTCTTTGCACAATAGCCCTGATAGTTTTCAAAGACAGTTGAAGCCGGTTCATTTTCAATCGGTATTCCTTCATCATTGCAGTACTGCAAGAATGATAGTAAAGGGTTGTTAGAAATCCGGTATTCTTCCAACTGTGCGGTGACCTTTGCAGAAGCAGTGTAGTCCCTGTTGAGAAGAACACGCTGCAAGCCCTGAATGCCAATCCTGATGAAGTATTCAATGCTTTCCTGCTCTTTCAGCTTGAAGGCAATAGTGTTGTCATAATCAGAGTCAGACTTTGTGAAATGAGCATTGAACGGAATCAGAAGCAGCCTTCTTTGTGCAGCCCCTGTTCTGTCCTTCATTCGGGGGACGTCATTTGCTGAAAAAATTAATTTGCAAAACGGCTTGAAGTCAAATTCCGGCTGCCCTTTTTGCTGTGCTGTGATTTTGTTGCCGGTGACAATCTTCTTGAACACAGATATATCAGAGTTGAATTCATCACTAATGTCATCACCCAGGTTCGCCAGTTTGCCAACCAACATGACAGTTGAAAACTTTGCATCCAGGTTTTTCAGGTCAAGAACCGAATAGTTATCTTCACCCAGGATTGCTTGAAGCACTTCAATGAATGTTGATTTTCCATTTGCTCCTTCACCGGTCAGAATAAATGCTTTACCACCACCCAGGGTGTTTGACCGGTAGAAACATGACCCAATGCATTCTTCAAGTAGGGAACGAATATTTTTATCATGGCAAGCTATTTTGTCAAGGGTCTTGTCTGCTATTTCAGAATATGCATTCGGGTTGTAGTCCCAGGGGATGCGGTTGGTGATGATGTTATCCGGTGAGAAGGGTAGCAGCTGTTCATCCTTGCTTTTCAGGTTCAGCACACCATTCCGGAAGGCAATCAAATCAGCCATTCTTTCATCAATGCTGAATTCGTCACAGATAAGGTCAAGCTGCTTCAAGGCTTCGGTTCGTTTGGCATCCGTCAAAGAAGATATTTCTTTCAGCATGGCTTTTTTGATTTCATTGTCACCACTGATGTAAACCCCATCTTTGTAAATGTGAAGCTGACCATTTATTCTTTTGATGTTATATGTTCGCCGGATATGCTCTGCGAACTGGTCATGAAGAAATGTTCTGCCATTGAAGAAAGCTTTCTTCTTGAAAGCACCATCCCTTAAAATAACATCAAGTTCTTTGTCAGAAATGGATTCCTTCACAACATAGGTATTAATGATTCTGATGCACTGCCTGATTTCATCCACCGTGAAGTTGAAACGCTGCAAGGTAAGAATGTATCTGAACAGTGCATCATTCCGACCATCACCGGCTTCTAGGGAAGCAAAGTCAATATTACTGCCTTTCAGCGGTGTGAAATACTTCGGAACTTCTTGATATGGTTTGCTGTCATAGACCGGTACACGCTCAACACCTTGCCATTTCAGACATTCCAATCCATTTCTTGAACCAACCTTAATATCAACCTGAATACCACATGCAAGCATAATTTTTGTGGCAGTTGCTATTTCACCATTATTGAAGAATAGTGAATGTAGACCTTGACCACCTTCACGGTTGGAAATAATGCAGCACAGCTTTTCACCTTGAACAACTTTGAACAATAATTCAGAATTTTGTTGGTCATCAGCTTCAATCAGAACTGCATCTTTGGAAAGAACCCCTGAATAGCTTCTATATCCTCTTGCCGTTTGAAGGTCAATCCGGTTCGCTTTTTCGGTATAAGCAACAGCCGGTTCTTTTTTGTCGGTGTTGTTTTTCAGCGGAACAAAGTCATCATAGAAGCCGGTTTCACTATGGTCAAACATATCATCACCACCTTTAATTTTTCTTGCATGTCAAATAACCACCTTTTCTTCAAAGAATCTTCTGCTGATTTTGCCAGGAATAACAATTTTCCCTTGATTTTGCAGTTCAGCATTTAACCGCTTGATTATGCGGTATGCAGATGTTGTTGAAATCTGCATAATATTTGCAACATCAGAAGCCTTCAAAAACTTTGCTTCCTGATGCAGTGCTGCTTGTCCGTTCATTGAATCACCATCCTTTCAATCAACAAATGTGTGCTTGTCCAGGTCATAGATGCCAACCCTGACATCATCAACCCATACTATCAACCGGTGATATGATGCTGTTGCAATCTCTACCTTTCCTTTATACCCCAGGCTTCTGACCGCTTGAATAACTTCATCTTTGATTTTCATATTGCTTTCCGCCTTTCAAATTGGTTTTCAACCACGAACCCCTGAATTTGTAATAAATTGATTGGAAGTTGCAGCTTCGAAGTCAATCAATTCTTTCACATTGACACCCAATGCCTTTGCAATTTTCCCAACCGTTGCTGGTCTTGTATCAACCTTGTTACCAAGCATTTTTTGAATAGTAAATCTTGAAAGATTTGCTTTCTTGGCAAGGTCATCATAGGTCATACATTTTTCTGCCATACAGACTTCAAATTTTTCTTTGTTAATAACCATCTGTTTCATCACCTTTCATGTTCTGTATGAAAACATTATAAACTATTATGTTCTGATTGTCAATACTTATTGAAAACTTTTTGTATAGTAATGTTGACTTTGAAAACAATATATGCTATAATAAAACCCAAGAAAGAAGGTGTAAACATGAAAGTTGTGAATGTCAAAATAAAAGAATTAAGAGAATCATTGAATTTATCACAAGAAGAATTTGGGAAATCTATTGGTTTATCAAAATCCGGAATATCAAATATTGAAAGTGGTAACAGAGGGGTTCGAGAAAGTTACATTGAATTGATTTGTACTAAGTACAATGTAAGTAAAGTCTGGTTAACAGATGGTAGTGAACTTGCAAAAGAAGTTCATCATTTAGAATCGTTCATTGAATACTTGAAATCATTGAATTATTCTGTTCAGCCAATCCCATGTTCTGAAACCTCATGTGTATATGAGGTTCAAAGCAAAGATTATACCGCAGAATTCACACAAGAAGAATTTGAATCCTTACAGAACAGAAACAAAGATGCCATTGAAGGAATGATTCTTCTGCAATGTCAGAAAAACAAAAAAGAACCGCCTTCTGCTGCAACAGAAAACGGTTCAGGGGTTGAAAACCATGATAATAAATAAAGCCACCGCTGCAACGGTGACCTAAAAAGATGAACCCCAGGCTGCAACCCAGGGTTCACAGTTGAAAACCAAATCAGAATTGAAAGCAGGTAAGCAAATCAATTACAGAAGTGGTGTATTTATTATATCACTTCTTGAAGAAAAAATCAAGATTTTGAAAGGATAAGTGATATAATATGCCAGTTTACAAAGACGAAAAGCGGAACACCTGGTACACATCATTCTACTATACAGATTGGATGGGTAACCGGAAGCGAAAGAAGAAGGAAGGCTTTGCAAAGAAGTCTGATGCCCAGGCATTTGAAAGGGAATTTCTGAATAAGGCACATGCTTCTTGTGATATGACCTTCGGAAGCCTGGTTGAACTTTATATGGAAGATTGCAGAAGCCGGTTAAAACCAACCACATACAGCAACAAAGAATTTATCATCAATTTGAAGTTGATGCCATTCTTTCAGAATATGCCGATAAACACCATTGATGCTGTGGCAATCCGAAAGTGGCAAAATGAATGGATTTCAAACGAAAACAATTACAGTCAGACCTATTTGAAGTCAGTAAACAATCAGCTTTCTGCCATCATGAATTATGCTGTGAAGTATTACAAGTTGCCAGTCAATCCTGTTCATGTATCCGGAAGTATGGGAAAGAAACACGCTGCATCCATGAAATTTTGGACTGTGGAAGAATTCAATAAATTTAAGGAAGCAGTCAGTGATAAACCGATTTCCAAAGCCATCTTTGAACTTTTGTTTTGGACTGGAATGCGGTCAGGTGAAATGTTGGCTTTGACCTTAAATGATTTTGATTTTGATGCCATGACCGTAAACATCAACAAAAACTATACCAGGCTTGATAAGCAAGACTTGATTCTTGAACCTAAAACCCCAAAAAGTAATAGAACCATCACCATCCCTGATTTCCTGTGTGAAATTGTGAAAGACTATGCTTCCAGGCTTTGTGACTATGAAACTGATGAAAGGCTTTTTCCAGTCACCAAATATTATCTTCATCATGAAATGGATAGAGGATGCAAAAAGTCCGGTGTGAAAAAGATAAGGGTTCATGACCTTCGGCATTCACATGCTTCTTTCTTAATTGAAATGGGGTTTTCACCGCTGCTGATTTCTGAAAGGTTAGGGCATGAAAACATTGAAACAACTTTGGGGACTTATTCCCACCTTTACCCAAACAAGCAATCAGAAGTGGCAGCAAAGATTCAATCAATAGTCATGGGTGATGCTGTTTCAGGCAGTCCACAAGCGACTACAAGCGACGATATTTTGAACACCGATTCTGAATAAATGGTACGGTTTTAGTACGATAAGCAAAACAAAATCCCCGAAAACCCTGTATTTACAAGGCTCTCGGGGATTGTCTTTTTTATTCCCACTCAATAGTGGCTGGTGGCTTTGATGTAATATCGTAAACAATACGATTAACACATTTTACCTCATTAATAATCCTGCTGGAAATCTTTGCTAATAGATCATAAGGGATTCTTGCCCAATCAGCCGTCATAAAATCGCTTGTAGTTACGCCACGAAGTGCAATTGTATTATCGTAGGTTCTACCATCACCCATAACTCCAACACTTTTTATACCTGTCAACACCGCAAAGTATTGGTTTATTGAGCGGTCTAAACCAGCTAATCTAATTTCCTCACGGAATATAGCATCAGCATCCTTCAAAATTTCTAGTTTTTCAGGTGTAATGTCACCCATTACACGAATAGCTAAGCCAGGACCTGGGAATGGCTGACGCCATACAAGAAACTCTGGAATACCCAACTCTAAGCCTGCACGTCTAACCTCATCCTTAAACAGATCACGTAACGGTTCAACAATACCTTTAAAATCTACATCATCAGGTAAACCGCCAACATTGTGGTGACTTTTTATAACAGCAGCCTCACCCACACCACTTTCAACAACGTCTGGATAGATTGTACCTTGGCACAGATAGTCAACCCTTCCAATTTTCTTAGCTTCCTCTTCAAACACTCTAATAAATTCTTCGCCAATAATTTTACGTTTTTTCTCTGGATCTGAAACACCAGCTAGTTTTGACAAAAATCTCTCCTCAGCGTTCACTCGGATGAGATTCATATCAAATTGTTGTTTAAATACACGTTCAACCTCATCACCCTCGTCCTTGCGAAGCATTCCGTGGTCAACAAAAATACAGGTTAAATTTTTCCCAATAGCCTTATGAACTAAAACCGCTGCTACAGAAGAGTCTACACCGCCAGATAGTCCACACAAGACCTTTTTATCACCAATTTTTTCCTTTAAATCATTTATTGTTGTTGTAACGAAGGATGACATCTGCCAATCTCCACTGCAACCACATACTTTATATACAAAGTTACGTATAATTTTGTTGCCGTCCTCGGTGTGCTGTACTTCTGGATGAAACTGCACAGCATATAGCTTTTTAGCTACATTTTCCATAGCGGCTACAGGACAGTCAGTACTTTTAGCAGTAATTTTAAAGCCATCAGGTACTTTGGATATGTAGTCTGTGTGACTCATCCAACAAACGCCCCTTGGCTTTACATTACCAAATATCATACTGGTATTATTAAAATCTACAGATGTATTTCCGTATTCCTTTACTTCTGAACTAGATACCGTTCCGCCTAAGGAATGTGCTAACGTTTGAGCTCCATAACAAATACCTAGAATAGGAATACCACTTTCAAGCAATGCTTTATCGCATTTTGGTGCATCCTCAGTATAAACACTATTTGAACCACCAGTAAAAATAATTCCCTTGTAATCACATTTAATAATTTCTTCAACAGGTGTCTTATAGGATTTTATTTCACAAAATACATTTTGCTCACGAACACGTCTAGCAATAAGCTGACAATACTGTCCGCCAAAATCCAATACTAGTATTGCTTCATTTTTTATTTCCATAGCAATCTCCTATTATCTGTAGATTATGTTTTCTCTCTTAGCACCATTAGAAACGATACCAATTGGAATACCTATTTCTTTTTCTGCAAATTCGATGTAATTTTTGCAATTTTCTGGCAAGTCCTCGTACTTTGTGATATTAGAAATATCGCATTTCCAACCAGGTAACACCTTAATAATCGGTTTTGCTCTTTTTAGCTTGGTAGTTGATGGGAAATAATCAATAACCTTACCGTCTAACTCATATCCAACACATACTGGAATTTCATCTAAATAACCCAGCACATCTAGAACAGTAAATGCAATTTTGGTAGTACCCTGTACACGACAGCCGTAGCGAGTAGCTACAAGGTCTAACCAGCCCATTCTTCGTGGTCTGCCTGTTGTAGCGCCATATTCACCGCCGTCACCGCCTCTGCGACGAAGCTCATCTGCCTCTTCGCCAAAGATTTCACTAACAAATTCTCCAGCACCTACAGCACTGGAATATGCCTTAACTACAGTGATAACCTCTTTAATTTCATATGGTGGTAAACCAGCACCTACAGCACCATAACCGGCAATAGTATTAGAGGATGTAACCATTGGATAAATACCAAAGTCTGTATCCTTTAATGCACCTAGCTGACCCTCCAGCAAAATATTTTTACCAGACTGCACAGCATCATATAAAAACGTAAAGGTATCAGCTACATAAGGAGCCATTTGTTCCTTGTATTCCATTAATTTGTCAAATATCTCTTGCACACTAATTGGTTCTTTATTATATAGATTCTTCAAGGTTGCATTTTTAACTTCTAGAATACGATTAATCTTCTCTTTTAAGCTGTCAACATCATCATAAAGCTCATTTACTTGAAAGCCAATTTTAGAATATTTATCTGAATAGAAAGGAGCAATACCTGACTTTGTTGAACCAAAGCTTTTTCCACCTAAACGTTCCTCCTCATAGCAGTCAAAAGCTATGTGATAAGGCATAACGATTTGTGCTCTATCAGAAATTAAAATTTTAGGAGTAGGCACTCCACGCTCCTCTAGGTCTTTTAGCTCTCTAACAAAGTTTTCTACGCTTAATGCCACACCATTACCAATAATATTAGTAATATGACTATGAAAAACGCCAGATGGTAATTGATGAAGTGCAAATTTACCATAATTATTTACAATAGTATGTCCAGCATTACTACCACCCTGAAAGCGAATAACAATGTCTGACTCAGCGGCTAACACATCAGTAATTTTACCCTTACCTTCGTCGCCCCAGTTTGCTCCTACTATGGCTTTTACCATATTAATTCACTCCTAATTTTTATAATATATGGCAGGTTCTACTGCCAATACGTAAAAACAATATGTTGGCAGAAATTAAACATTAATTTCTGCCTTTTCGGTTTCCAAATCCTTATAAGGCACTAACGCTGGTTCAACACAATTCTTTAAAAACTCTGTTGTCTGCATAGGTGCACAACCAACATATTTTTCCGGAGAAATAATGGAAACCAGCTCGTCTAAAGTAACGCCGAAAATTGGGTCGTTTGCAATTCTCTCCAATAAATCATTCTCTCCGCCGTCTTCCTTTACAACACGAGATGCTGCCATAGAGTGTTCACGAATTCTTTCGTGTAGCTCCTGCCTGTCGCCACCACGCTGAACGGCATCCATCATAATGTTTTCAGTAGCCATAAATGGCAGCTCTTTTCTTAAACGCTGCTCAATAACCTTAGGATATACAACCAAACCGTCAGCTACATTAGAGTATAGATTGAGTATAGCATCTACACCTAAGAAAGCTTCTGCTACACTAATACGTTTGTTGGCACTGTCATCTAAGGTACGCTCAAACCACTGTGTAGCAGCTGTAATAGCTGGGTTCAGAACGTCGACCATTACATAGCGTGATAAAGATGTTATACGTTCAGATCTCATAGGATTACGTTTATATGCCATAGCTGAAGAGCCAATTTGATTCTTCTCAAAAGGTTCTTCCACCTCTTTTAAGTGCTGAAGCAACCTAATATCGTTAGAAAACTTTGAAGCACTTTGAGCTATGGAGCTAAGTATATTTAGCATTTGTGTGTCCAGCTTTCTAGTATATGTTTGCCCAGAAACAGCGAAACATCCAGCATAGCCCATTTTTTCGGCAATTTTTTTATCAAGGCTTTTCACCTTATCATAATCTCCGTTAAACAGCTCTAAAAAGCTTGCCTGTGTACCTGTTGTACCCTTAGAGCCTAAAAGCTTTGCCTTAGACAGCTGGTACTCAACATCCTCCAAATCCAGCAATAAATCCTGAATCCATAAGGTTGCTCTCTTTCCTACTGTTGTAGGCTGTGCAGGCTGAAAATGAGTAAATCCTAAAGTTGGCAAATCCTTATATTTATCAGCAAACTTTGACAGATTACGAATAACAGTAATAAGTTTATTTCTGACAAGCCTTAATGCCTCTGTCATAATGATAATATCTGTGTTATCGCCTACATAGCAAGACGTCGCACCTAGGTGGATAATACCCTTAGCACCTGGACATTGCACACCATAAGCATATACATGGGACATAACATCGTGACGAACCTGCTTTTCTCTTTCTTCTGCTACTGAATAATTAATATCGTCCTGATGAGCTTTTAACTCATCAACCTGGCTCTGTGTAACAGCTAAGCCAAGCTCCATCTCAGTTTCAGCTAAAGCAATCCACAGCTTACGCCATGTGCGAAATTTCATATCAGGAGAAAACAGATACTTCATTTCCTTATCTGCATATCTTGATGATAATGGGGATTCATATGTATCCTTCATCTTCAAACCTCCAAAATTTATTGGTTAATTTTTAACATTTTTTAAATTCCATACCGCCACGTTCTTTGCCCTGCAGCATTTTAGTTGTGGTTTCAGCTGGATAATTGCCAGAGAAACACGCATCGCAATATCCACAATCCTTGTGAAATAGCATTTCAGACAAATATTCTGCTGGTAAAAAGCCAATAGAATCAGCTCCACTGATTTTACCAATTTCCTCAACGGTATGGTTACAAGCAATAAGCTCTTCCCTAGACGGGATATCTGTACCATAGTAGCATGGCCACATAAATGGTGGTGAGCTGATACGCAGATGTACCTCTTTAGCCCCTGCGTCCTTTAGCATTTTTACTATACGATCACAGGTAGTGCCACGAACAATAGAATCATCCAGCATAACTACCCTTTTACCCTTTACAGAAGTACCCAAAGGATTTAATTTTATACGAACACTTTTCATGCGTTCCTTTTGGCTGGGCTTAATAAAGGTTCTGCCAATGTAATTATTTTTTACAATACCCTTTTCGTATGGAATACCAGAATATTCACTGTATCCAATAGCAGCATCTATACCTGATTCTGGTACACCTATAACAAGGTCTGCATCAACGGGAAATTCCCTTGCTAATATACGACCTGCTTGTTTTCTAGCTTCATATACACCGATGCCATCAATAATAGAGTCCGTGCGGGCAAAATAAATATATTCAAACACACACAATGCCTTTTTAGCACCACAATGGTCCTTTATAGATTTTATTCCGTTCTCATCTACGACAATGATTTCACCAGGTTCTACATCACGTACAAATTCAGCTCCCGCTGCATCTAAAGCACAGGATTCGCTGGCAAATACATAGGTACCGTTTATCTTACCCATACACAGGGGTCTAAAGCCAAATGGATCTCTGGCAGCAATAAGCTTTCTAGGACTCATTACCAATAGAGAATATGCACCATTTATTTGATACATAGCACGGCGAACAGCCTCCTCAACAGAGTGACATTTTATACGTTCACGTGCAATAATATACGCTATAACCTCAGAGTCAATAGTAGTTTGGAATATAGCACCTCTATGCTCAAGCTCACGTCTGATTTCCACAGCGTTAGTAAGGTTGCCATTGTGTGCAATAGCTATGACACCTTTAATATATCTCATAACAAGCGGCTGAGAATTTTCTCGTATGCTGCCACCTGCTGTGGAATATCTAACATGAGCTACTGCCATCTGTCCTGGTAAGGAATCCAGCACAGAGTTATTAAACACCTCTGTGACCAGTCCCATATCCTTATGATAGTCAATAACACCACAATCATTAACTGCTATACCACAGCTTTCCTGTCCCCTGTGCTGCAATGAAAGCAGGCCATTATATGACGCATAAGCTGGATTAAGGGTACCATCACTATATATTCCGAATACTCCACATTCCTCGTGAAGCTCTTCCGTTGGAAAATTATCAAAAGAAAAAGCCAAATAAGTCACCTCATACATTGGACAATTGGTTTATTTATAATTTAAAATTTTCTGTGGCATATTGACCACATGAAATTATCTATATCTAGGAGAAGTTTTTCTGTATTATTATACGAAATTAAGCTAGACCTATACGTTTCATAACCTCTGCATAAGCTTCCTCGACTCCGCCTAAATCTCTACGGAAACGATCCTTGTCCAATTTTTCCTGAGTATTAATATCCCAGTAACGACAAGTATCAGGAGAAATCTCGTCAGCCAAAATGATGTCCCCATCAAATCTGCCGAATTCTAGTTTAAAGTCAATTAGGTCTATGTTAGCGGTTTTAAAGAAATCTATTAGAATTTCATTAATCTTCAGTGCCATATCACTGATTTTATCTATTTCTGCCTTTGTAGCGAAGCCAGCGGCTAAAATATGATATTCATTAACCATAGGGTCGCCTAGATCATCATCTTTATAGCAGAATTCTAAAACAGGGGTTTTCATAGATGTACCCTCAGGCAATCCTAGTCTTTTTGACAAGCTGCCAGCTGCTTTATTTCTGACAATTACTTCTAAAGGAACAATCTGAACCTTTTTAACAACAGTATCTCTGTCATCTAGTTCCTCTACCAGATGAGTAGGAATACCCTTTTCCTCCAGCATTTTGCACAGGTAGTTAGACATTTTATTGTTAACAACGCCCTTGCCAACAATTGTACCTTTTTTTAAACCGTTAAATGCAGTTGCATCATCCTTATATGATACAATACAAAGTGTTGGATCCTCTGTAGCATAAACTCTTTTTGCTTTACCCTCGTATAATAATTCTTTCTTTTCCATGAAAAAAAGCCTCCTTAAAATGTTTGTAAAGTTAAACACAAAACCATAGTATATTATAAACTAATCTTATAATATTAGCAACAGTTTAATACATATTTTTTCATAATCAAAGCTTTTTGTGCTATTTTTCCTATGCTTTTTTCCTAAAATTGAAATAGTCGTTACTGAAAGTTGCAATTTTACAAATAAAATATGACTAAAATGTAAAAAAATGATTTTTTTGCAAGAAACAGCTTATATATATTGCATTTTGGTAATATTTATGTTATTATTACAGGGTCAGCAACGGGGCTGTCTAATTGAAGCGTAGTACATCTGCGACAGTTTTCCTGTTGTAGATGTATTTTTTATTATAATAAAAGGAATAAGGAGGTAGTATTTCATGTCTTATGTTAGTGAACAATTAGAAATACTAAAAGCAAAAAATTCAAATGAGCCTGAATTTATTCAAGCTGCTACAGAGGTTTTAACATCTTTAGAGCCTGTTTTTGAGCAGAACTCTAAATATCAAGAAAACGCAATTCTGGAAAGACTTACAGAGCCTGAAAGAGTTATAATGTTCAGAGTACCATGGGTAGATGACAATGGTAAGGTACAGGTTAACCGTGGTTACCGTGTACAATTTAACAGTGCTATCGGACCTTATAAGGGTGGTCTTAGACTGCACCCATCTGTAAACCTAGGCGTTATTAAATTCTTAGGCTTTGAGCAAATTTTTAAGAACTCTCTAACCGGTCTGCCAATCGGTGGCGGTAAGGGTGGCTCTGACTTTAATCCTAAGGGTAAAAGCGACAACGAGGTAATGGCATTCTGCCAGAGCTTTATGACAGAGCTTTGCAAATATATTGGTGCTGACACAGACGTACCTGCTGGTGACATCGGTACTGGTGCTCGTGAAATTGGCTATATGTTTGGTCAATATAAAAAAATCAGAAACGTATATGAAGGCGTCCTAACAGGTAAGGGTCTGCAATTTGGCGGTTCTTTGGCAAGAACAGAGGCTACAGGTTACGGTCTGCTTTACTTAACAGAAGAAATGCTAAAACAAAACGGCAGTGACATTGCTGGCAAAACAGTTTGTATTTCCGGTGCTGGTAACGTTGCTATTTATGCTACAGAGAAAGCAACACAGCTAGGTGCTAAGGTTGTTACATTGTCTGATTCTACAGGTTGGATTTACGACTCTGAAGGTATCGACCTAAACGCTATCAAAGAAATTAAAGAAGTTAAAAGACAGCGTTTAACTGAGTACAAAGCATTCCGTCCAAGCTCTGAGTATCATGAGGGTAAATTTGACTGGTCTGTTAAATGTGACGTTGCTCTACCTTGTGCTACACAGAACGAGTTGCTGATTGACGATGCTAAGCGTTTGGTTGCAAATGGCGTTATCGCTGTAGCTGAGGGTGCTAATATGCCTACCACACTAGAGGCTACTCACCTATTACAGGAAAATGGCGTTATGTTCGCCCCTGGTAAGGCTGCTAACGCTGGTGGCGTTGCTACCTCTGCCTTAGAGATGAGCCAAAACTCAATGCGTCTATCATGGACATTTGAAGAGGTTGACGTTAAGCTACAGGGTATCATGGTTAACATCTTCAACCAAATGTCTACAGCTGCTAAGAAATACGGCTTTGAGGGTAACTACGTTGTAGGTGCTAATATTGCTGGTTTTGAAAAAGTTGCAGATGCGATGATTGCTCAAGGTGTAATCTGATAAATCATACTACTGATATTATTCCAAATTTTAATGGCTGCTTTCATAACGGAAGCAGCCATTTTATTTTTAATATTTTATTAATCTTAATGAAGCTCTTTGTGAATAGTTTGGGTAATCTTAAAATGAAATTGATATTCAAGTGGCAGTATTAAGCTATAGCTTATTTTAATCTGCTAAAGTTTTGATGAGGAAACTTGATATTTTCCAAGGTTTGTTTTTTGCCCAAGCATTTAGTGTAGAACCATTAATTCTCACCGCACTTATTATTACCACAACCATGTGATCCACATGTATGGTTACCGTTTTCCATGTCATGGTGATTACACATAACATTAGGATTGTATGAAATAGTACCATTTAATAGGCCCTGCACTGCAATATCAGCGTTGCCTGTTGCCCCACCATACAGCTGTATGCCCGCCTGTGCTAAGGCTGTTTTGGCACCAGCACCGATACCACCACATATCAATACATTAACCTGATTTTGCATTAAAAAGCCAGCTAAAGCACCATGACCGCTACCCATGGTATTAATAACCTTACTGTCAACAATAGAGTTATTTTCTACCGTATAGATTTTGAATTGCTCCGAGTGTCCAAAATGCTGAAATATTTCTCCGTTTTCATAGGTTACTGCAATTTTCATTTGTGTTCCTCCAAATTTGTTTTGTCGCATTGATGTTTATGGCAATGCCTTTTACAGCCTCGTCCACAATTGTTACCATATCTTTTGCATAAAATATAATTGCCACCAGCGATAACCAGTTTTTTACTGTTTACTAGAGCATCAGCTATCTTGCCTCGTGCTTTATTATATACACCCTGCACAGTAGTACGAGCAATATGCATCTGTACAGCACAATCCTCCTGTGTGTATTTCTCCAGATCTATCAGTCTAATGGCTTCGTACTCATCCAAGGTCATCACAACGGTATCTTCAGAACTATTGTCAACAGGTGCAAAGCAATTATTTTTTGGCATACAGCAAACATATCTTTTCTTCTGTAAACGTGGCATAACAGGCCTCCATTTCTGACATATGTCATATTGAGCTATAGATAATTTACCACAATTACCAAATACACCAATAGGGTTTTATCCGCACTTAGAAAAACCGCAGTTCCTGCAAATCACACAACCGCCCTCGTGTTCTACCGCACTGCCACATTCTGGACAAGTGTGAATTTCCCCTGATGATGAGGGTACTTCAATTTTTTGTGCGGCAGATTTTTTATTACCGCTGTCACCAGCAAACGGCTCTGGTATGGTTTGAACCGAATTATCGTCTTCCTGATTTTCAATAAATTCAGATACCTTCATAATAACCCTTGCTATAGCATCAGGACAAGATGTACAGCTCATACCATTTTGACGTATAGTTGATGGGCAGCGAATACCCTTAAGCTGGTCGTACACCTCCTTAACTGAAATACCGCTGCGTAATGCGATGGATGCTAACCTAGCAGTAGCCTCACTTTGGCTTGGACAACCACCCGCTTTGCCTGTGCTGGTAAATACCTCACAAATTCCATTTTCATCATAGTTGGCAGTGACATATAAAGTACCGCAGCCAATGTTCATTTTTTCTGTAAAGCCACGTGTTACAGCGGGACGTGGACGAGGTTCTATTCTTTGCTGAACAGCCATCCTCCCTTTGTAGTCATCAGCCTTACCCTTTACCTCGCCTATATTTAATACCTGAGAATCACGGCTGCCATCACGATAAATAGTAACACCCTTACAGCCCTGCTTGTATGCCAACATATAAACATCACTAACATCTTCTCTGGCAGCATTTTTAGAAAAATTCACCGTTTTTGATACTGCGTTATCGGTGAAATGCTGAAAAGCCGCCTGCATCTTAATATGGTAAACAGGTGATATGTCATGGGCACACACAAATACCCTGCGTATTTCTTCGGGTATTTCCTTGCAATGTGCTACCGTTCCATCAGCAGCTATTTTTTTCATTAATTCCTCACTATATATTCCAATCTCCTTAAGCTTTCTCATAAGGATAGGATTAACCTCCAGCATCTCTGTACCGTCCATTATATTACGGATATAGACATAGGCAAATACTGGCTCTACACCTGACGAGCAGCCGCCTATCATTGACAGCGTGCCTGTTGGTGCAATGGTCGTTATGGTGGCATTGCGTAGCTCCTCCCCATCCTTTAATGTGCTGACAGAAAACAGTGGGAACATACCACGCACCTTTGCAAGGCTGACGCTGGCTGCGTGACCAGTATTATTAATATAATTCATAACCTTTTCAGCAAGCCTTATTCCCTTTTCAGAATTATAAGGAATCCCCAGCATTAACAGAGAATCAGCCCAGCCCATTACCCCTAATCCGATTTTGCGAGATGCCCGTGTAACCTCTGATATTTTTTCCAGTGGATAATTATTAACATCTATAACATTATCCAAAAAATGGACTGCCTGTTCAACTGTTTTACCAAGCAACATAAAATCAAAATCATAACCATCTTTTGTTTTCTTTAACATTTTCACCAGATTTATAGAGCCTAGATTACAGCTTTCATATGGTAATAATGGTTGCTCACCACATGGATTGGTACTTTCAATTTCACCCTGTGTAGGAATAACGTTGTCCCGATTTAATCTATCTAAAAACACTATGCCTGGTTCACCATTTCTCCACGCAGAATCAACAATCATACTGTAAACCTTTTTAGCGCTAAGCTTACCAACAGGCTGTTTAGTTTTAGGATCAATTAAGTCATAGTCACTGTTAGATTCTACTGCCTGCATAAAAGCTTCAGTAATACCAACGCTGATGTTAAAGTTTGTAATATCAGCATTATCCGCCTTACAATTAGTAAACTCTAATATATCTGGATGATCTATACGCAGCACACCCATATTAGCACCACGACGAGTACCACCTTGCTTAACCGCCTCTGTGGCTGCATTAAAAACCTTCATAAAGCTGACGGGGCCACTGGCAACGCCACCTGTTGATTTTACTGCTGAACCCTTTTGTCGAATACGAGAAAAAGAAAAGCCTGTGCCACCACCAGATTTATGAACAAGGGCAGCGTTTTTAACAGAATCAAAAATTTTCTCCATACTGTCCTCAACAGGCAATACAAAGCAAGCCGACAGCTGACCCAGCTGTCGGCCTGCGTTCATAAGGGTTGGTGAATTTGGCAAAAACCTTAGGTCTGTCATCATCCCATAAAATTCATTGCCTAGTTTTTCCAAGTCAGCCTTTTCATCATAATTTTTATCAGCCAAAGCAACCGCAGTGGCAACTCTATGAAACATTCCAGCTACATCTTCAATTAATTCTCCCTGATCATTTTTTGCTAAATATCTTTTTTCCAGCACTGTAAGTGCGTTTTTTCCTATTTCTTCAATAGCCATAATACAACCTCCGCTATGTGTTATTAGTGTAACGAAGAGATTATACCACTATATATAGTGCTTGTCAACGAGCTGTAATCCAACATATGCTAGGCAAAGTATTAATGCCCTATGCAAATTTTGGGGTTAAAAATAGCACTATGTAAAACCTACACAGTGCTAAAAGTGTTTTGTTTTAGTCTTATGTTATTAGTGCAGTGAATTCGTTTTATTTAATTAATAAGTGATACTTAAAAAATAAAAGCGTTGATAAACAGGCTACTACATAGCGTAATAAATTTAAACCTTCCTTGTAAATTCATAAAAGCTTGTTAAGTACAATTAAAATATTATCCTTTTAATATAATTTACTTTGTTAATTTTAAAGCCCACTGCCTAGCAAAAATATACACCAAATAATAAACCTATGCTATTCTTTTTTGAGCCTTGGTAGCTGTGTTAATTTGATAAATATTATTTGTACTAACACCAAAAATTGAGTTTTTATCATACATATGAAGCTCTGAAAAACAGGTATCAGATATTTTCTCCTTTATACCTGTTTCAATATTAATTTTCCACAAGCCATTTATGCTGTTGTTTGAAAATACTTTTAGCTGATTTTCGTCATTGTTTTTGGACTGATTATATGTAAATGCATGAAAGGAAATATATGTGTTTTCTCCATCGCTAATCATAGCTGTTTGAGAATACATAGAATCTGGTGCCAGCTGGTTGACTTCACCTGTTTCTAAATTAAATGTCTGTAACTCATCTCTAACGCTGGAGCCTATTAGAAGCATGTTGCCAATCTTTTGACCAATTATAGTGGTGCTGTCATATTTTAGCTCTGACAGCTTGCCCAAGATGTTTTTCTTCTCTGTTGATAATTGAGAGCTATGAACATTATAGCTGTCATCAATATAATATACATAATCCTCACAATATATGAACCATATAACATCATTACCAACCATCTGCATTTCATCTTCAGCAGCTGAGTTAAATGCCAGATTATAGCTAAGCCTGCCATCCTGCATTTTGTAAGCTGTTAGATACAGTATGCCATCGTCACAAACTACAAAGGAGCGAACGTTATCTCTTACAGCAGACTCAATCGTGCCATCACTTTTTTGGCAATACATTTTACAATCGTTAGCTTCCTCTGCGTGACGTATAAAATAAACACTGTTGTTAAAAATCTGAAATGGTAAACCAACATTCTCAGCGAACAATGTATTGTCAGATAAACAGGAAACATTTTTTGATACTGGTTCCTGTACATAGATTTTTCCGTTTTCATCACAGTCAATAGAACCATTAAATTCTCCATACAGACTATTGGAATAGTTATTATAGTTTATCTGTGTAACATCTACAGGAGTAATGCTTTGTATTGAAAATGAATTTATAATTGCAATTATTGCAATTAGTATTGCCACTGATACTACTAAAATGCTGCCGCCTACTATTAATACTTTTTGCCATAATGACAGCTTATTCTTAAACATAAAATTAATTTTTGCACCTAAGGATATACCGTTTGAATTTCTATCCATAATTACCCTCCAAAATGAATATGTGGTACGAATATATGATATATAAATTATACTTTACAACAGCAAAAAAGGCAATGACAATCATATAAAATATGTAAATAAATAGCAATTAAATTATACTGAACCATGGCTAAATTTATTAACATTACTAAAACAACGATACAAGACTTACACCTGCTCAAATATTTCTCATTACAATTTAACACAATAGTATTGTTAAACAATAGCATAAATGGTATAATGTGTGTAAATATATTATGTAAAATTTACTACATAATAACTAATTAAGGAGGAGAACTACTAAATGAAAAAGCATGTATTTTTAACAGCATTCACTGCTTTACTGCTATCACTTTGTATTATGGTACCTACGGTTGCGTTTGCAACAGATGAAAGCACAGATAACGTTGTTCCTACATCCCCAACCCAATCTACAGTACCTACAAGCCCTACTACCACAGCAACAGAAACAACAACCGCACCTATTTCCACAGAACCATTAACTACTCCGCCAATAACAATATACGGCGATGCTAACAGCGATGGCAATGTAACCATGGCAGACGTAATACTTGTACAAAAACACATAGCACATCAATTAACACTAACACAGGAACAGCAGACTTTTTGTAATGTAGATAACGCTGGTGATATAACAATGAAGGATGCTGTGCTTATACAGCAGTACATTGCATTTATAATTAGCGAGCTACCGTACAACGCTGAAAAAGAAGCATTAATACCACATAAAATAGAGCTTAACAATAGTGCTATATGCCTACAGCCTGGCGAAAATTATGTCTTAAGAGCATCTGTTACACCGTCAACAGCTATTTATACGCTACAGTGGAGTTCATCTGCTCCTGCAGTAGCGGACGTGGATGATAATGGTAACATAACTGCCATATCAGCAGGTGAAGCTATTATAACCGTTTCCACCGACAACGGAATTAATAGCCGCTGTACGGTAACTGTTAGAAAAGCTCCTACATCGGTAACATTAAACGAAGCCAACATAACATTGGATAAAAATCAAACCTTTCAACTAACAGCTACTGTTCCAGAGGATTGCTACAAGGGTGAAATTATATATCAATCATCTAATGAAGCCATAGCCAGCGTAGATAAAAACGGTTTGATAACAGGTCAAGGTGATGGTACTGTAGCAATTACTGCTACCACATATAACGGTAAGACAGCCAGCTGTAATGTTACTGTTTTCATTGGCTCAATACAGCTAAACCGTTCTACCCTAACTCTAGGTACTTCGGAAAGCTATGGCTTATTGACAACGATTAGCAACACCTCCAGCACTAACGTAACATGGCTAAGCAGCGATGAAAACGTAGCAACTGTTTCACCAGCTGATGGCAAGGGCATTGTTGTAAGCAAGGGTGTTGGCACTGCCATTATCACCGCAGTTTTACCAAATGGAAATATTGACAGCTGTACTGTCACCGTAAAAAAAGCACCTTCCAGTGTATCATTAAATGCTGCTAAAATGGACTTAATAATAGGTAATTATTACGACCTTAAAATGTCTGTACCTAATGATTGTTATGCTTGGTATTATTATTTCACCAGCAGCAATGAAAATATTGTATCAGTTGATAAATACACTGGAAAAGTTATTGCAAAAAACATTGGTACCGCAACAGTAACAGTATTTACATACAACGGTGCATCAGCCACCTGTAAAATTAATGTTCTGTCTATGGAGTTATCTGACGTAGCTTTTTCACAGCTTGGCAATGGACCCAAAAAGTATCGAAATTGGTTTTATGGTTATTACGCCAGTGAAGTACCATGGTGTGCAGTTTTTGTCAGCTGGTGTGCTGATAATACACCAATCTCAGTGGATGTCCTAATACCACATACAGATGGTGCCGGCTGTTTTGCCAGAGAAGGGGTTGCAAACGGCTTGGGCAAGTGGTATGAGGGTGGCAATACTCCAAGAGTGGGTGATATTATCACATTTTGTTGGAATGAGCTTGGCAGCTATCCTGGCGAGGACAAATATTACTCTGACCATGTTGGTATTGTTATTAGTGTAACGGATAAGCAGATAATAACTATAGAGGGTAATGCGTCTGCTGACATTAACAATAACAGCAACGACAATACAACAGTAATGCGACGTGTTTACAATATTGATGATAACAGGATAAACGGTTTTTACAGACCAAACTATACCGCATCATTACTATATTATTAATTAACTCTACGAAACGTTTATTGAAAAAACGACAATATAAATGGTGATCTGGTTTAGGCTTTTCCGCGTATTTTGATAGGAGAATTGCCACAAATATTAGGTGCAAGCATTGAAGAAATATTATTTGGGAAAATCAACAAACGATTTCAAGGCAATTAGATGCATTATTACTACAATATAAATTGATAGGAGCTTACATATGATAAGGCATATTGTAATGTGGAAATTCAAGGACGGAGAACAACAAAATATTGAGAAGTTTTTGGCGGGGCTACAAAGCTTGTATGGTGTAATACCCCAGCTCAAGGCAATGAAAATCGGTGTCAACTGTGGGAAAGACAGTAATTATGACGCAGTTTTGGAATCAGAATTTGATAGCTTAGAGGATTTAGAAAAATATAAAGCACATCCAAAGCACATTATAGTATCCACATTATGCCAATCTATAAGATTATACAGATGCGCTGTAGACTATGAAATTTAAGCAGAACAAGATAAAAGCAGCAACCACAGGTTAAACATCTGTGGTTGCTGCTTTTTCAGTTTTAATATTATGATTTTAATAATACAGCACACTAACAAAAGCTTCATTAAAGCGTTGAGCAAAGCTGGCAGCATTATTAGTTTTTCTTTTCATTTCCACGAATTTCTGTACGACGAATTTTACCGCTGATTGTCTTTGGCAGCTCATCAACAAATTCTACTACACGAGGGTATTTGTATGGTGCAGTTTGTTTCTTAACGTAGGTCTGAATTTCTTTTTTTAGCTCGTCTGATGGTTCATAGCCTTTTGCTAAAACAATAGTAGCCTTTACAACCTGCCCTCTGATAGGGTCAGGAGTACCTGTAATAGCACACTCTAAACAACAAGGATGTTCCATAATAACACTTTCGATTTCAAAAGGTCCTATACGATAACCAGATGATTTAATAATATCATCTGTTCTGCCAACATACCAGAAATAGCCGTCCTCATCATACCATGCTGTGTCACCTGTATGATAGATATCATCACACCATACCGTTTTTGTTAGCTCTGGGTTTTCGTAGTAACCATCAAACATACCACAAGGTTTTCCCTTGTCAGTTCTAAGAACAATCTCCCCTACCGTCCCTGGTGCAACACGCTTACCAGCATGATCTATAATATCCATATGATATGCTGGTGATGGTATGCCCATAGAACCAGGCTTTGGAGTTGTTCCAATAGGGTTAAACAACGTCAGTGTTGTTTCCGTCTGACCAAAGCCCTCCATCAGTTTTAAGCCTGTAGATTTTAAAAACTGGCTATACACCTCTGGGTTTAGCGGCTCACCCGCTGTTGTAGCATAGGTAATGCTGGACAGATCATATTTATTTAAATCCTCTTTTATAAAAAATCTGTACATTGTAGGCGGTGCGCAAAAAGTAGTGATTTTGTATTTTGCAAACAGTGGTAGCAGCTGTGCTGGAGTAAATTTATCAAAATCGCATACAAATATGCCCGCCTCCATAAACCATTGACCATACAGCTTACCCCACATACATTTCATCCAACCAGAGTCTGATATTGTCAAATGCAACCCGTCAGGTACAACATTGTGCCAATATTTAGCAGTAACAATATGCCCCAGCGGATATGTGTGGTCATGCCATACCATTTTGGGCATACCCGTAGTACCAGAGGTGAAATATAACAGCATAGCATCGGTAGCTCTTGTTTCAACACGCTCCAGCTTTGTAGAATACTTCGGTAGCAGTGCATCAAAATCAGACCAACCATCTACTGCGCCCTTAACGCTCATTTTTACTGTTACTGTTGGACATTCAGGGATAGACGCCTCTGCATGAGCCAAGGTTTCACCGTCGGTTGTACAGATAATACCTTTAACGTGTGCTGCATTAAAACGGTAAACAAAATCCTTTTTTGTCAACAGATTGGTAGCAGGTATAGCTACAGCACCTATTTTGTGCAAACCTAATACGGCAATCCAAAACTGATAATGGCGTTTTAAGACAAGCACTACAGTGTCACCACGTTTAATGCCCATATCTGTAAACATATTAGCAGCTTGATTGCTTAGGCGTTCAAAATCTTTAAATGAAAAGGTTCTTTCGTGACCCTTGTCGTCACACCATAGCATAGCGCGTCGGTCTGGCTCCTTATTTGCTATAACGTCCATTACATCATATGCAAAATTAAAGTTAGTTTGGTATACGGGTTCAAAGTCAACAAGCTGACCGTCATAAAAAGTTTCTCTACAAAATTTCTGATGTATATTAAGCATATCTCTATTGTGTCCTTTCCTGTTTGGTGAGGTTTGATTAGTCGTTATTATGTTTTGGCGGATGAATTGTCACAGCTATTAATGTACAGTCCTGTCCGCCTGTGGCTATCATTCCGTGACCCCTGCCCGAATCATAGTATACAGAGTCACCCTCATTTAATATTTCTTCGTGATTCTCAAACATGCATTTTAAGCTACCGCTAATAATATAGTCAAATTCCTGTCCTTCATGGCGTGACATATGAATAGGCTTATCCTGTTCCTCATGGTTATATGGAGCAGTAACTAAGAAGGCTTCTGCTTGCTTATCCCTAAACCTGTAGCACAAATGCTGATACTTAAAGCCTTCACGCCTTTTTATGTTTAGTCCTTCTCCCTTTCTCACTATACCATAGTGGGAAAGCTTAGGCACCTCACCAGTTAGCAGCTCTACTATATCAACACCAAGCTTGTCTGCACAGTTGTATAAAAATGTAAAGCTAAAATCACGTTCTCCGCTTTCATACTCGCAATATCTTTTTTGTGACATACCTAATGAAGCTGCCATTTCTTCCTGGGATATTTCCAAAAGCTCACGCAAGCCTTTTATTCGTTGTGCTGTTTCTATAATTCTAGTTTCCACGTTTTTCAGCCCTTTCACATATATTAATATTTGTTATTTACTCTTTATAAATGTCACAATAAGTATATTCCATATTTGCTATGGTGTCAATTAATTTTACGGTTTATATGTCTGTCCTATTCTCACATAATAGACATTTATTTTTTATTTTTAATGCAAAAAAACATACGGATCATCAACACCACTCCAATAATTAGGAATACATATATCTGTTGCTCTTTTATTTCAATCACAGCAACATGACCCCCTTCCAATATTAAAGCTGTACCACATTAATGTTGTCGCTAATTTCCTCATAACCACACACCGATACAGTGTAGCCAGCTAGGTCATTTATTACTTTAAAAACACATCTATTTTTATCATCTAAGCTAACAGAAATATTATTCTCAAAGGTATAAAAAAATGATTTAGGAGAAAGGTTAAATCCCCTGCCAACTAATTTCATATAGGCTTCTTTTAATGTCCACAGCATAAAGAAATCATCTGCCCTGTTGTTACTCTTTTCTATTAGGCGTTGTTCATTTTCGTGAAATGTCAGCTGTGATAAACGCATATAATCATGTTCCTTATGCATTTCTATATCTACTCCCACAGGCTTTTCTGACAACGCTATAATAGCATAATCACCAGAATGTGAAATATTAAAGTGTTTACCACCCTTCACATAGGGTTTGCCAAACTCGTTGTAAAGCACCTGTCTTTTTCCATTTGTAAATACATAATTTCTTATAAGCATACCAGACACTACACATTCCAGCCTTTTCTTTGGGCCACGCAAGCGCTTTAGCTTATCCTGTCTGTCCTTTGTAATCAGTGGAATAAATCTTTCATAATCTTTCCGGCAATGGGATAATTGCACGCAATATAGTTGTATCATTTGTTTCCTCTACCTTTAATTATTTGTTAAAACGTGTTTTGGCTTCCATACTCCTGCAAAATACAGTATAACCGAGCATCCCATGCCTACTAACCAGCCAATAGGCCATGACAGCCATACACCAGTAATGCCATATATCGGCGATAACACGAAAGCAAGAGCAACACGCAAAATTAAATCTAAAAACGTACTGGTCATAAACGCTGCCATAGCACCTGTACCACGGAAAACAGCGTCCAGAACCAGCTTCATTGAAACGACAGCATAAAACGGTGCAATAATTAATAAAAATTCTATTCCAACATTTAGTGCGTCACTGCTGGCGTTACTATCCATAAACATTCCCATAAACTGCTGTCCAAATAATACATACATGGCAGTAAACAGGATAGCTATACCCTCAACCAAAATAACACTAGCAATTAACCCCTTTTTAACCCTTTTTATAATACCTGCACCTATATTTTGTGCAACAAAGCTTGACAACCCGTTAGATGTTGTTGTTATACAGGTTAGTGTAAATGTATTTAGCTTTACGGCAGCGGAATATCCAGCTATTACAGTAGAACCATAGCTATTAATAATACATTGGACAAACATATTGCCCACCGAAACAAAGCTTTGCTGTAATATGCTAGGTATAGCTATGCGGGCGATACGTCTTAACATAAACATAGAAAAATACTGTGGTTTCTTATCACATTTTATAGCCTTTACACGTGTGATTAGTATTATTAATGATAGCACTGACGCAGCACCCTGTGCTATAAAGGTAGCCCAAGCTACACCAGATACCCCCATATGAAAATTAATAACAAGCAACAAATCCAAAAGTATGTTGCCAACAGAGGAGCCTATTAATAAATATAACGGTGTTTTAGAATCCCCTAAAGCCGTAAACACACCGGTACAAATGTTGTACAGAAACAGAAACACAATACCTCCTATGTATATGCCAAGGTACAAACTGCTGTCTGCAAAAATATTTTCTGGCGTATTAACCAGCATCATTAGTTTATCACAAAAGATTAAACCAACAACTGTGAGAACAACACTAATAGACAAGGAAAATATAAAGGATGTGTTAATTGCAGTTTTCATATCTCTTATTTTTTTTGCTCCGAATAATTGTGATATAACAACTGAACAGCCTAGGTTACAGCCCATAGCCACCGCCAAAAACAACATTGTTATTGGGTATGATGCACCTACCGCTGCTAAGGCATCCTCTCCTACAAACTGACCGGCAATCATGCTGTCAGCTATATTGTATATTTGCTGAAAAACCACACTGCCAAGCATAGGCAGGGAGAAAGTAAACAACACCTTCCACGGCTTGCCGACTGTTAAATCCTTTACCAATTTTTTCACCCTCATTTTACTAATCTTTATTTATTTTATCACCTTACAACAATAAAATCTATATTAATATTTTTTATTTCTGATTTCAAAATTGTCTTTAGTCTTTAAATAAAGCTAATGTATAACCCATGTATAATAATTGACTTTTGTTGATTTATAGTCTATAATTGCGTTATAATATTTTTTTGTTCATTACTTATCAGTATTTTGTTTCTGCACAAGATTTTATAGCTTTACAAAAATTTTGCCAAATAAAAGAAAATATATTATAATGGAGGCATCATATCATGGATTTTACAGGGGAAAAGGAAACGCAAAACGTCGTTTCGACAAAAGATAACGGCACAATGCCTAAAAGGATTGACCGACGTGTGCGTAAAACAAAAAGCCAGCTGCGAAAGGGTCTAACAGTTCTGCTACAAAAAAAGCCAATAAAGGATATTACAGTTCGTGAATTGTCCGATTTGGTTGATATAAACAGAGGTACATTTTACCTACATTATAAAGATATTTATGATATGCTGTCCGAAATAGAAGAGGAAATGTTTAGGGATGTTAATCAAATTATTAATGAAACACCTAACCCTTTAGCTGCCGGTACACCTTTGCCCTTCCTTGAAAAAATGTTTACCTATCTATCAGACAATTCGGATTTGTGTATAGCATTGTTAGGCGAAAACGGTGATATAGCTTTCGTGGATAAATTAAAAAGCGTTGTACGAACCAAATGTCTATATGATTGGATGAGCATACATGATAACAGCAACGTAGTAGCTTTTGAGTATTTTTATTCCTTTATTGTATCAGGCTGTATAGGTCTGTTGTCATCATGGTTAAGCAACGGTGAAAAAGAAACACCAAAGCAAATGGCAACCTTAGCTGAACAAATAATTCTTCATGGTATAGCCTTTTTTAATAAAAAATAATATATACAATACCCTCTAAATACAAACAGGAGGAACACATATGAGCAACAAAAAGCATGACAAAAAATTGAATATGCAGACATCAGTTAACTACCAGAAAAAAGGAAGGCATCAGCCCGCACCACCACTGTCTCAAGTAGAATCAGAGCATTTAACATATATGAGAGTTAAACATCGTTATGATGAATTTAAAAAGAAACGTACCCGTTACAACCGCTATGGTTTAATATTTATTGTGACCTCTGCTTTTGTGTTTTTAGCGTTAATGTTTAGTCTGGAAACGAAAATAGAATTTTTATGCCTGTGGATAATCACAATATTAATTAGCGTTAGTGTGCTAATAAGAACAGATTACAAGTACAACTGGTATAAAGAGCTTTTAGGTTTAGCCGACGAGTTTGAATTAAAGGAGCTGGATGACGACCAGCAAGAGGATAATGACAACGAAGGAATTTTCATAGATGAAAATGATATCAACAAGCACGCAGCATTAATTGAAAAAATAAACACCGCTATAAGGCCGCCAGAAAAACCTACATATGAAAACGATAAACCACAAAAAGGTTGTGGTAATAACAAAGAAAAAACATCCTGTAAGCAGGATAAATCAAAGCCATGTGATAACAAGGCTGAAAGCAGCTATGTACCAACCAATGAACATAATTCACCAAAATCAAATAGTAAAAATAGTACGGCTAAAAATAACAGTGTTCAGAAAAAAGTTGATATAAAAACTCCAAAAGAAGGAGAAATAAAATGAAAAATATATTCTCGATTTTTAATAATGATATTAAGAAAATTGCAACCAACATAATAGCCTTTATAATAATAATTGGTTTAACAATTTTACCTGCCCTGTACGCATGGTTTAATATTGCCGCTAACTGGGATCCATATTCAAACACAGGTGGCTTGTCGGTGGCGGTATGCAATCTGGATGAGGGCTATGATGTAAAGACCATCTCAATAAACTGTGGTGGCGAGATAGTCACTAACCTAAAACAAAACACCCAAATGGGCTGGACCTTTGTAGACGCTGAAGACGAGGCATTAAGCGGTGTAGCTAACGGAAAATACTATGCCGCCGTTGTAATACCATCAGATTTCACAGAAAAGCTGTGCAGTATAATTACAGGTGAGCTTAACCAATCTGAAATTAAATATTATGTAAACGAAAAGAAAAACGCTATTGCACCAAAAATCACTGATAAAGGTGTACAGACCATACAGCAGGAGGTGGACGCCAGCTTTGTAAGCACAATAACTAAAACCATTGCTACAACACTAAACATAACAACCGACGAGGTTGCAGACAAAAAAACAGAGGTTTTTGACAATATTAATAGCTCCCTCTCAGAGGTACAGCAAAGCATAGAAACCTTTAAATCCACTATAACAGTATTAAACTCTACACTGGACACCATAGAGAATTTAGTTAAAACCAATCAAGCTATTTTACCTGATGTTGATAATCTGCTGGCACAGTCCGGCACGATTACTACATCTACTAAGGATGCCATAGAAACTACTCGGAACTCGTCAAAGCAATTAACTGATACCGTAGGTAATATTTTAGCATCTACACAATCCTTGGAATCCGACATTAGCAGTCAAGTAAACGATGCCTTTTCAACACTTAGCAGCGACGCAGGTGCTGCTGCTAACAAGCTACAGGGCGTTACCAGTATCAACAAAAAAATTATTGACATAAACAGCAAGATTATAAGTATTTTAGAAAATCTTAGCAACACCTTTGGTGTAGATAACAGTAAGCTAATAGATTTGCTGGAAAATGCCAACAGCAAGCAAAGACAATCTATAGAAAAAATTGATGCTGCCGCTAACACAATTAAAACTAATGGCTCATTACCGCTAGAACAGCAACAGGAAATCACAGGATTAATAAACGAAAGCAACAGCCAAATAGAATCCTTACAGCCTGCCTTTACATCAGCAAAAAGTGCAATAGACGCTGCTGTAGACAGTGTGTACTCAACGCTTGAAAAGGCATCAGGCTTAATGAAAACTATTGACGGTGATCTTCCAAGCGTTAACAACACCCTAGAAAGTGCTTGTACTACATTATCGTCTATGAAGACATCATTTAACAACATTAGCGATTTACTATATAACGCATCAGTAGATATTGACGTAACAAAAAATAAAATAAAAAAGCTTTCTGAAAATGCGACAATAGAAAATTTTGTAGATACCATATTAAAAGATCCTGACCGCTTAGGCGAGTTTGTTGCCTCCCCTGTTACCATTAATACAGAGTCAATGTATCCTGTGAAAAACTATGGTTCCAGCATGACGCCCTTTTATTCGACGCTGGCATTTTGGGTTGGCGGTATAGTTTTAGTAGCCGTATTAAAGGTTGATCTAAGCAAAAAGGATTTACGTAGGTTAAATCGCAAGGTTAACTCAACACAACAGTTTTTTGGCAGATACCTGTTGTTTATGTTGTTAGGATTAGTACAGGCAACAATAATCGCTTTGGGTGATATTTTCTTCTTGCAAATTCAATGTGACAACATTCTACTTTTCCTAATTGCCAGCTGGGTTTCCAGCTTGGTTTACACCCTGCTGATTTATTCTTTAACCATAACATTTAGCGTAATTGGTAAAGCGTTAGCCGTTATTCTGTTGGTTATACAGATAGCTGGCTCGGGCGGTACGTTTCCTGTCGAGGTACTGCCTCCATTCTTTCAGGGGTTGTACCCATTCATGCCGTTTAAATATGGCATAAATGCATTGCGTGAAGCTGTAGCAGGTCCATATCAAAACGATTTTTGGTATGACATATTATATCTGTTGGCATTTATTCCTGTTGCGTTGCTGTTAGGTTTGTTATTAAGAAAGCCTTGTATCCGAATAATTGCATTTTTCAACAAGCGTGTGGAGGAAAGTGACCTAATGGTATAAGGTATATAAAAAGCAATCACACGGTATTGACAAGTATGAAAATGTCTGATAATATATTCATAGTGATTTAATCACTGTACAGAGTAGAGTTTTGTGCGTAGCGTATTAACGCTTAGTGCCTGTTGAACGGGGAGTTGTCAGCAGGACGAATGGACATATAGTCCGACGGTTCAATTCTTGCATCCCGCTGTTGAATAAGGACAATTTACAATAATTGACATTATCCAAAATAACAGGCGGAGATGTAGCTATGGCTATGTTTCCGCTTTTCTTTTTTCTTGTGTCCTCCTTATCCAACGTAACTGCCATTTGTGGCACAATAATTAAGGAGGAATTTTTCTTGAAAAACACATTATCCAATCTAAAAGCTTCCAGCAGAGAGCTTAAAAATGTTTATGTTTTGTCATTCTGTGGTATACTGCTTGCATTGCGTGTGGTGTTAGGATTTTTAGAAATAACCATTGGTGACGCCTACAGAATATCATTTTCTGCATTACCTGTGTCCTTGGGGGCATATATGTTTGGACCAATACCCGGTGCTATCATAGGTGCATTTGGTGATATTGTAACGCTGATAATAAAGCCTACAGGGGCTATCAACATTGGTATATTATGTTCCAAGGCATTGTCTGGATTTATTATTGGTTTATTTTTGTACAAACAACCAATCAGTTTAAAAAGAACAATATTAGCTAATATAACCGTTACTATTCTTTGTAATATTGTTATCACCACGTTTAGCTTATGTATTGTATATGGTTACCCGTTAATGGCAATATTGCCCGTAAGGATAGTTACTAATCTAATATTATTACCATTTAACATTGCACTGCTGTTTGGTGCTGAAAAGCTAGTGGAAAAAATGAAATTTCCTAAACTTAAAATTTCTAAATAAGCTTCTTATTTAAGCCATATATTATTAAAATAGCAGCTCTTTTTCAGTAGTTTTGGGTAATCTCAAATAAAAGGCTCTCTGTCAATAGTTGGGGTAACCCAAATAAAACAAAAGTGAAGCAAGCGGTAGTATTAAGCTACCGCTTGCTTAATATTCTAAACCCATATTTTCTAGACTCTATTTTCTTGCCCTGACATTTAGCATAAAGCCTTAATGATGTATGGTCTTTTTAGCTCTGTATTAACAGCTGTGATAAGCAATAATCAAGGTAACAAAAAAGCTCCTGCCTACGAATATTGTAGGCAGGAGCTTTTTGTAATCATTCTTCTGTATCAGTGTTATTTTGATTTACTTTTGTAAATATTTCATTTGCTTTAACATCTAAATCATCCATCTCATGTTCGTACTTTTTGTCTGCATAATTATTGAAATCAGTATATTCATCGTCGGAAGCAATTTCTTTCTGAGCCTCTATTTGGCTTTTCTTTTCAAAACTTGCTTTCTTATCCGCTTGAATTTTTCTAATATGTTTATCCATAACAAAGCCTAACGCAACAGCGGTAATAACCTGTAATATTATAAACAATATGTTCATTAGTGTTTCGCTTAGTACATTGTTGTTTGCCAACAGGTATATTAATTGAATTAACATAAAATCCACAAATATCATAGCTACTATTTTACCAGTTATATTATAACCAAATATTTCGCAACAAATAAAAATAATAGGAACTAACAAGAAAAGGTCAGGCAATTTAAACAAGACCGCTAGCACTATTAACAATACAGTAGTAATCACAGCTGATGCCTTACAAAAGGTCAAGTAAAAATCTGGTGCTTTTTTCTTAACAACAAACAGCAGGACAATAATCACCGCTGAAATTACCATAAAAATCCACTGCTCCGCAAATACTTTTCCTATAATACCCATATCATCACACGTCCTTATGTATGTTTTATTTTATGCTAAGATTATACCACAGTTGTTACATAAATAAAAGTATAATTTATAAATTATACTAATCATTAATAAGAGAATGGAAACAATCTGTAAGCTGTTTTTTTACACACATATCCAATTACAATAGCAGCGTATTCCCCTATCCACAACCATAACAAGGTTGTAGAAAAAGGGCTACGGATTGTATTTCTACTACCCTATTAGCATATAGTATTATGCATCTATTATTATATTAATAAAATTAAAATACGGTGACACCGTAAATTTGTAAATGCTTTTATTCTACAATTTTATAATAAACTTTTGAGGTTAGTGCATAAACAATAGCATAAATTACAGCAAAGATCACTATAGAAACAATAGTACAAATAATATACAATACAGTATTAGTTAACGCTAAAACAGATAATAATCTGGTTATTACAGGGAAAGCGAAGGCAATGTGTATAATAGCTACAATTAAAGGCAAGAAGAATACTACTAAAACCTGACTGTTAATAGACTTCTTGATTTCGTGCTTACTCATTCCTACCTTCTGCATTATTTTAAATCGTTCCTTATCATCGTAGCCCTCTGAAATTTGTTTATAATAAATAATTAAAACAGTTGCCATTATAAACAGCGTACCTAGAAATATGCCTACAAAGAACAATCCACCATATATAGTGTAAAAATCCGCTTTGGAGGTTTCCTTAAATGACAGATATCCACCACAATCTAAGTCCATATAATCATTATATATTTGCTTTTGAACTGCATTAACTTCCTCAGTAGTGGCACCATCCATATTGAAACTGAAAACCTGTTCCATATTGTATTGTTTAAGCTTATCATCTGGAATAACAACTTCTCCATTTGTATTATTATTGCCTGTAATTTGATTAAATATGGATATATCCTTAACTATCACATATGTGGTATCCATCATCTGTGATGCCAAATATGAGATTTCCTCAAAGTGTGTTAGTTTTTCTTTAACATTAAATGTAGTGTTATCAATGGTAAAGGTGTCACCTGTGTATCCAGTCTTTGATGAGTAGGTAAGCACCTGATCATCATTAAGTGCAGCGTTTGTGCCATTAATATTATTATAGTCACTAACAGGCATTACGATTATTGCAGCACAATCAGCTGAATAGGCATCTGTTAAATCCTTTGATTCAAAGCTGTTATTGCTTCTGACACCGTATGCACCTAATTCACGAACTCTATAGGGTTCGCTGCTGGTAACATTATTATCACGCAACGCCTTGTTAGCAATCTTTAGCTTTGTATTATAGATATCATCTGAAACTGTGCCTTGCGTAGTTATAGAACAATCATATGGATACATTTTATTTAATACTTCTTCACTGCCGATATAAAGGGAAACCGTAGAAGACAGCATAACCAGCACCATGGTGGCAAGTATACAAATATTAGCCAATCCCACGGCATTCTGTTTCATACGATATATCATGCCTGACACTGAAACAAAGTTTTTTGTCTTGTAGTAATAATTTTTATTTTTACGCAGTAATTTTAATATTGCTATACTACCTGCAGTAAACAAGCAGTACGTGCCAATAATAACAAGAATAACAGCCACAAAGAACAGCATCATAGCCTGTAAAGGGTTTATAGTGGTTAAAGAAATGTAATATCCACATCCTAAACACAGTAAGCCTACTATAGCCAGCACCCATTTAGTCTTTGGCTCTTTCTCCCCGGTGTTGCCACCTCGTAAAAGCTCTATCGGCTTTGATACATGAACCTGACGCAGTGTATTTAATAGCATAAGTATGAAAATAATAGTAAACAAGATTACTGTATTTACAACTGGTTCTGATGTTAATTGAAAGTCAAAGCTTGCATTAAAATGCATCAGCTTTATTAGTGCCATATAAATAAGCTTGTTAAACAGTACACCGCCTAGCAGTCCTACTATCATGCTAAACACACCTATAAACAGTGTTTCAAAGGATATAACCTTTGCAATATGCTTTTTGTCCATACCTAAAATATTGTATAGACCGAACTCTTTTTTTCGCCTTTTCATTAAAAAGCTATAGGTATAAAACAGAAAAATAACTGAGAAAATTCCGATTACTATTGTACCTAATTGTAGTACAACTATTAAGGATTGGCTTCCGCTCTCCATACTGTTAAGACCAGTATTTTGACACAGTGAGCTCATCATAAAGAACATCATAATTGTTAAAATACAAGTAATAATAAAAGGTACTACTGTACGTGCATTTTTTCTGATATTAGTGATTGCTAATTTTGGATAAAATGATTTTTTCATATTTTAGATAAGCTATGCTTATCTCTCACCTCCTGTAGCAATCAATGTTAATGTGTCAGAGATTTTTTGGTACATCTCCTCATTGGTCATAGATGCTTTGTATATCTGGTGGAACACTGCGCCGTCTTTTATAAATAAGACACGTTTTGCACTGCTGGCAGCTTTTATGCTGTGAGTAACCATTAAAATCGTTTGTCCGTTGTTATTAATATCTTCAAACATATTAAGCAAATGATCAGCAGCACGAGAATCCAAAGCACCTGTAGGCTCATCAGCCAAAATAAGCTGTGGATTGGTAATTAATGCACGGGCAACCGCCGCCCTTTGCTTTTGACCACCTGAAACTTCATATGGAAATTTTTCCAGCAGTGATGAAATTTCTAGTTTATCAGAAATTGGTTTTATTCTGTCATCCATTTCCTTTGGAGATTTACCAGACAAAACCAATGGTAGAAAAATATTGTCCTTTAGTGAAAATGTATCCAATAGATTAAAATCTTGAAATACAAAGCCTAGATTATCACGCCTAAATTTTGCAATATCCTTCTCCTTTATACTTACAATATTTTTATTGTTTAGCATAACCTCACCGCTGGTTGGTTTATCTAGCGACGCTAGGATATTCAGTAATGTTGTTTTGCCCGAGCCAGACTCACCCATTATTGCTACAAACTCACCCCCATTTACAGAAAATGTTACGTTTGACAACGCCTGTACCTGATTGCCACCAAATCGCGTTGTATAAATTTTTTTTAAGTTATTAACCTCTAATATTGCCATTTATTATGTCCTCCTTTAATTTCCTTGGTTGTATTATATCAAAAAAGCAATATGCTTTGCCATAACTTTCACTTACATTTACCCTGCAAATCTTACATTTTTGTAAGGGTGGATAAATAACAATACCGCCCCTGCCTATGATAACCCATTAAAGACAGCTATAGATTTTAATAATGTTTATAAAAGTATTTTAAAGTATATAGTTATAAATATCACAATTTAAATAAAAAAAGAAAATCACAGTACAACACAAAGCTGTACTGTGATTCGTCTTTTTTAAAAAATGCGACCAAACCGATAAGCCGAGTTCTGTCTAGAACAGCTATCTATCTTGGCAGTACGTTACCGTAAACTGCTCAATGCCACCTCCATGAGATGCATCGGGTAAATGCGTATATATCTCTCCACGGTGTTGCTCCGAATAGGGTTTACAGGGCCATCAAGTCTCCATGATGCCGGTGAGCTCTTACCTCGCCTTTCCACCCTTACCTGCAAAACAGGCGGTATATCTCTGTTGCACTATCCCTAGGGTCACCCCCGGCGGCCGTTAGCCGTTATTCTTACCCTGTGGAGCCCGGACTTTCCTCGGGCACTGCCTTTCGGCCATGTGACCCGCAGCTGTTTAGCTTGCTCGCATATAATATTTTAATATATAAATTGGTAGCTGTCAACACAAACCATAACATTAAAATCATTTTTTGAAATTTTTTTAAAATAAACTTTCTAAAGACTTGTTAAACCCACTAATCGCAAGGATGATTTAGTTATTAACACTAGAAATTTATGTTTGGCAGCTGCAAATATTTTTTAAGCTTGATTTTTTCAAACGCCATTGATAATAGCACATATACAACCAAGGCAAAGCATAATGGGAACAACAAGTGAATAAAATTGCTAATGCTGTATGGAACTAAGTTAAAAAACCATTGAAATGCTGTTATGCCAACTACACAGCCTGTTGTCATTGCAATAAACAAAGCACCACGAATTATGTTAAAAGGTATGCTTATCTTAAACAATACAAGCAAGCCAATAAATGCTGTTACAGTGACAGAATAGGTTGAAGCTGTGGCAGCATCAAAATGAAAAAAGCCTTGCATTATAACAATAAACACCATAGCTAAGGTTACCGTTATACCGCCAGGTGCAGACTTTGACATTACATTTGTAAAGAACTGACCCTGTACCCTATCCGAGTTTGGCTCTAACGCTAAAATAAATGATGGTATACCAATAGTAAACGTGCTAATTAAGGTCATTTGAATTGGCTCAAATGGATACTGTGCTCCAAGGAATACAAAAATAACAGCCAACAAACAGGAGTATATCGTTTTTATTAAAAACAGTGTGGATGAACGCTGAATATTATTAATTGAACGTCTGCCCTCCGCTACAACCCTTGGCATAGATGCAAAATTTGAGTCTAACAGCACCAGCTGAGAAACACTTCTGGCGGCGTCACTGCCCGATGCCATTGCTACAGAGCAATCAGCCTCCTTCAAAGCTAAAACATCGTTTACACCATCACCTGTCATGGCAACTGTATGGTTCTTTTCCTTTAAGGCTTTTACCATATCGTATTTTTGTGAAGGCGTAACCCTGCCAAAAACAGAGTATTTTTCCACTGCTACTTTTATGTCATCATAGCTCTTTAATGTAGTTGCATCCACACATTTATCATATTTTTCTAATCCTGCAAGCTTTGCAACCGCTGATACAGTCTTAACATTGTCACCAGAGATTACTTTTAAATCTACACCTTGCTTTGAAAAATAATCTAGCGTAGCCTTTGCTTCTTCACGGATTTTATCTTTTATAATAACAATGCCAATAGGCGACAAATTATTAGGTAAGCATCTATCATTAAATTCCTCTGGAGAATGGGCAATCAATATAACTCTGAAGCCCTCCTCCATAGAAGCTAAATTATCTTTTACCACGCTGACATTATCACCTAATACAAATTCCTCAGCACCCATAACATATGTACCGTTATTGCCAAAGGAGGCACCAGACCATTTTTTTTCAGAGGAAAACGCTACAACCTTCGTAGGCTCTAGCTCTGACTTTTCGTTGTATTTATCCTTAATAGCATTAATTGTAGGATTGCTGTCCTGTGACGCATTTGCTAACGCAATTAATGCAACTTTCAAATCATCAGCAGAGGTACCCCCTATAGGTACTATATCATGTACCTCCATACAGCCTTCAGTGATTGTACCAGTTTTATCAAGACATAAAACATCTACCCTTGCAAGAGTTTCTATACAATATAGCTCCTGAACCAAAACCTTTTGTCTTGACAGCCTGATAACACCTACAGCTAAAACTGTGCTTGTTAATAATATCAAGCCCTCTGGTATCATACCAATTAAAGCCGCTACGGTAGATACCACCGCATCATTGATATCAGAAAAACCATTTAAAGTCATTTGACGCCAAAATAACAATATTCCAAGAGGAATAATTACAATTGAAATAATTTTAATTATTTTATTTAGTGTATTCATAATTTCTGAATTAACTTTTTTTAGATATTTTGCTTTGTTCGATAACGAAGCTGCATAGTTATCCTCGCCAACGCTTTCAGCACGTACATAGCATTTTCCACTTACAATAAAACTACCTGACATTAGCTTGTCATCCTTAATTTTAAAGATAGCGTCGGATTCTCCCGTTAACAATGACTCGTTAGCCTCACAAGTACCACTTACCAAAACACAGTCTGTAGGTACCTGATTGCCCTGTGATAAAACAATAATATCATCTAACACCACTTCATTTATATTAATTTCCTGTTCCAAGCTATTGCGAATGACCTTTATCTTAGATTGTGAAATAATTGACATTTTGTCAATAGTTTTTTTTGCTCGTATCTCCTGAAAAGTACCGATGGCAATGTTAAAAAAAATAACGCCCATAAACAGCATATTTTTATATGAGCCAACCAATAATACTGCTATTGCTAAAATAAAGTTGATTATGTTAAACAATGTTACTATGTTGTCCCTAAAAATCCTGCCAACTGACTTGGTTTTTAATGAGCTTTCCTTATTATATAACCCCTGTTCATATCTGCTATTAACCTGTTCGTCTGTCAGCCCTATTTCTGCCACTGTAGGAATTCTCACAGTAGGCGTTGAATTTTTCATGTAACAGCCCCCATTCAATATAAAATTAAGTTTTTAGAATACGTATAAATGTTGCTTTATTCAAAATTTTTTTCAAATCGTCACAACTGCACTTATCTGTAAATAATAACATAATTTCCAATGAATGACAACGTCAGTTTTATTAATAAAATGTAAAATTATGAAATTGACTTAAATCTTGGAAATAAAAATTTCGCAAAGGGATAAAACTACATATGCTAGGTAAAATATATTTCCTACTTTATTTTTACCATTTTATTTTTAGATTTAGAACGCAAATTAATATTAGCAACGGAAATGGGAGGTGATATTTTGAAAAAAACTATAAAAGCAATAACCGTTGCAACAATGATAATTTGCTTTTTTATTTTTGGTTTAATAGCTTTTACTTCAATATATCTGCCATCAAGCTATAATGTTTCCAAAATAAATTCTTTAGGTAGGCTTTCAATATTTGGAATATCAGTAAAAAATGAAAGTACAAATACAAAAGACGTTAGCAACAACCTGCAGGATATTGAAACTACAAAAGGTAAGCTAATGCTGGGTAATATTATTCCTATTAAAAGTGTTGATATTAATATAACTGAAAACACCATGGTTATTCCTGGTGGTACACCATTTGGAATAAAGGTATTTACAAATGGTGTTATGGTTGTAAAAATTGATAAGATTAACGTGAACAGTCATTCCTATACACCCGCTGAAGATGCAAATATAAAAATTGGTGATGTAATTTTGGAGGTTAATGGGAAGTCGGTAACCAGTAATGAGGATTTAGTAAATTGTGTTAATAAATGTAACGGCGATTCGATGAATATTATATTAGAAAGAAATGAACAGAAAATCAGTACCAAGTTAACACCTGTAAACTCAGGCAATGAACAATACAAAATTGGCGTATGGGTGCGGGACAGTTCCGCCGGTATTGGTACAATAACTTTTTATGAGCCAAAAAGCGGTGGCTTTGCAGGCTTAGGTCACGGTATATGTGATGTAGACACAGGTTCGATTTTACCTTTAGGACAGGGGGAAATCGTAGGAGCGAGAATTGACGGGATTACTATGGCACAAAGCGGTAAGGCCGGTACGCTTAATGGTCATATTGAAAGTGGCAACGTATCTGGCTATGTAACAGAAAATAAGAATACAGGAGTTTATGGTGTATTAAATAACTGCCCTACACCGTTTGATCCTGTATCCGTTGCTTTTAAGCAGGAGGTAACAACTGGTAAGGCACAAATAATAACCACCTTGGATGATAACAAACCCCAATATTACGATATAGAAATAGAATCTATAAATTATGATGATGACTGTAAAACAAAAAATTTAGTAATAAAAATAACCGATGAAAAATTGTTATCTAAAACTAATGGCATTGTTCAGGGTATGAGTGGCAGCCCAATTATTCAAAATGGCAAGCTTGTAGGTGCTGTTACACACGTATTTGTAAACGAACCACAAAAGGGTTACGGGATTTTTGCCGAAAACATGTTGTTAGATTTTGACAAAGAAAATCAGATACAGGAAGAACCTGCCGCCTAATCTATTTTCAGTAAAAAAATACCCCCATTTTAAAAAAAGTTTACTGTAAACTATTGCCATTAATACCAATATATGGTATTATACAAACATCAAATAAACCACATGGGGGAAAAATAATGGAAAACACAATTAAATTACTAATCACCGAAGACCCTGCAGAATTCAGTCGAGAACAGTCCTCTGTACTAACACAATTTGGTATGGTAGCTGACTATGCTGGCAAAGACGGCATAGAGGTTTTAGAAAAAATAGATTCTCTAAAGCCTGATGTTGTCCTGATGGATATGTTTATGACACGCATCGACGGCATTGGCGTTCTAAGGACCGTTAACAGAAATAAAACAGAGAAAAAACCTTTGTTTATTATGTTTTCAACCTTTGATAGCCCTGTTTTAGAAAGAGAGGTTATGAACAACGGAGCCTCCTACTTTGTACTAAAGCCATATAATATTGCAGATCTGGCTGAAAGCATCGTTAGAATGATTAACAGTAATAACGAGCCTGTTCAAGCACAATATAAAGGTCTGTGCAATATAAACACAACCAACAGCATGGAGCTGCGTGTAACTGAAATACTGCATCAAATAGGTGTGCCTGCTCATATTAAGGGTTATAACTACCTGCGTGATTCAATTATGATGTCCGTTGAAACACCAGATATAATTAACGCAGTTACAAAACGTTTATATCCATCTGTAGCTAAAAAATATGAAACCACATCCTCAAGAGTGGAACGTGCTATTAGGCATGCTATAGAAGTTGCATGGGATAGAGGCGATGTTGATGTGCTAAACTCTTATTTTGGATACACTATTCATAATGACAGAGGAAAGCCAACCAACAGCGAATTTATTGCTATGATTTCTGACAAATTACGTTTACAGCTAAAAAACGCCAGCTAACAAAAATTCCTCCAACCTATTTTATATAAGTTGGAGGAATTAATTTAGTTGATTAACAGTTAATTTGCTGTCGATGATTATATAAATATGGTATTTTTTTGGGATGAGAAGGAGTGTGAGAATATGGCTACTAGAACATACTTAATCAACAATATCAAAAGTGGTGTATGCTGTGAAAAAATCCAGCATAGTATTAACAAAATAGATGGTTTAACTGCTAATGTTGATTTAGATACTAAAAGTGTTACCGTTAATTCAATGACCTATATTAACGATGACAAAGTAATAAGCACAATTAAAAATCTAGGATATACGGTTAAAGAAGTTTAACGACACAACATTTCCAGCTTTCAAAGCTACTTCTATATAATAAATTTCACGTTATTCTAATAAAATAGTGACCTTTTATGGATTAAAATAAACAGATAATTTCGCATAGCTCAAATCAAAAAAAGCAATGAGTAGTATGGAACACTTACTACTCATTGCTTTTTAGTACAAAATTTTAATTAATTATTCTTCTAATTGTGTAATAGCCACCAATGTTATAATCGTGAGAAACCATACAGCCTTCATCAGGAGCATGGATACGACCGCCATTACCGTCATATATTGCAACGTGTCCACTGTACACCAAAATATCACCAGCCTGTGCCAATGAAATATTAGGCACTTCTACACCAGCATAACGTAAATCAGTACGCAGACCCCAAAGATTATAACCAAATCTATCATATATTGCACATATAAAGCCAGAGCAGTCAGCACCAGTTGACAAACTGGTTCCACCCCACACATATGGCAAAAGTCCAACATATCGACCAGCTTCTTCAATTACGCTATTGGCTACTACAGGATTTACCGTTAGGCATACGTTAGAGCCAGGCACATAATTTCCAACGGGATTGGCATTTATTACTGATATATCGCATGATGCTGTTTTATAAGAACCGTCATTTGTTGTACAAATGATTTTACAGGTACCGTTGCCTATGGGGATAACCTGTCCATTAGCACTAACCTGAGCCACGCTGGTATCTGAACTGGACCATGTAACATTTTTATTAGTAGCTTCCGCAGGTGATACAGTTGGTATAATAACTTGACTGGTATCCCAATTTCCGTCATAGTTAATATACTCCAGATCTAATGCAACATCTGTCGCCTGTACCCTTGGCTCAACTATAATCTTACATTTAGCTGTAATTCCATTAGTGGTTTTACCTGTAATAACAGCCATACCATTATCAATAGCCGTTACTATACCTTTTTCATTCACTGTAGCCACTTTTTCGTCAGAGGACAGCCACGTCATAGCAGTGGCTGTGGCGTTATCTGGTGAAAAGGTTGTTTGTAATATCAACTTTTCGTTCTTTGACGTTAACGTGTATTCCTCCCAATCTAGCTTTATATTCTCTGGCTCAACTGGCAATTCAACCTTAACAACACAATCTACCTTTTCTCCACTTTCTACATCTGTACACACTATTGTAGTTTCACCATTAGCAATAGGTGTAACAGTACCACTGTCATCTACAACAACTATATCACTATCTGAGGATGACCACTGAACCTCAACCGTTTCAAGCTCTGGCTTCTCAGCCAATTCTATTGTGTAGGATTCTGATTTTGTAATATGTAGCTGTGACTGTTGTAGCTCAAGTGTTGCCGGTTGTGCGTTAGCAACAGCGTTAGAGGCCATCCTTAAGGTGTTCACCATAGGTGTAGTAAGTCTGGCATTTTCTAAAAAGCTGCCTGATAAATTTTGTGACTCGCCGACAGCACTGTTTAAACCGCCTAAAGAAAAGGTTGTTACTCCAACAACAGCTACAGCTATGACGCCGATTAATACTGTAAATTTAATTCGCTTTAGCTTTTTGTTTTCTATGTTATTATCTTTTTGAGAATATCTGTATTTACTCATTTTTTCTATCATTGTCCTTTCTCTGAAAAAACTGAAATAAATTCTCGTATTTGTCACAGCTCTAAATCAAACCTGCTATTAGTGTGACAAAACTGTAATAACTATACCACAACGAGGTTAAAATATCAACTTTATCTATAATTTTTCAGAATTTGTTCACAATAATTTAGCGTATTTTACAAAATCGTGTTACTTAATTGTGCATTATAAATAATATAATTGGAACTAAATAACAATACGGGTCTATTAGTCTATTCTATAGCTGCAATTTTTAAAGATATAGAGCATTTACCGTCCGTCGTACGCTCAGAACAATAATATGCTTCTTAAAAAACGCTAATGGGTTTGGTCAATTTCAACCTCCTTTCTCTTACATGACAGCATTTTATATATGTTTTCTCATGAAAATTTAATACACATAAACAATGGGGACAGCTTAATGCTGCCCCCTAAATACTTTTTTAATTTTTGGATTACCCAAACTATTGACAAAGAGTTTATTAAATGTCATTTTGAATCAAATCATCATATGATTGTCTTTTTACAATTACACGAGGAGTTTTATCCTTTATCATGATAATAGGTGCTTTTGTAATTCTGTTATAGTTTGAGGACATAGAATAGTTGTAAGCACCTGTCGATAAAACAGCAATAATGTCGTTTACCCTTGGTGTAGCTATTGGTGCATTTTCTTGTATAAGGTCACCGCTTTCACAGCATTTACCAGCAATAGTAACCTTTGTATCTGGTGCTTTGTCTGCGTGGCTAGCGTTTACAATTGTGTAGGTTGATTTATAAAGAGCATATCTAATATTATCGCACATACCACCATCAATAGATACATAAGTGCGTATATTTGGAATGTCCTTAACCCCACCTACCTTATACAATGTAATGCCAGCCTCTCCAACGATTGAGCGACCTGGTTCAATAAAAATAAAAGGCACTGGAATATTATACTGTGCAGACTTGGCAATAACAGCCTTTGAAACAGCATTCATGTAATCATCATATGCTGTGGGCTTGTCCGCAGCACTGTACCTAATACCAAATCCGCCACCTAGATTTAATTCAGTAATTAGGTGACCTGTTTGAGCCTTTATAGAACCAATAAAGTCCATCATAATATCTGCAGCAGTAACAAATGGATCAATATCAAAAATTTGAGAACCAATGTGGCAATGTAGCTCTGTTAGCTCCACGTTGTTGTATTGGAAAGTTTTCTTTACGGCTTCCATGGCTTCACCAGTTTCTAAAGCGAAACCAAACTTTGAATCAATTTGACCAGTTCTGATAAAATCGTGAGTATGTGCATCAACACCAGGCTTTATACGCATAGAAATTTTTACTACCTTATTTTTTGCTTTCGCTAACTGATTTAGCAGTTCAAGCTCATACAAATTATCTACAACTATTTTTCCAATATTGTAGTCTAAAGCCATATTAATTTCTTCAGCTGTTTTATTATTTCCATGGAAATGAATTTTTTCCGGTGGAAAATCTGCTTTCATAGCTGTGTAAATTTCGCCACCAGATACTACATCTAAACCCATTTTTTCATCGTTAACTATTCTACACAATTCTTTACAGCATAGTGCTTTACTGGCAAACATAGCTAAGCCGTTACCGTTATAATATTTTGCAATGGACTGTACATATGAGCTACAGGCTGTACGAATAGTATCCTCATCCATCACATATACAGGTGTACCATACTCATTAGCCAGCTCTACTGTGTCACATCCGCCAATTGTTAAATGTCCATTTTCATTAACATTCAAACAGTCGTTTACAAACATCGAAAACATTCCTCTCAATTTATATTTATCCCTTATTCCTTCTTATCCACATTTATAGTATCCGTGTTTTCTACACATTTGTCAATATATTGTCTTATTTCTTCTGTACCTTCCCCATTAAGTGCAGAAAATGGAAACAGAGGTATTTCATTCTCATAATCCTTTAATAGCTCCTGTATCTGCTGTAAGCTTTCCTGTTGTTTAGTTTTATTAAGCTTATCCTTTTTTGTTAATACAATAGCGAAAGGCAGATTTGAATGGTAAAGAAAGTCTATCATATCTAAATCATCAGCTGTTGGTTTATGTCGCATATCAACAATCTGAATAATCAACGCAAAGTTTCTGTCCTGTGCAAAATATCCCTCTACAAGCTCTGCCCAACGTCTTTTCTCTGATTGTGATACCTTTGCGTAGCCGTAGCCCGGTAAATCTACCAATCTAAAACTATCCAGCTTAAAAAAGTTAATTGTTGCTGTTTTTCCCGGTGTAGCACTAACTCTAGCAAGCTTTTTTCTGTTGACTAATTTGTTTATTAGTGATGATTTACCAACATTAGATCTACCAGAAAACACCACCTCTGGTAACGTGCTTTCCATTAACTGAATGGCTTTACCAGCAGCATATTCAAAATCAACATTATTTATGTTCATATCTTTCCAACTCCCTATTATTGGACAATCTGTTCAATAGGCGTTTTAGCCTCTTCTACTGTCAATCCACGATTCTCTACCGATTTTTTTATCTTCTTAGTTTTTTTAGGAAGCAGTGCAATGTCTAAAACCTCTCTGAAATCAGACACTGGACGAAACTCTATGGAACTTTTTACAACAGGGTCAACCTCAAATAAATCAGAAATATTGTCCTGAGGTATAACAACAGTTTTAATACCCATTCTGTAAGCTGCCATTGTCTTTTCTTTTAAACCACCTATTGGCAACACTCTGCCACGAAGTGTAATTTCCCCTGTCATAGCAACATCGTTTTTAACCGCCCTGCCTGTTAAAGCTGATACAATAGCCGTAGCCATTGTTATACCAGCAGATGGGCCATCCTTTGGTACGGCACCCTCTGGTGCATGAATGTGAATATCATTGGCCTTATAAAAGTCCACATCAATATCAAGCTCCTTGGCATAACTGCGTACACAAGTTATTGCAGTTTTGGCAGACTCCTTCATAACATCACCTAATGAGCCTGTCAGCTCAATTTTTCCTGTACCACTAACCACGGCAACTTCAATGTTAAGCATAGTACCACCCACAGAAGTCCATGCCAAACCATTTACTACTCCAACCTCACTTTTGTTATCTATTGCGTCTGGTTTGAATTTTCGTGGTCCTAAAATATCTTCAATATTTTTTATATTAACAGAATATTTTGTATCACCATTTTCAACAAATTTAACAGCAGCTTTTCTTAACAATGAACCAATTACACGTTCTAGGCTACGCACACCTGCTTCTCTAGTATAGCTATCAATTAAATCATAAATAGCTGTATCTGTTATTTTAAACTGACTAGCTTTTATTCCAGTATTTTTTAACTGTTTAGAAATCAGATGTTTTCTAGCTATATTATATTTTTCTTCTCTAGTATAGCTATCAAGCTGAATAATGTCCATTCTATCTAATAACGGCTCCGGAATAGAGCTATAATCGTTAGCAGTAGTAATAAAGAACACTGAGCTTAAATCAAAAGGTAAATCAATATAGTGATCAGTATAGGTACTATTTTGAGCAGAATCCAATACCTCTAATAATGCGGAGGTAGGGTCGCCCTTATAATCGTTACCAAGCTTATCTATCTCATCTAAAATAATTAATGGATTGTTAGTGCCTGCAAGCTTTATAGCATTAATTATTCTGCCAGGCATTGCACCAATATATGTACGTCTATGGCCACGTATTTCAGCCTCATCATGAACACCACCCAAGGCTATTCGCTGTGACTTTCTATTAATAGCGGTAGCAATTGACTGAGCTATTGAGGTTTTACCAACACCTGGTGGGCCAATCAAACACAATATTTGCCCATTAACATTTGGTGATAATTTACGAACAGCTAAAGCTTCGATAATTCTGTCTTTAATTTTTGTTAAACCATAATGTTGTTTATCAAGTTCTTTTCTTGCTTTTTTTAAATCTATAATTTCATCATCACTAATATTCCACGGCAGCTCTAGACAAGTGTCCAGATATGTTCTGATAACGTTAGCCTCCTGTGAACCAAACGGCAGCTTTTCAAGCTTATCACATTCCTTTAGCAAAACCTTTTGTGACTCTTCAACTAGATGCAAATCTAAAATAGATTGACGGTACTGTGCAACCTCGGAGGCCAGCTCGTCACCCTCATCCAGCTCGTCCTCAATAACACGCAGCTGTTCACGCAGGTAATATTCCCGTTGACTTTCATCAATTCTTTCTTTTGCCTTTAACTGAATGGAATTTTCTATTTCCATTACAAATATTTCATCAGTGACATAATTAACTAAAATTTCTAAACGTTCCTTAATATCAAGGGTTTCCAGTATCTCCTGCTTTTGCTTATATTCAAGCACAGCATTTCCAGCTATATAATCACAAAGCTCTCCACCGTCAGTGCAAATACCTATTTTGTACAGTATATCCGCCGCTACCTTTGGAGAAATTGAAAGATACCTCTCAAAAATATTTTTGCTAGCTCTAACTAAAGCTCGTTCATCTGCGTCGTTTGTTGGCTGTTGCTTTTCTATCTTCTCAACCATAGCTGTTAAGTATGGTTTTTTAGTGCCAGCTTCAGCTATTTTTGCTCTGCTAACACCCTCAACAATAACTCTGATAACGTTCTCTGGCTGACGTATTATTTGAATAACTCTAGCAACAACACCTATTTTATTAAGGTCATCCAATTTTGGTTCATTTTGATCTGGTATCTTCTGTGAGGTTAAAAAAATCAACTGGTCTGTACGCATAGTTTGTTCAACCGCTAACGCTGATTTTTTTCTGCCAATATCAAAATGCAGCATCATTCCAGGAAATACCACAAGATTTCGAAGTGGCAATACAGGAAATTCCCTTAATTTTTGATTGTTTTCTGTAGACATAAAATTCGCCTCCTTTTATTAGGCAATTAAAAAAATATGGAGCTGTAACTGTTAAAATCAAGTTACAGCTCCGATTTTTAAGATGCAGTATTTTTTCTAATACGCTTTTTTTCTTCAGTTTTACCTGTTTCCATCTTAACAGATTTTCTATCCTGATTATGAATAATCGTTACATTTGTAGGGTCTTTTATTGTTTCTGCTGTAATAATAACCTTTTCTACTGTAACGTCAGATGGTACCTTAAACATCAAATCCTTTAAAGTATTTTCAAGAATTGAGCGTAAACCCCTAGCACCTGTGTTTTCGTTCATTGCTTCATCAGCTATAGCCTCTAACGCAGGCTTTTCAAATTCAAGCTCTACATTGTCAAGCTCGAACAGCTTTGTGTATTGCTTAACTAATGAATTTTTAGGCTCAGTTAATATTCTTACGAAGCCCTCTTTGTCTATTCCATTTAGATTAGTAATAACAGGTAATCTGCCAACCAGTTCAGGAATTAAGCCAAACTTTACCAAATCATGGGATACAACCTTTGACATCCAGTCCGTTGTGTTTAGCTCCTTTTTATCCTTAACATCTGCACCAAAGCCCATAGAAGATGAACCAACACGTTTTTCTAAAACCTTTTCCAAGCCGTCAAAAGCACCGCCACATATAAATAATATGTTGCTGGTGTTAATCTGCAAAAATTCTTGCTGCGGATGTTTTCTGCCACCCTGTGGCGGCACGTTAGCTACAGTTCCTTCTAATATCTTTAGCAAAGCCTGCTGTACACCCTCACCGCTTACATCTCTGGTAATTGATGGGTTTTCTGATTTACGTGCTATTTTATCAATCTCATCAACATAGATAATACCACGTTCTGCTTTTTCAATGTCAAAATCAGCCGCCTGTATTAGTCTAAGCAATATATTTTCTACGTCTTCGCCAACATAACCAGCCTCTGTTAAAGTAGTGGCATCGGCAATAGCAAAGGGAACATCTAGTATTCTAGCTAAAGTCTGTGCTAAAAATGTTTTTCCTGTACCGGTAGGTCCTAGCATTAGAACATTGCTTTTAACAAAATCAACTTCATCATTGTGATTAAATACACGTTTGTAGTGATTGTAAACTGCTACGCTAAGTGTAACCTTTGCCTCGTCCTGACCGATAACATATTCATCAAGCTTTTCCTTTACCTGCTCTGGCTTTAAAAGGCCTTTAAAATCAACATCCTTTTTTTTGCCCTTAGACTGAGTTTCTTTTTCAAGCGCTTCACCCTCATGCAGAATAGATTGACAAAGCTCTACACATTCATCACAAATGTATACGCCTGTTCCTGCTATCATTCGACCTACAATGTCCTGAGACTTTCCACAGAAAGAACAAAATATTTCTTTTTTTGAGTTATCTTCTTTGCTGGCCATGTGTGTTAACTCCTTGTGTTATCTTTTTGTAATAACCTTATCAATTAATCCATATTTCATTGCTTCATCTGCTGTCATAAAGTTATCACGTTCTGTGTCCTTAGCAATAATGTCATATGGCTGACCTGTACGTTCTGATAAGATAGTATTTAGCTTTTTCTTTGTCTGCTGAATATGGTCAGCGTGTATCATAATATCAGTAGCCTGCCCCTGAGCGCCACCGCTTGGCTGGTGAATCATAATGTCGCTGTTAGGTAGGGCATATCTTTTACCCTTTGCACCAGCCGCCAATAAAAAAGCACCCATGCTGGCAGCCATGCCCATACAGATTGTGGACACGTCACATTTGATATACTGCATTGTGTCATAAATAGACAAACCATCAGTAACGGAACCGCCTGGGCTGTTAATATACAGACTGATATCCTTTGAAGGATCCTGACCCTCTAAGTACAAAAGCTGTGCAACAACCAAACTGGCAGATGCACTGTTAACCTCTTCTGTTAACATAATAATTCTATCATTTAACAATCTGGAAAAAATATCGTATGAACGCTCGCCACGACTTGTTTGTTCAACAACGTATGGTACTAAACTCATTAAAATCAATCCTTTCTCATAATATCAGCTATATCCCCCGACATCGCCTACATAAGCATAGGCAACAAATCGGAGGATTATTCATCATAAGTAAAATTTATTTTGTTCTACAATTAAATTATTCAGCAATAGCACTTTCTTTTACAAATTCCATTGCTTTTTCTACAGCAACATCCTTGGCTAGATCATCTTTAGCAATAAGCTCTTTAACCTTTTCAACAGGCATGCCGTACTGCTCTGCCAGCTTGTTGTATTCTTCCTCAACTTCTGTATCATCAGCCACAATGCCTTCTTTTTCAGCTATTTTTTCTAAAGCTAACCTTACCTTTACTCTCTGCTCAGCCTGTGGCTTGTAGGCAGCTCTCAAAGCGTCAATATCCATGCCCATATACTGTAGGTATGTTTCCATCTCCATGCCCTGTGAACGCAGACGCATATCAAACTCACGCAGCATATCAGTTACTTTATTTTCATACATTGCCTCTGGCACTTCTGCTTGAAGCAGCTCTGTCAGTTTAGTAACAATTTGGTTTTCTTCGTCCTCTCGAGCTTCATTTTCTAGTCTGTCGGCTACGTCTTCTTTAAGCATTTCTTTGTATTCAGCTACTGTTTCTTTTTCGCTAACATCCTGTACAAACTCATCGTCAACCTCTGGTAATTCTTTTGCTTTAATTTCATGTAGGTTGATTTTAAATTGGCTCTCTTTACCTGCTAGCTCTTCAGCCTGATAATCCTCTGGGAAGTTTACTGTAATAGTAAATTCCTCACCTGTGTTGTGACCAATAATTTGCTCCTCAAAACCAGGAATAAAGCTATTGCTGCCTACTGATAGATTATAGTTTTCTGCTTTACCACCGTCGAAAGCTTCACCATCAACAAAGCCCTCAAAATCAATAACTGCTATATCACCATCCTGTACAGCTCTGTCCTCTACAGCTACCAATCTGCTGTTACGGTCACGAATTTTTTCTATTTCTTCATTTAGAACATCTTCGGTAACCTCTGTTGATTTTGGTGTTACTTTAATACCCTCGTAGTTTTCAATGTTTACCTCTGGCTCTACAGTAACAACTGCTTTAAATGTAAAACCATCCTTGCCAACTGATTCAACGTCTAAATCCATTTTATCGTTTACAATCCTTACGCCAGCTTCTTTGGCTGCATTATCTAAAGCATCAGGATATAGCTCCTGCATAGCATCATCATAGAAAACACCCTCGCCGTACATTTTTTCTACAATAGCCTTTGGTGCCTTACCCTTACGAAAGCCAGGGACGTTCATTTTTTTAACCTGCTTGTGATAAGCACGGTCAATAGCACTGTTAAATGTATCTGCGTCAACCTCGACGATTAGCTCATATCTGTTAGTTTCTACCTTATTAGATGATTTAAGACTCATTTTATTATCCTCCTAAATTTTCGCTGAAATATGCTTAGTATTATACCATATCTATTATGCAATTTCCATACCCAAATGTTATTATATTGTAAATTTTTTGACTACCTTACAAGTAAAGGAACAAATCCTGTATAATCACAGGAAATTAAGCTGAAATTTATACCATAATATTCACCAGTGATCGCCTTTTTAGCCGCATTGCCACCATGTATATGACCATAGTAGCATTTTTTAATATTGTATTTTTTTAAAATATCAAGTATTTCTGTACACTGGTTGTCACCATATATAGGTGGATAATGAAGAAAGACAACGGGTTCCTTGTTTAATAACAATGCCGCTTTTATTGATGTTTCCAAACGACCCACTTCTCTGTTAAGTATTTTTTTATCCTCTTCACTGATAATTTCGTAAAACCATCCTCGTGTTCCACATACGGCGTATTGCTCAACAGCCTTAGCGGAATTAAAAACAAGAGATATGCTATTAAAGCTGTTAGCAGCTAGGTAATCCTCTATCTTCTTTCTTGTCACCCACCAATAATCATGGTTTCCCTTTAACAAAAGCTTTTTACCTGGCAAGCTTTCCAAAAAAGTAAAATCCTTGAAGGTTTCTTCCAGCTTCATCGCCCACGAAATATCGCCAGCTATAACCACTGTGTCATTTTCAGTAACAACCGCTCTCCAGTTTTGCTCTAAACGTGACACATAATCGTTCCAACCGTTAAAAACGTCCATTGGTTTATTAGTCCCTAGGGATAAATGTAAATCTGCTATTGCAAATAAAGACATTATTTTATACCTAATTTACCCAGCACATAGCTTGGCATATTTTCTACTGCTGTAACATCGTCAAAACGTACTGTCATATTTTTCAGCATAGACAATGGCTTTGGTACATCTACTCCTGTTATTTTGTTAAGCTCCTCCACCATTGCAAATTCATTGTCTGGCAGCTTGTCCTCTGGTGCAACAGCCTGTAAAACGCTTTTTGAAAATTTGTAAGGGCTGGCAGTAGATGCTAAAACAGTAGGTGTTTTATCCCCGGTTTTTTCAACGTACTGATTATAAACGCTAACAGCAACAGCTGTATGTGTATCTGACAAATAATTAGATTCCTTGTACAGTCCTGCAATAGTATTTTGTGTTGTATTGTCATCACAGAAACCACCATAGAATTTATCTGACAGCTTATTCATTATATTATCATCTACAGTATATTTACCAGCTGTCTTTAGCTGGGTCATATAGGCTTTTACTTTTTTATCATCACCATCTGATAAAATATACAAAAGTCTTTCCAGATTGCTAGAAACCAAAATATCCATGGATGGTGAAATAGTAGTATAAAATTGTCTGCTCTTATCGTAAACACCTGTGTTTATAAAATCTGTCAAAACATTATTAGAGTTGGAAGCACAAATAAATTTCTTTACAGGCAAACCCATCAGGCTGGCATAGTATGCAGCCAATATATTGCCAAAGTTACCAGTTGGCACTACAACATTAATCTCCTGACCAAATACTACCCTACCATCATTAACAAGGTCGCAATAAGCAGAAATATAGTAAACAATTTGTGGTAATAAACGACCCCAGTTAATAGAGTTTGCACTAGAGAAAAGCTTATTATTATCCTCTAATTTTTTTGCAATTTCAGGTGTAGTAAATATATTCTTTACACCTGTTTGTGCATCATCAAAGTTGCCCTTTATAGCACAAACCTCTACATTATCACCTAACTGCGTTGTCATCTGACATTTTTGCATTGGACTAACGCCGTCCTGTGGATAAAATACTATTATTTTAGTACCCTTAACATCCCTAAAACCTTCTAGAGCTGCCTTACCAGTGTCACCAGAGGTTGCAACTAAAATAACAGCCTCTTTATCTTTGTATGTTTTATTTAATGATTTAGTAAGAAAATGTGGCAAAATTTGCAAAGCCATATCTTTGAATGCAGATGTAGGACCATGCCAAAGCTCAAGGATATTCATACTGCTACCATTTAATGCACAGGTAACAATAGGAGCAGGATTTTCACTGCCAAATTTTTCCTGTGTGTATGCGTTATCAACACAGTCAGCAATCTCTTCAGCTGTGAAATCAGTTAAAAAATCTGCAATAACCTTTTTTGCTCTGCCTTTGTAATCAAGCTTTAAAAAACTTTTAAAATCATCATCGCTATATTTGGGAATTTCCATAGGGACAAACAAACCGCCGTCCTTTGATATACCCTGTGAAATCGCCTGTGCTGCTGAAACGACAATATTTTTATCTGTGGTGCTATTGTACTTCATTTTCTCTACCTCTTTTACAGTTTACTGATTTATAATTTTATACTATTCTAAGCTAATTGTCAAAGTTTTCACAAAATTTATAGCCATTATTAAAGAAAATATCCTTTAGGAGCTGTTCGTTATAATTATGTCGTAAAAAATAATCGTAAATTTTCTCCATGGAGTGTATTCCCGTGATGCCATTTGGCATAGCCGCACCGTCAAAGTCACTGCCAATACAAATTGTTTTTTCACCACCTAATGACAAAAAATGCTCTGTATGCTTTAACAAATCGTTAATGTCAGCCATACCATTATCCTTTAAAAAGTAATAACAAAAGTTTAGCCCTACTATCCCCTTTATGCTTACCATATATTTAAATTGGTCATCTGTTAAATTCCTTTTATGGTTACACACAGTCCTTGAATTTGAGTGAGTGGCAACAAAAGGTCTAGCTGCTATTTGGGCAACATCCCAAAACAATGGTTCACTGGCATGAGAAATATCAATTACTATCTTATTTCTTTCCAGCTCCGCAACAGCCTCTCTACCAAAATTGGTCAGACCCTTTGGATTAATAACGCCAACACCATCACCTAATTCATTTTTACCATTCCATGTAAGTGTTAAAAGCTGTACACCTATGTCTTTTAGCTTTTTAACATTCCTAATATCACCATTTAAAGCTGCACCGCCTTCTACAGCCAGTATAATATTTTTCCTATGCTGTGACCGTACTAGTTCATTGAAATTTAGTGGATTGTAAACATTGCATTCTGCTTGCGATAACTGCTGTCTAAGATTATCTGCACATTTTGAAACAAAATCAAAGGCTGCCTGACCACGAATTTCGTCAGGAATCCACACCGCCATAACCTGTAGCCATTGCTCCAGACGATTAGCTTTTTCTATGGAGATGTGATAATCATTATGTAACAGCGAGCCGTTTGTGGTGGTGGCTTTATATAATGTGTCACAGTGAAAATCAAAAAGGCGCATAGCTACCCTCCTGTATAAAAGCAGACGCATAATAATTAAAATTTAGTATGTTGTTGCTATCTTTTTTCAAAATTACCTCTGCTACATCAAACCTAGGCTGTAGCTTATTACCTGTTTTAATAACATACATCACAGCTGTTTTAATTATCTTTTTTTGTTTAGCAGGCGTTACAGCCATTGCAGGTGGGTACATAGGATTTTGGTGTCGTGTTTTGACTTCAACAAAAACAATGTATTTTCCATCACAGGCTATAATATCTATTTCTCCATATCTGCTGTGATAGTTTCGTTCCACTATAGTGTAGCCCTTATCTTTAAGGTGTCGAGCTACATATTCTTCTCCAATAGCACCAAACTGCTTACGCTCTTTATCAGTTATGCTCATTAAATCTCATTCCCAACAATTATTTAGACAAAATTTTCTTTAGAAATGACTTTCTATGTATTGGACAAGGACCGTACTCCTTTAGTGCTTCTATGTGTACCTTTGTACCATATCCCTTATGCTTTTCAAAGCTATATTGTGGGTATTTCTTTGCCATTTCCAACATTAGCCTATCTCTGCTAACCTTTGCTAAAATAGATGCTGCTGCTATTGACATTGATGTAGCGTCACCCTTTACTATAGCCTTAGCGTCTATATCCAGCAGCGGTAAGCGGTTACCATCTATTAAAGCATAATCGGCACTTAGCTTTAACCCTTCAACAGCACGTTTCATTGTAAGCATGGTAGCGTTTAATATATTGTATTCCTCAATCTCATCTACTGTACCAAAGGCTACACAATATGTAAGTGCTGTTTCTGTAATAACATCAAACAGAGCTTCACGTTTTTTCTCTGACAGCTTTTTTGAATCATTAACACCATCTATTATTGTATTGCTGGGTAAGATTACAGCGGCGGCACACACTGGCCCTGCCAGCGGTCCTCTGCCTGCCTCATCTACACCACATATATGTAAAAAGCCTTGTGTCTGTACATCCTTTTCATATTTTAACCAATCCATAGTATTTACTCCCTAAAACCAAATAAGACCCGGATTAAGAATGTTACTTACTCCAAGTCTGTATATTTTATTAAACACATTCTAATGTAATTGCCCCCATTTTTGCACTTCTGTACTCATCTAAAAGCATTATGGAAGCACGTTCGGTGTCTATTTCTCCACCTGATATTAGCATACCTCGTTTTTTACCAATAACATCCAACAGTTCATATGGAGAAATACCTGTTAAATCAATATTTTGTAATTTAAACCGCTCTATAAAGGCTTCGGTTGGATATTTGCACATAACCTCCAGCAATCTGATGGCTAACATTTCTGTATCCATAATTTGATCCTTTACAGCACCTGTAAATGCTAGTTTTTCACCAACTGCTGGGTCATCAAATTTTGGCCACAAAACACCAGGCGTGTCCAGCAATTCAAAGCTGTTACCTATTGTAAACCATTGGTTGCCTCTAGTAACGCCAGGTCTGTCCTCAACCTTTGCCCTGCTGTTCTTCGCCATTTTATTTATAAAGGAGGACTTACCAACATTTGGTATTCCCACTATCATAACTCGGATACTTCTGCCGGTCATACCCTTATCATTCCAAGCTTCTATTTTATCTGCCAACAGCTCACGCACCTGTGGTATAAAGTTATTTAAGCCTCTACCAGATTTACAATCAATTGGAATAGCTTTTATATTTTTTGATTTATAATATTCTACCCAACGGGCTGTCTGCTTTTTGTCAGCCATATCCCATTTATTCATTAAAATAATACGAGGTTTATTTTGTACCAGCTGATCTAGGTCAGGGTTTCTACTGCTAACAGGTATCCTAGCATCAATAATTTCTGCTACTGCATCAACTAACTTTAAGCTAGCCTCTATTTTTCGCTTTGTTTTTGTCATATGACCAGGGAACCATTGAATATTTTGCATTTCACTCATTACTTATTAACCCTCCTAGTATAAAAAATCAGCATATCTTAAGGGATATAAGACAAACTGTGCTTTACCAATAATTTTGTTCACATCAATAAGACCAATACCAGCACTTCTACTATCCTTTGAAATGCCTCGATTGTCCCCCAGCACAAACACATATCCTTGGGGAATAACCTCTGGAACATCCCACTGTGCACCTCTGGAAGTAATACCGTAAACATATGGCTCGTCAACAGCTTTTCCATCAACGTACACTTTTCCGTTGTCTGTATCAAATTCTATAGTTTGTCCAGCTGTAGCTATGACACGCTTTATTAAGGATTTGCTGTATTCACCCTCATAGTCTGTTTCTACACTGACATTACCTGTGCCATGTGTAGAGTTAGCCGCTATTGCTATAATATCACCGTTTTTTATATTTTGGTAATCGTTGTTATAATTAGTAACTATAACCAATTCTCCATCACGCAGGGTTCGATACATAGAGCCACCATCTACCACAACAACACGAAAAAAAAATGTGAGCAGCAAAGCAATTACAACCAGCGTGCAGACTAAGACCCTTACAACGTCAAACAAACTATTTGTTAAATTAGCTTTCATACTGTTCACATCCAATTTTGTAATACAAAAATTTACATTAATGACGTAATTCTATCAAATGGAAAAATTACAAGCTCCGCTTTACCAATTATGTTTTTTTCATCTATTAAACCAACCTGATGAAAACGACTGTCTAATGAATGCAGCCTGTTATCGCCCATTACAAAGGCATAACCCTCTGGAATAACAGACGGTATTTCTAAATCGCCCTCCAAGGTGGTTAAGTCATTTATGTAAGGCTCATCCAAAACTACACCGTCAACAATTACTTGACCTTTGTTAAAATCAATTTGTAAGGTTTGACCAGCTGTAGCTATAACACGCTTGATAATTGGCTTCTCATATTCCTGTCCGTGGCTGATAACTACAATATCGCCATCAACAGGTTCATATAAAAAATTAGTAACGATTACCTTATCATTATCATGTAGTGTATTCATCATAGATTTACCGTCAACATCAACTAATCTAAAAACGAAGGTTAACAGCAGAACTACAACAATAATTGCCACAATCAAGGCGTGCAGCCATTCGAAACAGCTTTCTGTCATAGAAATTTCTTCCTGCGGTGCATTATCATTTTTTGTTTTTTTTGATTTTTTAGAGTTTGTAAAGTCCCCAGTGTCATTTGAAAAGTCCGAATTAACTTCTGCAAATTTCTCTGAATCTTCCATTTTTGCACCTCTAATCTAATATTTAAAATATAGCTATAGCAAAAAAGGGACATAATGTCCCTTAGTAAGCCAGATATTAGCGAATTTGTTCTTTAACCTTTGAAGCCTTACCAACTCTATCACGCAGATAGTATAGCTTGCTTCTGCGAACCTTACCATATCTAATTACCTTTACGTCCTTAACGTTAGGTGAGTGAATTGGGAAAACTCTCTCTACGCCTACGCCATAAGAAACACGTCTTACTGTAAAGGTTTCAGCAACACCGCTACCTCTTTTTGCGATAACTGTGCCTTCAAACATCTGGATTCTTTCCCTTTCGCCTTCACGGATGTTAACGCTAATTTTAACAGTGTCACCGATACCGAATTCAGGCAGTTCCTTCTTTAAAGAATCAGCTGCGATTGTGTTTAGTGCATTCATTAATTTTTCCTCCTAAGTTTTCAGACATTCGTGCATATGCAGAGGACTGTCCGCTTCAATGTCACGGTAATAAACCGGGCGTTGATCCCCATCACAAGTGACGGAATTCAAATGCTTAAATATTATAACACAAGTGGTTGTGTTTTTGCAAGTGATTTTCAATAGAAATTGTGACCATTTTGCAGTTGTGACACAAAACTGGTAAAATATTGTGGCAAAGGTGATGAAAACTCCATATATTCACCTGTTACAGGGTGAACAAAACCTATTTTTCGTGCGTGTAAACACTGACCATGTAGAAACTTTAAAACTTTTTTAGGACCATATACCTCATCACCTGCTACGGGATGCTGTATGTATGACATATGAACCCTAATTTGGTGTGTTCGACCTGTTTCCAAGGTTATTTTTAGGTGTGTAAACGAGCTAAAACGCTCAACAACAGAATAGTGCGTAACGGCCTGTCGTGATGCTTTTGCTGTAACTGCCATTTTTTTTCTGTCTATTGGATGTCTGCCTATTGGCTGATTAACAGTGCCGTTATCCTCCTTTATGTTACCATAAACCACAGCTTCATACTCTCTGGTGAAGCTGTGAACCTTTATTTGCTCTGCTAAGGATTTGTGGGCAATGTCGGTCTTGGCTACTATCAACAGTCCGCTGGTATCCTTATCTATTCTGTGAACTATACCAGGACGTAGAACACCGTTTATTCCAGACAAGGAGTTACCGCAATGGTACAGCAAAGCATTAACCAACGTACCTGTGTAATTACCTACAGCCGGATGTACCACCATTCCCTTTGGCTTGTTAACTACAATTAAGCTGTTATCCTCATACACAATATCAAGGGGAATATCCTCTGCTGCTGCCTCTAACGGCACTGGGTCTGGGATAGTAACAGCAACGGTATCATTAATTCGTGTTTTATAGTTTTTACCAACGGCTTTGTTATTTACAAAAACACAATTTTCCTCAATGTAATTTTGTAAAGCGGAACGGGTTTTATCAATTATTTTATCAGATAGAAATTTGTCTAACCTAATACCCACGTCCTGCTGTTGTACTTGAAAAATATACTTATCCATTTTTATCAGCTAATTTCTTTTTATTTTTATCTTTATCATCTGAAAAGAAGTCAGAACGAAATACAATATATACAGCCAATAATGCAACTCCAATAGTTACACAATAATCTGCAAAATTACAAACTGGCGGGAAAATAGCAAGCTGAATATAGTCAACAACATAGCCAAGAAAAATTCTGTCTATTAGGTTTCCTATACCGCCGCCAACAATCATACCTATTGAAATTATCAGCATTTTGCTTTTAGGCTTATATTTTATTAGATATGCAATCAGGAAAAATATAATGACTCCTGTCACTATAACAAAAAGCCATCTAAAATTTTCCATTAGTCCGAAGGCGACACCCTTATTTTCAACGTAAATAATATTTACAAAATCCCCTAAAAATGAAAATCCACCATCAATCTTAACAGTATTTACAATCACCATTTTTAGTAGCTGATCAATTAATACCAATACAACAGCAATACCCAGTGCAATAAATGCCATTAGCTTCACTCCAAACAAATGCGGTGTATCATAGGACACACCGCAAAAATTATATATTATTTTAGAATTCCTGCACATCTAGCGCATAGTGTAGGATGGTCGCTGTTTTTACCTACAGTTTCACTGTGAACCCAACAACGTTCGCACTTTTCACCCTCTGCTTTTTCTACTAAAACAGTTAGTGTGCTACCGCCCTTAACGATTTTAACATCTGATACGATAAATGCTGTTTTTAGCTCATCCTCAACAGATTTTATAAAATCATATTCCTCTCCGTCACATGAAAGTGTTAGCTTTGCTTCCAGAGAAGTCCTTACTGTTTTTTCTTTAACTGCGGTTTCAATAGATTTTTTAACTATATCACGCAGCATATGAATTCTATCCCATGTTTCTGTAAATTCTTTTGTAATATCAATATCAATGTGATTTGGCATATCGTTAAACAATACACAGGTAGGATCGCTGTCGCTACAATGAGGCATAAACTTCCAAATTTCATCAGATGTGTATGCCAGTATTGGTGAAATCATACGTGTCATAGCATCTAAAATAATGTATATGGTAGTCTGTGCAGCACGTCTAGCTTGACTGTCCGCTTTTTCTGTGTACAATCTGTCTTTTAATACATCCAAATAAAAGTTAGACATATCAACAACGCAGAAGTTATGAATGCTATGATAAACACGATGGAACTCATAAGCATCATAACCAGTGCTTACAGTATCAATAAGGTCATTTAGCTTTGATACAGCCCACCTATCAATAGGATATAGCTCTTCTAACTGAACGCTGTCTGTATCAGGGTTAAAGTCATTTAGGTTACCTAAAATATATCTGGCTGTATTTCTGATTTTTCTGTAGGATTCAGATAACTGCTTCAAAATATTTTTGGAAATTCTAACATCTACATGATAGTCAGAGGACGCAACCCACAGACGCAGTACGTCTGCACCATATTCATTAATAACATCTACGGGGTCAATACCATTTCCAAGTGATTTAGACATCTTTTTGCCGTCACCATCAACAACCCAACCATGTGTTAATACAGCCTTATATGGTGATTTGCCATTAGTAGCAACAGAGGTGAGCAACGATGATTGGAACCAACCTCTGTATTGATCGGCACCCTCTAAATATAAGTCAGCCGGACGCTGTAGATATGGACGTTCCTCTAATACAGCTGCGTGTGAAGAGCCAGAATCAAACCAAACATCCATTATATCTTTTTCTTTATCAAAGTTGGTGCTGCCACATTTTTTACATTTTGTATTTTGCGGTAAAATTTCAGCTGCAGTTTTCTCAAACCAAGCGTCAGAGCCTTCTTTTCTAAACAAATCAGCAACAGCCATCATAGCATCACGGTCAATATATGGCTCGCCACAATCCTTACAGAAGAAAATAGGAATTGGAACACCCCATTTTCTTTGACGGGAAATACACCAGTCACGACGCTCCCTAACCATAGATGTTATTCTGTCCTGTCCCCAACCTGGAATCCATTTAACGGTTTTAATAGCTTCAATAGCAGCGTCTTTAAAATCATCTACTGAACAAAACCATTGATCTGTAGCTCTAAATAATACAGGCTTTTTGCAACGCCAGCAATGTGGGTATTGATGGATAATCTTTTTAAGTGCAAATAAAGCACCGATTTTCTCCAAATGCTCAGCAATTGGCTTGTTAGCTTGATCAGTTGTAAGACCTTCAAACTGACCTGCATCAGCAGTTAGCTTACCATCAGCATCAACAGGTACTATAATAGGAATTTCAGGATAATTACGACATACCTCAAAGTCCTCTACACCATGTCCAGGAGCAGTATGAACACAGCCTGTACCACTTTCCAAGGTAACATGGTCACCAACAATAACAACTGATGTTCTGTCCATGAATGGGTGAGCCGTTTTCATATATTCCAGTTCACTGCCCTTAATAGTTGCTACCACTTCATATTCAGTAATATCAGCGTCTGCCATTGCATTTTTATATAGCTCGGATGCCATAACGTAATACTCTGCACCGCTTTTTATAATACTGTATTCAAAATTAGGACCAACACAGATAGCAACATTGCCAGGTAATGTCCATGTGGTAGTTGTCCATATTACAAAATTAACCTTTGATGGGTCAATGCCCATAGCAGAAAATTTTCCAAGGTCATCTGTTACATTAAACTTAACATAGATAGAATGACATGGGTCTTCTGCATATTCTATTTCTGCCTCTGCCAGTGCTGTTTTACAATCAGGACACCAGTAAACTGGCTTTAAGCCCTTGTATATATAGCCCTTACAAGCCATTTCAGCAAAAATCTCTATTTGGGTAGCCTCAAATTCCTTTAATAGAGTAATATATGGGTTATCCCACTCACCTATGCCGCCTAGTCTTTTAAACTGCTCTCTTTGGTCATTTAAATAGCCCAGTGCAAAGTCACGACAAATTTTTCTAAGCTCAACATCAGAAATAGTAGTAGAGTTGCTGACGCCAGCTTCCTTTCTGGCTTTTAGTTCAGTTGGTAAACCGTGGGTATCCCAGCCTGGAACAAAGGGTGCTTTAAACCCCGTCATATTTTTATATCTAACAATAAAGTCCTTTAAGGTTTTATTTAGTGCGTGTCCTAAATGGATATTACCGTTAGCATATGGAGGACCATCATGAAGCACAAACAGTGGCTTGCCTTCATTTTTTTCCATTAGTTTTTCGTATACCTTTTCTTCCTCCCAATGCTTTAGCATAACAGGTTCACTTTTTGGTAGACCTGCTCTCATTGGAAAGTCTGTCTTTGGTAGATTTAGTGTTGAGTTATAATCCTGCGACATTAAAAATGTTCTCTCCCTTATTAAATTATGTATCAATCTAAACAATTAATACTAGATTGATAATAACAAATGATTTGTAAAGTAATTATTATTCAGCATGCTCTGTTATCTCTGTTTTAGATTCCTCGCTAACAGCGGTTTCAGCAGTAATATCAACTAATTCGTCCTTGCTTTCCTCCGCACTTACCGTTTCAGCAGCTATTGTAGCCTTAGTATCTGTTGTAGGATAAGTTTTGTCAAGCTCGGACTTTTTTTTGCTGATTTCAGATGAAGTTGGTAAATCCTCTAACATTCTAATATGATTATTATATGTTTCCAAAAGTTGTTCTCTTAATACAACCGCATCGGCCTGTAAACGCAAATAATTATTTTTTTGTTCAACCACTGATGCGTTAGCATCATATACAATCTGGTTAGCTTTAGTTTGTGCTTCTTTAATAATATAATCAGCCTTTTCGCTTGATTCTTTAACTGCTGTTTCTTTAACCTTTTCAGCATTAATTAAAGCACCACGAACACTTTCCTCATCCTTGCGGTATTCTTCAATACGCTTAGCTAAAATATCAAGCTTTTTTACAAGGTCAATTTTATCTTTTTTGTCTTGTTCTAAAGTAGCAACTACCTCATCAATGAACGAGTTAACATCTTCTGGACGATAACCGCCTAGGTTTGCCTTTCTAAAACTAATATTCCTTACCTCATCAATACTCAGCATTTCAATCTCTCCTATCTGTATTGTTTAATAGTTAGCTTTTGCCTGCCTTTTTTTGTAAGACCACCAACATTGCTAATTATAATTTTACCTTTTCCTCGCAGAGCAACCTTGTCACCCTGCTTTATAATACAGCTAACCGAAGTAATAGCAACAGAATTAACAGCCACTAAACCACTTTTAATAAGCTTAGCACTCTTATCTCTGCTTTGTCCCCACACGGTAGACACAATATTATCTAACCGCATAGATGCAACAGTATAATCGTGTTCAAAGAAGTTCTGTACAGCTTGAATATCCTCAAATGCACATTCACATACTGTAACACCAACACTGCCAATCTTTTCAGTTTGAGCTATAATATACTCTTTAACATCATCCTTAACAAAAACATACGACTTACCATCATTGACTAAAATGTCACCAACAACATCACGTTTTATACCTAAACCCATTAAAGCACCTAAAAAATCGCGATGGGACAATGTGTACTGTGGTTTGTATGTAAAGGATAACACAGATATGGGAAACATATAGTCTGCCATATCTTCACCTTTTGGAAAAGCACCAAAAACAACCCTATCGCTGTTTTCACGTCCTCCAAAAAATTTGTAATTGTAAAAGTCCATATGCTTTAAATAAGCCACCGTTGTGGTTACCTCATGCTCATTAAGAAATCCAACAAAGCATGGAGATGATCGTGTATCGCATAAGCGTTTACAATCCCTTATTTTTGCAATTAAGATGCCATCATCTGCATTTTGAAAAAAATCATTCATTGATTAAAAATACACGCCGTTGTTTTCTAACTCATCTAACAGGTTATCACCTGTTAAATCGACATTGTTAGGTATAATAATAAACGTGCTGGTTGCAATCCTTTTAATCTGACCGCGGTTAGCATATGCACAGCCACTTAGGAAATCAATAATTCTTCTGGAAACATCTCGGTTAGTATTCTCCAAATTCAACACAACTGTATGTGTCTTTATAAGCTCATCTGCTATAGCTCTTGTTTCCTCACCAAAGGTTTCAGGTTTAAATAAAACAACCTGTAGCTTTGCTGTTGCGTTAATATTAACTACCTTATTTCTTCTGTGGTCACTAGGGGTTTCTCTTTCATAAGAACTTTCTGCGTAGCTATTGCCATAGTCATAATCTGCTGATGATCTTGTCACTGGTGTTTCCTCCTCAGATGAATTTGAACTATAATCATCATATTCATCGTAATCGTCATACTCCTCATCCGGTGTATCCCACATACGTTTAAATTTATCAACTAAACCTGCCATTATAATTTTACCTCCACGTATTTATCTATATATTCTGGCACCAAATAGTGAGGAACCTACCCTAACCATATTAGCACCATTCAAGATTGCTTCGTAATAATCTGAAGACATACCCATTGAAAGGTAGTCCATAGATACATTATCCATTTTTTTGTCCTTAATGTCAATAAACAGTTTGTTCATAAGTGCAAAATATTGAGAAATTTCTGATTTTTTTTCACATATTGGCGGAATCGACATTAAACCTCTGATTGATATACCGTCTATTGTTCTAATCTGGCATAATAGTTCCTCTAGCTGTTCTGGCATAACTCCAGATTTACTTTCTTCCCTGCCTATATTTACCTCTAATAAAATATCTGTTGTTATATTATTTTTTTCAGACTGCTTTCCTATTTCAGTTGCTAGCTTTAGGCTGTCAACTGATTGTATCATATCCACCTTGCCGACTATTTGTCGCACCTTATTTGTTTGCAAATGACCAATAAGCTGTAAAGAGCAATTATCCAAATTATAATAATCATATTTTGACAAAAGCTCCTGCACCTTGTTTTCACCTATATATTTTAAGCCTAATGAGATAGCGTGATTAATTATTTCAGCATCAACAGTTTTGGTAGCCGCCATAAAAGCAATATCTTTTCTATGTCTGCCACTTTTTTCTGCTGCATTTACTATTTGTTCTTCTATAGTTTTATAATTGTACTCTACATCCTGCAATTTTTTAAGATGACTGTTTGACAATTTTTCCTGCATATAAATCCGCTCCTTCTGTAACAATTTTATCATATAGTTCTACTGTTTCACCGTTGAATAATTTGCCAGCATCCGGCTTTGGAGAGCATATTACATAATCCTCAGTAGAAAACAGTATGTCAACCTGTTTAAATACAAGCTCGTTACCGTGCAAAACATATACACCCTTTACCTGTTGTGAATCTGTAGTGGTTGTTCCGTCATCATTCTCAATTATTTTTTGTACAGAATCATCATGAATAGCTTTTTGAGATATTTTTATACCTGTGTATGTCTTTACATCTATTTGTACCTTTTCATTTCTTAACGCAGCTAACTCGTCGCTAATAAACTTACAGTCCAATACAATAACCGCTTGATTATTGGCAATATCCTTGTTAATAGCCATAACATCCACGGGTACACTGTCGGTTGTAGCAAAAGGCATTTTGACCTTCACATTGTCATAAATATCACTAAACTCAGTAGCTTCGTCCATGGTTATTGGACAACAAATATACCAATTTAGATTACTGATAACCTTGCCAATAGCATTAGCTGGTACATCCTGTGATTCTTTTTCTTTTAGCTGGCTTAGCTCATCACAGGTCATGCTACTTGCTTTTGAATAGTCGTAGGAATTTTCATATCCATCTGAAAAATCTACAAAGTAACCTGCAATAGGAGATTTTATCTCACCTATTGCCGCACCGGTAGTAGCCTCCAAGGATTTCTTTTGAGCATCCAGCTTAGCTATTTGTTCGTTAAAATTAAGAACTGCACCTGTAACTACTTGACGTTCGTTAATAGCCATCAAAATATCATTCCGTGTTTGTTCTAAAGAATAAAAATCATTATTGTGTAAGCTTTTTATCAATGTAGAAATATCATTGTTAAGCACAGAGTTAATAGCCTCCAAGGAAGTTCCCTGTACCTGCTTAGTTTCGTTTAATTTTTGTAATCGTTCTATTTCAGTATTTAATTTATCAATTTGCTGATGTGCAGTAGCGTCCTGTTCTGTTGCATAGACCTTTGCTATAACACCGTTAGCAGAAACACTGCCTCCGCCGTTATTTACATACGACACTACTCCACCCAATGTATTTGTAATATATGTTTCATTTCTAACTATATAGCCATTAGTGTCAATCGTCTTTGAAAGCGTTGCCGCTACGGCTGATTCTGTATGAACCATAGAAAAATTTGCACTTAAAAACATTATAAATATATATATGAGTATTGCTGCAACTGCTGCAATAATAATAATTTTTTGACTGGTTTTTAATTTCATTTTATCTTCACCTTTTTAATATACCACTGTTATTTATAATATCTGCTGCTTTCATGAAAATTTGATTATTTTCTTGAAATGTGTCTGTAAAAATCCAATTAATTTTCTCATCCCGTCTAAACCATGTTAGCTGTCTTTTAGCATATCGCCGTGTTTCCATTTTTAAATGGTCTAATGACTGTTCCAATGTTTTTTCACCTGTAAAATAGGCTTCCAATTCTTTATAGCCTATAGCCTTGGCTGCTGTTACACCACAATCACAATTTCTAAATTTACGTGCTTCATCTAACAATCCTTGTTCTACCATTATATCAACACGATTATTTATCCTGTTATATAGATTTTCCCTATTTTCACAGGTAAGCCCTATCCTAACATCATTATAGGGACTAGGCATCAGCATGGATCTTTCCATATGTTCTGTCATTGTCCTTCCAGAAGCCATGTAAATCTCCATGGCTCTAACAATTCGTTTACCGTTTCTCTCTCCCTGTAAACGTTGTGCAGACTGAATATCATAGGAAGCTAACTCATTTAATAACACCTCTGTCCCCTGGGTTTCTAATCTGTGGTATAGGTTTCTGCGTATTTCATCGTTTGAATTTTCTTGAGAAAATGTTACATTGTTCAGCAATGAATTAATATACAAGCCTGTGCCACCAACAAGTATTGGTGTTTTCCCACGAGAATAAATATCCTGTATTTTTGTTTTAGCCAGTCCCACATACCGGGCAACGCTAAAGCCCTGGGAGCAGTCTAAAAAACCTATTAGGTGATGAACCACACCCTGCATTTCCTTCACAGCTGGCTTAGCTGTTGCTATATCCATACCCTTGTATATTTGCATGGAATCAGCAGATACAACCTCACCGTTATATGCTTTTGCAAGCTCTATGCCAAGTCCTGTTTTACCAGATGCCGTAGGACCTACCACCGCTATTAACGGTGTTAATTTTTTAGCTTCCATATTTATCATACCCTACCAAATTGTTTTTCTAGTTCCCTTTTAGTTAAAACAACAGACACCGGTCTACCATGTGGACAGTACCTTATAGTATCATCATTGTCTAAGATTTCCACCAACTGGACAAGCTCTTGTTCATGATTTATATTGCCTGCTTTAATAGCTGCTCTGCACGCCATACTATGATATATCCAATCCATGCTATCTGTATTAATATCCACCTTATGGTCGCATAAATACCCAGCTATTTCCTCAACAGCCGCCTTAATATTAGTATGATCTATGTATTGTGGCACACCTCTAATAAGGACTGTTCCGTTACCAAAATCTTCTACCTCAAAACCAAGCAGTGATAATACTTTATTATTATTAATAACAGCATCGTAATCTAATTTTGGTAAATTAACAGACACAGGCGATAACAAATACTGCATACTGCCATTACCTTTTTCTGCCTTTATCTTTTCAAACAATATTCTTTCATGTGCTGCGTGTTTATCAATAAGCACTAACTGATTATCATCACGCTCTACAATAATATATGTATTAAAGGCTTCTCCAATATATTTATATTGAGGCTTTTCATCAGCCTTTAGGCTATCATTTACTAACGGACATATTTCAGAAGCTTCAGATGGTGTGGATTTTTCTATGAATGTGCTGTTTTCACTGTCACCAGTTTCAACAGGCTCAACAAAATCACCCGATAAAAATGGTTTAGCCCCACTACCTGATATATGGCTATCATTAGCATTTAGTGAAGTTTTTTCATTAATAGTATCATCAATACATTTTTTATTGTCATCTTTTACAAAATTACCTTCTTGTAAAATGTCTATTGTTTTTATCTTGAAAGCTTCATTCAGCTCATTTTCTACTGTTTTAAGGCTATTAATACTTTTTCCTATGTCAGCCACAGTGTCACATTCGTTATATTGGGTGGACCTTGGGATATATAGCTGTGGTTCCTGTTTAGGGATAAGGTCATTTTTACTGCTTTCTGTTTCTGATATTTCATTTTGCTTTTTTATAGTAGTACGCAAGTCTAGCTGCTGTAGTTTTTCCGGCTTTACAGCATATAAATTTTCCTCCAAAGAAAAAGGATTGGCTTGCTTTACGTTTAAAATATTTTTAACATCTAAAGATACCTCTTTTACCGTATCCCCCTGCAATAACGCTGTTTTAGCACCATGATACACCGCATCAAATACAGGACGTTCATTAATAAAGCGAACCTCTATTTTTGCTGGATGCACATTAACATCAACCGCTTCACATGATATTGCTATATTCAACACACATGATGGAAACTTACCAACCATAACACTGCCCTTACAGGCTTGTTCTAACGCCGCCATAGCTGTACGACTTTTTACAAAACGTCCATTAATAAAAAAGTTTTGCATATTACGGTTTGGTCGGGCCTTGGCTGGTTTACTGATATAACCATTAACTGTAACACCATTTAAGCTATAATCCACAGGTATAAGCCCCTGTGCAAAATCTCTGCCATATACCGAATATATAGCTGACATTAGCTTACCGTCGCCCGGCGTCTTAAGGGTTTGCTTGCCATCACGAATAAACGCAAAGGATATTTCTGGATGTGACAGGGCTATTTTATCCATAACGTTGGCAACAGCGTTACCCTCTGATACATCCTTTTTCAAAAATTTCATTCGTGCTGGGATATTGTAAAACAAATCTCTAACTATTATTGTTGTGCCAACAGGACAGCCAGCATCCTGTAAACTGCCTTCATTTGAACCATTAATTGTATATGATGTACCAATTGTTTCATCAGCGGTACAGGTCAACAGCTCCACCCTAGCTACAGCACAAACAGAAGCTAAGGCTTCTCCACGAAAGCCAAGTGTGGCAATACAGTCCAAATCATTTTGAATCCTAACCTTGCTGGTAGCATGACGTAAAAAAGCCAACGGTACATCTTCACGCATAATACCACAGCCATTATCGGCTATTCGCATATATCGTATGCCACCGTTTTTTATTTCTACAGTTATAGAAGTAGAACCCGCATCAATAGAATTTTCCACCAGTTCCTTTATAACAGAAGACGGTCTTTCAACCACCTCACCAGCGGCTATTAGCTCAGATATACTTTTATCTAATACATTTATTCTACCCATAGGGCTCACCTCTTTTCTGCATTTTACAATTTTTTGGCATCACTTACCAACGAAAACAGAGTATTCATTGATTCTATGGGAGTTAATGTGTTAATATCAATGGATTTTAGCTTGTTGATAATATCATTGTTTGCTGTATCTAAAATATTCATTTGCATTATTGGCTCTTCAATAGGCTTTTTCAGTGCCTTTTTTATTACAACAGGATTTTTATTGCCACTTTCCAATTCCTTTAAAATAGCCTTTGCACGGTTTGTGATCCAATCTGGTATGCCTGCAAGCTTTGCTACCTCTATACCATAGCTTTCATCCGCCCCACCCGGTACTATTCGGCGTAAAAACGTTATATCGTCACCACGTTTTTTAACAGCTATATTATAATTTTTCACACCATCTAATAAATTTTCCATAACAGTTAGCTCATGATAATGAGTTGCAAACAGAGTTTTCGCCCCTAGCTTTTTCTTATCTGCTACATATTCTAAAACCGCACGGGCAATACTCATCCCATCAAAGGTTGATGTGCCTCTGCCTATTTCGTCTAATATGAGCAAGCTGTCACAGGTGGCATTTTTTATGATTGTTGCAACCTCATTCATTTCAACCATAAAGGTTGACTGTCCAGACGCCAAATCATCTGATGCACCTACTCTGGTAAATATACTGTCAACAATACCTATTTCTGCAGACGCAGCAGGTACAAAACAACCTATCTGAGCCATTAATACAATAATTGCTGTTTGTCGCATATATGTAGATTTACCCGCCATGTTAGGACCTGTGATTATAGCAGTTCTGTTGCTTTCCTTATCCAAAGAAATATCATTTGGAACAAAAGGGGTATCCTTTAGTAGCTGTTCTACAACAGGGTGACGGCTATCCTTTATGTCAATTTTTCCGCTAACATTCACTATAGGTCTACAATACCTGTTGTCTGCGGCTACCATAGCCATAGAGCATAGCACATCTAGCCTTGCTATGCTTTTGGCGGTTGTTTGTATGCGGACAAGCTGATTGGCAACAGTTTGGCGAACCTCATCATACAGCCTAAACTCTAGTGCTACTGCCCTATCCTTGGCACCTAATATTCTGCCCTCTACATCCTTAAGCTCCTGTGTTATATATCTTTCACAGTTTGTCAATGTTTGCTTTCTGATATATGTATCTGGAACTAGGCTTTTGTAGGAGTTTGACACCTCTATATAATAGCCAAACACACGATTATAGCCTACCTTCAGCTTTGGTATGCCAGTAGCTGAGCGTTGTTCCTCCTCTATCCTTGACAAAAGTCCAGCAGAGTTGTTCATATCACCGTTTAGCACATCCAGATCATTATTAAAACCGTTTTTTATAATACCTCCCTCTCTGACTGAAAAAGGGGGTTCTTCCACAATAGCTGATTCAACAAGCTTTGTAATGTCATCAAGCTCGTCAATACCATTGCAAATATCCTGTAACAACGTTGCTTGACAACCAACTATTGTCTGCTTTAGTTGTGGTAATTTCATGGTAGCACTGGATAAAGCCTTTAGCTCTCTGCCGTTTGATGTACCATAAACAATTCTGGTCATTAGCCGTTCAATATCTAAAATACCATTTAATGCTGCCGCTGTATCCATACGCAAAATTGTATTATCAACCAATTCTGCAATGGCGTTTTGTCTTCTAATGATTTTGGCACAGCTAAGCAGCGGCTGTTCTATCCATGTGCGGATAAGGCGTTTACCCATAGATGTTTTGGTTTTATCCAGAACCCATAGTAAAGAGCCTCGTTTTTCCTTGCTGCGCATGGTTTCTAGTAGCTCTAGATTACGTCTTGTGTTAAAATCTAAGCTCATATATTGATTTTCCGTATAAATATTCAGCTTATTAATACGCTGTAAACCAGTTTTTTGTGTTGTTTTAAGATATGAAAGCAACGCACCAACAGCACAAATGGCTTCATTTTGTCCTTTATCAGATAAAGTCTTTAGGCTGTCTATACCAAATTGACCTTCAATTTCTGCACTGCATTTTGATATATCGAAATTATCATCCGACAGCATTTCTACACAAGTCGACAGCTTATCCCTAATAAAATCTGGCAAGCCCTTAAAGCCTACGGTATCGCCACCAATTAGTATCTCTCGGGGAGAAAACTTACCAAGCTCATTTTTTAGCAACGGAAATAAATCACTGTCGTGTAAAAACGTAACAGAAAAATCACCTGTGGAAATGTCACAAAAACATATACCTAAATTATCCCCTTGTGTAAAAACGGCAGATATATAATTGTTTTTTGATTCGTCCAGCATGCTGGTTTCCATAACAGTTCCAGGTGTAATAACTCGGATAATATCACGCTTTACCAAGCCTTTAGCTGTGGCTGGGTCCTCGACCTGCTCACAAATAGCCACCTTATAGCCCTTAGACACAAGGCGTGCTATATACGATTCACTGCTGTGAAAGGGAACGCCACACATAGGTGCACGTTCCTCCTGTCCACAATCCCTGCCTGTCAAGGTAAGCTCTAGCTCCTTAGAGGCAAGCTTTGCATCCTCGAAAAACATTTCATAAAAATCACCTAAGCGGAAAAATAAGATACAATCCTTATTTTGTTCTTTTACTTTAAAATATTGCTTCATCATTGGAGAAAGCTCTGCCAACTAAGTTCACCTCTTTAGTTTTTGTAATAATATATTAGTGACAGCCGCTGCAGGAAGAACAGCTTCCGCCACAGCTAGGTGTATAATCTGTGGTGTTAGGGTCTTCACCCTCTGCTGACTGTGAAATAATAGCTACAACTCTTTGAACAATAGTATCCAGCTCCTGCTTGGCAACGTTATATGCTATCATATTTTCATTTTCCATAATTTTAGAATAGCTATCTCTAAGCTCTTGATTTAACTCCTGCATTTTTGTGTCATCCCTATCAGTCTTAGATGCTTCATTATTAATAGCCATACGCTTTAGGTTAAACTCACCTATTAAATCCTGCAATTCCTTGTCCTCATCACTATTCTGCTGTGCAACCTTTAACTGAACATAAGCCTCATCGTTCTGAATCTGTCTGCCTATTTCTCTTGCTAATTCTACTGTATCCATTTTTAAATCCTCCAAAATTAATATTATTTATACTAACTGCCCTTTTAATATCCAATGACGGGCAGATGTAATCTGTACATTTTGAAAAGTGCCTATAAGTCTGCTGTTGCCTTTAAACTCTACAATTATATTGCCAGAAGTTCGTGCTGTTAATTCATCATCCTTACCTTTTTCACCATCAACAAGAACTTTATAGGTTTTGTTAACCATTGAAGCACAGTTTTCAGTTGATATTTGTTCCTGAAGATTTAAAAGCTCTGTAAACCATTTGGATTTTTCCTCAGCTGAAACAGGGTCCTCCATCTTCGCCGCAGGCGTACCAACCCGTGGTGAATATATGAAGGTAAACAAAGATGAAAAGCCAATCTGCTCCACTAATGACAAGGTTTGTTGAAAGTCCTTGTAGGTTTCTCCTGGAAAGCCTACAATAATATCACTGGTTAGTGATAAGTCAGGTATTTTAGCCTTAGCATAATTAACAATGTCTAAATATTTAGCTCTGTCATAATGCCTGTTCATTATTTTTAGTATTCGGTCACTGCCTGATTGAAAAGGTAAATGTAAATGCCTGCTAATGTGTTTACTATCTGCTATAGTATCAATAAGCTCCTTGGAACAATCCTTTGGATGTGATGTCATAAAACGAATTATATAGTCACCGTCTATTTTATCAATCTCCTTTAGCAGCGTGGCAAATGACACGTCTGGGCTATTGGTTAAACCCTTTCCGTAGGAATTAACATTTTGTCCCAGCAGTGTTATATCCTTGTAGCCCCCATTTATCATTTCACGGGCCTCATTTACAACATTGTTAAAATCACGACTACGCTCCCTGCCCCTAACGTAGGGTACAATGCAATAGGAACAGAAATTATCACAGCCATACATAATTGGCAGCCATCCCTTAAATGTACCATCACGCTTTGTAGGAATGTCCTCATATATTGTTTTATCATCGTTCCCTCTTTTAAAAATACGTTTGTTACTAATAAGATTAGAGTACAGTAATCTGGGAAACTCGTGTAAAAAATTTGTTCCAAATACTAAACCAACAAAGGGAAAGCTTTTATAAATTCTATTGGCAATATGCTCCTGCTCCATCATGCAACCACATAAAGCTATTAATATTGACGGATGACGTTTTTTCAGTGCCTTCAATGCACCTACATTACCAAAAACTCTGTCCTCTGCGTGTTCTCTAACTGCACAGGTATTAAATAGTATAAAATCAGCGTCATCAACATTTTCGGTAAAATCATATCCCATAGCAGACAGCATACCTTTAATTTTTTCGCTGTCGGCAACGTTTTGTTGACAGCCATATGTACGAATATATGCCAAGGGCACTGTCCCTCTGGCTCTAACAGCCATTAGCTCTGACACTAATGCTGTGTAATTTTCTTTTTGTTCGATTTTTCTGTTATCTGTTGTTTTTTCCACCAAAACACAACGACTCCATTCTAGAAATTATAATTTTTATAATAACATAATTTGACCTTATCTGCAAGTACAGCAACAAGAAAAATCCGCTAAAAACTGTCGCAAAAAAGCATTAATATTTTTAAATGAGAAAAAGCTTCTGAGAATTTTATTTCCCAGAAGCTTTTACAATACATTTGAAAATTTGTAAACAAATTACTAATTATGACAATCGAAAAAATTTAATCCCAATTATCAAAATATCTTTTAACTTTTTTAAATAATCCAGCATCCTTTTGTTTGGATACCTCGTTAGTAATGGTCAGTGCAATTAATATAACACCTACCGCCATTAAATATACCCACCAGGCAAGGCTTAGCCAAAAAGCCCATGTTTCATAAACAAGTAAAGTGATTAACACAGCTGTACCTAAAGCAAACCATTTTTTTCTATGGGAAACAAAGCCAAAGACAACCATTATTAGGCCTACAGCACCAATAACAATAGCGTCTATAGTTTGTTGATATAAGACAGCCTCTAACACTAATATAACCGTCATAATTCCCGACAGATAAAAGCTAATCTGCTTAGTAATACCTTTATAATCCCGCCAAAGAATTGTAGACACAAATAATAATGTTACAGCTACAGGCAGCATATTTATCTCTGTTACAAAAATTCTTGGTAAAACAAATATATCCTGTGTCCACCACGCAAGTGTAAGAAAAATTAAGAATAATGTTTGAAAAATATTGTCTATATGCTTTATGTTGCCCCTTCTGCGACTAAGCATTATACAGTAGAAGGCTATAAAAACAAATACCATAAACAGATGCTGCGTTTTTAATATTACAGCCGATAAGGGTGAAATTACACCTAATACACCAAACCAGTCAATAACCATTCTGTTGCTATTGTCAGCAGAAATTGTTGATTTGTATAGCAGTCTTCCTATGGTCATTAGAATGACTAACAGTATGCCGTTAAATATCAGTATGCTCCATTCAAAGGCTGGGATAAGCTTAATAAGAACAAAGGGTACTGTAACATACATCAATAATACTGCCAGACCAGCATAAGCTGTATGTGCTTTGCTTAGTGTAAATATTATTAATGAAATTACAATAACCGCTATAGTTGTCACACTAATTCCTATGTACAAACGGGCTGTGTAACACAATAGTACAAGGTTTGTCAAAACCATTAAAACAGCTATTACAATATTAGTGACCGTGGAAATACCATTATACCATCTATCTCCTTTGTCAAACATTTTCATTCTTACAAAAGTAAAAATAGAAACACTAATAGGAATAGCTATTGGCACGGCCAAACTATAAAATAAATTATGTGTAATATTTGTTTCAGTCATTGAGAGCATTAAAGTTAACATACCACCAATCATTGAAACCCCAAAGAAAAGTAATTTATTTTTGTATTCTTTTGTCACATCTGTAAATTTTGTTTTTAAAACAAAGTACAATGTAACAAGCAGTGGAACTAATAAATAAGACAATTTTATTTGATTGTTGGAGTAATATAAAAGCTGGGCTACTGGATAAGCAGATACACATAAGGCTATAAAAAACGCCGTTAAATAGCTGTTATTAAGCTTCATTTTTTCTTTCAGTATAAGTGTGACAACTGCTGCCATGAAATAAAATATAAATATCCCTAAAGAAAAGATTTGATAAATAAAATTGAGTTCCACAACATCACTTAGCAGACATAAAAATGGTAAAATCAAAGATATAAATGTATATGGATAAAAATATCTTAATGTATTTATTTTTTTGTTACATTTGTTATTTAGAATTAATATAGATACTATTAATACAAATGATAAAATTCCTAAACAACACAGCAATGTGTCACTATTAAAATATCCCGAAACTCCACTTATAAATGTTATAAAAGTAAATACAATGCTGCCGACCATGTTATATAATTTATATTTTTCTGTGCGTCTATAAAGCATACGCTGTATAGCAAACATAACAAGAGAGATAATGGTTAATGTCACAGAGAAAAGTATCTCACTGGTTAAGCTTGCAAATATAACCGTAGGTAAGCTTGTTATACAAAAGGCAATTAAAAAGCTGTTTGAAAATGTATTATGCGACCTATCTCCTTTGTTTGTTACAAACAGTGTTGTAGCTACTATAAAAAAAGATAAAAAAATTGTTAATAGAAACCCGCATATTGCCTTGACATTGTTAACCTCAGTAAAAATCATGCTACACGGAAAGACCAGCATAAAGAATGTATATGGATACAAGTACCTGCAAGCCTCTAGGCTGTTATTATGCCGTTTATTGACTAATAAAATAGACGCTATTAATATAAATAAGGCAAAACAAACAGCACAGGAAATAGAACACAACATGGTAGCTTCCTGTGTATACGCAAACCAACCACAAAGGAATGTTGTAATAAAGAACACTATATTTCCAGTGAGTGTATAAAATTTAAAATTGTGTGTTTTTTGATTTATTTTATACAGTGCTATAAACGCAGTGAAACAAAAAGCTGAAATAATTACTGGTAATAATATATTAACAGTATCATATGTAATATTAAGCACACACAGCATTGCCACAAAAGTTGGCACCAGAGTTAATGCTGTAATGTGACAATATGCATGATTATCACTCTTTGTTGTCAATAAAATGGATAATCCCATAAAAATTAAAAACGCAACAAATCCAAAAACTGTACACTGTAAAAAGTTAGCAAGAAAGAAAATAAAACTAATCGCAAAAGATACAGATATATATATTGGCACTGTGAAATTAAAAATAGATTTTACATGGTCATCATTTTTCCAAATTATATTAGTAACCGCCACTACAGCTGATGTACAGGCAAGCATTAAAAGCCCTATTGAAAAATCATTCCCAGAGTAAACTTTAAATGGCAATATAAACATTAGTACCGTATAAGCTACAGCACCAGCTCCATGTGTTTTCTCATTCATCAGCTTGGCAAGTGATGACACGGCTATAATAATTATGGTAACAGAAGCCATTATGCCTGTTGTACTGGCAAAAATACAAAATATAGTGGAAAAAATAAACTGCAATGCAATAGAAAGCTTAATATGATAGCCATATGCACTTATAAATTTATTAGTTTGTGTGTATTTTGGCAAAACAAGCTGACAAAAAGCCACTGTAATTATGCTATATATAGCAACTGACAATGCCAACACATCCCATGATGCCCGCATAGCATCAACATATGTATACACAGCTACGCCAACGCTTATAGTGCCTACCCAACAAAAAAACGGCAGCTTGTGTATTTTAGCACCTAAAAATCCTACACCTGATAATAGTGTAAACATAACGGCTACTACTAAGCTGGCATTATTAGACAAAGAAAAACAATTTCCAAAAACATTAAAATATCCTGTTGCCAAAGCTGTTAACGGAGCAAATATACCACCTAAAACAAAAAATGTTATTGGTGTGGTACGTAGCTTAGTTTTTTTCTTTATTAGGAAGGATGCCCCAAATAAAACTAACGAAGCCAAACCTATTAATCCAATTCTAATACCCGACGACAGATAACTCCACGATGTGGTGGCAAAAACTAAACCTGCAACCAAAACAAAGATAACACCAGTAATCAACATTATCGTTGCAGAATCAATATGCTTTTTATGTTTAATGTATGGCTGTGGCTGCTGGTACTGCATCGGTTGCTGTACAGGTGGCTGTAGTTGTTGATACTGTATCGGTTGCTGTACAGGTGGCTGTGGCTGTTGATACTGTATCGGTTGCTGTACTGGTGGCTGTGGCTGTTGATACTGCATCGGTTGCTGTACTGGTGGCTGTGGCTGTTGATACCGTATCGGTTGCTGTACAGGTGGCTGTGGCTGTTGATACTGCATCGGTTGCTGTACAGGTGGCTGTAGTTGTTGATACTGTATCGGTTGCTGTAAATGAGCCATTTTAGTCTGTCCGTATTTCTGATTAAAGCAGAATAATATTTGTTCCCTTGAGTCATTACTAATCATTAACTCTTGAAAAACATTATCATCGATTTTACTTTGAAAAAACAATTCTTTTAGTTTATTTTCAATAATTATATGTTGCTTTCGCTTTGAATCTTTATATGAGCAGAGAACAATAATTAGTACCGCTAACAAGACAATAAGAAGAAAAAAAAGTAATCCCATATATGCCTCCTTTCATTGTGGTAAATTGTACCACTAAACAGTAATTTTTGCAACAGCAATTGTATTTATTATTTTATATTAACATTTGCGTAATATTATATATTTAACTTCAATATGTTGAATAATGTGATTAATGCTAAAAAGCGTTCAACTATTAGTGTTTCCATCATTGACAAAGAAAAATAAAATGATAAAATTTGATTAAAGTAATAATAATTAAGGCGGTAACATTATGAATATGGGTAATAAAGAATTTCACATACATTTGGACAATAATAATAAAGCACGGTATGCCATAATCCCCGGTGACCCTGATAGAGTGGAGAAAATAGCAGCGTTTTTAGAAAAACCAAAATTCATTGCAAGTAATCGAGAGTATACTACTTTTGAGGGCTATTTATCAGGTGAAAGAATACTTGTTACCTCAACGGGAATTGGTGGTCCATCAGCTGCTATAGCGGTGGAAGAGTTACATCATATTGGTGTAGATACAATTATACGCGTTGGTACCTGTGGCGGTATGCAGCCACAGGTGACTGGAGGAGATTTAATAATTGTGACTGGTGCTGTACGAATGGACGGAGCCTCCAAAGAATATGCGCCTATTGAATATCCTGCTGTTTCTGACTTTGGAATAGCTATGGCATTGACAGATGCGGCCTTAAAAAGAACTGCCACCTTTCATTGCGGTATTGTACAATCTAAGGATTCATTTTACGGTCAACACAACCCAAAAGAAATGCCAACTAAGGATACACTATTAGATAACTGGTATGCATGGAAGGCTTTAGGTGTGCTGGCATCTGAAATGGAATGTGCCACAGTTTTTACCGTTGCAGCTACCAGAAAAATGCGAGCATCAGCAGTATTGCAATGCTTGTGGAATCAAGATAGCGACGATAAACAAGCTGTATTAGACACAACATTAGCTATAACAACGGCGATTGATGCATTAAAAAATATTATTAGTAAGGACAACAGCTTATAAGAAAACAGCATATAATACAGCCTACCTGCTTGACATCATGTATCGTCAAATAGGCGGGCTTATTATTTAGGCTTCATACTAAAACGTTAGAAAAAGTATAAAGCTTAGCATATATAAGATAGTCGGCAGCTTCATTCTGTCACATAAATATTTTTTCATTTTAGGTTTACCACAGCTATTAACATAAAATCATCGTTAATTTAAATGTTAATAGAATTATGAACGGTTAGAAAATTTGTGTGTTTTAAAATATTTTTTTATTTTTATAACAAGATTATAGGCTTTCATTAAAATCCATTTTGTTGGTAGCGAAAAACACCAAATATAAACATAAAATTTGTACCACAAATTAGTTACACAAATATATTTTTTGTTTCTGTAAAAAGAATCCATAACACCAATAATTTGCGACTGTTGTACCCTGTACTCTTTTTTAAACTGACCATCTCCGCACATAATATAACCACTGTTCACAGACCTTAATAAGCGGTGCAAAACAAGCTGTCCGTTTTTCCGTCTAAACAAAACAACATCATATTTTTTTAGTTTGCCATTTATGGGGATGATATGTACTATATCACGCAAATTATATAACAAGGGATACATGCTGCTGCCATGGGTTAGTCCACCATAATAACCTTTTTCCTTTATTTCTTTTTCTACAGTATTATTCATCTAATAAATCTTTAGACCTAACAGCAGTTAAAAAACTATCTAGGTCAGCCTTGGCTGTCTTTAAATCTATATCGTATTTATTATTCATAGCATTTATGATATCATCATAGCTTATTTCATTTTCCAGAAGCTGCCATACAAAGCCAGCTGTTTTATTAAGGGTAATTAAGATATTATGTTTTTCAGCCTGCTGTTCAACAGCTACTACTATATATTTATCTCCAAATTCACTTAACATAAAACCATCTTTTATTTTCATTTAAAACACCTCGTAGAATATTTTATTCTATTACACTTAACACAGTCTTTACAGCGTTATATGACATATTGCACTTTAACCGATACAGCGGTACTGCCTTAAAAAGGTCATTTAGTAAAGACAGCAAATTAAGCATTGACTGTTTGTCGGTAGGACAGCTTGTTTGATTCAGCAGCACAGATAAATTGTCAACTGGGTTTATTTTCTCCACAGAGTTTGTTTGGCTGCGTTCTAATATAAACACTCCGCCAGTTGGTACCTTTAGATTATTACCAACATTTTCTTTACCCATCCATGGATTGCCAAATGTGTAAAACTGCTTATCAATTTTTCTAATTATTGGCTTATCGTCATTAATAGAAATCACCTTATCCCCCAACATCTGCCGCCACAATCCACAGTGTGTGGATTTACCTGTACCGCTAGGTGCGGTAAAAAGATATGCCATACCGTTATACTTAATAGCGGAGCTGTGCAGAAAAAAACCGTCATACTTTTTTAAAATTTGGCTGCAAATCTTCCTAAAAATTGCTGTCGTTTCATAAATTTCCACTTTTGCGTTTGGGATTAAATGGCTCTCATGCTCTATCATTTCACGGGTAACGACAACTGAAAAATCAATCCTTGATGCGTCCCTATATAGATAACTATTTAAATATCTTTCTGTAAATTCAGTTTTTGGTTCAATAGCAATATTTAGATCGGCAATTCTATATATAGGCATTAGTGTCACAACCCTTCAGTCATATTTTACCGCAGACCATCAAATTTTACAACGGTATCACCGTGGAAATTATTAATGATATGATCACAGATGATACCAACAGCAATATTATTTGATTAAGAAAAAGTTTAAATCTCATTAATATGCTTGCAATTTAAAAATAGCATAGCACAGGTTAGCATTATAACATTTTACTAGAAATAATACCCCTATGTTCCTTGAAATTCATCAACAACATAAGGGTATTTAATTTGTAATACTTATGTATTAGAACAAATCCTTAAAAAAGTCAATAAAGGCATTTTCAACCTCCTCATCATCAACACCAGATGTTGTAATGACATCATTACAGGATAATTCTTCTATTGTAATTTCTAGCTTTGTATATTTTTCTTTCATTAAATCACCCCTTAACAGTACCTAATAAGCTAATTAATTATTAGAAATATTATTATCAGTATCGCCCTTAACTATATCGTTAACATAGTTAAACGAGGTGCTGCACCCACCGTATGTATTTGTTCCAGTATAATCGTTATACACTGTTCTAAAAATACCATTGGCATCTGTATATCTGGTGTAAGCACGTGCTAGAATATCAGAAGCCTTGGCTGCTGCTACCTCTGTCTCTGTTTTTCCAGCCTCATCATACATAATTACCATTGATGAAATTCTGTAATCAGTAAAAAATCTGTGGTCTACGCCATCACCCAAAGGAAGACCGTTAGTGCAATTAACATCCTTTGCAATAGGTGTATCTAATAATAGCTTAAAGGAATTTTCATCTATACCATTATCGGATATATATTTATTAACTGTAGAAGCTTTAGCCACGGCATAACCATACTTTAGCTTTTCGTGGTTATAGATTTTTTTACTAGAGGTGTAGCCATTTGTAAACAACGCATCCAAATTATTAATCAAGCTGTTAGAGTAAGATGTGATAAACCTTAGACCTGGTTTAATGTATTTTTCGGCAGTTCTTATTTGTAAACCGCACAGGTCAAAACCGCCTAAAACATTAGCGGGATATACTTTAGTATCTGCTGAATCTTTATTTACATTATTAATCTTTATCCAATGGGCATAAATATCAGAATACGTCAAATATTTATCACTGTTCCATTTAAGGGGCGTACCGTCATAATAATACCATCCAGCGAAAATATATGTATTATTGTTATGAATAACTGTGCTTGGAGTAGGAATATCAGAAAACTCGTTAATTGTTTTATCACTATTTAAATAATTTCCCTTTGCTTCTGCTGCGTAAATTGAAGTATCATCTACAGCATATTGTTTAAATATGTCATCAGCACCAGTTATTGAAGTATCAGGGCTGTTTACATGAAACGTAACCTTGTAATCATTAGGTGAGGTGTTGGTAACAGTTACTAAATACTGTGAGGACGATAGCTTTGCCCATTCAAATGTGGCAGAGTAATTAATATTACCTGAACGAGGCTGTTTACCATTAGAAAAAATATTATTAGGATCACCAATTATTTGGCTAGTAGCAATATAAAACAGTTGATTTTCATAAGTATAATATTCCTCAAAATAATAATTAACACTTTTGCCCTCAATAGTTCCGGGCAGATTTTCAAATATTCCTCGCCAGTTAGTGTCAGCAGACAGCTTTAGACTTAAATCCATATCTATTATCGTGCTGTCTGATTCAACTGCAAACAGCTTCATAGTAACGTCTTTCTCTGTAGCAATATTATTTTTCCACTTTTTTTGGATGATAATATCATTGGCAGTAGCATCATAATAATAGCCAATATCTGTAGCATTACCATTAGGAGAAGATAAAGCAATTGCCTGTGGTGCGTTACCAGTTGTCAGCTGATAAATTTTTGTGTTTACTCCTGTCCTAATAGTATAGTTACCATATTTCTGATTATAAAAATAGTAGGTTCCCTTATTGTCGGTGGTGGTTGTGGCAACAACATTGTCCGCTTCATCTAACAATTCCACCTTAATATTATTAAGTGCATAATCACCGTTAAATGCAAGATAATTGCCGCCGTCGCCATCAGCATCAAAGAACACAACGCCAGTTATATTACCTGAATTTGTATCTGGTTTTACAATATCAATTTCAGTTTCTAAATTCTGTTTTACAACCTCGCCACTGTAATATGTCCACATATCAATAGCAGCCATATTACCACCAGATGTCAAACCTGAAGACGCTAAGTAAATTAGCTTACAGACGTTATTATTCATGCTGCTGTCTATACCTAACGCTTGATTAGGTTCTAATAATCCTGCACCCGTATGATTGGTATAGGTACCCATAGTGTATGTACCATCGGCTAAGGCATATTTCTTAAAACCATCTATTGTTTCTTTTGTGTCAACAACCTTGTGCGTAGTGTTGATTTGATTAGTTGCCAAGGGCTGATTATTGTAATACACTGCATACCTGTCACCAACATTACTATCAGTCAATCTTTCTATCTTTATGCCGTCCATTGCTTCAACATCTAACAATGGGAAATGTATTTCGCCAGATTTTGCCTGTGCCTCAACTGTTACTTTAGCCATATCGTAAATACCTGTTGGGACATCAGTACCATCGTCAAATTTACCATCCCAATGAAAGGTGTTTTCACCTTTAACAACTGTATCCGTCAAGGTTACTGTATATCTGGGGTCACCATGCTCTATGATGCCTTCATCAAAGTAACTGCAAAAATCCAATGTTAATGTTACTGACGAACCGCCGTCAATATTAAATGTGAAATAACCTCCATCACCCATATATGTGGTTTTTTCATCTACGGTACCATGGAAAGTCAAATTTTTAACCTCTGATGGTCTTTCAGGGGATGCATAAACAACGCCTTCTAACTCTGGGCTAGGCTCCTCAAAAAACAATAAAAAAGATTTATCTGTCTTAGTATTGGTAGTACCAGGCTTTTTAAAATCTATCATGCCATCACTTTGTAGTGATGATAAATCGTTTAACCCTGAGCCTGCTGAATGATATACAGATGTGCTGTTAGCACCAATAGTACACAATCCACGGTTATTTGAAAAGAATATGTATCCCCAAGGGTCTATACCATTAAAATCAACCTTGTACTTATAACCGTCTGATGTTACAACGTACATATCGTTGGTAGCCTTATATCCATTTTTACCAATGTTGAGGGATAGATAGCTGGCAAATGCTCTGCCAGCTTTTATATCGTTGTTACCTGTAGAAACAGTTACATCCCATGCCGCAACTGTACCGTTGTTTTGTGTTGTTGTAAACGTATTATCTGTAGCCAACGCTGGAACAGGATTGGCGGTAGAGGCTAAAACAGTGTGGGCAACCGAGTGAAAATGAAATTCATAGACACCTGACTGCTCTGCTGTAAATGTTAGTGGTGTATAGCCAGCTGTCCTATCACCTATATTAGGACCATTCTGCTCCTTTGTATATGTATCAATGTAACCAACACCGGAGCCTGACGCATCAACGTCATATGGAACGGTATCACCGTTAGGAGTAATAACAACTATGTCATTACCTGTAGCTTTGGAGCTGACATTTGTTCCTTTAATATCCAGCTTACTGTTGTTAACACTGCTGCCAAAATTTAATGTTTCACCACTAAACGCAAATACATAAATTATTTGCATTCTGTCAATACCTGCTGTTTGATTATTCGCCCACTCTGTATATGTCCTATATGAGCCTTCGTAATTATAGTCTTTACTGCCCGCTGCGTTTGACGTAACGGCAGATGAAAATATTAACATGAGTACGCATATCAGGCTAACACTAATTTGTAATCTTTTTTTCAAATTTATTCACCCTTTATTAATCTTTGTTACTATTATGGTTTTACTACCTGTTCGTTCCATCCGTCTTTATCGGTTGAAGATTGTGTTGGTGCATCTGTGGCAGGCTGAGTAGGAACATGGGTTGATATTTCCGTAGGCTTTGTCGAAATGCTATCCGCTGGGAAGAATTTAATAATTCCTGCTAAATATCTTTGAATATTAACTACATCTGTTAGAGATATTTTTTCATCGCCACTAACATCAGCCTGCTCCCTTTGGTTGTCCTTCAGCACAATAATATTAGCAATACTACGCTGTACTAACACAACATCCACCAATGATATTTTATCATCACCATCAACATCGCCAAAATTGGTAGCTGCATTAGCAGACACAGCAGAAAAGACAAAACAAGCTAACAACATTTGAACCACTAACGCTACAGAAATGATTCTCATTTTGAAGCACATACATATTACCCCTTTCAATTTAAATTAAAAAAATTATAATAATTATGACCTTTACATAATTTATTTGTTGTATTTATATTATACCAAAATTTTGAAAAATAGTAAACATTATCAATATGAAAATGTGAACTATTTATTAATAAATATTTGTATATAACTGACAGAATTTTACTTTACTTAAATTTTTATAAACAAATTCAAAGATAAAAAGCATAAAGTGTATTCATTCTTAATACACCCTATGCTATGTTTAATATATTATCCTAGTACAAGTCTAATTAAGTCAAATACTATCTATAATACTGTTTGGATTGTTAGTAGTCATGAAGCTGGACATCATACACGCCGCCTTTGCCCCACAATTGAATATTAATTGTGCGTTTTCCGTATTAATACCGCCTATTGCAAACACGGGTATTTGAACGCCTGCTACAACCTGTGATAAAAAGCTTAGTCCCCTAGGGGTAACGTTTTTTTTACAGTCAGTCTGAAATATATGACCAGCTGTTATATACGAAGCACCAAGCCTTTGTGCAAGTATAGCTTCATCTAAGCTATGTATAGAACATCCAACAGTTTCAAATTCATTAACTGCAGCCAAGCGTAAAATGTGTAATGGCAAATGAATTTTGGGATGATTAAGCCTCCTTACTACATCCACAAAGGTATGCAATATACACTCCACATTAGCATTTTTACATATTGAAATTACTTCCCTTGCTAGGTGAAGATATTCCGTCTCTGATAAATCCTTTTCTCTAAGGATAATAGAGGTAACTCCAGAGCTGGCAATCAGCTCTATTTGTTTTAAAAAATCATTTTTACACAGCTTTCTATTTGTTACACACACTATATTACACATATATATAGTCACTCATAACAGGCTGTAAACCGTTTTTTATCAAAGCGTCATATACTTCTTTTACATTTCTGCTATCAGATATTTCAAACTGTTCATCACCCTTTTCTTCATCCTCATGTCCGCCTACACCTACGGCAACACCAGCTGATATTTTAGTACCTGTAATAGCCATAACATGGTCACGAAAATTAGCATTTTCTCTTGTTGATACAGTTATGCTGGCGTAAGGAAGAAAAATTCTGTACGCACAGATAATTTGCAGCAGCTTTGACTCACTAACATCCTTTGGGTTTATTTCCTTGTTATTAATAATAGGTCGCAGACGTGGACAGGAAACCGCTATCTCTGCGTGTGGATATTCTTTCTGCAGCAAATATGCATGATAGCCTGTAGCAAATGCATCCTTGTGAAAATCGTCCAATCCCAGTAACGCACCAAAGCCTACACCACGCATACCTCCTTTTAAAGCACGTTCCTGTGCATTTAATCGGTAGGGAAATATACGTTTATTACCAGCTAAATGTAGTGTTTCATACTTATCAGAATTATAAGTTTCTTGAAATACCGTAACAAAATCAGCACCACATTCATGCAGATACTTATAATCCTCAGAGTTCATTGGATAAACCTCTAAACCCACAACCTTAAAATATTTTCTTGCCATTTTACAAGCTTCACCAATATAATGCACGTCAGACATTTTAGGGCTTTCCCCAGTTAGCAGTAATATTTCTTGTAAGCCTGTTTCTGAAATTGCCTGCATTTCTTTTTCTATCTCGTCTATATTTAGCTTAGCACGTTTTATTTTATTGTGGCAATTAAATCCACAGTAAATGCAATAGTTCTCACAATAGTTAGCAATATATAATGGAGTAAACATATATATTGAATTACCAAAATGCTTTCTTGTTTCTGTCTGTGCTGCCTGTGCCATCTCCTCTAAAAAAGGATAGGCCGCCGGTGACAGTAACGCTGCAAAATCCTCTATAGTTCTGTTATCAGCACATAAGGCACGTTTTACGTCTTTAGCCGTATATGTATTATAATCATAATTATTCATAGCTGTAATTACTTTACTCATTATTGTTGAGTCCTCTAACACCTCCATACCAGGCAAATATTTCATATGATTAATTCTATCTTTCATTTTTATATCCTCCATTAATCCTGTAAAAAACCAGTAAGTGGTGAAGAAGCAGCTGCACCATTTTCTTTTATTCTGCCTAATCCAGACAAATATGCAGTGCGTCCAGCCTTAATAGCTTTTTTAAAAGCCTCTGCCATAGCAGGAACATCACCAGCTGTGGCAATAGCTGTATTAGCCATAACAGCCGCTGCACCCATCTCCATTGCTTCACATGCCTGTGAAGGTCTGCCTATTCCTGCATCTACAATAACCGGCAGGTCAATTTCATCAATGATTATCTGTGTAAAGTCCTTTGTACATAAGCCCTTATTAGAACCTATTGGTGCTCCAAGTGGCATAACACACGCTGCACCAGCATTTTGTAAATCTCTGGCAACATTCAAATCTGGGTACATATATGGCATAACTACAAAGCCCTCCTTGGCTAGGATTTCTGTAGCTTTAATCGTTTCAAAATTATCAGGCAGCAAGTATTTTGTATCACGCATAATCTCAATTTTCACAAAATCACCATAGCCGATTTCTCTGGCTAAACGTGCGATACGCACAGCTTCGTCAGCATTTCTAGCCCCCGAGGTATTAGGCAGTAATGTAACATTACTTGGAATATAATCCATTATATTAGCTGTGCTGCCGCTATTAGCACGACGAAGTGCCAGTGTGATAATTTGTGCATCCGCGTTTTGCACCGCTGCTTTAATCAGCTCTAATGAATATTTACCAGAACCTAAAATAAATCGTGATGTAAACTCGTGACCACCTAATATTAGTTTATCTGTTGTATTTTTCATTTTTATTTCCTTTCAGTTATAAAGATTATAGTTCTGTTTCACCTAAAATAATTCTTAAAATAGCGTTTGCTTCATGTCCTGCACAAATCTGCACACGTGGTGCCATTAAGCCCCTGCCTATTTTAGCACCTGTTACACCGTCACCGCATAGGTAAAAATTATCCGTTATTTTTCGTGTTACTATGGTATTACTGCTTTCATAACCAGCCATTCCCGATGCAGAAATAAGCACCTTATCGGTGTTATCTGAAAGCAATTCTGTTACAAGCATTGCCTTTGATTCCTTATTGTCAAAGGCCTCGCAAATTATTTTATCCTGCTCAAACACTGTGCTAACGTTATCCTGTGTAATTTTCACATTATCAGTAACCACGTTTACATAAGGATTAACCTGTGAAATAATGTTTTTCATAGCATCTGTTTTATTCTTACCTAGATGTGAGATAAAATACTGTTGTCTATTAAGATTGCTAGGCTCAACAACATCAAAATCTATTAAATGCAATGTGCCAACACCTGTTCTTGCCAATGCCAATGCAACATTAGAACCCAAGCCACCTAAACCAGCTATGGCTACTCTCGCTTTTTTCACCTTATCATATACCTGTGGAGTATGTCTGGCGGACAACATATATTCCATTTCATTTTCTGATGGCATTTTTGTTTTATCAATAAAAATAATTTCGCCAATATCTAACAGCGTAAGATTTTCATTAGTCTGAAAGCCATCAACAATGGTTATTACGTTATCATTGTTACCATATATACTATGCTTGAGTGTAAAAACATCAGTAGCCATCGTGTCAATTCTCTGTTTATTAACAGTTATTGTCATATCAACCACCTCCTACAAAATTAACTATTTCAATTTTGTCCTGTGCTGTAATTGTATAGTTGTTAAAATCACTTTTTGACATTATTTTTCCATTAATTTCAACCGCTATATAGCTTTTATTAAAGCCTTTATAGCTAACATATTCTGAAATTGTCATACCATTTGCATACTGTTCAATTTCACCATTAATTTTAGCCATTGCTGCACCCCATTTCCTATAAAAAATAAAAAGGCCCTATGAAGTTCTACACCCGTGGTGGTGTACCCCTTCATAAGACCTGTAGGTTCTTACTCTGTTTGCTATAATATAATATATGGAGAATTTTGTCAAGTGTAAATATCACTTTTTGAGAATTCAATATGCTAATCCGGTATATTTTGACCCATACAAGGAAGGTACCTGACCAACAATGACGGTTTCTGCTATTGGAACATTAGTAGTTACTACCAATGTAGATTCCAGCATACTTTCTGATGTTATATGTATATTAGCTGTTATTTCCACTTCAATTATATGTTGCGTTTGGTTAACACCAGCTGATAAAAATTTGCTGTTAATTTGAGTAGTAATACTGCCGGAAAAATTAAGCTTTACTACTATTTCTGGTCCACGTCCGCTTAATAAATCAATACCGCTTAGATCACCAGATTTAAAGTGAATTTCTCTTTGATTCATTTTGCCTATCTTATCCTGAGAGGCAATAGAAATAGCTGATTTTAGCTTATTCATCTCAATCATATTAGTTGAAATGCCACCTATAGTTTTATCATCCTTATAATTTACACTCATTAAATCATCGTATGTAATATTCAAACTATCTAATTGCTCCATTACAGCTGTATTAATTGACTCTGTAGCCATTGCCTGTGCCTTTATTTTTGCTAAATCAGTTATTTTAGGCCGCACCTGTAGCTCTAAATAAAATAATGAAAGAACTAGAAATAAAAACACGCATACTATTATGCGACACAGCCTTCCATGTCTGTTTCTACGACGCTTAAATCGAAACCTGCTCATAAAAGACACCCCTTAAGTATAATACTCAAGGGGTGTTACTTTGTTACAAAATATACTACTAATTAGCTCATTAGGTCTTCTTTGCTGTTATCAGAACCACAGCAACAACCGCATTCGCAATCATCGTCTTCTAATGCACTGAAATCGAATTCTAGAACTTCACCACATTTTGGACACTCGGTCTCGCCACATAGCAGAATTTCCTCTTCTACTACTATCTCTTCGCCACAGTTAGGACAAGTAACCTCGTAATATTCCTCATCATCGTCGTCAAAGTCACAATCATCATCGCAACCACAACCACAATCGCAATCATCTTCTAGTACATCTTCAAAATCTTGCTCTAAATCAGCTAAATCCTCGTCAACTGCATCCAACTGCTCGCCCATTTCCTCTACTACATCCTCGATGTCGGTAACGGAAGCAGCCATGTCATCCAAAAGGTCAATAATAGCATTGATAACCTTTACCTCGTCCTTGTTCTCGTCTAGCTTTAGACCCTCTGTCAGTCCTTTAATGTAGGAAATCTTTTCTGTAATTGTCATGATAATTTCTCCTTTCACCATAACGTTGTAGCAAGAATTATGCTCTAGACATATACTCGCCTGTACGTGTATCGATTTCGATTATTTCGCCCTCGTTAATGAACAGAGGAACTTTTATTTCTGCACCTGTTTCCAGTGTGGCAGGCTTAGTAACGTTTGTAGCTGTATCTCCCTTTAGGCCTGGCTCTGTCTCTGTTACTTGTAGCTTAACAAAGTTTGGTGGTTCAATACCAAAAACACTGCCCTTATATGAAAGAACCTTACAAACCATATTTTCTTTAACAAATTTAAAGCTATCTGACATAACATCTTTTCCAATAGGTGTCTGCTCATATGTTTCATTATCCATAAAATAATACAGATCACCATCACTGTATAGATATTCCATATCTCTTCTCTCGATAAATGCCGTTGGGTATTTATCATTTGGATTGAATGTTTTCTCTACAACGGAACCTGTAATAACATTTCTAATCTTAGTTCTAACAAAAGCTGCACCCTTACCAGGCTTAACATGCTGGAACTCAATAATTGAAACAACTTGTCCATCCATTTCAAATGTCACGCCGTTTCTAAAATCACCTGCTGATATCATAAAATAATCCCCCTAAAAATATCGTCTTAATACATAATTGATAAGTGTATTGTAACAATTACCAATTCACATATGGCTATTATACATAAAGATAATAAAAAAAGCAACCTATAACGATTAATTATTACAAAATTATCAAGTTTTTTTCTGCTGTAGTTAAGTTTGTACAGCCGTTCTTTGTAACATAAACCATATCCTCTATCCTAACACCAAATTTATCTGGCAGATAAATACCTGGCTCAACAGTCACTATCATCCCAGTGCTGAGAATTGTTTTAACCCGTGGTGACAGACGTGGCTCTTCATGTATGTTTAGCCCTACCCCATGTCCAGTAGAGTGACCAAAATATTCACCATAACCCGCATTATCTATAACATCACGGGCGGCCTTATCTGCATAGTCCCCTGTAATACCAGCTTTAATCACTGACAATGCTGACAGCTGTGCCTGTAACACAATATCATACACTTCTTTTTGTTCATGAGACACATCACCAACAGCCACTGTTCGTGTCATATCACTATGATAGCCATCATACAAAGCACCTATATCCATGGTTACAAAATCTCCGTTATTAACCACACTGTTGTCCGGCACACCATGTGGCAAGGAGGTTTTTTTACCTGTAATAGTAATAAGGTCAAAGGAAACAGCCGATGCACCATTTTTTCTCATTAGGAACTCCAGCTCCAAGGCTATTTCATTTTCTTTCACACCTGGCTTTATATAGTTTAGTATTTCGTTATATGCAAGCTCTGTTATTTCCTGAGCTTTTTTAATCTTTGCCACCTCTGCCCTTGATTTTATAATACGCAAATTAGTTATTATTTTGTCCAAGGTTTTGTCTGTTCCTGTTTTCACATTACACTTACTTAAGGTAAACTTTATTCTGTTAGCCTGTGCCAGACTTATACCCTCATTTTCTAAATAAACCTTCTCTAAATCATGCTTTTTACAAAGCTCTGTTATAGTATTAGCAAAGCTGCTATAAATTATCACCGTGGCATTTTTAACTTTTTTCTGTGCCGCCTCACCATAACGAAAATCCACCATTAAATATGCCATATCCTTAGTAATTAGTACTGCACCATCAGATGATTTAAATCCAGTTATATAAAGTCTGTTTATATCTGATGTTATCAAAAATGCTTCATTGTTAGAGCCAATGTGATTGCAAAGGGTAGCTAATTTGTTATCCATAATTTACATCTTCTTCCATATCATATTGAACAGATAATGAAAATACATTAAATATTAAATTGCAGCAATGTAGTTTAGTGCCATTAAGTATCCATTTTTTCCAAAGCCTGTTATCTGTCCTACACATACAGGTGCTGTAACAGATGTGTGCCTAAATTCCTCACGTTTGTGAATATTTGACATATGCACCTCTACAAACGGAACGTTAACACCCGCTATGGCATCACGCAATGAATAGCTGTAATGTGTCAACGCACCTGGGTTAATAATAACGCCATCATATTCTAAACGTGATTTATGAATTTCATCTATTAAAGCGCCCTCCCAATTTGACTGAAATACCGTTACAGCTATGTTTAGTGTTTTACCATATGCTATAACCTCTTCCTTAATGGTTTCCGCGGTTTCAACACCATATATACCCGTTTCTCTAACTCCTACTAAATTCAAATTAGGGCCTAATAGCAATAACACCTTTTTACTCATCTTAAAAACTCCTTACAAAAATGGACTGCCTCTTTTTTTTATTTTCTCAGCCAATCCTTTTAGCAAAAAACGTCTTATCTTCAGTGTTTTTGCTTCTGCCTCTAAATCTATAGGCTCGACCAACGCAGTTTTTAACAGCAGCAGCTTTCCTCCTAAAATATCAGTAAAAAGCTGATCACCCACAACTAGGATTTGTTTATGATTGGTGTGAGATTTTATTTTACCACGAATAAAACCAATTGGAGATGGTTTTAGACAAAAACTAACATAGTCACAGTTTAACTTTTTAGCCAAAGGTGCAACATTTTTTTTAAAATTATTTGAACACAAAATAACCTTCACACCAATTTTTTCTACGCCCCTAATCCACTCATCTGCACCGTTGTGTGGGTTAACGTTTCCAAATGGTCTGACTGTATTGTCTATATCTAACAGGATACATTTAATATCCAGATTTTTTAGAACCTTATCAGTAATATCAAAAACGGAGTTAAAAAACAAAGTTTTCATTTTCTATCACCCAACTATTAAATATATTCTGCTAAATATAAAAACTTATTAAGCAAAAAAGCGGGCAAAATGCCCGCCTTTCGATTTTAGGTAATGTTAACTTGAATAAGTAAATTATTACTTAAATTTACGCTTACGAGCAGCTTCTGACTTCTTCTTACGCTTTACTGAAGGTTTTTCATAAGCCTCTCTCTTGCGAACTTCAGCAATAACACCAGCTCTTGCACATTGCTTTTTAAATCTTCTTAAAGCACTTTCAAGAGATTCATTATCCTTAATTCTTACTTCTGCCATTTATCTTCCCTCCCATCCGCCATACGGCAGGGGTATATTGCACATACAATTGCGATTAGTATTATACTATATAAACTTAACCTATGTCAAGTCTTATGCATACTTTTTGCACAAATATTTTATAATACTATTTTGCAACTATATTTACAAGCTTACTAGGTACATAGATCTCTTTAAATATTTTATGGTCACCAATAGCAGCCTTAACCTTTTCGTTTGCTTTTGCAACAGCTAAAGCCGTGTCCTTATCTATATCTGTATCTACAACAATCTTTGCTTTTATTCTGCCATTAACCTGTACGGCAATTTCCACCTTATCCTCTTTGCATTTGTTTTCATCAAAGATAGGCCAGCATTGAGAGGCAACGATTTCGCCAGCTTTCCCCAGCTTACTTTGCTCCCAAGTCTCCTCTGTAACGTGTGGAGCAAAAGGGTTCAATAATATTGTAAATATTCTTAGCTCCTCATAATTTATAGAGCCAAAAGCTGTAATATCATTCATTAGTGCCATTAATGCTGCGATGCCTGTATTAAATTTAATATTTTCAATATCATCGCCAACTTTTTTTATGGTTTTGTGGAATGCAGTTTCCAGCTCTGGTCTTATGTTATCACCGTCAACAAGAATGCTTTGTAAATTCCAGTAACGTTCTATAAATCTGCGACAGCCCTTTATACCAGCGGCACTCCAAGGTGCAGCCTTTTCAAAGTCACCTATAAACATTTCATACATACGCAGTGTGTCTGCACCAAACTCGTCAACTATCTCATCAGGGTTAACCACATTGCCTCTGGATTTACTCATTTTTTCGCCATTTTCGCCTAATATCATACCATGGCTTGTGCGTTTTGCATATGGCTCTGGGTTTGGGACAACTCCAATATCATATAGGAATTTATACCAAAAACGACTGTACAACAAGTGTAGAGTAGTATGCTCCATTCCGCCATTATACCAATCAACAGCCATCCAATAGTCCATGGCCTCTTTGCTGGCTAAGGACTTGTCATTATTAGGGTCAATATATCTTAAGAAATACCAAGAAGAACCAGCCCACTGTGGCATTGTATCAGTTTCTCTGTGTGCTTTTCCACCGCATATTGGACAGGTGGTTTCTACCCAATCGGTCATATTAGCCAAGGGAGATTCACCATTTTCAGTTGGTTCATAGGACTGCACCTCTGGTAATGTCAATGGCAGCTGTTCCTCTGGAATTGGTACATAACCACATTTGTCACAGTGTACAATAGGAATAGGCTCTCCCCAATATCTTTGGCGGGAAAATACCCAATCACGCAGCTTAAAGTTAACCTTTGGTGTTCCTTTTTTATTTTCCTTCAGCCATTCAATGATTTTAACCTTAGCATCCTCTACTGACAAACCGTCAAGCAAGCCGGAGTTCACCATAACACCAGTGCTGCAATTAGTAAACGCCTCGTTCTGCACATCCCCACCCTTAACTACTTCAACTATAGGCAGGTCAAATTTCTTTGCGAACTCCCAGTCACGTGTATCATGAGCAGGTACAGCCATAATAGCACCAGTACCATAGGATACTAGAACATAGTCAGAAATAAATATAGGAATTTCTGTGTTGTTTACAGGATTAATCGCCGTAACACCATTTAAACGTACACCGGTTTTATCCTTGGCTACCTCGGTACGCTCAAAATCAGATTTTCTGGCAGCTGCTGCCTGATATTCCCTAATTTTATCAATATTTTTCAGCTGGTCAGCCCACTTTTCTATCATAGGGTGTTCTGGAGAAATAACCATATATGTAGCACCAAACAATGTATCTGGTCTGGTAGTATATATAGTCAAGGTATCACCAGCAGAGGTACCAAAGTCCACCTCTGCACCGTGAGAGCGTCCTATCCAGTTTTTTTGTTGGCTTTTTACCCTTTCTGGATAGTCAACAAGGTCTAAATCATCTATTAATCTATCAGCATATTCTGTGATTTTTAACATCCATTGTGATTTAACCTTATGAACAACTTCACTGCCACAACGCTCACAAACTCCATTAACTACTTCTTCATTTGCTAAAACACATTTGCAAGAGGTACACCAGTTAACGGCCATCTCTTTTTTATATGCCAGCTTATGTTTAAACAGCTGTAGAAAAATCCACTGTGTCCATTTGTAATACTCAGGGTCAGTGGTATTTATCTCTCGACTCCAATCAAATGAAATACCCAAGGATTGAATCTGTTCCTTAAATCTAGCAATATTTTTCTTTGTAACAACTGCTGGGTGAACATGGTTTTTGATAGCGTAGTTTTCTGTAGGTAAACCAAATGCATCCCAGCCAATTGGATACAATACATTATATCCGTTTAATCTGCGTTTTCTGGAAACAACATCCAAGGCTGTGTATGGGCGTGGATGTCCAACATGTAGACCTTGTCCTGATGGGTAAGGGAATTCTATTAGAGCATAAAACTTTTTCTTATCGCTGTTTTGTTCGGCATGAAAAGTGCCTTTTTCTTCCCAAATTTTTTGCCATTTAGGCTCTATTGCCTTGTGGTCATATTTCAACTTTGCTTCCTCCCCAAAAGTTAAATAAATATATTAATCAATAATATTAGAAATATCTATATTTTCGCCATCCCGCCACAGACGCTCAAGGTCATAATATTCACGAGCCTCATTGGAAAATACATTGACAATAACATCAACATAATCCAATAAAATCCATGAATTAGAACGGTATCCTTCGATATGGCTAACGGTCACGCCAGCCTTATCCAGCTGATATTCTACTTCCTCTGACATAGCCTTTACCTGTGTACTGCTTGTACCTGTACCAATAACCATATAATCCGCTAGAACAGATACATCATCTATTTTAATTACTTTAATATCTAAACCTTTTTTACTGCTTAGAGCCTTTGCGGCCTCTTTAGCAACCTCTAAAGCTGTCAAAAAATCACTTCCTAAAATTTTATTTGTTTAAAACTAACTCATTATACAAAGCTACTGTATTAGGATCTACTGTTAGGTTACGCCCAAGTAAGTCTTTTATACTAAAGGAAGTACCAAAAAGCATAGCTTCCTCCAAACCTTTTTCTGCTTTTTTTCGCATTTTCTCCACCCCGTCATAGTCACGCTCTGCACCTATAAAGTCAGCTACAAACACAACCTTTTCCAGCAATGACATATTTTCACGACCGGTGGTGTGGTAACGAACAGCATCTAGTATTTCCGTGTCATTTATACCTAGAATTGTTTTTATATAAATATATCCTGATATAGCGTGCCATAATTTTGGTGCAGATTTTTGCACATTAGACAATATTATACCATTATCTTTAATTATTTGCAACTGTTCTTCTAAAGGAGTTTCCTTTGTTACGTCATGCAGCATACCAGCTATGGCAGCTTTCTCCGCATTGGCACCGTACTTTTGGCTAAGCCGTACAGCTTCCGCTGATACATTCACACTGTGGATAAAACGTTTTTCACCCATACGTGGTTTGATAATTTTTATGCAGTCTTCAACAGTCAAAATAATCACTCCCTATATAGTTGGTTATCATAAATATATTTTTCTACACATGGTGGTATCATTTGAGCCACACCCGTTTTACTTTTAATCGCCTGTCTTATTTCAGTAGAAGACACCTGCATAACAGGCTGATTGATTACTAATGCTTTACCACCGACTGATTTTAGATAATCTGCATACTGTGTCAATTCTTTAAAACCACTTAAATTTCTTGGCAGGGTGCATACAGTAGTCATTTTCAATATTTCCTTGTATTGCCGCCATGTGTCCAAGGATAAAAACATATCCGCTCCCATAAGCAAATACAGCTCGCCCTTTGGGTATAATTGTATTAACTCTCTTAGGGTGTCTACGGTATAACTTTTCCCTTTACGTAAAATTTCTATATCCGACACATTCACCTTAGAAATATGTTCAAAGGCAAGCTCGCACATATTTATCCTGTGTGTAGCAGACACCATTTCTCTATCACTTTTATGTGGTGGTGTGGCAGTCGGTACAATAAGCACCTTATCCAGCTTTAATTGCTGAATAAAAAGCTCTACCAATTGGATATGTCCCCTATGCACTGGGTTAAAGCTACCACCATACATAGCAATTTTTATTTTCTTATTATCAAGCATAATTACTTTCTTTTAGGTAAAACAATTACTGGCTCTTTTTCATTTTCTCTATATAACACAAATTTTGAACCTATTACCTGAACCACGTCTGCACCCACTACTTGTGCTATTTCATCAGCCGCCTGCCTAGCTGTAATGTCAGCTGTTTCTAATACCTTACCTTTTATTAGCTCTCTGGCTTTTAAAGCACCGTCTGCTTGATTAATAATTTGCTGGCTCATACCACCTTTGCCTACCATTAGTATAGTATCAATAGGGTTTGCAAGGGACCTTAAATACGCTCTTTGCTTACTCGTTAACATTAAATTTCCTCCGATTTTATACACTTTTCTAATTTTTTCTTTAGTTGTCTGATAGCGTTACCTCTATGGCTAATTTTATCCTTTTCATCAGCTGACAGCTGTGCAAAGCTTTTACCATCCCGTGTCATAAATATTGGATCATAGCCAAACCCACCGTTTCCTATGGGTTCAAAGCCGATTGTGCCTGTGCATTTACCAGTAGCGATAATTTCAGTGCCATCGTTTAAAATACAGCATATTGTTGTAACAAAATGTGCTGTTCTGTCTGCCTGTGGTTTGTCACGCATTTCGTATAATAGCTTTTCTATATTGCTTTTATCTGTTGCGTTTTCCCCAGAATATCTGGCAGTGTACACACCTGGCGCACCGTTTAATGCGTCAACCATTAAACCTGAATCATCAGCAATACTAGGCTTACCAGTAAGGATAAATGCAGCCCTTGCTTTTATCCTTGCATTTTCCTCAAAGGTTGTACCGGTTTCCTCAATATTATCTAAACAAATACCAGCCTGTCTGGCTGTTTGTGATGTGATCCCCATAGGATTTAATATACGATTTAGCTCCAATAATTTTTTTTCATTATTAGTGGCAATTATAAAAGTATCCATTATTGTTCCTCTTCAGCTTCGCTGTCCTCTGTATTTAGACCCATTTGTTCATCTATGGCGTTATCAATATCACTGTCATTTGTCAAATCTCGGTTAAATAGTGCCTTCGCAAAATCCTCAGGAACAAATGGCTGTAAATCGTCCATCTGTTCACCAACTCCAATAAATTTAACAGGTAGGTCCAGTTCTTCTCGAATAGCTAAAACAACACCACCCTTGGCAGTACCATCTAGCTTTGTCAAAACTATACCTGATATTCCAGCTGCGTTTTTAAACTCTCTGGCTTGGTTAACAGCATTTTGTCCGGTTGTAGCATCTAACACAAGCAGAGTTTCCTTGTCTGCATCTGGCAGCTCTCTGTTGATAACTCTGCCGATTTTTGCTAATTCATCCATTAGATGCTTTTTATTGTGTAACCTGCCTGCTGTATCACAGATAATAACATCTGCATTCCTAGCCTTGGCAGCTGATATAGCATCAAAAACCACTGCTGCTGGGTCACTGCCCTCATTTTGCTTAATTATTTCACACCTGCTTCTGTCTGCCCATATTTCTAACTGGTCAATAGCTGCTGCTCTAAAAGTATCAGCCGCTGCCAGCAAAACCTTTTTACCGTTATTGGACAAATAGTTTGCAAGCTTACCAATAGTAGTGGTTTTACCCACGCCGTTGACACCGATAACCAATATGATAGATGGGCTTGTATTTAAGCTAAGCTCATCACCGCCACGCAGCATATCTGCTGTGATTTCCTCCAGCAGACGATGAACCTCCTGTGGGTCAGTAATGCCTTCTTTTTTTACCCTTTTTCTAAGCTCTGCTGTAATAGCTGTGGCTGTTGTTACACCAACATCACCCATTACCAACAGTTCCTCTAGCTCCTCAAAAAGCTCCTCGTCTATCTTTGTAAAAGATTTTAGCATTGAGTCGATTTGCCCTACAACGCTATCCCTTGTTTTTTTTAAACCCTCTTTAATCTTACTAAATAGTCCCATGTGCATCACCCTTTATATAAATTCAACCAAAGGCTGTTAGTTATTACCTAATACCATCTTTGTAGCCAATTCTGTAGAACGCAGCTCCAGCAGCTTGGATATACCCTCATCCTGCATAGTTACACCATACAGCACATCTGCCTCTTCCATTGTACCACGTCTATGTGTAATTAATATAAACTGCGTATTGTCATTCATCAATCGTAGATATGAAGCAAAACGGTCAACGTTAACATCATCTAATGCTGCCTCTATCTCGTCCATTACACAGAACGGTGCAGGGCTTACTTTCATTATAGCAAAATATAGTGCAATTGCAACCAAAGCTTTTTCACCACCCGACAACGCCTCCAAATGCACTACTATTTTCCCTGGTGGGTGAACAATAATGTCTATACCGCTGGTTAGGATATCCTCTGGGTTCGCCAGCTCCAAATATCCCTTACCGCCGCCGAATAACTCTACAAAGGTTTTTGAGAAGTTTTCGTTTATATCCTTGAAGCGTGTAATAAATAAATCACGCATTTGGTTTGTAAGATCACCAATTAATCGCAAAATTTCTGTTTTAGATTTTTCAACATCCTTAACCTGTTTACTCATAAACTCAAAACGTTCTGAAACCTCCTTATATTCCTCAATAGCAGAAACATTCACCGAGCCAAGATTTTTAATTTTAGACCTTAACTCATTTAGGCGTTTTTGTGCGGTGGGAATATTGTCAATGGGTTTTGATGCTTCCCTTGCCTCACGAGGTGTCAGCTCGTATTCGTCCCATAATTTTGTGATAATATCATCATACTGCTTTTGCAAATTAATTTTTCGCTCCTCTAAACGTGACAGCTCTCGTCCTGCGTTTTCACGCTCGGCTGTTTTATCACGCTCAAGCTGACGAAGCTGTGATGTGCGTTTTTCCATTATGCTTCGCTGCTCATCTAAGCTGTTAATTTTCTCACGGGCAGACTTGGACTTTCCTGATAAGTCTGCTATATACTCATTTAACAGGTCTATTTGCGATTTTATGGAATTGATTTTATCATTATAGGTATCTATTTCGGACAGCAAGGATAGCTTTCGTTGTTCCCTTGAGCTTTCCCCGGACTGTGCCAAGGATATTTCCATATTTATGGTTTCTATATCCTTTTGAGCGGTAACAATTTCTAAACGTATATTTTGCAGCTGCTTAGAGTATTCCTCACGCTTAACAGTTAGCTGTTCTCTGCCACCTGTTATTTCATCAGCTTTTAGTTCAGCAGCTTTAATTTGTTCATTTAGCTTATCCAGCTCCTCTTGAGAGCTTTTGTGGATATCTCCTTGAGTTGTCGCCTTCTCACTACAAGCATTAATCTCAATCTGAAGCTGCTGCACATCGTTTTTCAGTGTTGTAAGCTCTGAAAAAGTACTTTTACAGGCAGCATCTATACGAATTTTCTCCTCTTGTGCTGAGGTTAGCTGTGCCTTTACACCTAAAATATCCGCCTCAGCCGCAGAATATTCTGCTTGAACCTCTTTGTATTCCTTATCTGTCTTCTGTAAATTCTCGTACAGCTTTTTGGCTATTTCTTTATTCTTCTCTATTTCACTGGCACGGGAAAGCAACCCTGATTTTTTGCCTTGTGAGCCACCAGTTAACGAACCACCGGCATTTACCACCTGACCGTCCAACGTAACTATTCTAAATTTGTAGCTATACCGTTTAGCAATAGCAACGGCGCTATTTAGATTTTCAGCTATTACAATTCTGCCCAGTAAGGATTGTAAAACACCCTTATAGGCATTATCACAGCTGCAAATAGATGATGCCACACCAACAAAACCGCTGCAATTTTCTAAACCATTTTCATGCAGCTCATAGCCTTTGATGTTTGTTAGTGGCAAAAAGGTTGCACGTCCTGCGTCACGCTGTTTTAGGTAGTTAATAGCACGCTTAGCGTCCTCCTCATTACCTGTAACAATATGCTGCATAGAGTTACCCAGTGCTGTTTCTATAGCAACCGTATATTGCTGTGGAACCTTGATAACTCGTGATACAGGTCCATGGATACCTGATAGGCTTCCACGCTGTGCCTCCTTTAGTACGATTTTAACACTTTGGTAGAAGCCCTCCATGTTTCGTTCTAAATCCTCTAATACCTTTATACGACGTTGACGCTCCCCAAAATCCAAGTGAAGCTTATCCCACTGCATTTTTAAAGAATCACGTTTTTTTAACCGATTTTCTATTTTTAGCTGACAACCACTAATAGTATTTGTTAGAGCCTCTACTCTAGCAGTCACGGCTGTTAGCATCTCTTTAAAATCTAAATTTCTAGTTTCCAGTTCAGCCAGCTTAGCAGATTTTATCTCATTAGCCTGTGTAAGTCCTTGTAATCGCTGCCTAGCGTCTGTAACAGATGCCAAGCTTGTCATTGCAGAAACCTTTATATCAGCTGCCCTAGCACTTAGCTTTGTTAATGTCAGTGATATTTCCTGCAGCAGGTCAGAGCTTCGGCTGGTGTTTGTATTTATCTCATTTAAAGCATTTTCACAAGTCTGATAGCTTAACTGTAATTCATCTATCTGTGCTGTATGGTTTTTTATTCTTGTCTTTTTTTCCTCAATATCCTTTTCAACATCCTTGGATGAAGTGTCCAGTGAATAAATTTCATTGGTAATTCGTTGGATATTTTCCTCATTATGGGCAATGTTATTTTCGGCAACAGAAATATTAGCCTTTTTATCTGCTATCTGTTCATCATATGATGATATTTCTCTGCGAATTTCATCTGCTGCTGAAGCCTGTTTACTATTTTCTAGAAACAGCTGTTCTGTTTCAACAGCTATTTTTTCAAGCTCCTCCTCAGCATTTTGGTGCTGGCTTTTGGCTATTACCAGCTTTTCCTCCTGTTCACGGATAACTCCTGCTGATTTGTCTAAGGTATTTAGCCACAGTGCAATTTCCAGCTCACGCTTTTCCCTGCTGTATTCTAAAAAAGCTTCTGCTTTTTTTGCCTGTGTGCCTAGGGGGCCTACCCTATCCTCAAGCTCCGTCAATATATCTCTTAGACGCACCAGATTTTCTTCAGTTCCCTTTAGCTTTCTTTCAGCCTCCAGCTTTCTGTATCTATAACGTGAAATACCTGCGGCTTCTTCAAAAACCTCTCGTCTATCCTCGCTTTTAGATGCAACAATGCTGTCAATTTTACCTTGACCAATCATAGAGTAGCCATCTCTGCCTAAGCCTGTATCCATAAACAGCTCATGTATATCCTTTAAGCGAACAGCAGCCTTATTAATCATATATTCGCTGTCACCGCTGCGATAATATCGACGTGTTACGGCTACCTCATCACCATTAAACGGCAATGCTCTATCCTTGTTTTCAACAGTCAGCGTTACCTCTGCATAGCCGTGTTTTTTTCTGCTGTCCGTACCGTTAAAAACCACGTCCTCCATCTTTGAACAACGTAATGCCTTAGGTGCTTGTTCACCTAAAACCCAACGGATAGCATCACTAATATTACTTTTACCGCTGCCGTTGGGTCCTACAATAGACGTTATACCCTTGTCAAAGGTTAATTTTGTTTTATCGGGAAATGTTTTAAAACCTTGTATTTCAAGTGACTTTAAAAGCACATTCTCAACCTCATTTACTTATGTTTTCCTCTATCTTAATCTCATCAGCTAAAATTGTATCATCAGCCTTTACTACTATGTTATAGCCAAGTTTAGATAATTTTTTTATGTTACTTTTCTTTTGTCCTATAAATTTAGACAAGGATTTTGGATTAACAAGGACAGTTTTATCTCCTGTACCTATGCTATGCCTTTGGCAGTATAATAAAAAATCATTATAAAAAATTTCACTTTGGCATAGCTCTGCAAATGCAGGATGCCACGGACCTGCCACACGATTTTCACCTACGCTGTCACTGCTGTGCAGTCCTAACCGTATAACCTTAATATTATTTTTATGAAAAAGCTGTAATAATTTTGCACACAAATTAACAGCATTGTCTAATGCAGGTACTATATATTTACCACTTCTGTACAAATCAGCAAGCTGAGTATTCTTCATTACTATTGTTGGATAAATACGCATAGTGTCAGGCTGTAGGTCAGCTAAAGCCTTTGCCGTATAATAATCCTTTTGGTCGTCACTTTTATACAAGCCAGTCATCATCTGAAGTCCTAATGAAAAACCATATTTTTTTATTAGCCTACTACTGTTTATTACATCCTGTGGTGTGTGACCACGATGATTGGCAATTAACACATCATCGTCCATGCTTTGAGCACCTAGCTCAATAGACGTAACACCATAGGATTTCAATATATCAAGTATTTCTGTATCAATACAATCTGGACGAGTAGACAAACGAATGCCATGTATTTGTCCACTTTTCACATATGTGTAGGCGGCCTTTAACAGGCTAATCATATATTGCCTGTCAATAGCTGTAAAGCTGCCACCAAAAAAACCTATCTCTGAATTTTGGGTATCGGTGGATATGCTGTTAAGTGCAATTTCAACAGCGTCTACAACGTCCTGTGGTGTAGGCTGTGTAGCTTGTCCTGTAATTTCACGCTGATTACAAAAGCTACACATATGTGGGCAACCATTATGTGGTACAAAAATGGCTATATTTGAGGTTTTCAATATCCCATCAGCTCCAGTGCTTCACGTGCTGCCTGCTGCTCTGCCTCTTTCTTGCTTTTGCCACCGCCCTTACCAATGACATTGCTATTTAAATGCACCTCTACAACAAAATGCTTGTTATGGTCTGGTCCGCTTTCACCTGCCAAAACATATTCTAAATGCTCCTCTGGGTTTTTTTGAATAATCTCCTGCAAACTTGTTTTGTAATCCTTAAATTTTTTAGGCTTTGTGCTTTTTATATCGTCGACTACAAATTTTAGCACAAACTTCCTTGCTTCCTCCATACCGCCGTCTAAGTAAATAGCGGCAATAACTGACTCGAAAGCATCTGCTAAAATTGATGGTCTGTCCTGTCCATTGCAATGACGTTCTCCACGGCTTAAAAGCAAATAATCACCTAGGTTAATAGAACGAGCAAAGCCTGCTAACGCCTTTTCACATACTAATGAAGCACGAAGCTTTGTTAGGTCACCCTCTGGCAGGCTGGGACAATTTTTATATATATAATCAGATACAACAATGCTTAGCACTGCATCACCTAAAAATTCCTGACGTTCGTTGCACTTAATATTCCTTTTGAACTCATTGGCATACGAAGAATGAGTAAGTCCAGTCTTTAAATAATCAATATTTTTAAATGTATAGCCTATTTTTTTTTCTAGCTCTTCCAATTATAATTCCTCCCTAATAACAGTGAATTTTTATTATTGATTTATATTTGAAGCAATTGCATCTACCACGTTACCCTCTACAAATTGTTTAGTTAGTCGTATAGCGCTTTTAAACGTAACAGCCTTTGCACTGCCATGTGCCTTGAAAACAGGTTTATTAACACCCATAATCGGAGCACCACCGTACTCGTTATAATCTACTTCCTTTGCCATTTCCTTTAGGTCTGTCATTACCAATGCCGCCGCCAACTTTGTTTTTATATTCTTTTTAAAAACCGCCTTAATTTTTGACATTAATGCTATGGCAACCCCCTCGTAGGTTTTCAGTATAAGGTTACCTGTAAAACCATCTGCAACCAGAACATCGCAGCCATCTAAGGGTATATCCCTGCCTTCTATATTTCCAACAAAATTAATAGGGCTGTTTTTCAAAAGCTCATATGCCTCGTGCTGTAAAGCTCCGCCTTTATGCTCCTCCGTACCTACGTTGGCTAAACCGACACGCGGATTTTTAATATCCATAACCTTTTCCATGTATATAGAACCCATAACGCCAAACTGCTGCAGCATTTCTGCACGACACTCGTTGTTAGCACCACCATCAGCTAACATGAGACAGCCACTGGTCTTTGGTATTAAAGGGGCAAAGGCGGGACGTTTAACGCCCTTTATACGTTTAACAAGCATAGCTGCACCCATAACCATAGCACCGCTGTTGCCAGCTGATACAAAGGCATCGCCCTCACCCTTTGTCAGCAAGTCAAAGCCCACGGCCATTGACGAATTTTTCTTTGACTTAACTACTACTGAGGCATCCTCATCGGTAGCAATAATCTGGTCAGCATTAACAATAGACATTTTGTTAAGAGAAATATTATTTTCGCCGGCAACCCTTTTTATAGTGTCTTTGTCACCTGTTAATATAATTTCTATACCATATTCTTCTACAGCCATGGCACTGCCTTTTAATATTTCCAGTGGTGCATTGTCACCACCAAAAGCATCTACTATAATTTTCATCTTGTTATTTCCTTTATATTAAATTTCTTCCAAAGCAATTAGTTTTTTTAGGGTTTCTATGGAGCGTTCACCGTACCTTTCAGCACGCAAGCGTTTATCCCTTATATGCTCTGGTAAAGCTGGTAAAATGCCAATATTAGCACCCATAGGTTGAAAATTAACAACATTGCTGTCACTAATATAGCTTGCCAATGAGCCTGTCATTGTTTCAGGCGGTAATACAACCGTGTCCTGTCCACCGTATCGTCTGGCGGCATTTATTCCTGCTAACAGACCTGACGCACCAGACTCCATATAACCCTCAACACCAGTCAGCTGACCTGCAAAAAACATATTTTCGTTTGTACGCAAGCTAAAGTCAGCATTTAACAGCTGCGGCGAATTAATAAATGTGTTACGGTGCATAACACCATAACGTGCAAACTCCGCATTTTTCAGTGCTGGTATAAAACCAAAGACACGTTTTTGCTCAGGAAATTTTAAGTTAGTCTGAAAGCCTACCAAATTGTACAATGTACCATCTGTGTTTTCTTTACGGAGCTGTAGTACAGCCCATGGTCTGTGACCTGTTTTGGGGTCACGCAGTCCAACCGGCTTCATAGGACCAAAACGCATAGTATCCATACCACGCTGTGCCATAACCTCTATTGGCATACAACCCTCGTACACCTTAGGATTTTGAACATCAACATTATGCAGGGGCGTACGGTGTGCATTTATTAGCTCATTATAGAATATTTCGTATTCTTCCTTATTCATGGGACAGTTAATATAATCGTCACCATCACCTTTATCATAACGAGATGCAGAAAAGGCACAGCTATAATCTATGCTGTCTGCTGTAATTATTGGTGCAGCCGCATCAAAAAAGCTTAATGCACCACCAAATTTTCCTTTTATGTTATTGGCTAAGGAGTCAGCTGTAAGGGGACCAGTAGCTATTACGCTTATACCAGCTGTAGGTAAAACATCTACCTCTGTATCCATAACAGTTACAAGTGGATGATTTTTTATTTTATCGGTAATCATTTGTGCAAAGCGTATTCGGTCTACTGCTAAAGCACCGCCCGCTGGTACTCTGGTTTTATCGGCACACTCCATTAATAAGGAATTCAGCTGACGCATTTCTTCCTTTAACATACCGGCCGCACTGGCAAGCCTGTCTGCCTTTAGTGAGTTAGAGCATACTAATTCACCAAAATTTTCATTACTGTGTGCTGGGGACATTTTATGTGGTTTCATATCAAACAATTGAACCCTTATGCCCCTGCTGGCTATTTGCCACGCTGCTTCACAACCCGCTAAACCAGCACCTATTACCTTAATACACAAATAAATTCACCTCTAATTTCGCTCTGGATATTTTTAAAATTACATTTATTCTTCCTCTAGCTTTTTCTCAAAGCCACAGCCCTCTTTGGCACAATACAGCATTGGTTTTTTACCCTTTTTCTTGTAAAGGATTTCCCCACAATTAGGGCATTTTTCATTGGTTGGCTCTGTCCATGATACAAAATCGCAGTCTGGATAGTTACTGCAGCCATAAAAAGGTCTGCCTTTTTTTGTCTTTCTAACAATAACATTACCATCACACTTGGGACATTTTACGCCAATTTCCTGCACATATTTCTTTATATTTTTACACTCTGGATACCCTGGACAGGCAATAAATTTACCATATCTGCCCACCTTAACCACCATTTTTCTGCCACAATTTTCACAGATGATGTCGGTTTCATCCTCTTTTAGTTGAATTTTAACGCCCTCCATATCCACCTTGGCTTTTTTCAGAGTTTTGTCAAAATCGCCGTAAAAGCTTTCCAGCAGCTCAACCCATTGCTCTTCTCCGCTTTCAACCTTATCTAAATCCTGTTCCATACCAGCTGTAAACTTAACGTTAACAATCTTTGGAAAATGGTCCTTCATAAGCTTGGTTGTAACCTCACCCAATTCAGTTGGGATAAGCGTTTTGCCCTCTCGCTTAACATACTCACGAGATGTAATAGTAGTAATGGTAGCTGCGTATGTTGATGGACGGCCAATACCGTTTTCTTCCAAGGTTTTAATTAGGGATGCCTCAGTAAATCTGGCTGGTGGCTGTGTAAAATGCTGATTAGGAACTATTTCCTTAGCTCTAACAATCATGTCCTTTTCCAAGGGTGGCAGTTCAGTTTTCTTTTCTTCGTCTGCGTCCTGCCCCTCAACATACAGGGTTGTAAAGCCATCAAAGTGAACTCTGTAACCAGACGCCTTAAAAATATAATTATTTGCCTGTATATCAGCCTGTGTTGTTTTTTGAATACATTCTGCCATTTGGCAGGCTGTAAAGCGTTCCCATATAAGCTTATATAGCTTAAACTGGTCATTAGTCAGGCTGTCCCTAATAGAAGTAGGTGACAGCTTTTGCATAGTAGGACGTATAGCCTCATGGCCATCCTGTGCATTAGATTTTGTTTTAAAGAAACGTGGTTTAGCAGGTAAATATGCCTCACCCCACTTATCCTTAATGTACTGTGTAACCTCCTCAATAGCATCATTGGAGATTCTAAGGGAGTCGGTTCTCATATACGTTATCAAACCAACAGCACCTAAATCTGGTAATTCAATACCCTCGTATAGCTCCTGCGCCACCTTCATTGTACGGCGTGACTGAAAGCCAAGCTTGCGGGAGGCTTCCTGTTGTAGCGTTGATGTGGTAAAGGGTGGTGCTGGGGATTTTTTTCTAGTTCCATTTTTTAATTTAACAATTTTAAATTCAGCGTCTTCAAGCTCTTTAAGGATGCCCTCTGCCTGTTCCTGACTTGTAATTTTTAGCTTTCCCTCTGTAGTACCGTGTAATGAAGCAGAAAAGTTTTTACGGCTGCCCTTAGGTATAAATTTTCCATCAATAGACCAGTATTCCTCTGGAACAAAAGCACGTATTTCTTCCTCTCTGTCTACTATAATCTTAACAGATACAGATTGAACCCTGCCTGCTGATAAGCCACGACGAATTTTTTGTGATAAAAACGGGCTAAGCTTATAGCCAACTAATCTGTCTAATATACGACGTGCCTGCTGTGCATTAACTAAATCCTCATCAATAATGCGTGGGTTATCCATACCTGCCTTTACACCCGATTTTGTTATCTCATTAAAGGTTATCCTATTATTTTCCTTTAAATCCATATCCAGTATATATGCTAAATGCCATGATATAGCCTCTCCCTCACGGTCGGGGTCAGTTGCTAGGTAAACAAAATCACTTTTGGCTGCCAGCTTTTTTAACTCATCTACTAGCTTTTCCTTACCTTTTATTATTTCATACTTTGGCTGAAATTTTTTCTTAATATTTACGCTCAGGCGTGATGGCGGTAAATCCCTAACATGACCCATTGAGGCAATAACTTCAAAATCTTTACCAAGATATTTTTGAATTGTTTTTGCCTTTGCTGGTGACTCCACTATAACAAGATTTGACATTTGTGAACCTCCATTATTTTAAAGGGCATGGTACATTCTGCCCGTTCTTCTCTCAATTATTTGAAACAGCTCCAGCTCTGTCAGCGCTGATAACGCAACACTAACCGGCAGACCTGTTTCATTTATTATATCATCAATATTGCAGGGGCTGTTATATATATAATTATATATTTTTTGTGCATTGTCTGACAGCTGTGATACATCAGCTCTTAAACGTGTATTTGATTTGTCTCCTTTTTCTATCCTTGGCTGTAACGGTGATGGTTTATTTACATGTATAGATTGTTTTTTCTTAGCTGTAGGAATATATGGTATATTATCACCATCAGCTAAAGTAATATTTTGTGGAATTGTAAATTCTCCACTATATTCTTCCAATATATCAGTATATGTGGTTACTGGTTTAGCACCCTGCTTAATAAGATTATTAGTACCAAAGCAGGTAGCGTTTGTGATATCACCAGGAATAGCAAAAACATCTCTGTTTTGCTCCAGTGCAAAATCTGCTGTTATTAAAGCACCACTTTTCTCCCCTGCTTCTACAACCAGTGTACCCTGACACAGCCCCGATATTATACGATTACGCATAGGAAATGTGTATCGTGTAGGTGGTGTATCAGGAGGATATTCAGAAATAACCGCACCATTTAATGTTATCTGCTTTCGCATAGGTGCATTAGCTGATAAATAGTTATGGTTAATGCCGCACCCAAGAACACAAACAGTCACTCCATTAGCTTGTAAAACACCCCTGTGGGATGCACTGTCCACACCTACCGCTCCACCACTGACAACTACTACACCTGATTGTGATAGGTTAGCGGCTATTGTGAAGGCACTGCGTTTACCGCTTGGCGTCATATTGCGTGTACCAACCATAGCAATGCATAGTGAGGTATCAATAAGTGGTAATGTGCCACTAACATACAATACTGTTGGTGGGGTAAAAATTTCTAATAGGCGACGTGGGTACAGCTCATCATCTATTGCTATTATTTTATAATCCAGTTTATCACATTTGTCAATAATATTTTGTGCCTGAGCTAAAGAATAAGCTTCTAAATTATTAATTTCTTTTTTAGTAAAACAGCCACACAGTATCCATTCCTGCCTGCCACCATCGTAAAAATCTTTTATTGTGGGATAAAATTTAAGGATAGTACGAACCTTTGCGTTGGCATAGCCTATAGACTGTTGTAACCATATCCAATACCGTGTATATTCACTCATATTAACATCCTCATATTTATCGTAATATCTCCCACATGGCAATGGCCGCAGCCACACTGGCATTTAAGGACTCTGCTCTGCCCTTCATGGGTATAGTAACACACTTTGTACAATTATCAATAGTTTGTTGTGATAATCCATTGCCCTCATTACCTATAAAAATACTACAGCTTTCTTTTTCTGTTGAGCTAAGCTGTGTTATTTGGTATGCAGTAGAATCAGGAACTGTTGCAAAGGTTTTGACGCCATTATTATTTAGATAGGCTGTAATGGAGGTGAAATCAGGAACAATATTAACTGGTAATCTAAAAACAGCACCCATGCTGCCACGCAGAACCTTAGGACTGTAAATATCGCAGCAGTCTGCTGTAATATACACTCCATTTATGCCTAATGCCTCAGCCGTACGCAATATTGTACCCATATTAGCAGGGTCTTGTATACACTCCAGTGCTAGGTAACGCTTTCCCTGCGCAGCCATAAAGCGGTTGGTTGATTTATTACATACACACATAACCCCTTGAGGGGTTTTAGTGTCTGAAATTTGCGAAAACAGCTTGTCCGATATAATAAAGGTGCTTTCGCAAATCTCTTGTAATAGGGTGATAAGCTTAGGATATTTTTCCACAGCATTTTGTGCTAAAAGAACTGTTGCAAAAGAAACGTGGCTGTCAACAGCGTCACTGCATATGCGTACGCCCTCAATAACATATTTTTCCCACTGGGTTCTATATGATGAGGATTTTATTAGCTTTGTAGTATCCTTAATTATGTGGTTGTCACGGCTGGTTATTGTCTGCATAATGCACCCCAAAATTTTCTTAAAAGTACGAAAAGAGCGTTTGGGAGCAACCTCCCAAACGCAACTACAGCTTTTTATTAAGCGTTCTTTGCCTGCTCAACTAGCTTTGTGAAAGCAGCTGGATCAGCAATAGCAATTTCTGAAAGCATTTTTCTATTCAGTGTAACGCCTGCTTTTTTCATACCATTCATAAATGATGAATAGTTAGTATCGTTCATACGGCAAGCAGCTGAAATACGAGTAATCCATAATCTGCGGAAATCTCTTTTTCTGTGCTTACGTCCAATATATGCGTAGTTACCACTTTTCATAACAGCCTGTTTAGCCATTTTGAAATGTCTGCTCTTTGAACCCCAGTAACCTTTAGCTAGTTTTAAAGTCTTTTTTCTTCTTTTGCGAGTCATCATCGCACCTTTTACTCGTGCCATATTATCTTTCCTCCATAAACGGTTTAGTTATAATTTTACGTTAGGTTATTTTCTACAAGCTACAAAACAAATAAAAATTTATTTGTAAGGAATAAGTCTTTTAATCTGTGCTACGTTTGTCTTATCAGCAATAGTGTTCTTTCTAAGACCTCTCTTACGTTTTGTTGTTTTCTTGTTTAGAATGTGGCTTTTATTAGCGTGGGCACGAAGCACCTTACCGGTTTTAGTAAGCTTAAAGCGTTTTTTAGCACCACTGTGTGTTTTAATCTTTGGCATAATATTTGTCCTCCTTGATATTAATTACTTAGTTGGCTTTGGAGCAAGAAACATAAGCATATTGCGTCCTTCGAGCTTTGCATTTTTTTCAACAACTGCGTGTTCTGCAACTGCCTCTGCAAATCTTTTCATGGTTTCGTAGCCCTGCTCCGGGTGTCCCATTTCTCTGCCACGGAAACGAATAGAAACCTTCACCTTAGCTCCGCCATTTAAGAATTTAATAGCATGGTTAAGCTTTGTGTTAAAATCGTGTACATCAATATTAAGTGATAATCTAATCTCCTTGTTTTCAATGACACGTTGATTTTTCCTAGCCTCTTTTTCACGTTTGGCCTGCTCAAAACGGTATTTACCATAATCCATTATTTTGCATACTGGTGGTTTAGCCTGTGGTGCAATCTTAACCAAGTCAAGATTTTTAGCCGCAGCCATATCCAGCGCCTTGTCAGCGGACATAATGCCCAGCTGTTCTCCTTCAGAACCAATAATTCTTAGTTCTCTGTCTCGAATTTCGTCGTTAATCTGTTGTTCCTTGTTGCTAATGGGTAAGCACCTCCAAAAATTTTAAAAATAAAAAATACGGGCAGATGTAATCCGCCCGCAATCAAAACGCAATTATACAGCACAATTATAGCACTGAAAACGTATTGACCTATGCAAGGACGGAACCTCATAGGTGAAAGCATATACTGCCTTTCTTTATTTTCCTCCGTAATTATATCAAACCTATCAAGCTATGTCAATAGGCAGATACAGTTTTTTATTTACAACATAATATTACATCTATATTATACCGCTGTTATCTTTATTTTGTCAAACACCACCCCAGATTGACCTTTTACTATATCTTTAATAATCAATATATCGTCCTCTGATAAATCACTATCATTTACCACCACGCTGCAATCTTCATTTTGTATAAATACTAAGCAATCAGCAAAACCCTTTGCTTTTATTAAATTTTCTATATTTGACTGTTTTTCAATATTTTGTGCTAACACAGCAGCATTGGCTATTGCCTGTGCCTTGGCTGCATCATCAGACTGTGCCGACTCTAAAACCTCTTTTGCTAAATCTGTTATCTCATCCTGTGCCTGTTGGCGATCGGTTTTTGCCTGTGCAAAGTATTCCTCTGCGTTCACCGTTGGTGATGTAGATACCTCTGGGCTGTTTTTACCAGCAGTATCCTGTGTATCATCCCCCGCCGCTACAGTTGGGTCCGATGAGCTGTTTACAAACTCTGCTTTTCCCAATTCTTTTGCTGATGTCATGGTGCTGGTAGGTGTTAATAGCTTTGTATTATCTGAAAACTGCCAATTTAAATACACTGCTGCACCTAATGCAATCACCAAACCTGCCATAATTAATTGTCTTTTTCCCAGTTTCATTCTTATTAGCCTCCTGTTATTCTGATAATTTTGTTACGCAAACCTTAGCGGAAGATATGTCAAGTGCCTTTGTTACTGCCTCTAGCACACGTTGATGTATTACCTTATCATCGCCGCCGCTGCACACTACTAACACGCCACGTACCTTTGGCTGTATTTCCTTAAGTAAAACCGTCTGCTGTGTGCCATCTGCAAGCTTCACTGTTATGTAGCTGTTTTCTATTTGTGTATTGCTGTCAGACTGTGGGCTGCCGTCCTTGGTTTCATTGTTTGTATTTAATGAGTTTTTTTCATCTGTAGCATATACAAGCTCTGCGCTGCTGTCTACCGTTACCAATATTTTCGTCTGACCTGCACCTTCAATAGAGGATATTATATTAGTAAGACTTTGTTCTACCTCATTTTTATACGAAGTCACCTCAGATGTTACAGTAACATTTTGTGGCTTAGCAGCTTGGTTATCGTCGTTGCCTTTACCCCAAAAGCTGGAAATAAATATTAATGCAATTCCCAGCAGTCCTGCTATGATAATTATTTTCTTATATTTTTCATGTGTTAAAAGTTCTTTTGCTTTTGTGACTATGTTATCCATACCATCATTCAATTTTCATCACCTCTGTGTTACTATTTTTACATCTATACCAAGCTTATCCTGTAGCTTAGTTTTAATGTTCACTATGTCCTCTTTGTATATATCATCTAGGTACACAGTAACCAATACTATAGATATGCTGTTGTCCTCTTTTTTATCCATACTAACTTCAATTTTTTTCGCCTCTGCATTTTGCTCTGCCAAGCATTGCTTAACTAAGGATATGACCGTTTCCTTGCCAATATCTACAGACTGACTGTTCACCTTGTCTATAACCTCGCTTTGGTTTATACTATTGGAATCTATTTGCGATAGGTCTATATTTATGTTAAATACCATCTGCGTTAAAGGGATAACAATTGCACATAGCATAAACAAGCCTAGTACAAATCTCATTATTTTTTCCATATTGCCATTAGGTGACAACAGCTCAAACAGCATACACACAACCGCCGCTATGCAGATTACCGTTGCCCACTGTGCTACATTATCCATAATCATCCACCTCCTATTGAAACAACAATAGTTGTGGAAATTATAAAAATCACCATACAGCACAGTAAAATAGCAAGCATAGTGCTAAGAACCTTACCTGATGCCCGTAGCAGCGTACAGGGTACAGACAATCCAAAAACATCTCCAGCGGCGGCACAGAGATTAATTGTTATCAGCCATAATAAGCACTGTATAACAGCTGGCAGATACATAACCGCCGTGCCTAAAATGGCAAATACTCCTACACCTGATTTTAATAGTCTCATGCACCCCTGCACAGTCTGAAACGCCTCGCTTAATGCACCGCCTACTAATGGTACAAAGCTACTAATAGCGAAGCGTGCCGCCCGTACTCCTGTAGAATCCGCTGATGTACCAATTATGGTTTGCATGGTTAGCATCGTAACAAATATGGACATAATAAAGGTTAGCACCCATTTAACCACCTTAGATATAAGTGAGCAAACACCACTAAGATTTATTTTTGGTGACACCGCACCTACTACAGAAATACCTAAAAAAACATTTAATAACGGAACTAAAATTTTTGACGCTATCTGGGACACAACTGTGCTAGCACCCATCATCATAGAATAATAGGAAGCACCAGTAACTGGCTGACCACAAGACACCATTAAACCAACCATAATTGGTATATACATAAACATAAACGATGCAGACGAATTCACAACCGCCGCACCCATTGCTATAGTATTTGATATAGGATATATAATAATGCCACAAATACAAATAGTGCTGACTACACCTAAAGCCCCACCTAAAGGACCGCTGGAAAATGTTGTTTTAAAGCTTTCCAGTAATGCACACAGCAGGATAATTGCCAATACCTTTGACATAGAATTAAGTGGTGTGATGCTTTGTTCACCTATCATCCTCATTATGCTGGTGAAAATATCCATAAACGACAGGCTGTTTAGCTGTCGCCAGTCTGGCTTAGACACCTTTAGGTTATCCAGCTCCTTTTGTGCATCACCTGGTAACTCATCTAATAAATCCTTAGCCTTACTATTTTCCAGCTGACTGTTGTATATGTCATCAGCAGAGGTAGTGGGGCTTTCACCTACTGCACAAACAGGTGTAGCAAATATAAATATCCCAGCTAATAGAAAGGCTACAACTATTGCCACTTTTTTCATACTTTTTATAATTCCTTTCCCGTTATATAGGACACAGGATACTGGGGGTTATCCTCCGATTAAGGTGGTAGCTGTGCTTGTAATAGATTCCACCATGGGTAATGCCAGTATTACTATCATAAGCTTACCTGCCAGCTCTACCTTAGAGGCTAATGCGTTTTGTCCTGCATCACGACAGGCATCTGAGGAAAACTGACAAAGAAAGCATATTCCCAGTGTTTTAAATAAGATACCACCATACTGGGATGACAATCCTGTAGCGGTTATAAGCTCCTGTATTTTAGTTACAGCCGATGGTATAAATGATAGGATAACGCCAAAGATAACCACCCCAGCTGCCAACGTCACCAGCAATGACAGAGAAGGTGTGGTGTTCTTTAGCCATAACGCCAGCAACGCACCTGTTATTGCTAAAGCACATAAACCTATAATATTCATAGCTACAAACCAAACAGGGTTTTAATGGTGCTGAACAAATTGGATATTTGCTGCACTATCATTAACAGCACCACAATAAGCCCCGCTAATGTTGTCATCATAGCCTGTTCTTCCCTGCCTGACCTAATAAGAACTTGGTTTAGCACCGCCACTATAATACCAATGGCAGCTATTTTAAAAATTAAATCCACATCCATTATGTATTACATCCTTTTTTATATAATAAGCAATGCTAATGCCATACCCGAGAAAACGCCTAAGCAACGATATAGTTTAACCTTTTTATCATTATCCTGTTTCATCTGTGACAGCCTGTCTGAAAACAGCTGTTTATACATTTCACAATGAGATAGCTGACCATCAACATCAGAAACACCTAATCCGTTGCCAAAATCAGCCAACAAGCTTTTATCGTCTTTATTTAGTCCGAAGTACGTTGGCAGGTTAGAAACGCTGTCACCCCATGCCCGTGCAAAGGTTGTTCCGTCACCTAAATGTACAACTGTATTGGACAGCAACGGTTCAAGGATACGGGAATGCTCACGTGATAATATATTTGTCAAAACATCTGAGCTATAGCGAATTTGTGTTTGCAGGTTAGAAATAAAGGTTATCATTTGCTCATAAAACGAGGCTCTGGTAATCAGTCGCTTGGACAGCAATATCCCCAACCACGCTGTGCTTACAATTATCATAGATGCTCCTGCAAGTTGTAACATTTTTTATTTCCTCCCATGTACAAATATCTTCTATTTCTCCTGGAGTTTCACTGCTTTTTAAAAATACCAGCTTAGAAAAAGCACCCGTATTCATCAGCCGCTGTACCTGTGGTCGCCTAATAAAATTTTCTTTTTTTCCATGAATAGATGCAATCACTGCCACTCCAGCGTTCAATGATTCCTCTATAGCTACGGCGTCGTTGCTATTGCCCACCTCATCACATATAACCACCTGTGGTGATAAGCACCGCACTGCCTGCATAATGCCCTCACCCTTTAAGTACCCGTCCAAAACATCACAATAGCCTAGATCATTTTGCAAAATACCATTACACGTTCCGCCTAGCTCTCCACGCTCGTCCACAACAGAAACCTTTAAGCCATAGCTAACAGACAGTTGGCGAGCCAAGTCACGCAATATTGTGGTTTTCCCACTGGAGGGTGCACCACAAATAAGCACGCCACCCATGTTATTATTTAACGCCTTTATTAATTTGTCCGCAGCACCGTTGATTTCCTTTGATATACGTATATTAATGGAGGATATATCACGAATATTGGTAAGCCTGTCATCGTTGTACACAGCAGTACCGCATATTCCAGCACGATGCCCCCCATGCATGGTAACAAAACCATTTTTTATTTCATTTTGCCGACTGTAAACAGAGTAGCAGCATATATTTTGAAAAGTTTCTGCAATGTCACGTTGGGTTGCCATCAGCATTTTATCCCTTAATACAGTTGTGGTAAATTGATAGCTTTCTGTTACAAAATACGTCTGCCTGCCACAATATATAGAAACTGGTCTGTTTACACGCAAGCGTATCTCCTGTGCCTGTATCTTTAGCTCATTTGGTAATTTAATAATATGTTCATACAATCGCTGGTTTAAGCCCTTTGTGCTTTGATTAAAGCGTTCTGATAGATTTAATGCAGTCATTGTTATTGTTCATCCTTTCGTGGTTTAGTTGTTGTAAATATATATTTTTCCAACAACTGAGGATAGCCCCTTTTATTTGTTAGTAAATATATATGGACAACTTATAATAAATAGAACAAAAAGCTTAACCTATTCATATTTAATGAATGGGTTAAGCTTTTTAATATTAATATTAAGATGGTAAATAAATCCCGTGGGATACTTCTCTGTTATACAAGCAAGGCAAAATTTTTACTTAAATATTGCCTGTGCCACCCTCTCCTCTGAATCGTTATCAACTCTTTCCAATGCGTGTGAATAAATGAGAGTCGTATTTATATTGGAGTGTCGAAGCAGCTGCTGAGTTTCTTCCACAGTACCACCATTTAACAGATTTAGTGTTGCCGTTGTGTGGCGTAAGCTATGTGCTGTTAGGCGGTCGCTGTTAAGCCCAGCATCAATTAATCTCTGCTTACATATCCTGCTAATGCTGCGTGTCGTCATTCGTTGACCTATGTTTCGGTTTGCTAAAGAACAAAAAAGTGGTTCTTTGGTGGAAGATATTACAGTTCTTGATTGCAAGTAATCTCTTATAGCAGCTTCTACTGGAGTAGCTAATTTCACATAGTCTGTCTTTTCGTCATGACCCTTACCTTGTATATATAACACGGTAAAATCGGCTACAACCCGCATATCACAAATATCAGCTCTGGAAACCTCAATTGTTCTTAATCCACTAGTTATCATCAATAACAGGATTGCATAATCCCGTTTTCCGTTATCTGTCGTCCTATCTATACAATTTAATAAACGAACAACCTGTGCAGATGTTAAATAATCTTTTTTATGGTTATTATCAATTTTTGCACCTTTAACTCTGTCGGCAATATTGGGATAAATTTGTTCTTGTTCTGTCCATTCAAAAAATAGTTTAACTGCGGTGACATAGTTCTGAACAGTTGTTGGCTTGTGATTAGGTCTAAGGCTTTCACGATAATTGATTATGTCTTGCCGTTGAGGATGCTCAATATTGTTTTGTAGAAGAAATTTAAGAAATTGTCGTACTGCTTTTGTGTACGTTTCTACAGTTGCTGGCTTTGCATCAATATAAGCTATCCAATGCTTAAACATTTCTTCAATATTTGAATTTTGAATATTCAAGGTATTACTATCGTCATGCTGTATTAACATATTTACCATAGAACGCTCACCCTCTTGTAATATAATATAATATAATCGCTATAACAAAAAACTATTAAAATCAATACCTACAAATAATAAATAAGTATTTGTTCTAAACGCTTATTTATTATTTAATAGGCTATGCATATTTTAAGTAATAAAATTTATCATAACTATTATGAACAACAGTAAATATTTTATATTTTAGCATTCATACTTTGTAAAATGATTTCTTGTACTCATTATGCGAATTTTCTGTCAAAGGTTATTACTGTATAAAATAATGTTTCGTAATTTTTCAGCTTCTCGTCTAATCTGTTTTTAATATCATCATCCCTTAAATTACATTCAAATGGAACTAAAATATCAAATATGAGATTAGTGTGTGTGTTACCAGTCACTACCCTAAAATCATGTATTGTAAGAGTAGTGTCAATTTCGTTTAATGCATCACAAACCATAGCTCTACATTGCTTTACATATGTATTATTGTTGTCAATAGGGTCCATATGAATAGTCATTATTAATCTAAATTCTTCATATATATTTTTCTCTAGCCGATCAATTAAATCATGTATTTCTACTATATTTTCGTTACTGCTTACTTCTACATGAACACTTCCGATTTGCTTTCCAGGTCCATAATTGTGAATAATTAAATCGTGCATTCCAAGAATTTTATCGTTTTGTAGAATAACTGCATCTAATTTTTTTACAAATTCCTCATCAGCAGGCTGCCCCAATAAGTGGTCCACTGTTTCACGGATAATACTATAACCAGAATATAAAATAAACACCGACACGCACACACCCATTATCCCATCTATTGGTAAGTCTGTAAACAGCGATGAAACCAAAGCTATGATTGTTGCGGTTGTGGCAATAACATCGTTAAAGCTATCCTTAGATGTTGCCAGCATAATGGATGAGTTTAGCTTACCACCTAATTTTCTGTTAAAAAAACCCATCCAACATTTAATGCCAATTGATACAAAAAGTGAAGCTAACACAAAATATGAAAACTCAACCCTTTGAGGGTTAATTATCTTGTCTACTGATGTCTTAAATAATTCAAATCCCATCAGTAATATAATAACAGAAATCACCAAAGAGGTTAAGTATTCCATACGACCATGACCAAAGGGATGGTCTTTATCAGCTGGTTTAGATGCCATTTTATAACCAAAAAGTGTTATTATACAGCTGGCACTGTCCGACAGATTATTAAAAGCATCTGAAATAATAGAAATAGAATTGGAAAGTGTTCCAATAATATATTTTAATGTAAATAAAAATACATTGCAAAAAATTCCAACAAAGCTACTTAATGTGCCATATTTTGCACGAACAACAGGGTCGTTGATATTGTCACCATTTCTAATGAATAATTTAACTAGCAAATTGGTCATTGATACTCCCTACCTTAGATTTAATTGTTATAATGATTGAAAAATCTATAACCATTATAACAATTATAGATTTTTTTGTCCATGAATTTATATGAAAAATAGGCTAAATCCATTTTTATAAACAGATTCAGCCTATTTGTTTTATTATAAGCTATTAAATTTCTTCGTATGATACAGATTTATTCTTTAGTATGATTTCCTCATCATCTACGAAAATACTTAAATCGTCATATAAATCAGGAGTTTCCATTGCCTCTCCTATTTCTTCATCGTTTAATTTAGCGGTGTACGTTACATGAATCAGCACTGTTTTTTTCTTCATTACTTTTTACTCCTATTAAGAATTATATTATAATATATTTTTACCACATTTTTTTAGTTTTGTAAATACGCTTTCCTTTATATTTTTTCTTAATCAGCTTCCTAATAATATCAACAGGTATTACCGACAAGGCGATTAATGTTATTTGTATAATTTCACCTGAACTTATTTCTACTGTTCTAAATAATGAACCTCCAAAATAAATTAAAAATATTTGTATAACGACAACAGACAGCATTATAAGTATAAATAACGGATTTTCTTTTATATTTGATAAAATGTTAATTCTAGTGGTTCTGGCATTAAAGCTATTAAATACACCACAAAAAATAAACAAAGCAAAAAAGCAGGTCATGAAGTGAACAGTTTCATTCTCATTGTAAAAGAATAATTGATGAGTTATATGATTTTTTAGAAAAACCAAGCTAAGTGTAATGGTGTAGGTGCCCATTAACAATATTTGCTTTAGCATATCACCTGTCATTATTGGTTCGCTTAGCTTTCTAGGTGGTTTCGTCATATATTCAGCCAAAGGAGCTTCCCCTGCAAAGGCTATGCCTGCCAAAGCATCCATAATGATATTAACCCACAACATTTGTATTACAGTTACAGGTGCATCTACACCTATAAAAGGTGCAATTATAGAAACACCTACTGCACATAAATTCATTACGAACTGAAATATGATAAATTTTCTAATGCTATTAAATATAGTTCTACCGTACAAAATAGCCTTACTAATTGAACGTATATTATTATCCATAATAACAATGTCAGCGGCCTCCTTAGCCACCTCTGTACCACTGCCCATGGCAAAGCCAACATCAGATTTTTTCAGGGCTGGTGCATCATTTATTCCGTCACCGGTCATACCCGTCACCATGCCCATTTCCTGTGCTATATTCACTAATCTGCTTTTATCTGTTGGTAATGCTCTTGCCACTACACGTAGCGTAGGCATTATTTTTTTCACCTGAACATCGTTCATCTTGGCTAGCTCCTGACCTGTAACAACCCCATTTGTGCCATTATCCTTTAATATTCCCACCTCTCTACTAATAGCCACAGCTGTATCCTTGTTGTCGCCTGTTATCATTACAACCTGTATACCGGCCTTTGTGACATTTTCAATCGCCTTTTTACTTTCAGTACGGATTTCATCCTTGATACCTACCAAGCCAACCAGCGTTAGGCTGTGCATCTTATCTATACTGTTAGCATTGATTTCAGTTATTGCCATGGCTACTACACGTTCTTTATTTACGGTCATCTCTGTCCAAATTTTTCGTAAAACACCTTTGTTGTAAATTGTCTGAACTCGTCCATTATTATCATAATATGTATTGCATCTCGACAAAATAATTTCTGGAGCACCTTTAACCAATGTATAATTTTTATCTCCTGTAATATTCACCATTGAATACTTGTTTTTGCTGTCAAATGGTAATGTGCTGTTAATATTATACTTATATTTAGGTATAGAACCAGTTGTCACTATGCTTTCTAATAATGCCCTGTCTGTTCCATTACCGCCAATTAGCTTACCCTTTGAATAGGTGCTTTGATTATTAAGTAAAACAGATATTTTATATAAATCAAATAAACCTTTTTCCTTGGCAAAATCAGAAATTTTAGTATATATCTTTGAATTTCCTGTTACAATCTTGCTGACTTGTAATTTACCATTGGTAAGCGTACCAGTCTTGTCAGTAAAAAGAATGTTCATACAGCCAGAGGTTTCTATACCTACAAGCTTTCGTACCAAAACATTATCCGCTAACATTTTTTTCATATTGGTTGACAGAACAATAGTAATCATCATTGGCAAGCCTTCAGGTACAGCCACTACTATCACCGTGATAGCTAAGGTAAATGCATGTAATAGGTGCATACCAAAATTAGATATATTTTGTATCTCTGCCATTATCAAATTCATGTCGAAGTTGTTATCTATAATAAGATTATTAAACAGGTCAGCTATAGCAACTAATATAGCGGCACAATAGCCCAGCTTGCTTATAAGCCTTGCCAGCTGTGTTAGACGTATCCTTAATGGACTTTCACGGGTTTTATCCTGCATAATATGTGCCATGTTGCCATAAAAGGTATCACCACCTACACGTTCAACTTTAATTATTCCTTCCCCTGAAACTACATTACTGCCAGAAAAAGCCTGACCAGAATGTGCCAAGTCCCATTGGTCATATCTATCATTACTAGGTGATTTTTCTACATCTATGCTTTCACCATTTAACGGTGATTGGTCAACGGTAACGCTGCCGTCAATTATGATGCCATCAGCAGGCACTCTTTCCCCTGCTTGCAGTAAAACTAAATCACCAACTACTATATCTGCTATAGGGATTACTTGAACATAGCCATTTCTTTTTACTCTGCACTGTGTTTTTTGTGCATCCTCTTTTAGCTTTTCAAAGGCTTGTTCACTGCCATATTCTGATAAGGTTGAAACGAATGTAGCTAAAAAAACAGCCAATGCAATTCCTGCTGATTCGTACCAATCTGCATTTCTAAACATAAATATAATATTAATTGATAAGGCTACCAATAATATTTTAATAATAGGGTCACCAAAGCTGCTTAAATATTGTCGCCAAAATCCCATCTTTTTTTCGGTTGGCAATATATTATTGCCATGGTTTTGCCTAGAAATATTCACCTCTTCCGCTGTAAGTCCTTTATAATTTGTCATACTTTTCACAGGCATATTATTATTCCCCTTTACAATATCACATAATTTAAGCTTAGTAATATGTTTTAATACTTATTTTAAAATAGGTAAACCAAATTTTGGGTTAACAATGTCAGTGATGCTGAAAACAGACACTTTTATTAATACTATGTACACTATTAGTAAAATAGAATAAAAAACAGAGACTACATAAAATGTAATCTCTGAAAATGATGTATTGAGTTTTATAGGCTACAGTACAAACAATATTTATATCCTGAAACTTGCTATTTTATAGTAAAGGTATATCCCTGTATTAATAACCATGAGCCTCTTTTAACATCATATCTTTTACCTTCATAAGTCTAATCTGTGTGCTGCGTTCGTTTTCGTCCAATTTCATGGTTATATATTTAATGCCTGCCTGTGTTTCAGGAATAACAACGTGTTCCAAGGCATTAACACGACGACGAGTTTTTTCAATCTCCACTGCCATAAGCTGACAGGATTTTTCACATTCTGCCAAATGTAGCATATCAGGTAAAATATCAGCTAAGGACTTAACAGCGTCGTCTAGGTCAGCTGAAGTAAATGCAAAGCCATAGGAATATATATCATTAGGGTCTGGTGTTCTGGTATTCCAGTTCATAACGGGTATATCAACGCTCATTATATTTTTAGTTGAAACTTCTACTGTTACTTCCTGCTTAGGTGCAAGCAGGGCGGTGTTTAATATTTGATCAGACATTGATGCACGTGCCAAAACAAAGTTTTTGTTAGCACTGTGTATGCCCTTTTCTACCTTTTCACGCAGCTCCTTATTTTCCCTAACTAAATCTAAAAATTGTCGCATTAGCTCGTCACGCTTGTCTTTTAGCAGCTTGTGACCACGCATAGCTGTTACAAGCTTTTTCTTTAGTCTTGTTAGCTCCATTCGTGTAGGGTTTACAGTTTTACTAGCCACAGTATTCCCTCCAATTAATGTTTTTTATAGTATTTATCCAAAAACTCGTCTTTAATACGCTTCAACTCTGACCTTGGTAAAATTGATAATAACCTCCAGCCAATAGTAAGAGTTTCTTCTATATCTCTGTTGGCATCATAGCCTTGAGATACATATTCCCGTTCAAAGGCTTCTGCGAACTCAGCATATTTTTTATCAATATCTGTTAACGCCGCCTCTCCAAGGATAACCATTAGCTCCTTAGCATCTTTACCACGAGCATAGGCTGCAAAAAGCTGATTCATTGTGTTAGCATGATCTGCCCTAGTTTTTCCCTCTCCTATACCTTTGTCCTTTAATCGGCTAAGGGACGGCAGCACATCAATAGGCGGAGAAATATTTTTACGAAACAGTTCTCGGCTAAGAATTATCTGTCCCTCTGTAATATAGCCTGTAAGATCAGGAATAGGATGTGTTTTATCATCCTCTGGCATTGTTAATATTGGTATAAGGGTAATGCTGCCGTCCTTGCCTTTTAAACGCCCTGCACGTTCATAAAGTGACGCAAGGTCAGTATACATATAGCCTGGGTAGCCACGTCTGCCTGGCACCTCCTTGCGTGCAGCGGAAACCTCTCTTAAAGCATCGGCGTAGTTTGTGATGTCCGTCATGATTACAAGCACATGCATACCCTTTTCAAACGCTAGATACTCTGCTGCTGTTAACGCCATACGAGGTGTAGAAATTCTCTCGATAGCTGGGTCATTTGCTAGATTAACAAACATAACAGTTCTATCTATAGCGCCTGTGCTTTTAAAGCTTTCTATAAAATAGTTTGACTCCTCAAAGGTAATACCCATAGCTGCAAACACAACAGCGAACTGTTCGTCCTTTCCACGTACCTTTGCCTGACGAGCAATTTGTGCGGCGAGCTGAGCATGTGGTAAACCAGATGCTGAAAAAATTGGAAGCTTTTGCCCACGTACCAGAGTATTAAGACCATCAATAGCTGAAACACCAGTTTGAATAAATTCCTGTGGATAGTTTCTGGCAGCAGGATTCATTGGTAAACCATTAATATCCATTCGTTTATCAGGCAGTATATTAGGGCCACCATCTATAGGCCGTCCTAATCCGTCAAATACACGACTTAGCATATCCTCGCTAACACCTAGCTCCATGCTTCTGCCAAGAAAACGCACCTTGCTATTAGACAGGTTTATACCTGCAGAGTTTTCAAAAAGCTGAACAAGGGCATCTGTACCGTTAATTTCCAAAACCTTACAACGGCGTTTTTCCCCATCTGCCAGTTCGATTTCCCCTAAGTCATTATAATGTACATTTGCAACATCCTTGACCAGCATTAGAGGACCGGCAACTTCTTCTATTGTTCTATATTCTTTTGGCATTAGAAGTCCCCTCCTTTATCAATAGCTTTTTGAATGTCACCGTCTAATTGTGTCAATATATTATCAAATTCTAGGCTGCATTTTTCAATAGGTACATACTTAAATCTGCCTATTGTCTCTCTAACAGGTAGGTTAACAAGCTCGTTTACAGTTGCTCCTTTTTTTAGAGCAAACTCACATTTTTTGTGATAGTTCAAAACCAACAACATCATCATATGCTGTTTTTCCAAAGGTGTATAGGTGTCCACCTCATGAAATGCATCCTGATGTAAAAAATCTTCTCTAATTGATCTGGCGGCCTCCAGCTTAATTCTATCTGGTGGCGATAAGGCATCAATACCAACTAGACGAACAATTTCATCCAGCTCAGATTCGTCCTGTAATATATGCATAATTTTATTTCTGCAATCCATCCAATCATCCGAAACCTTAGTGTTAAACCAACGTGACATAGTATCAACATATAGAGAATAGCTGTTAAGCCAGTTGATTGCAGGAAAATGACGTTTATATGCTAACTGAGAATCAAGTCCCCAGAACACCTTAACTATTCTTAAGGTTGCCTGTGACACTGGTTCAGAGATATCTCCACCGGGAGGGGATACAGCACCTATAACAGATAACGCACCTTGTGTTTTGTTACTGCCTAATGTAATTACTTTTCCAGCACGTTCATAAAATTGAGCTAAACGGCTGCCTAGATAAGCTGGGTAGCCCTCTTCACCAGGCATTTCCTCTAATCGTCCAGACATTTCACGCAAAGCCTCTGCCCAGCGTGATGTAGAATCTCCCATTAAAGCAACAGAAAAGCCCATATCCCTAAAATACTCTGCAATGGTTATGCCTGTATAGATAGATGCCTCACGAGCAGCAACAGGCATATCAGAGGTATTTGCTATAAGAACGGTTCTTTCCATTAAGGAGTAACCTGTTTTAGGGTCGATAAGCTCTGGAAATTCGTTAAGAACATCGGTCATCTCATTTCCACGCTCGCCACAGCCAATATATACAACTATATCTGCCTCTGCCCACTTTGCCAGCTGGTGCTGAACAACTGTTTTACCACTACCGAATGGACCAGGTACAGCTGCAACACCACCCTTGGCTATTGGGAATAGTGTGTCTATAACACGTTGTCCAGTGACAAGGGGTGTATCAGGTGACAGCTTCTCCTTGTACGGTCTGCCTACACGTACTGGCCATTTTTGCATAAGGGTTATGTTAACATCCTCACCCTTATCAGTTGTCAAAACTGCAACAGTATCTGTAACGGTGTATTTACCACTTTTTATAGATTTTACAGTACCAGAAATTTTTACAGGAATCATAATTTTGTGTAAAACTATCGCTGTTTCCTGAACAGTACCTATTACATCACCGCCAACAACCTTATCACCCACCTTAGCTGTTGCATTAAACTGCCATACTGTATCTCTTTTTAACGAGGGTACCTCTACCCCACGTTTTAAGTTAGAACCAGAAAGCTTCATAATATCGTCTAAGGGGCGTTGAATACCATCATAAATACTGCTTATTAATCCAGGTCCTAGTTCTACACTTAGTGGTGCATTTGTAGATTCAACAGGCTCACCAGGACCCAATCCAGAGGTTTCCTCGTAAACCTGAATTGATGCATTAGCACCATGCATTTCGATAATTTCACCTATTAATCTTTGTTTACTTACACGCACCACGTCAAACATATTGGCATCTCTCATGCCTTCTGCTATAACTAGAGGTCCTGCAACCTTTTTGATGACACCTGTACTCATTTTTATATATCATTCCCTTCAGTGGGTTTACAGTTATTTTTCCGTAATTAGTCGTTAAAAATAATATCAGAGCCAACCGCCTGTTCCACAGATTTTTTAACATTAGTTATACCTATACCTGTGTTGTTCTTAATGCCAGGTATTAATATTATAGCTGGCATAATTTGCTCTTTAAAGTGATTAATCTCTCTTTCTAAATTCTGTGCGAGTGCTTCTGTCACATAAATTGCAGCATAATTGCTGTTACACAAATCCTTAAATTTTTCTGATGGATTATCTTCCATATCAAAGTCAATAACCTCTAGACCAAGGGCTGAAAAGCCATAGATACTGTCTTTGTCGCCAATTACTGCAATTCTATACATACATATCCCTCAGCCTTTCTTTTACTATTTTATTATCTAAATTATTAATCTTGCCCGAAAGTATCATTCGCACTGCTTTTATTTCAAAATCCCGTGCTAAAACATAGGCAATTAACGGACCTTCCGTAAACGGTTCCCATTTTTGTGACTGCATTTTTCCTATAAGCATATTATCACACCATATTTCAAATGCGGTAGCGGAAACCTTTAGTGCATCAACTGCTCCCTTGTAGTCGGTGTATAATAAATAATCATAAATTTCATCTATACCCTTTGTGGCTGCTGCTGCTAAGGTATCAACATTTAGCGTATCACAGCGTGCCAAGCATCTTTTTATAAAGTCTATATTTTTATTGGTTTTGTTGCACCTTATAGCAGATTTAATATTGGTGGCAGCTACTGTTGTTTCGGCATACAATTTGATTATTGCACTGTCTGAATGTAAACCAATGCTATACAGCTCCTCAAGGGATGCCTTGTCAATAATAATATCGCAAAGCTGACCATCGCTTGTCTGTAATAAGGCTGTTATAGCCTCACCAGCACAACGCTGCAGATGATCTGGTAATTTATTGTACTCACGATTTTTAATAGCCTCAAATATTTTTATGGCGGACACTGTACCCTGATCATAAAAAATATTTTTAACATCACCATCGGTAATCACTGCTTTTATAGATGCTTTTAAATTATGGAAATCATTTGGTTTAAGAAAAACATCAAAAACTGAGTAATCATTTACAAGCTCGGACATAAATTGCCAGAGTTTTTCATTCTCAGCATTTAATAGCTGGTCATAGGAGGATATGTTCTCTGTATTCCAGCCCTTATCCCCTAAAAGTAAAAGAGCGTCATTGTAGCTATTACAGGTCAACAAAGAGTCTAAGTCTTGTCCCGATAAAAGATTAAGCTCTCTAGCCCTAATTCGGGCAACTGCATAGGTGTAATCCTTTGCCATTTTCCCTAGACCCCCTTATGAAAATAATAAGCTATGCACCTTATCCTGCAATGCTTCTTCATGCCCATTAAACAACGCTTTAAATGAACAGTTTTCTTCTATGTCACCGTACACCAAAACAAAACCGCCGTCAATATCCGCCACTGATTTGCTAACAGTAAGCTTTGCCTTAGCAGCCTTTGCTATTTCATCATTAAAATTTTTAGGAAGACGGTTCAGATCTTTTTTATTGAATAAAATGCAGCCATCTTCTTTGAAAGAATATTTAGCAATCATTTTTAAAATTAGTTGAAAATATTTGCTTTCATCTAAGCTAATAAGTGATAGATGGGCATCATTTAGCATACTGGTAATAATATTTTGCTTGGCCGCCAGTAATGCCTGCCGTTTATACAGTTGTGCCGCCGAATATCCTCTCTCCAATATATCTTTACAGGTATGGTTTGTATGCTCCTCTATTTTTGCTACTTTTTTTTCAGCTTCAGCTTGTGCTTTTAATGATATATCATTTATCTTTAATTGTGCTTCGGACATTGTGCTGTCAGCGTTTTGTTGAGCCTGTGCAATTATTTCTTCTAATATCTTATCAAGCCCTGTCATAGTCAAATCTCCTATCACTAAGATTATTTTTATAGGTTTAGTCCAGGAATATTGAATATAGCAAGCATTGAGATTAATAATGCTAAAATAGCATATGTTTCAACCATAGCTGGCAACAAAATTGTTTTACCAAATTGGTCTGGCTTTTTAGCAATAGTACCTATACCCGCTACTGAACAGTTACCTTGGTATATAGCAGAAAACAAACCAGAAAACGCTATTGGTAAGCTAGCAGCAAAATACAGCAGACCTGCTGTTACACTGATGTTAGGATCACCGCCAAGAATACCTATTTTTGTTAAAATAATAAATGCTATTAAAAGACCGTAAATACCCTGTGTTGCTGGTAGTAGCTGAAAAATAAGAACCTTGCCAAATTTTGAAGGATCCTCTGCTAAAACTCCAGCTGCTGCTACACCAGCCTTACCAACACCTATTGCTGAACCAGTACCTGCTAAAAAAGTTGCCAATGCTGCACCAATTAGGGCAAAAACAATACCTAGATTATCCATTAAAAATATCCTCCTTGATTTTATAGTATTTTGTATTTATTTTGAAGGGTGAAAACTTTTTTCCGCCGCCTTCATAGAACTTACCGAAAAACTCTACAAACTGTAACCTGTTTGTATGAACATATGCACCTAATGCATTAATACCGATATTTAATGAATGACCAATAATAAAAATTATAATAAACAGGATAACACCAAAACCGCCGCCAAACATACTGGCGATTTGATTGAACACCTGAGCAATTACACCTGTAGCTAAGCCTAATGCCAATAATCTGGAATATGACAATATATCACTTAAATACCCTGTAACGCCATATAAACCGTAAGCACCCTTTAACAGCCGTTTAATTGGTTTTGAACCTCTGCCCTGAAATAGTAATATAATAACCGCACCTATTGCGGCACATACGCCACCCACCGTCATAAACACAGATGGTAATACAAAGCCAGTCATAGACTCCATCATATCCATTGAAAGCAGTGCCATAACACCGCCGCCAACTAAAAGCATCCAGCTAAAAACATCATATAAAATGTCAATATATGCTTTGTTTTTAATACAAGTGTAAGCCTTCATGCCAAGACCTGTAAATAAATGTATCAAACCAAATAAAAAGCATACCATTAATAATGTCATGGAATTGGAGCCTTCCACAGGATTAAACCACAGTGGCGGCAACGAAATATCCGCATTAAAAAAGGTTTTTCCCACAACCGCTACTGCATCACCAAAAAAGCTGCCAAACATTAATCCCCAAAATGTTGTTGAAACACCGCAGAACATAAACATTTTTACACTTTTGCGTAATCCCAGCTCCATATTTTTAAATTTGTGCAGGAGCAGCCCGCAACCCACAGCCATTATTATGCCATAACCAGCATCTGAAAACATCATTCCAAAAAATACATAGTAGAATATTGCCATTACTGATGTAGGGTCAATCTCCTTTTTTCCTGGCAGGCTGTATGTTTCTAAAACACTTTCAACTGGTTCTGCAAATGGATTATTTTTTAGTAAAACAGGTGTATCCTCATTTGGAGATGGCTCCTCAATTTCAACGGCAGCGTCATATTTTGATGTTAGCAATTTTTCTATATCCTCAACACATTTTTCTGGAATATAACCTGTTAAGACAAAGGTACGTTTTGTATGTGCCAACTGCTCTATTACTGCATATTTTTCACTACGCATAATATAGTAATCACATATAAACTTTAATGCATTGCGTACACCAACATAACTGACAATGCTACACGATGTAGCTTCTATGTTCTTTAAGGCATTATTAATCTGCTTTTTAAATTTTTTAATACATTCTGCCGGTGGTTCACTAGGCGTTACTGTGGGCTTTGAAAACCCTAAGCTTCGTAGTATACCAGAAATTTCCACTGATTTTTCTTTTTTGCACAGCAAAAACAAACAGGTTTGGTTTTCATCTGCACTGATAATCTCAATATTAACGTCAGTCACACTATTTCCCTTTTCAACTATTTGTGACACAATTTCTTCATAGGTTATCAGCTGTGGCAATGTACCAATAAAAGCGGTTGTTGTGTTTGTACCGGAAAAATTCATTGGTAAATCCAATGTTTCCCATGGTATTAATGTTTCAATCTGTGATTTCAGCTTTATAATTTCCGCCTTGCTGTCGGAAATTTCTTTATCAAACCCAATAATATCATATGCAACACGCATAATTTCATTAGCATCCTCAGTAAACATATAGTAGCTTTCTACTGTAATAGGACTACGACCGCTAAACATTGCAAAAGGAGATTTTTTGTCTGGTATATATTTATTGAGAATATTATATGCGTTTTCTGCAATACCAGAGTTCTTTTGAAAAAGCATTTGTTTTTGCGTAGTTTCTTCTTTTTGAAAAACACTGTCATCAAGGGTCAGGTCTTCTACCTGCACAATGCCTTTTCGTTGTAATAATTCCAAAATCCTTTTTCTGTGTTTTTTAAGTGCGTAAATATTTATACGCTTCATCTTTAAAACTGACAAGCTTGCACCTCCCGTTTTCAGATTGTAACTACCCTAATTATATTATAGATGAAACTATCGCTTCTATAACCTGCTGTTCTTTTTTCTGCGTATTATGTTGTAGCTTTTTAGTATCCTCTATCGTCTCATTTTTAGCTTTTTCTATAACAGCCATTGCCTTCTTATTAGCCTGTTCAACCAACAGCTTACCTTTTTTGTGAGCCTGCTTTTCTGCATCCTTAATAAGCGAATCAGAATCCTCATAAGCTTTGTTTATAAGCCTTTCAGCCTCTATTTCAGCCTCTGCTTCAAGCTTTTCAGCCTTAAGCTCAGCCTCCTTAACCCTTAATACAGTTTCCTTAGCCATAGACAATCACCACCAAAAAATAATTAGATTTATTGAATTTTATATATATTTTATCTTATTTTAACAAAATAGTCAACAAAAAAACTGTAAAATTATGTTATTCATAAAATATTAACCTTGAGTTAGTGTTTGTTAAAAAATCAGGTGTACTATCATGATTAGTAGCTAATGACACAAATTTTGTTTTTTCACCACACCATTATGACAATTATTTGCTATGAGCTGTGACATAATAAAGGCACTAAAAAAATATGGAGGGTGATTTTATAAATAAAACAGTCTACATAGATGTGCTGTTATGTGTAAATTTGTTCATTAACTACTTTATACTATTGGCAGTGGCAAAATTTTCTAAGGTTGTTCCAAAACAATATCGGTTGTTGCTGGGCAGTGGTTTTGGTGCTTTAACTGCCCTAATAATACTATTGCCAGAAATCAACGGAATAGCAAATGTGGTTATTAAGCTACTAATAGCCGTTGCAATTATTTTTATAAGCTTTGGCAGACAAAGCAAAAAAACATTTATAAAAAATTTAGCTACCTTTTTCTTGATTAGCTTTTGTTTTTGCGGTGTAATGATGGCAGTTTGGTTCTTGTTTACACCAAAAGGAATGGTAGTTAAAAATTCGGTTGTTTACTTTAATATATCACCAGTCATTATGATTGTATCAACCCTACTATGTTATGTTATATTACGTATCGTAAGCAGAATAAGCGGTAGAGAAGCACCATCAATAGAGGTTTGTAAGTTGAAAATTTTCAATAATAATTGCTACACAGAAATCTACGGGAGGGTAGACACTGGTAATACCTTGACCGAACCATTTAGCACATCACCAGTAATAGTAGCAGATAGAAGGTCTATAGAAAGTGTGATACCAGCAGAAGTTTTAGAATATATGACAGCAAGAGTAACCAGTAATACATTAAAAAATAATAGCAGTAATAGTAAAAACATACGGCTTATCCCATACAACTCAGTTGGAGGGGAGGGTTTATTGCCTGCGTTTGTTCCTCAGGAAATATATATTAACGGAGAACCATACGATGGAAAGGTTTTCATCGCCATTTGTCCTGACAGCAGAATAACAGGAGAATGCAAAGCAATAGTTAACCCTCAAATAATTAACAGATGATTGGATGATTGGTATGAAAAAAATTAGTATACATAGCTTAATTAATAAATTTAAAATATTCATAGGTATAATCGACGATGTATATTATATAAATGGCTCTCAAACACTGCCACCACCCCTAAATAAGCAGGAAGAAAGCAGAGTAATGAAACGTATTGTAGACGGTGATGATACCGCCAGAGAGGTATTAATTACACATAACCTGCGGTTAGTTGTGTACATAGCAAAAAAGTTTGAGGCCACAGGTGCCGGTGTTGAGGATTTAATATCGATTGGAACAATAGGTTTAATAAAAGCTGTTAATACATTTTGCCCGCAACGAAATATTAAGCTGGCTACATATGCCTCTAGGTGCATAGAAAATGAGATATTAATGTATTTAAGAAAAAGCTCACAGCTTAAAAACGAAATATCTATTGATGAACCTTTAAATATAGACTGGGATGGTAATGAGCTACTTTTAAGCGATGTATTGGGCAGTGATTTGGATACTGTGAATAAAAATATAGAACAAGAAGCTGACTGTATGCTGTTACTAAATGCTGTGTCAAAGCTAGAGCCACGTGGAAAACAAATAATGGAGCTACGGTTTGGGCTTAGTGGTAATAAGGAGCATACACAGAAGGAGGTAGCTGATATGCTTGGCATTTCTCAATCATATATATCTAGGCTGGAAAAAAAGATAATAAGCAGATTAAAAAAGGATCTGGCATCATCTATGTGAATTTTTCCAATTTTTTGTGAAATAATACAACTATACCAACAGGTATAAAGTATTATGAGAAGAAACGGTGTAAATAATCATTTAAAAAATTCACTGTTACATTCTTCTTATTCATCACGAAAGGAATTGTGAATTAAATGAAAAAAATAATATGTATTGCGTGTGTTGCACTGATATGTACTGCTGTGTTAGCCGGTTGCGGTGACCGTGGAAAAATAGGTAACGGTACAAACGGAACTGTTTCAGATAACTCTAGTTCAACATCAATGCCTACAAAGCCTACAGAATCAGCAAGTAATCATTCAACCAATGTAAGCCCAACCGAGAATACAACAAATAATTTAGCAAATGACATTGGTACAGGAATATCCGATGTGGGTAGCGCTGTTAGCAGTAATGTAGACAATATAGCAGATAACACAATGGGTACAGATATTAATGATGTGAACGACGGCAACGAAGGAACAGCAGCTATTGAGTAAAATAGCTGAATTAGTAATAAATGCCATGGTCTAGGATAACGTTATTTGGACTGTATAACATTTTATTTGTTACTATTAAACACAGTGAAGGTTTTAACATTTGTCCCTAAAATGTGCAATGTACACCTATATTAATTGCTCACAGTAATTGACAAAAAGTATAAAAGCAAAGGCACCTGATTTATAAATCAGGTGCCTTTATAGGTTTGCACTGAATGGGCGATAGCTGGGGTTAAAATCCTGTTACAGGCTTGGTAGTAGAAAAGGTTAGCTAATGGACGAACACAAGAAATCGCTGATGGCAAATTGCGAACCGCTTTATCTTGCACAGAACCTTGACAAACAGATACCTCACATCAATTGGATATGATGATATAGCCAATTGATATGAGGTACTGCACTAAAGCTATTGAACCGACGTGTCCCAATGGTACGCACGGTAGCGTGAGAGGACTGGATTATCTAGCCCCTACTACTGGGTAGTTATACAAGACTTAACATAATATTATAGATGCAGAACCCCTAAAACATCAAGAATAGATGTAGCTAAAATAGCCAGTATACAAAAGGGTGCAACATATTTAATAACAATAGTAAAAAGCTTTTCTCTTTTGAATTTTGATGATAGCTTAACCTCATCAATAAGTGTTTTGGGCTTTATGACATAGCCTACAAAAATACAAGTAAGAAAAGCAACAATAGGCATTAAGATGTTATTTGAAATAAAATCAAAGAAATCTAAAATAGTCATACCCATAATATTTACGAAATCCCATGCACCAAAGCCTAAAGAACATGGTATGCCTATAATAAGTGAAAAAACAAAAACAATAACACAGATTGTATTTCTTCCTATTTTTAATTTATCACTAATAATTGATACAACGGTTTCCATTAAGGAAACTGCGGAGGTTAATGCGGCAAAGAAAACCAGTAAAAAGAATAATGCACTAACAAAACCGCCCATCCACATCTCATTAAATACCTTTGGCATTGTAATAAACATAAGTGATGGTCCGGCACTAAGTGCTGCTGTATCACCGCCTGAAAAAATAAATACAGACGGAACAATCATAAGACCAGCAACAAAGGCGATGGCAATATCAAATATTTCAATCTGTTTTACTGATTTCTCTAAATCTACAGACCTTTTCATATATGAACCATATGTTACCATAATGCCCATTGCAAGTGACATTGAATAGAACAGCTGACCCATTGCTGCTAAAACAGTGTTGGCATTAAAGTCCTTTAGATTAGGTGTTATATAGTATAAAACACCTTCTAATGCACCTTCTCTGGTTACAACAAATATTGTTATAATAACAGATAAAACAATTAGAGCAGGCATAATCACCTTGCTTGCACGTTCAATACCTTTTTGCACACCTAACAAAACGATGAGCGATGTTAAAGCTAAAAATAACGCAAACCAAAAAATCGGTTCACCAATTTGTGAAATAAAGTTAGTAAAGAAGGTATCATTTGTAGCTTCCCGCACATTATTAGAAGCAGATACAGCAAAGTATTTTAGTATCCATCCACCAATTACACAATAATATGAGAATATTAACACAGGCACTAAAGCCGATAGCCATCCAATAAACGCATACTTTTTATTTAATTTTTTATAGGCTCCGATTACGCTTAGACCAGTTTTTCTGCCTAATGCAATTTCTGCCGTCATTAAGGTAAAACCAAAGGTTACGGCTATAATTATATATACCAGTAAAAACATACCACCGCCATATTTAGCCGCTAGATAGGGAAACCTCCATATATTTCCTAAACCAACAGCAGAGCCTGCTGCTGCCATAACAAAACCTATTTTACCAGAAAATGAGCTTCTGCTTTTTTCCAAGACTTCAACCCCTATATTTTGTTTTACATTTTCTTATCGCTATGAATAACCACCTGATTATAAGGTATTGTAATTCCATTTTGATCAAATAAATATTTTATTTTTTCCTGCATATCATAATAAACATCCCAATAATCTTCAGTATCACACCAAACCTTAACATCTATAGAAATGCTGCTGTCATTGTAGCTAAACACACCAATTATTGTATCTCTATCCTGTAAAATCTTTTTATCAGCAACTACTAACTGACGTATTAATTCCTTAGCCTTCAATATATCATCATCGTAGCTGATAGAAAAATTCAAATCTACACGTCTGATGTCATGTGATGAATAATTAATGACGTTTCCTGCTGTTATTTTTTTATTTGGTATGATTACCTCTTTATTATCCACAGTTGTTAAAAAAGTATTAGTTATTTCAATTTTTGTAACAGTACCACAGATATTTTCAAATTCTAAATAGTCGCCAACCTTAAATGGCTTGTTGATTATTATCAATACACCGCTGGCGATATTTCCCATTGTATCTTGTAACGCCAAACCAACCGTAACCGTAGCTGCACCTATAGCCGCCAACAAAGATGTTACATTCACACCTAACTGTGCTATAGCGGATATTATTACAATAATACGCAGGGTACACTTTAAAAACGAACAAATGAATGTTACCGCAGCTAAGTCAGCCTTGCTTTTCAGCATGGCTTTTTTGACTATATTTGTAATAATTCTAGATATCCACCAACCAATTGCAAATATTAAAACTGCAATAATGATTTTTGGTATCATATCAACTGCCCAATCGGTCAGACCGCCAAGCCACTGTTGTGCCTTATCAGCCGTTTGTTGTGCGTTAGCTGCCAACTCTTGGGCTGCGTCATTTGCGAACACTGTGAGTATCATAAAACTTACTCCTCTTTTTTATCAATAATACAATAATATGTAGCATCAGAAAAGGTTATTGTTTCTGACTGTGCTACAGTAGGTAAAACAAACTGACCGCTAGCAACAGTTCCATCGCCATAATAAAGAACACCATGTCCCAAGGGCTTACCATTTTCAAACTCACCTGTGTATCTGTGGTCTGAAAACAAAATTGTACCCTTCCCGTGTGGCATATCCTTTTTTATTGCCCCGGAGTACACACCATTTAACATAGATACTTCAACGGCAAACTCTTTAAAGCAACAGTATTTTTCATAATCTGTCCCCTTTAGTGCATCTATTAGTTCTAATGGTTTAAGCTCCCGTGTGATTATTTTCATGTTTTTAAACGGTTCATCATCTTTAAAAATGCCTTCAAAGGTTTTTTCACCATATTGCGAGAATGTACATCCCATTCCCTCTTTTTTATTATCCTTTATATTACCCTCATATAATAGAGTGCTGCCGTCATTGCTATATAATCTGGCGTATTCACACTGTCCATTGGCATAAATACATTCAGCTATCAAAACATCATTAACTATTTTATTAATTCTGCCGTTAGCTACGCCATCAGTAAAATCACCAACAATACACACTTCATTATTTATATATAAAACACCTTTACCGTTGTATTTGTCATTATGCCACATTCCGCTGTATGTTTGGACGTCATTTTCATAGCTTATTCCATAATCACAATATTCGTCATTATCAAATGTTCCATCGTATATTAGTCTGCCGTTTTTAAACTGTTTACCCTTACCACATTTTTTACCACGAAAAAAGTTACCCTCATACGTTTTTTCGCCATTTAAATATAGCTCGCCCTTACCATCTGCTACGCCATTTATCATATTACCTAAATATAAAATATTGCCATCACAATCAAATAAGGATACAACACCTGTTGTTGAACCACTTTTAAATGTGCCGATTATGTATGTTTTATCGTTGTTATATAAAGTGCCTTCTCCGTTATATAGTCCATCCTTCCAATAACCATCATATATAATTCGTTCTGAATTTTTTTCTACGGCCTTTCCATTTACCGTGCCAGATGAAAACTCTCCGCTAATAACGCTGTCAGACAAGTACAATATTCCGTTACCACTATATTTATCCTTTTTAAAACCGCCCTGGTATTTTACAGTACCATCATTGTTAAATGCTGTACCATTACCATCACGACAGTTGTTTTTAAACTCACCCTTGTAAATTAAGTAGCCTTGGGCGTTGATTACCGTTCCGTTGACAGTTTGCTTACCACCATCAGCAGGAGCAATAAGCATATTTCCGTTTTCTTGGTTAAAGGTGATAACTCCACCCTTTGAGTTTTCATCAAAGGTATTCGTAACAGACATTAGGTTGCCGTTTTTATCATATTTTGAACTAATAGCTTTTTTGGAGCCATGATTAAACCTGCCAATGCTAACACTGCCATCTGTTGCTCTAAATTCTATTCCAAAACCATGTTGCTTGTCGTTATCCCAGTTACCAACATAGGATATTTTACCAGTTTTAAAATAGCTAACACCAAAGCCAGATCTTTTGTCATCATGATATTGACCGTCATATACTGTTTTACCTGAATCAGTCTGTGTTCTGCCATATCCATGCCTGTTTTCAGCTTCATCTAACGAGCCATAATACAAGCCTTTTTGTCTGGCAGATATATTAACTGCTTTGTCAGCCTCCGAATTGTCCTCTGGCATTTTTTCAATACTTTCGAAATCATCACAATCATTTTCCAAATATGGTATTGCCTGCGATACAGCATTGGCATTATCGTATGGATTTAAAGAAATTTGATTATCCATACTTATGACGCTGTCATGTGGTTGTGCGAAAGAGAACTGACCACCAAATACAGTGTTAGTTTTCGTAAAGTCATTAGTGTTGTTTTTTTCTTTTAAGCTTTCCAGATTAAAATACACGGTGTCATCAACAACATCCTCAATAACGTCCTCGTTAACATCACTTTTAAGCTTTGGCTTATCGTACTCAACTAATAGGGATTTTAACATATCATCCCATTGCTTTTCATCGTCTGGATTAGCAAAATACGAAAAGCCACAGTTCGTTATAGCGCTAACTGCCGGGTTAACAGTGTTAATTAATCTCTTCTGCATATTTGTATCCAAGGGCATACGCAGACTAAACAGTATTTCTGGGATATCGTCCATTTTTTCATATGCTGCTATAGCAGCCTTGTCATCGCTGAGCCAAGGCAAATAAATATGAACAGGTTGATTTTCGTCACCGTCAAAGTATTCGGTTTTTTGCCATATATGGTCATTATTAAAATGGATTTTTTTTATAATAGAACCATTTAATCCATTACATTCTATTCTATATCCATCATTTTCCATGTATGCTTGTTCTGTTAAAACGCCATCAATATATGTATGCCATTTAAATTTACCTTTGGCATCAATTATATAATTATATGTGTGCTTTTCGCCATCCACTGTTAGGCACACCTTACGCTTTAATCTTTTTCCTGTCGTGAAGTAATCCTGTCTGGCCTGTGATAAAATATCCACAGACAGACGTGTATCATCATAGTTTCGCAAAAATATATTAAGAAAGATGCTGTTGTTTTCCAAAGCATTATCTACTGGTACAGACACAAGAAATCCCCCCAAAATTTTGTCAAGTTCCCGCAAATCTATGTATATAATACAATATAAACGGTTCTTTTTCAATAACTTTATTTTCTTTACCAAAATCTGTATTAATTTTTATATTTATGAAAAATTGGTAAGACCATAAATAAGAGGTGATTTTTTCTATAAAGTCAATTGTATAGATTTTTATTTAAAACATAAGCAATGGAATAAATAAAGACAAAAAATTATAAAAGGTGACAGCAATCATTTAATAATAATCGCTGTCACCCTTTGTTTTACAATAAATAACATAATACTTAGTTATAATAATGTAGAATTTTCTTCCTCCAACTGTTCTACAACCTCTTTTATCCTATAGGATTCGCCCTTTTTACACAGCATTAGAACACCGTTACGTTCTACAGCTATAATATTATTTAATCCGATTATTACAACCTTTTCTGAGTGTTCAGTTATTATAAGATTATTTTTACTATTTAAAGTTATAACATCCTGACGACAGATATTATTGTTGCGGTCACCCTTAAAGGCTGTATAAAATGCGTCAAATCCCCCTAAATCTGACCAATCAACATTTAGTGGTACAACCGTTGCCAGCTGTGTATGCTCCATAACACCATAATCAACAGATATCCCAGCTTTTATTTTACTGTAGCATTCTTCCAACGTGTTGTTACCCATAATTGCATTATAAATATCATTTGAATACTTTTTAACCTCCTGCAAAAAAACTTTTGAGCCAAACATAAATATTCCACTGTTCCACAAGTAACCATTAGCAACATACTCTTTTGCTTTTTTTAGGCTTGGTTTTTCCTTGAACTCCTTTATGTTAAAGCCGTTTTGGTTTTTCTCCCCAACACAAATATAGCCATACTCCTTGTTAGCAGTGTTTGGCGTCATACCAAAGGTAACAATGAATTTTTGTGCTAATTCTTCTGTATTTTTAATTTTTTCTATCATCGTATCTTCATCAACAATTTTATGGTCAGATGGAAACACGACTACATTATCATCGCCATCAGCACAAGCTATCTTTACACCATACAGTATGGCTGGCAGTGTGTTTTTTCCTTTTATTTCCCCTATTATATTGTCGCTTATCACAGGCTGATGTATATCTAAAAGCTGTTGCTCTACAAGACCAACGTAGTTTTTATTGGTAATAACATAAATATTTTCTTGATTAGTAAGCTTTAATGCACGGAGATATGCTTTTTGAAACAATGAGTGTTTATTTGGGTCAACATATATTGTAACAAACTGCTTAGGACAGCTTTTTTTACATAAGGGCCACAATCTGGTTCCCTTACCACCTGCTAATATTAAAATTTTCATAATATACCTCCTGCTATGCTATAAAGCTGTATTTTACAGATTTGACAGAATATGCTTGCATACAATAGACGTGTCATTTTTTATTTTATTAAGCTTGTTTTTGTCTATATATTTATCTGCAGTAGCTAACATTTTTTCGTAATCTAGGTTAACAACCTCTTGGACAGATAAGCTATATGCCAGCTTTCGTAATTTCAACTGGTTAATGGTATTGGTATCATCATCAACTAAAGGACGTTCTATAAGCAACATTTTAGAGTGAGCCACTAAGCCTTCAGCGGCAGTGCTCCATCCTGCCTTTGCTATAACAAGATCAGAGGCAGCTACATATGATTGGCTGTCCCTTACTTCGTTTGGAAGCCTTACAAACAAAATGTCAGGATATATTTTTATGTCAAAGTCTATACCCTGTGTGTAAAAAACAACACCGGAAAAATTACTTATTGTTACCGTGGGAAGCTGTGCTGATTTACCTAAGCTTAGGTATAAAAAGCTTGGATTTTTCATGCCTGTTTTTTCTGTGTATTTCTTAGTAAACTGTTGTTTTATCTCATTTACTCTCTGTGAAAATATTGGTCTGGATACTATGTAATTGCTTTTAAAAACATTGTCTTGACACGCACCAGCAAATGGCAATGATAAATCATACGCTATAAAGCTGTCACATTTACTATAGATTTGCTTAAATTTATTAATAATATCTACATCTGCACCTATGCTTATGTATTGATCTGTCCAAGTAAAATTACCTATTTCTACCAGCTTTACGCCTACCTTTTCAGCAATCAAACAAGGTAACGCTGATACGTCCGAAATTATTAGACTGGTATTCATTGTTTTTAGCTTAACCGCCTCGGCAGCAGCTATTGCTTCGTAGCTAATAAGCATATTTTTCACCGCTGCATTTGTGGCATCAACGTCAACAGCTAGGCTATTAGTCTTATTAATTAAGCCAACATCTGTTACTGCAACGCCATAGCTTACACGGCTGCTGTAATAACTTAAATATATTTTTGCAAACTCTACCTGTGCATTGTTTGAACAAATGTAAATGCTGTTATTAGTAATATTTAGCATCTCCTCAATTAATGCTAAGCTTCGTGTTAGGTGTCCAAAGCCATGTGACGATATATAAAATGCTATATTATTTTTTATCATATTAACCACGAACCTCTTTTTGAATATTTTTAATTTCCTTAACCACTGTACGTACCTGATTTTCTGTTAAGGTACTGCCACAAGGAATATTTAGTAGCGTGTTAGCGTACTGCTCTGCTTTTTCTATGTTGAATGACATACAATCAGCATATGGCTTCTGTAAATGTGCTAAGCCCCATACTGGCCTTGTTTGTATTTTTCGTTCTGCCAGCTTATTCATTAAATCTTCTCGTGAAATACCAAATTTGCCTTCATCAACTAAAATAGAATAAAACCAATAATTGGGTCTGCAAGCGGGATTAAATGGCAACAAAGTAATACCGTCTACATCTGCCAATAGTTCTTTGTATAGGCTGTAATTTTTTTCTTTAATGGCAATAAAGCTTTCAAGCTGTTCCATTTGTGCTATACCAACAGCTGCCTGAATATTATTCATCATATAATTATAGCCAACGTTATTGTGTTTGTATCTTAAACCATCATCCTTTGCCTGAGCACTTAGATACATTACCTTATCAGCCTGATTGTTATCTTTTACTATAAGTGTTCCACCGCTGCCACAGGTTATTATTTTGTTTGAATTATAGGAATATACACCGCAGTCACCAAATGTTCCTGCGTACTTCCCCTTAAGACAGCCATCTGTATAATAGGTACCTAATGCCTGTGCGGAGTCTTCAATAATTAAAAGCTTATATTTTTTTGCTATTTGCAACAGAGCCACCATATTTGCCATATTACCAAAAACATGGGTAACAATAACTGCTTTTATAATTTTGTTAGATTTGTTATTAACAAGTCCTTGCTGTGTTAATGTACACTGGGTTTGACAAAAGTTTTCTAATTTATCCATATCCATACTGCCGTATTTATCACAATCCATAAAAACAGGTGTGGCATTAACGTATTTTACACAGTTAACAGAGGCAATAAAGGTTAAGGTTGGGACGATGACCTCATGAACGCTGTTAATATCATTTATTATTAAAGCCATATGTAACGCCGACGTTGCGTTTTGCATTGGGATAGCGTTTTGTGTATGTGTATAATCCTCTACAGCTCTTTTAAATTTGCCTACAAATGGACCTGTTATAGACACCCACTGACTCTCTATTGCTTCTGAAACATATTTATTTTCATTTCCGTGTAAATTCGGCTCGGATAATGTGATGTTAAATTCATTCATTTTTTAACCCCTCCAATTATCTAAAAATATTTCTGTACTGCCAATATTAAGGAGAACATCCTTTTTAACCAAAATTGTACCATCTGTTTGTACATATTTAATGTTTACATTTTTAGGATGTTTTATATTTTTTATAGTCAGCACATTTTTTATAACACGCATTTTGATTTCTTCATAATTTCCACTTAGATATTCATTGGTTTCACCATCGTCTATGTACCAAATACACTCTGCATTGTTATCTTTTGTTGACTGGGTAACAATTAGTTCCTTTTCTGTAACTGTTATGCTGCCCTCTTTTATATACACTGGAATTTTATCAATAGATAACTCAACTGAAATGTTGCCGCCTTGTACAGTCTGTAAGCTATAAAAGTCATACCATAGTCCATATGGTAAATAAACATTTCTTGTTTTGCTTTGCTTTATACTGTTAAACACAGGTGCAACTAATAGGTTATCACCAAAATAATATTCATCACATACGTTCCAGCTTGTATCATCATTTGGATTTTCCATGTACAAGCCACGCATAATAGGCGTACCATTTTTATATGTAATATAGGCACTGCTATAGATATAAGGCAGCAGATTAAAACGTAGGTTAACTAAATCTAAACATATATCTGTGGTGCTGCCACCGTAGCACCATGGTTCTCTAGGAGTTTTTTTACCATGAGTTCTAAACATTGGGGTAAAGCAAGCAAACTGCATCCAGCGTATATAAACCTCTTCATCCGGTAGCTTTAGCTGACTTAAAAAGCCACCAGCGTCACTGCCCCAATATGAATAGCCCGTAATGCCCGAATTAATTCCTAGTAAAATCTGTTTTTTTAGATTTGTAAAAGTAGACGAGCTGTCACCGGACCATATGGCAACGTTGTAGCCAGCTGTACCCGTATATCCACATCGGCTTAAAATAAACATTCTTTCATTTGGATAAGCTCTGCTTACGGAATCGTGTATTATTTTTATCCATTGGTGGGCAAAATGCAGATGAAATTCTTCCTCTGAATAATTGTTAAAAAAGGTTTGTGGTGGTACGTTTTCTGGTTCACCTAAATCAAGCCAAAAGCCGTCCATTCCTTTTTCCTTTAGCTGTATGTACTTCTCACCAATAAGCTTATCCGCCTTTGGTGCTATTGGATTTATTATAGAACCAAACAGGTCATCTCTGCACCACCAGTCACCCCAGACCATTGTAATAGGCCTGTCTCTTATACACATCT
>DGFJ01000019.1 GCA_002391625.1 Ruminococcaceae bacterium UBA3903 | reverse complement strand
CGCTTAGACCTATCTGTGAACAAACCTCTAAGCGTGACAGGTTTGCTTTAAAAGCCTCCGCCATATCCATGGATTTCAGAGCCTCAGGTACTGCATTTCTATAATTATCCTCCGCCCTTGGAGCCTCTATATATGCCTGTGCCACCTGTGTAACACCGTTAGTATTTAAAAACTCTCTGCTAAGGTTTACAATAGTATCGCCCTTCCAGGTCATCGTTAAACGTGGACTTTCTGTTACTACGGCAACCTCGGTTGCCTCTAGGTTTTCTGTATGTGCCATCTCTATAAATCTGGCAACATCCTTTTTATCCAAAACAACAGCCATACGCTCCTGAGATTCTGATATAGCCAGCTCTGTACCGTCTAAGCCCTCGTACTTCTTTGTTACCTTGTCCAAATCAATGGACAAGCCGTCAGCTAACTCGCCAATAGCTACACATACACCGCCAGCACCAAAGTCGTTACAGCGTTTAATCATATTAGCAACATTTTCATCTCTGAAAAGTCTTTGAATTTTTCTTTCTGTTGGTGGGTTTCCCTTTTGAACCTCTGCCCCACAGGTTTCTATTGAATCCTCTGTATGTGCTTTAGATGAGCCTGTAGCACCACCACAGCCATCACGACCTGTTCGGCCGCCTAATAGTACGATAGCATCGTCTGGCAGGGGAACTTCACGGATAACATTTTTCTTTGGAGATGCACCAATAACAGCACCTATTTCCATTCTTTTAGCCGCATAACCAGGGTCATATAGCTCTGTAACCTGACCTGTTGCCAAGCCAATTTGGTTACCATATGAGCTGTAGCCCTGTGCCGCACCTGTTACAATTTTTCTGCTAGGAAGCTTACCGTGCATTGTATCCTTAAAAGCAACAGTTGGGTCGCCGCTGCCGGTTACACGCATAGCCTGATATACATAGGCTCTACCAGACAATGGGTCACGGATAGCTCCGCCTAGGCAGGTAGCTGCACCACCAAAAGGCTCTATCTCTGTTGGATGGTTGTGAGTTTCGTTTTTAAATTGTACTAACCATTGCTCTGTAACACCATCAATAGTAACAGGAACCTCTATTGAACAAGCGTTTATTTCCTCACTAACGTCCAAATCAGGAATTTGACCTCTTTTACGCAGCAGCTTCATGCCAACTAAAGCCATGTCCATAAGGGATACATCACGATTAGTATCCTTACCGTAAATTTCATCACGGCTGTTATAGTATTCCTGCAAGGCGTCCTCAATAGCTGTTGTAAGCTGTGATTTTTCTATTTCTATTTTTTCTAGTCTGGTTAAGAAGGTAGTATGTCTGCAGTGGTCAGACCAGTATGTGTCTATTACACGCAGCTCAGTAACTGTTGGATTTCTGTGTTCCTCATCACGGAAATAGTCACGACAAAATTTCAGATCGCTTAATGTCATGGCAAAGCCCATGGAGTTAAAATATCCCTCCATTTGAGCATCGTCAAACTGTATAAAGCCCTCAACATCAGCTACCTTGTCAGGTGCAGTTACTGGAATATCCAAGGTTTCTGGCTTTTCCATAGACGCTAGACGTGACTCAACAGGGTTAATTAGGTAGCCTTCAACCTTTTCCAGCTCCTCATGGCTAATACTGCCACTTAGGACAATGACCTTAGCTGTAATAACCTGTGGACGTTCCCCCTGCGTTAACAGCTGTGTACATTGTGCCGCACTGTCTGCACGCTGGTCGTATTGACCTGGTAGGTACTCCATTGCGAAAGCTCTTGAGCCATTCTCAATAGGTAAAATCTCATCATAAACTATATCTTGGTTAGGCTCAGACAATACTGTTACCTTTGCTTTATCCAGCTCCTCCTGTGTTAATCCTGAAATATCATAGCGGTTAACAAGTCGTAAGCCCTCAATAGATTTTAAGCCTAGATTGTGTCGTAAGTCCCACAACATCTGTGAAGCTGTAACGTCAAAGCCCTTTTTCTTCTCTACGAATACTCTGGTTACCTGTGACATTTTGTACCATTCCTTTCCTGTTGCAAATATTTATTATATTTGTGAATTCAAAAATAATATTATCGGTATGATTTTAACACATTACAGGCTTTTTTACAATTACCAAAAATCAAAACTCGACAAAAAAGTCATAAATGACACTTTAGCATTTTTACGGACTTTTTCATAATTTGATTGAATTTATCAATTTAATGTGTTAAATTTATTTATACAATAAGACTGGAGGTAATTTAATTGAAAAAAGTTTTAACGATGTTTCTGGCAGTTCTAATGATAATAGGTATATTAACAGCTATGCCAGTAGCCGTTAATGCATATGACAGCGGTGGCTTTTCCTACAACCTACTGGCCAACGGCACATACGAAATATCAGAATATAACGGCACAAGCACCCCCGTAACCATACCCTCTGCCGTTAACGGAAAACCAGTTACACAAATAGGTGATTATGCATTTGTCCGCCAGCCCTTAACAGGCGTTGTCATCCCCAGCAGTATAAAGGTAATTGGTTCCTCTGCCTTTTTAGAGTGTTCCAATTTAATATCCGTCACCTTAAACAACGGTTTGGAAATCATATCTGACAACGCCTTTGGCTATTGCAGCAGTTTAAAAAAAATTACTTTGCCTAGCTCCCTGAAATCCATGGGCAGTCAAGGCTTTGTAAAATGCAGTTCACTAACATATATTACTGTACCTAGCGGTGTTACAACCATGGGAACTGGGATTTTTTCAGATTGTATACGCTTATCTGAGGTTGAAATTAACTCTCCTATAAAGCAGCTGCCAACAAGGATATTTAATAACTGTAAAAGCCTAAAAAGCTTTACTATACCTAACACTGTAACAGAAATTTTTTCCATGGCATTTCTAGACTGTGTTAATTTGTCTGATATAATTATACCAAATAATGTGGAAACAATTAGTTCCAGTGCCTTTGAAAATTGCACCAGCTTAAAAGAGATAGCTCTTCCCCAAAGCTTACAGGTAATAGATTTTAATGCTTTTAAGGGCTGTAACCAAGTAACTAGAGTTTTATTTCCAGAAGCCTTAACCCGTATTGGCAAGGAGGCTTTTGCAGGCTGTGACCAGCTTAACAATGTTATTGTTCCATCTACTGTTGCCTTTATAGGTGATAAAGCACTGGGTTATGACAGCCTGTTAACTAAAAAACAAGACTTTGTAATAAGTGGATATGAAAACACATCTGCACAAAGCTATGCCCAGCTTAACCATATTTACTTTGAAAATTTATCAGTTCCCCATTGGATATTAGGAGATATAAACGGGGACAATGTTGTTAGTATAAGCGATGTTGTAACGGCTCAAAAATCTATTGCTAAAAGTATAAGCTTAAATAACACAGAAAAAATAAGGGCTGATGTTAATAAGGACGGATATATTAACGTCAAAGACGTTGTATTATTGCAAAAGTATCTAGCAAAGATACCAACAGGTACAGACATTGGTAAGGCTGTTTAACAACCAAGGTATGATATATAACCCTGATAAATATAAGCGTTAGCTGTTTATCTTATATAGCCTTATTAGGTGTATGGTAAAAATATTGACTGAACGTCCCACTACCATAAAATCATCCTTGATAATTTTCTCTATAATCGTCCTTTATTAGGGCGATTATTTTTTTATTTGTATACAGCTTAGCATTTTAATATACCAAAAATATTAATGTACATAATTTTAATATATACCTTGACAGGTGAGGTATATATTGCTATAATAAAGCCATGAAAGGGGATTTGGGAAATTTTCCCCATTATTTTTCTACAGCAGTGGCAAGGTACAACCTAAATGGTAAATATTACAATATCCGCTTACACAGACAGGGAGGTGATAAAATGTCCATAGCATCAGATTTAATCCGTGGTCATACAGATACAATTATATTGGCCAATTTGCTAAAGGGCGATAGCTACGGCTACAAAATCAACAAGGCAATCCAAGAAAAAACTGACGGTATGTACGAGCTAAAGGAAGCCACCTTGTACACCGCATTTAAACGATTAGAAACCAACGGATGCATACGTTCCTATTGGGGGAACGAAAACGTAGGTGCCAGACGCAGATACTACACTATTACACCCTTAGGTGTTGAAACCTACAAAATTCTATCAAAGGATTGGGACACCGCAAAGGTCATTATAGATAAGCTGATTAATCCAAACAACACCCAGTAATAAATATAGAGAGGACAGTATAATTATGGAAAACAGATTAAAGAACCACATAGAAACTATTTTTAATCAAATGCCACAAAGTCAGGCAACACAAGAAATAAAGGAAGAAATGCTGCAAAATCTTATAGACAAATACAACGATTTAGTAGCACAAGGAAAAAGCGAGGAGGAGGCTTACAGCATTACTGTTGCCAGCATAGGCGATATCAGCGGTTTGTTTCAGCAGCAAAGCACAATTAGCCCACAGGAGATGGAAAAGCAAAAACACAAATCTGCATTGCTAACCTCTGTATCAATTATGCTGTATATACTTTGTGTTGTACCCTGCATTATTTTCAGTTTTAGTAGCAATGTAATGCTAACCGCAGTGGCTGGCCCTGTTTTAATGTTTGTTATAATAGCGGTGGCAACAGGACTGTTAATATACAACAATAAAACCAAGCCACGCTATAACCAAAACAACCAAACCATGGTTAACGAGTTTAAACAGTGGCAGCAGGGCAACACCTCACAGTCCAGCAAGTTTAAGAGCATAACAAGTGTTCTGTGGAGCATTACCGTGGTAGCTTACTTTATTATTAGCTTTTTAACAGGTGCATGGCATGTAACCTGGATATTATTCCTTATCACTGTGGCAATACAAGAAATTATTAAATTGTGTATTACAATTAAAAATTGATACAAACATAAAGGGAGAAGCATTATGAAAACATCAAAAATAGTTGGTATTATATGCTGGTCATTGGTAGCGGTGTTGCTAGCGAGCGTATTAATAACCACCTTGCTTGGAGGCAATATAATGGGTAATAGCTTTAAACTGTTTAGCTTCAGCACAACATCCTATGAAAATTTGACAACAGCCCAAAAGGTAGAAATACACACCGCTGATATTAACAATCTAGATATTGATTGGTCAGCAGGATATGTAAATGTTGTCCCATATGATGGCACAGATATAGTTTTAGAAGAAAAATCCTCACGCCCATTGAATGACAACGAAAAGATGACCTACAAAACAGAGGGCAATACATTGTCAGTACAATATAAGGCTATAAATAATTTTTGGAGCTTTTTCTCATTTGATATAAATGTAAAATCACTTGATGTAAAAATTCCTGTGAAATTTATGAATAATCTGGAAAATTTAAAGATATCATCAGCTTCTGCTGATATATTAACAGACAATATAAACGCCAAAATCATGGACATATCCACAGCATCCGGCAATTTGTCCATTAGCCAATGTACGGTAAACATTGGCAAAGCAAGCACCGTTAGCGGTAATCTTACAACAGCAGATTACAAGGCAGATGTTGATATGAACATAAGCACTACCAGCGGAAATATTAATATGAATGGTAACAATCAAAGTAAACAGGCAATTGTAAATACCACGTCAGGTAATGCCAGGGTGAATATTACAGGCGACACGATTATTTGCAGCAGTGTAAGCGGTACTACAACAGTTACAGGAGCGGTGTCAAATGCAACACTGGAAAGTGTATCAGGTGAGTTAACATTAAACACCTTGGAAATATGTCCTAAAGAAATTAAAATGAACACTACCAGCGGTGATATGGATATTTCTTTAGAAAAAGCAACTGGCTTCACAGCCACATTTGAATCTGTATCAGGTGGTTTTAATAGTAGTTATGCCACAATTAATGACGGCAATCGCTATATATATGAGGACGGCAGCACACATATAAGTATGAAAAGTATTAGCGGTAGTGGCAGTATATCAAAATAAGAAGAAAATCCCCAAGGACTGTTAACAAGTATGGTCCTTGGGGATATATTTTTTAACAGCCTAGCATTTACTGTTATGTACTAGATAAAAAGCTACCAATAAATTATTTTAGTCCGTCTAATAAGCCTTTAACGCTAACTATTTGTTTTAAAATCCTCCTAAAAAGCCTGACAGTAATTATGGTTAAATAAACCATTAAAATACAAAATCACCACATATGCCATTTTGAGGATTTATAAGATTTGCAAGGTTAATTTTGCTGTGGTAAAATTATACTTATAAAAATTAGGAGTTGTCTGCGTTGGGATTAGTCAAACGAAAACTTAAATCAGCCATGATATATGTAAAAACCTTTATAAAATGGATAATAATAGCAGGCTTAACAGGCTTGATAGGCGGTCTAATAGGCTCGTTATTCAGTATTAGTGTAGCTTGTGCCAATACATGGAGCCGTGAAATAAGCTGGCTAATATATTTGTTGCCAATAGGTGGTGTTCTAATTGTTACCCTGTACAAAGCCTGCAGGCTGCAAAATGACCCTGGCACAAACTGTGTTATAGAATCCATTAGGTCAAAAAACTTTGTACCGGGGGCTATGTCACCACTAATATTTATTAGTACATTTATTACTCATCTGTTGGGTGGTTCAGCCGGCAGAGAAGGTGCTGCATTACAATTAGGCGGCAGCCTAGGCTCACAAGTGGGGCGTCTGTTAAGGTTGGATGAAAAAGATATGCATCTGGCAATATTATGTGGTATGAGCGGGTTATTCTCATCCTTATTCTGCACACCTATAGCGGCCGCCTTCTTTGCCCTAGAGGTTATCAGCGTAGGTGTTACATATTATTCGGCTTTGGTACCATGTCTTATGTCATCTATAACATCATATTTTATAGCAATGTGTATGGGTGTACAGCCATTTAGGTTTAATATGGCACAGCTTGCACCTGGCTTAAATATTATCTCTATTTTGCAGGTAGTTGCGTTGTCGGCAGCCTGTGCAGTCGTAAGTATCGTTTTTTGCGTTGCTATGCGAAGGTCATCTGTATTAATGAAAGGCTTTTTTAAAAACGAGTACATCCGTATAATTGTAGGTGCAGTGGGCATAATAATTTTAACCCTTATGGTGGGTACTCGTGATTATAACGGTGCCGGCAGTAACATTATCAGTGATGCCTTGTCAGGTCATGCACGACCTGGTGCTTTTCTATTTAAAATACTCTTTACCGCCGTAACCATTAGCAGTGGCTTTAAAGGCGGTGAAATTGTCCCTACATTGTTCATCGGTTCTACCTTTGGGTGTGTGCTGGGGGGCTTGCTGGGTATGGACCCTGCTTTTGGTGCTGCTGTCGGGTTAATATCACTATTTTGCGGTGTCATAAACTGTCCTATCACATCCATTATTTTAAGCGTAGAAATATTTGGTGCAGAGGGCTTTGTGTTATTTGCCATTGCCAGCAGTGTTAGCTATATGTTAAGCGGTTATTACGGATTATACAGCAGTCAAAAGATACTATATTCAAAGCTAAAGGCAGAGTTTATTAACATAAACGCTAAATAAAACCGTTGCTTAGATATACCATTTAATAGGACGCAATGACTGACCTGTACACTGCATTGTCATATTAAACAAAGAAACGACCATGAAATTGTATGTACCAACTGGGTAATAGTAACAAAATTACACTATATTGATATAATTAACAAAAAATTAATAAATTATTATTGACTTATGTATCAAACGCCATTATAATTAAATCATATTAAAGAAACACACTTTTGATTAACAGGAATGCTTAATATATGTTATCAGCCCGTTAAATAGTTAATAAATTATATAATAGAGTAAACCCGTAGAACATTAACCTCCTCCTAATGTTCTACGGGTTTAAATTTTTACATCAATTCTTTCAAAAACAGCCTATGAAAGTGATTATAGCAAAATCGACAGTACCGAAAATTCATTATTGCTTTAGCTTTTTTATCATATCACATATACAGTAATAAACAGGTATTGTTAAAAACACAATCCACATAGGATGCCACAAGCCCATTGTTAACCCAGTCCACAAAAACACTGCCGTAACCAAAACTGGATAAGCGAAATGACTAGGTTTTTTCTTAATAATAGCATCCACCAGTGTGTAATATAAGGGGATTGTCAAAAACAAAATCCAGCTTATTGCCCAACCCCCAGCAAAGCCCCATGCCAAAAACAGTATCGTTATAATTATAGGATATGGTATAAGGTGCCATACACTTTTCTTCTCACATTGGTGATGCTCCATATTTTCATCATAGTAAACATTACCGTTGCTGTCAGTATACACCTTTTGTGTTCCATCGTTTTCCTGTACAAAAACACCGCTGCCATCAATATTAACCTTTGTACCCTTATGGTCATGAACGTGTACACCATTAAAGCCAATATCAACCTTATCGCCATTTTTAGCGTCTATATGAATACCATCCTTAAAGCTGATTTTATCCTTTTTAACATAGTTAGTGCCAGCCGTACCGCTTGTAGAATTACTATAGTTATTATTATATTCGTCAGCTGTGGTATTTTCCGTATTGGCTGATTGTTGATTGCTTTGTGAATTGTTATTGTCACAAGCATCCTCGCTTATGCTCTCACCCTGAGATGTACCCACAACATCATTTTCCTTTAGTAAATCATCTAAGGTAACCCCGTAAATTTTTGATAGCAGTATTAGGTTATCAGTGTCTGGAGATGCTTCTGCACGTTCCCATTTGGATACAGCCTGACGGCTGACACCTATTTTATTTGCCAATTCCTCTTGTGACAGATTATGACTTTTTCTGAACTGATATAATCTGTTAGCAGTTTCAATATTCATAAATACAAATCCTTTCCTTGTAAAAGCCCCTCATATTTTATTTGTTTTCTGCCCCCGTGTTATTATACTGTTGCTGTGACTTTTCATTGGCATAATTGTAGCAAAGCTGTTTGTTTTTGACTATACATTTTAGTTTTCAATTCCGCAACCAGCGGTTGCATTGGCTTGTTTGCTGACTTTTTTAGTTTACATATAAATATTTCTTGTTTAGTCCAGCTTATCCTAAGGACTGACGAAATCTATTTTTTATTATAAAAAGCACCTTAGTAAAAGTCAAATAAATATATAAAGAAATTACAATAGCATAATTGTTTTAATACTAATATCTAATAGTATGCTGATAAAAGTTGTAAGAGCTTTTTTAATACAAAACAAAGAACAGCCACAGTCTAGGGTTAAAAAACCGTGTTCCCGTAATAATAATACGATAGAATATGTTTATAAAGCCATAAAGAATTTGTTCCTAAATTATATTTTAAGCTTTACATTAAGTGTTGAAAAGCTCGTATATGTATTCTTCTAAATCTTCCCCCTTAGTGAATCACGGCTGATACAGCATTTTAAGCAAGGTACAGCACAAAACAATGTTTAGCTTTGTGTTAGCAGCCTTAGTTATATTTAGTGTATTTATAAGCAAGAAACGCACTTCTTAAAGTGCGTTTCTTGCTTATTCACCTATTATCTTTATCAAGGCATGTTTTTGACGCTTTCCATCCAGCTCATAATAAAATATTTGTTCCCATGTACCAAAATCCAATCTGCCCTTAGTGATAGCACATACCACATCCCGTCCCATTATAGTGCGTTTTAGGTGTGCATCGGCATTATCCTCAAACCCATTGTGAGAATATTGGCTATATGGCTGTTCTGGTGCCAGCTTTTCTAACCAAACCTCAAAGTCGTTATGTAAACCTGATTCATCATCATTTATAAATACGCTGGAGGTAATGTTCATGGCGTTAACCAAAACCATGCCCTCTTTCACACCACTGTCATTTATTGCCTCCTGTACTTGATTAGTGATGTTTACAATACCACGGCGTTCCGGCAGATTAAAAAATAATTCTTTTCTATACGATTTCATATGTAATTCTTCCCCTTTATATTAAGTATAATTAATTAGAAATTTCTATTGTTACAGCCCCAGTGGGCTGTTTACTGCTCCCACGTAAGCTCTAAATTTAACGTAGTGCTTATATATGGCATATAAAAATCCCCCTAAACAAGGTTTATATGTTAAAAATTTTACAAATATACTTTACTACATTATTTTGTCTAAAACAAGTATATCCTGTATTTAATAACCAAAAACACAACTTTTTTAATAAATACCCTTTTTATTTCTTCATAAATATTGTATAATAAACCTTAGTTACCATGCTATGCTTAAAAGTATGTAATGGTAAGGAATTTAAAATTTTGGAGTTGATTTTAATGGCATTAGTAAACGCTAAGGAAATGCTTACAAAAGCAAAAGAGGGCCACTATGCAGTTGGTCAGTTTAACATTAACAATCTTGAGTGGACAAAGGCTGTCCTGTTAACAGCACAGGAGCTAAACTCACCAGTTATTTTAGGTGTATCTGAGGGTGCTGGTAAGTATATGTGTGGCTACAAAACAGTAGTTGGTATGGTTAACGGTATGCTGGAGGAGCTAAACATTACTGTTCCTGTTGCTTTACACCTAGACCATGGTTCATACGAGGGAGCAAAGGCTTGCATCGCTGCTGGATTTAGCTCTGTAATGTTTGACGGTTCTCATTATCCAATCGCTGAAAACGTTGAAAAGACAACAGAGCTTGTACAAATTTGTGCAGACAAAAACCTTTCAATAGAGGCAGAGGTTGGTTCTATTGGTGGTGAAGAAGACGGCGTTGTTGGTATGGGCGAGTGTGCTGACCCTAACGAATGTAAGATGATTGCAGATTTAGGCGTTACAATGCTGGCTGCTGGTATTGGCAACATTCACGGCGTATATCCTGAAAACTGGGCTGGTTTAAGCTTTGATACCTTAGATGCTGTTCAAAAGCTAACAGGCTCTATGCCTTTAGTTCTGCACGGTGGTACAGGTATCCCTGCTGATATGATTAAAAAGGCTATCACACTAGGTGTTTCAAAAATCAACGTTAATACTGAGTGTCAGCTATCATTTGCAGCTGCTACCAGAAAGTATATTGAAGAGGGCAAGGACCAAAAGGGTAAGGGCTTTGACCCTAGAAAGCTTTTAGCTCCTGGTTTTGAGGCTATCAAGGCAACTGTTAAAGAAAAAATGGAGCTTTTCGGCTCTGTTAACAAGGCATAATTTTTTCACACAAATAAAATATGTATTTTTTCAGAGGTTGATTTTATCAGCCTCTGTTTTTTGTTATGCAGCAGCCTTAAGGCTAACCACAAGCATTTAGCCATAAACAATAAAACCATATTGGTAAAATACACCCCTTAGCTTATATATGACTCTACGACTTTTTTCTTGAATTCATAATTATATTCTGCCATAAAAATACCGACCCCTACTTGTTAGATTTTTGGTTTAACAAGTAGGGGTCGGTACATAGCCCATGAGCCTACATATAAATCTAAATTTATTGTTAATTAGTAGCAGGGCACCTGTGCATTATATTTTGCAAAAATATCAGATATTTCCTTTAGCTCCTCATCAGTAATATTAAAATATTTATTAACAGCTACATCCTTCACCTTTGTATCGCCATTTAATGCAATATCATACAGCCTGCCTCCAATAGATATGGAAACATTATCATCGAACTCACTTTTAGGCTTATTATCATATCGTTGCTTGCTGTCAAACATTGCTTTCAAACGTGCTGTTGTATCGTCTGATAAGGTTTCGTGAATATCAGCATCCTTATACTTGTAATTCAGTGTAGTCGGCCCGCCAAAGCAAGCGGTTACTGTGAACAACACACAAACTAATAATAATATTGAAATAATTTTTTTTGTCATTATAATTTACCCCTATCTATTATTTTGCCTTAATCCGTATCTAACTTTAACACCGCCATAAAGGCATCCTGCGGTACTTCCACTGTTCCTAGCTGGCGCATACGTTTTTTACCCTCTTTTTGCTTTTCAAGAAGTTTTTTCTTTCGGGTAATATCTCCACCATAGCATTTAGCTAAAACATCCTTACGAACCGCCTTTACGGTTTCTCGTGCAATTATTTTACCGCCAATACATGCCTGAATAGGTACTTCAAATAATTGTCTGGGAATTTTCTCTTTTAGCTTTTCTACCATTTTTCTGGCACGAGGGTACGCCTTATCTGCATGAATAATAAACGACAGTGCATCCACCACATCACCATTTAACATAATATCCAGCTTAACCAGCTTAGATTCAGTGTAGTCGGTTAGCTCATAGTCAAAGGAAGCGTAGCCACGGGTACGTGATTTTAAGGTATCGAAAAAGTCATAAACAATTTCAGCCAATGGCAATTCATAGTGAATATCTACTCGGTCATCATCTATATAGGTCATATCCTTAAAAACACCACGCCTGTCCTGACACAGCTCCATAATATTACCAACGTACTCTGAGGGAGAATAAATATGAGCGTTTGTCATAGGCTCCTCTGCTTTAACGATAAGTGCAGGGTCTGGGTAGTTTGTAGGGTTATCAATTAATTCTACTGTTCCGTCAGTTTTTGTTATCCTAAAAATAACGCTAGGTGCAGTTGTTATAAGGTCCAGATTATACTCTCGCTCTAAACGCTCCTGAATAATCTCCATATGCAGCAGACCTAAAAAGCCACAACGAAAGCCAAAGCCTAAGGCAATAGATGTTTCCGGCTCAAAGGATAAGGATGCATCGTTTAGCTCCAGCTTTTCAAGGGCATCCCTCAAGTCTGGGTACTTTGCACCATCAGCAGGGTATATACCACAAAAAACCATGCTTTGTACCTCTCGATAGCCTGGTAATGGTTCATTAGCAGGCTTAGCAGTTAAGGTTACTGTATCACCCACCTTAGCATCTGCTACTGTCTTTATAGATGCCGCTATATAACCAACCTCACCAGCACACAGCTCCTTACTAGGCTCTAAGTGGGTGGCACGCAAATACCCACATTCCACAACGTTAAAAACGCTGCCTGTGGCCATTAGCTTTATTTCATCACCTGTCTTAACCTTACCGTCCTTTATACGAATATATATTATTACGCCCTTGTAGGCATCATAATAGGAGTCAAATATAAGTGCCTTTAACGGTGCGTCGTCGTCACCTGTTGGGGGTGGAACCTCTGATACTACCTTTTCCAAGACAGCCCTTATATTTATTCCTGCCTTTGCCGATACCTCTGGGGCATCCTCTGCCGGTATCCCTATAACGTCCTCTATTTCTGTTTTAACACGCTGTGGGTCAGCACTGGGCAAATCTATTTTGTTAATAACAGGTACTATCTCTAGCCCGCTGTCAACAGCTAAATAGGTATTTGCCAGTGTTTGTGCCTCTATCCCCTGTGAAGCGTCCACCACCAGCACAGCACCCTCACAGGCTGCCAAGGAGCGTGACACCTCATAGTTAAAGTCAACGTGTCCTGGGGTATCTATTAGGTTGAAAACATACTGGTTACCATCATCTGCTGTATATAACAGTGTTACGGCGTGTGCTTTAATAGTAATGCCACGCTCACGCTCTAAATCCATATTGTCTAACAGCTGGTCCTCCATATCACGCTTAGCTACAGAGTCTGTTTGTTCTAGAATTCTGTCAGCCAACGTGCTTTTACCATGGTCAATATGGGCAATAATACTGAAATTTCTTATGTGTTCCTTTGGAAAGGACATCATATATCACCTTCTAAGTTAGATTATAATTCTTTTTCTCCCAGCCCTGTCATACAAAAGGCTCTCATACAACAGCTTCCACATTTAGGACTGCGTGCCGTACATACAGCACGACCGTGCAATACTATTCTGTGACAAAAGTCGTTTGATTCCTCTGGCGGCAGTATTTGACGCAGGAGCTTTTCTATTTTCGTGGCATCCTTAATACTGTGAAAGCCAAGTCTGCCGGTTATTCTTATACAATGAGTATCCACCACTACTGCTGGCTTGTGGTATATGTCACCTACAACTAAATTGGCGGTTTTTCTGCCAATACCAGGCAGGGTAACAAGCTGTTCTATGGTGTCAGGCACTATACCGTTAAAACGGTCACGCAGGGCTTGACACATTAACACTATATCCCTAGCCTTAGTTTTGTATAACCCACAGCTTTTTATAAGCTCTTCAACATCGGACACATCAGCCTGTGCAAAATCATTAACACATTTAAATTGTTTAAACAAGTTGGGCGTCACCATATTAACACGCAAATCTGTACATTGTGCCGCCAAGCGGGTTGCTATAAGCAGCTGTAACGGGTCTGTATATTCCAATGAACATATAGCGTCTGGATATTCATTTTTTAATGCGTCTATAGCTAACGCACCACGTTTTTTGTCGGTCATAGGAGCAGGCCCTCCTTTATCTATATAATGCAAGTACAGTTGTCTTTTATTTTATCACAGATACAACAATTTGTCAGCAGTTATGGTTTATTTTATTTTTCATGTGTGGTATAATCGAGCTAACAAACAATATTAATATAATTTTATACAAAAAACGACTAGGAGGATATAAAATGTACAAGAATTATTTATTTGATTTATACGGAACCTTGGTGGATATACATACAAACGAGGAAAAAAAGAGTTTGTGGAGAAGAATGGCAGAGCTGTACGGCTTTATGGGTGCTAGCTATAAGCCTAAGGAGCTGCACAAAGCATATATAGCAGAGGTAGAGGCAGAAAAGGCCAGCGTTAAAGCACTTCACCCAAAATATAAGCATATCGATATACAGCTGGAAAAAATATTTGACAAGCTGTTGACTAATAAAGGTGTGGACAGCAACATGGACTTTGCCTTAAACGCTGCAAAAAGCTTTCGAGTAATGTCTACAAAATATATTAAGCTATATGACGGGGCATTAGACCTCATACAATCCCTTAAAAAGGCTGGTAAAAAGGTATATTTGCTTACGAATGCACAGCGTTGCTTTACAGAACCAGAGTTAAAATATTTAGGCATAGACCAGTTGTTTGACGGTATAGTAATCTCATCAGATGAGGAAACCTGTAAACCAGACTCTGCCTTTTATCAAATTATTTTGGACCGCTACAACCTAAAAACCATGGAAACCATTATGATAGGCAATGACTTTATTACAGATATAAAGGGTTCACGTGACTCTGGTATAGATTCTATGTATATTCACAGTAATCTTTCACCTGATATTGATGGTCATTTACTAAGCACCTACAAGGTAATGAGCGGTGACATTAAAAAAGTTAAAAAGAAGCTCATAAAGGATTAAGCACCGCTTGATATATGAAGGTCTGTACAATTATTGGTGGTGTAAACACAGCCATAAGGACGGTTCTTCTGATTGGATAAATAACAAATATAGGAAATGGTGGATAAAACATGATAGAATCACGTTGCGGAATAGTATGCAGTGAATGCACCTACAAGGAGTCTATGGGCTGTAAGGGCTGTGTAAGTATAACAAACCCATTTTGGGGCAGTTGTCCTGTAAAGAAATGCTGTGAGGAAAAAAAGCAGGAGAACTGTGGGCAATGTTCACAGTTCCCCTGTGACACCCTTCACCAGTTTGCTTATGCAGAAAAAGAGGGTGACAACGGAAAACGTTTGGAGCAATGCAAAACATGGTGCTGCCAGCTGTAAATTTTGTTGATAAGCTTCCAACTTATTAGCTAAAAACATTTATCCCCTAAAGAAAGTCAAATATATTTTATATTAATCATTCATGCTAAGCGCTAACAAGAGGATAAATAGCCTAGTGAATACGCTTTTGTTATACAAAGCAAAGGATAAAATTCCAGTATGGTGAAAAAGCCTCCTATAGTTTATCTATTGTTCTATTAGTGCTTAGCATCAATGCAAAATTGAGATAAAGTGGTGATACCGTTGAAAGTAAAATCAAAGAACAATATAACACTATATTTGTTTTGTTTAGTGTTAGGTATATGCGTAGGTCTTATTATTTGGTTACTCCTAAAGGTTATGTCCGTTGGTACTGATTTTATCTGGAAAACCGTACCCACATATTTATCCCTGCCCTTTTATCCTGTTATAATATGCACACTTTGTGGTGTGCTGATGGGTTTTATACATAAGCACTTTCACAATGATTATCCAGACGAGCTACAAACGGTTATGTATAAGGTAAAAAACGAAAAATACTATCCATATGATAAGGTATTATTAATCATACCATCTATTTTACTGCCATTGATATGTGGTGCAAGCGTTGGACCTGAAGCTGGCTTAACGTGTTTGGTTGCGTGTCTGTGTTACTGGGTAGGTGATAACATAAAATTTGCCAAGGCTAATTCTGCTAAATATACAACAGTAGGAATGAGCGTTGCCTTAGGCTTACTGTTTCATTCACCATTGTTTGGTATTTTTGAACCAGCCGAGGATAACGACGACGAAAACATCTTTAAGCTGCCACGTGGAAACAACTTGTTTTTGTATGCGTTGGCAATTGTGGGAGCTTTAGGAGTATATGCCTTACTTTCAGCAATGTTTGGCGGCGGATTAGGTATGTCACGTTTTTCAGAAACCAATACTTTTTCGCCTGCCGATTATGCAATGATTATAGTATATATTTCAGCAGGTGCTTTGCTAGGTATTCTGTATCATATTTTTAACAAATTTGCTGGTATAATATTCTCAAAAATTCCTGTCTTTTGGCGTGAAATAACAGGTGGCTTATTACTAGGCTTGGTGGGTACTATCTTACCATTGACAATGTTTTCCGGCGAGTCACAAACACAGGATTTAATGGAAGGCTTTATGGAATATTCGCCATGGCTATTAATTCTAGTTGCAGTTGTTAAGCTGTTCGTTACCAGCAGCTGTATTTCCTCTGGGTTAAAGGGTGGACACTTCTTTCCTTTGATTTTTTCCGGTATATCACTGGGCTATGGTGTTACAATGCTAGCCAGCAACTTTATACAGGTTGATTATGTATTTGGTGTAGCTGTGGTAACCGCCGTGGTTCTAGGTGTTGCCATGAAAAAGCCCTTTGCTGTTACGGCGTTGCTGTTTATTCTGTTTCCTATAAAGGACATCTTTTGGATATTCACAGCAGCTGCTGTTGGCAGCCGTATACCTGCTGTGTTCCTTAAAAAAACAGCATCATAAACAAGCTAACCCCGTGTGTCCCACGGTTTTATATATCGGTTACGCTAGGGCTATTTCCTTTTCTTTGCTTCTATATTTAGTCTTGCGTTATACTCACGTTAAATTAGCCTGTCTAATGCTTATGGGTGAACCAAATTCTTATTATATATTTATAAAAAATAAAGGAAGTGCAGACATTTGCCTGCACTTCCTTTATTTTTAGGAGAAACCAAAATATTATATTGTTATTAACCTATTAAGACAGCCACTGTTTAGCAACCGTTGTAGACAAATTTTACCATTTATTATCTATTAATACAACAACAGCTTAATTACAAAATAATTGCAAACCTGTTACTAACTTGGTATAATAGAAAACAGTAGCATTTACATTATAGTGGCTAAGCCTAACATTTCCTCCAATGCCATATATATAGATGGCAAATCGTCTATTGGTAATGGATTTTTCCCTTTTCCAACCTCTATGGTAAATGCTGGTCGGTGAAACTGTTGTATAAACCAATCCTTAAAGCCACCGCCTATAGCAATACCTTGTGGGGTAGATACCTCATATCCACTGGTTTGCGAAAAAATATCTGCCATTAAACGACTGCGTTTTGGTGTTTGCTTGCCATAGTCCCAGTATATTTCTTCACCCTGACTGTGAAAAGCCAAAGCATGACGCACATTGTTTTTTCGACAAAAGTCACACAGGGCCTTGCTTTCCAGCTCGCTTTCTGGGGCAATACCACCATAACGTGTTTTCGACGGAGCTGTGATTCCAAGCAGCTGTTCTCGCCTGTGAAGATTATCCCACCCCGCATCAAAATTGTGATTAATATCTACACCGGCAGCATTTGCCTGCCATTGTTTAGCATTTTGGGTGTTAATACATATACCTTTTACCATATCTTTATATTCCCCTGCGGTTTCCCATCCGTTTATAGCTATCTCTACGCCATCAGGGTTAATACATGGTATTATAACCACACCACGTCTGCTTAGAAACCTGCTAATATTTAGCCCTGTAAACAATGTACCTGTTTGTACCGCATTACATATGGCGTGTACATATTTTAGCAGCAGCATACTGGTTATCCACTCCATACCATGAAAAGCACCACAAAACAATACAAACTCATCCTCATTGCCAATGCTTAATCCCTCAATAGGGCGATTTAATCGGCTTTTTCCAAGGGTGCGTTTGTTTAAAAATGAGTATTCAGACAACAGACTGTTAATAATCCTTTTCCTAGTGCTTTCACATCCCTTTACTTTAAATATGTCCTGCTTCGTAACCATAAAACATACCAATCCCTTCTTTTTATGTTTTTATTAACGTTAAAATGTTCACATTATATATATGAAATTACAGGCTACCATTATGCAGCAGAAAGGAATTTACTATGGAACTTTTTGAAAAAACCCTAGAAACCAAGGAAATTTTTGATGGACGTGTTATTCACGTCACAGTAGACAAAATAGAACTGGAAAACGGCAACCAATCTACCCGTGAGGTTGTTGGCCACCCTGGCGGTGTATGTATAGCCCCCTTGGATGAGAACAACTGTTTATATTTTGTTAGGCAGTTCCGCTATCCATACAAGGAGGTGGTGCTGGAATTACCAGCAGGTAAGTTAGAAAAAGGCAGCAATCCCTTGGAAAATGGCAAACGAGAATTAAAAGAGGAGGTGGGTGCCATAGGCAAGGGTTATGTGTCCCTTGGTCAGCTGTACCCATCACCTGGATACTGTGCAGAAATTATTCATCTGTACTTTTGTAGAATTGACAGCGTGGGCGACACCTGTCCAGATGAGGACGAATTTTTAAAGATAGAAAAAATACACATTGACAAAGCGGTAGAAATGGTTCTCAATAACCAAATACCAGACTCAAAAACACAGGTAGCAGTGCTGAAAACAGCCATGCTTTTAGAAAAAGGTGTTTTTTAGTTATAAAAAATGTGATATAATTAAAAGCAATCTAAAAAATCAGGAGGTGCTACCAATGGTTATTAGTCCTGTAGTTATAATAATATGTGCAGCTATAATAATTTTTACTATCATATTTTATATTATAAACAGACCACGAAAACCTATTTTCACTGGCGTGCTGTTGTTTTTGCTATTAGGCTTTGCGCTTATGACCTTGGCTGTAAATGGACAGCTGTCTGTTATGGGTAGCACAGCTATTGCAACAAAAAATGCCACTAATATACTGGTATCCTTTATCACTCTTTCTGACAATCCCTCTCAACAAATTTTGACACAATCCTTTGATTTGTTCTGCAAAATTGATATTGGACTAATAATAGCCGTTGTTATTTCTATGACTATAGAGGTTAGGAACCTGTTGCATAGCGGAAAAAAGACAAAATAAAAACAAACCGAGGTTTTATAATATGAATATATTTAACGAAATAATAAAGTCGCCCTGTGAAACAGCTGTAGCATTGGGTTATTTTGATGGGATACATTTAGGTCATCAGCAGGTAATAAAAAATGCTGTGGCTTGTAAACAGCAAGGCTTAACACCTGTTGTTTTTACTTTTCAAGAAAATCCAGCCAATTTAGTAACAGGGAAAAAAGTACAAAATCTGATGATGAATGACCAAAAATTTCGTTTTTTATCATATATGAAAGTGGAATACACCTATTGTGTAGACTTCAGCGATGTAATGGATATGTCCGCAGCTGAATTTGTTCAGGAAATTTTAGTAAATACATTGAAAGCGAAAAAAGTATTTTGTGGCTTTAATTATCACTTTGGCAGTGGTGCACAGGGTGATGCCGAAAGACTAAAGGAGCTTTGTGAGAAGTACGATATTGAGGTCGTTACCGTGGCGCCTGTAATGTACAAGGATGAGCCTATAAGCTCCACCAGAATACGTCATAGCCTTAAGCAGGGAAAAATTCAGGACGTTTCACATATGCTGGGCAGAGAATTTTCATACCGTCTGCCAGTACACAAGGGCAACCAGCTAGGCAGACAAATGGGTACACCTACATTTAACCAACCCATGCCAAGCGACCTAATATTACCTAAATATGGGGTGTATGCCTCTGCTGTAAATGTTGGTGGCAGGTACGCTTGTGGCGTAACAAATATTGGTGTAAAGCCAACGGTAGGCAGCGATGGGCCATTGTCAGAAACATGGATGCCTCGTGAGCATTGTGGTGAGCTGTACGGTAAAGAAATTGAGGTTCGCCTGCTTGACTTTATTCGCAGTGAAACAAAATTTGTCAGCGTTATAGAATTAAAGGCAGCCATATTAGCAGATGGCGAGCAGGCTTTAAAAATTTTCGATGGCAAATAAGCATTAACCTATTAACATCTGATTGTAAAAGTATATAACAGAGAGCCGACTCAATCCTTGCGGTAGATTGAGTCGGCTCTTTTTCGTTTCTTTAGTTTGAGGGGTACATTGAGGAGGGTAGAACATTTATACTCCCGACGGTGCGGCTCCGTCATTGAGTATGTTTATATATTACTGGTCAGGTATGAACTTGCTATGAATAAATATTTAAATATTATATAAGTAATTATGAATAATTTAAGTCTTTTGTCGAATTAAGTTGAACCATGTATAATTAGAACAAATGTTTGATTTTTGCAGAAATATATGGTACAATACTCCTATAATGACGTAATGTGAGTAATTGTGTGAAAGGAAGATACCCCATGAAGCCACTGTCTGCCAATCAACAAAAAATATTAGATTTTGTCCGCAGCTGTGTTCAGGATGGAGATTCTCCATCAGTACGAGAAATATGTAGTGCCACAGGTCTTAGCTCCACCGCTACAGTACATGCCAATCTAAAAGCCTTAGAGGAGCGTGGGCTAATATGCCGCCGTGCTCAAGGCATAAACCGCAGTATTCGTTTAGTTGGTGAGGAATCATCGGCACAGATACCCGTATTAGGACGGGTAACCGCTGGTGTGCCAATTTTAGCCGTAGAGGATATAGAAGGATACATTCCTGTTAGTGAAAGCGTACGCCGTGGCAGAGAGCTTTTTGCCCTGCGTGTAATGGGAGAGAGTATGATAAACGCAGGTATTTTAGACAACGATATTATTGTCGTTCACAAAACTCCTGTAGCTGAAAACGGCGAAATAGTAGTAGCTATGATAGAGGACGAGGCAACCGTTAAGCGTTTCTATAAAGAAAACGGTCATATACGTTTACAGCCTGAAAACCCTACCTTTCAACCTATTATCGTAGATGGTTGTGAAATCCTTGGAAAGGTAATATCTGTTACTAGATATTACTAACACACTGGACGTTCAGTTAAAAACAATAGGGACACGGTTGTCCGTGTCCCCTGTAAAAATATATTAAGCTAAGCAATTATTCTTTAGCTGGGCTGGCATCATCTGTGCTAACATCGGCTGTGCTGACAGCATTATCATCCTCATATGAACAAAACAAGGTAATATCATCCTCATCGCTATTGTCAATGATAGACTCTGTATAATTTTCCAAATGAGTTTCCATTACTTCTCGATAACGCTTCTGTGCCTTTGCCATTCTTGCCTTTGACCTGTCAATTGTTTCGCATAGCTTTTTGTTGTCGGCATTATCGCTATCTCTTAGATTTTGATAATAATACTTTCCAAGCTCCTTATAAGATTTTTCCATTAGCTTAGCTTCATTACGCATAACAAAACGTAGTCTGTTAACCTGTGCTTGTACACGATTTTTTTCTATTACATAATCCAGCGCACCTGTAACGGCTCCGCCAACTGCATCTAAAAATTTCATTTTTTAAGACTCCTTGCAATAAATTGGTTAATACATAAATATTAATCTGTTGTTTACTATAACACTATTATTGCAGAAAATTTCCCACAGGTCAACTAAAAAATAAACTTTTAAAAAATATTTAAAAATTTTTCTAAAATATGATATAATACACCAGAAAAGCTTTGGAGGTGAGGTAATGGCAGTGGTTGATATCAAATCTATACGTTGTCCACAGTGTAAATCAAAAAACCAAGTGCATATCTACAAAAGCGTAAATGCACAAGAGGATTTAAAATTACACGACAAAATACTAACAGGAGAGCTATTTGATTTTTACTGTCCTTACTGTGAATATAAGGCTAGATTATATTATCCCTGCCTATACAATGACCCTAAAAACAGATTCATGGTTTACTTTATACCTGATATTGAAAAGGGTCAAATGATAGACCGTACAGTAGAAATGGAATATCCTGATTTACCAAAAATAACAAAGCGTATTGTTCCTACCTTTAACGAATTTAAGGAGAAAATTCTTATATTTGAAGCAGGCTTAGACGATATGGCAATAGAGCTGACAAAAGCAGCTGTAGCAGAGGCAGTGGCACGAAAAAAAGAGCAGGACGTCAATGAGGGATATTTTTCATTGTACGATAAAGAAAATAACACCTTGGGCTTTACATTTTTTCTAGGTATAGAGCATACCATGTTTACTCAAACAACAAAGCTGGACGTGTACAGAAAATCATGGAGTATCGTCAGCAGATTAGGCAAAAAAGAGCGTTCAATGAAGGGCTTTATTAAAATTGATAAGGCATGGGCTGACAACATACTGTTTCGTTATCAACGCTTTGGCTTTGACAGTAATTAACAGCTGAATAATTAATGGCTCTATGTCAATAGTTGGGGTAACCCAACTAAAACAAAAGTGAAGCAAGCGATGGCATTAAGCTGCCACCTGTTGTTGATTTATATTTGTGTGATGCACCGTAGCCTTTATATCAATTACTTATTATTATCAAGTATGTATTATGTTAATAGGGCAAGCTTTCACAGAATATAAAAGCAGACTGTATACTAACCGTTATGGCAAATAAATAGAGCCTGACAAAAAACCTATAATAACAGCAGAGCATATTTACCATCTCCCATGAATAACAATTCATGTTTTCCTTGTGTGGAGATTTCTCGTAAATATGCTCTGCTTTTTATATATTAGTAAATATATTTTATTGCTAAACGCCTTGTCCTTCATTACGCAGTAGTTTTAACTTTTGCCTTTATCTGCATTTTTGAATTTGTTTTTTCAACATTTTTCTGGTCTGACTGTGCATTTAGGTTTTCCTTGGCAACGGCCAGCATTAGCTTTATTCTGTTTTCCTGATTTACCCTAGGCGCGCCAGGGTCATAGTCAATAGCTACAATATTAGCACGTGGATCTACATTCTTTATTTTGCGTATCATGCCCTTGCCACATATATGATTTGGCAGGCAGCCAAATGGCTGTGTGCATACAATATTAGGATAATCTGTTTCCGTTAGCTCTAACATTTCTGCTGTCAACAACCATCCCTCACCCATTTTGTTACCATAACCAATAACACCCTTTACTAATTCTTTAGTATGTGAATATTTTCCTGGTGGTGTAAAACCGTATTTAGCAGTGCTTTCAATCATCATTGTTTCCATTTTTTCCAGATAATCAAACAGCAGCTTCACTATTTTAAACTTAACCTTACTGCCGCCGTACAGCTTTATATCCTCTAAGCGGTTATCAACCTTAAACAACGCAAAGCCCATAATACCAGGCACAAAGACTTCACAGCCTTGATCCGCTAAAAACTGCTCCAGATTGTTATTCCCCAAGCGTGCATATTTTACATATATCTCGCCTACTATACCAACCTTTATCTTTGATACCTTTTTCATCTCTATTTGTGAAAAGGAGCTTGAAATAGCGTCTAGATTTTTCTTTTGCTCTGATATGGTATAGCCCTTACCGCTTCTAAACTGATTGGACAGGTTTTCTATCCAGCTGTCTACCAACGCCATGCTTTCGCCCTTGTGCACCTCATAGGGCTTAGTTTGATTGCTTAACAGCATTAATGTGTCACCATAAACCAACGCCCCTATTGTCCGCCTAATCATTGGCAGGGTGAAGGAGAAACCGCTATTCTTCTCTAGCCCAGACATATTAAGGGATATTACAGGTACATTTTCAAAGCCTGCTTTTCTAAGCGCCTTTCTAAGCAAATGAATATAGTTAGACGCTCGGCATCCACCACCTGTTTGTGTAATCATAAGTGCCGTTTTGTTAACATCATACTTACCACTTTGTAAGGCGTGCATAAACTGACCTATAACAAGCAGTGCTGGGTAGCAGGTATCATTATGTACGTATTTTAGTCCTACCTGTGCTATTTCTGGTCCTTCTGTATCTAACAATACGGTTTTATAATTAAATTCTTCAAACACCTTTTGTATTAATCTAAACTGTATAGGTGCCATCATAGGCAACAGAATAGTATATTCTTTTTTCATTTCCTTAGTAAACAGCAATCTGCCTGTTTTATCATACTCTAGTTTTGCCATAAATGTTTTTCTCCTTAAGCCCTTGACAATGGTACTAGCCCTTGCTTTCCCTTTGCTCTGCAATAGCCGCTAACAAGCTGCGTATTCTAATCTTTACCGCACCTAGGTTTGTTATCTCATCTATTTTTATCTGTGTATATATTTTCCCCTCAGACTCTAATATCTCTCGAACCTCGTCTGTTGTTATAGCATCTACACCACAGCCAAAGGAAACCAGCTGAACTAGGTTCATATCCTTCTGGGATTGTAGGTAATGTGCCGCCGCATATAAGCGTGAATGGTATGTCCATTGATTTAGAACATTGGTAGTAAATCTTTGTACCTTATCACTTATAATATCCTCAGAAATTATTGCCACTCCAAAACCAGATATTAGCTTATCAATACCTTTGTTTATTTCTGGGTCTACATGATATGGGCGACCCGCCAACACAACAATTTCCTTGTTTTCCTTTCGTGCTTGTTCTATGATGGCATGACCTCTGGCTCTTACCTTTTGAAAGTACCTGTCGTACTCATCATAAGCTGCCTTAGATGCTTTTTTTATTTCTTTTAATGATATACCATCAAAGTACTGTGCCAATACACCGCACATTTTCACAGGAAAATCCTTTTTTCTGTGTATGCCCAAGTAATCGTTTATAAATGTTACCTTTTCTATATCCCTCATATTAACCTTAATAACCTCAGAATAATAGGCAACAACAGGACAGTTATAGTGGTTATCACCCATATGCTCATCCAAATTGTATGAAAGACATGGATAAAATATATTTTTTATACCATCATCAATCAAGGTTTGCACATGACCATGCATTAGCTTGGCAGGGTAACAAACCGTGTCTGATGGTATTGTTTGCTGACCCTTAGCATACAGCTTTCGGTCTGATATAGGTGAATGAACCACCTCAAATCCAAGCTCTGTAAAAAACGCATACCAAAACGGCAGCAGCTCATACATATTCAGACCCATAGGCAGACCTATAACCCCACGTTTACCCTTCTTGGGCTTGTATTCCTGTAGTAATTTTAGCTTGTACTCATATATATTTAAGGTTTCATCAGGTGATTTTTTCGTAACTGGACGTTCGCAGCGGTTACCCCCAATAAACTTTCTGCCATTTGAAAATTTGTTAACTGTTAAACGGCAATTATTACTGCACATACCACAGTTTACAACCTGTATTTCGTGAACGAACTCTTTTAACTGCTGAGAGTTAAGCAGAGTGCTGCTGCTGCCATTATATTTAGATTTTGCATATAACGCTGCACCAAAGGCACCCATTAAGCCTGAAACATCAGGACGTACAACCTGTGTACCCATCTCCTGCTCAAAGGCTCTTAGCACGGCATCATTCAAAAATGTACCGCCCTGTACTACTATTTTTCTGCCCAGCTCATTAGGTCCAGAGGCTCTGATAACCTTATACAAGGCGTTCTTTACAACGCTTAGGGACAGTCCGGCAGAAATATCCTCTATTGTAGCACCGTCCTTTTGTGCCTGCTTTACTGAACTATTCATAAACACAGTACAGCGTGAACCTAGGTCAACAGGATGCTTAGCTAATATACCCAGCCTAGAAAATTCCTCTATATTATAGCCTAATGCGTTAGCAAAGGTTTGTAAGAACGAACCACAGCCAGATGAACAAGCCTCATTTAAAAAGATATTGTCAATTGTTCCATTATGAATTTTAAAGCATTTAATATCCTGCCCACCAATGTCAATGACGAACTCTACATCAGGCATAAAGTTTTTAGCCGCAGTAAAGTGTGCCACAGTTTCAACCACACCAAAGTCAGCACAAAATGCGTTCTTTATAATTTCTTCACCATATCCTGTTACAGCCGAAGAGCCTATTTTAATATTGGGACATAGCCCATACAGCTCCTCCAAAAAGCTTTTAATAATAGGTACCGGATTACCACTATTTGGTAAATATTTTGAATGCAGTAGTTTTTTATCCTCGCCAATAACAACAGCCTTTACTGTTGTAGAGCCAGCATCTATACCAATAAACACTTTGCCGTCATACGCTTTTATGTCACCTGTTTCCACATGTGCTTTTTTATGTCTGGCTGTAAAGTCATCATAAGCCTGTTGGTCTTTAAAAAGAGGAGGGTTAAAAGCAAAGTTACCTGTACCCTTATAGTTTTCCACACTGTTTATAACCTGTGTAAAATCTACAGTGTTTTCAGCACACAGGGCTGCACCGCACGCTACATAGTACAGGGAATTTTCTGGGCAAACTCCCGTAGTTTTTAAAACAGTGTCAAAGCGAGTACGAAGCTGTTCCATAAACGTTAGCGGTCCACCTAAATATACCACCTTGCCCTTTATTTCACGACCCTGTGCCAACCCAGCCACAGTTTGATTAACAACAGCTGCGAAAATGCTGGCAGCTATATCACTTTTTCTGGCACCTTGATTTAACAGTGGCTGAATATCTGTCTTTGCAAAAACGCCACAACGTGATGCTATAGTATAAATTTTCTTACTTTCGCCTGCCAGCCCGTTTAATTCCTCAATAGGTACATTCAGCAACGTTGCCATCTGGTCTATAAAAGCACCTGTACCTCCAGCACAGGAGCCATTCATTCTAACCTCCATACCACCAGACAGGAACAATATTTTTGCATCCTCACCGCCTAGCTCTATAACTACATCAGTACCAGGAATAAATGTGTTGGCCGCTACACGGGTAGCGTACACCTCCTGTACAAAGTCCATATCACAGCTTTCTGCTATACCCATACCTGCCGAACCAGATATAGCAATCTCTGCTTTTTCACAACCCTTTATCTCATTGCGAACCTTTTTTAGGATGTCAGATATTTTTTGAGTTATCTGGGAATAATGTCTTTCATAAGTTTTATATAATATGGTGTTGTTATCGTCTAAAACAACACATTTGACAGTAGTTGAACCTACGTCTAATCCCACCTTCAAGTGATAATCCCCCTTATTTATAACAAACAGGGCGACAACGCCCCGCTAATAATCCTTTTATATTCACATAAGTTATTCATATAAAGCAAAGAAAGCTTTTGTCATTGCCCATTATACCATCTATTTTTTAAAATTTAATAATTAAATATGTTTTCTATACATTTAACGTTTAAAAAGACTGGAATTCACTATAAAAGCTTCTTTTTATACTTTGTAATTATATCACAACGCACACCAAAAGTAAAAGGTAAATAACCACATCCCTTGGGTAGATTTTGTGCCTGCAACCATATAAAAAACTGTTAATATATCACTAAAGAAATTTATATATAACCCCGTTATGCAACACTCATAATAACAGATGACGAGAAAGCAACGCAGTACAAATAAAAATAGGGCGGTGAACATATGCTCACCGCCAATTAAGGTTATATAATATTTATCTATCTGTCATATCAATATATGCACGTCTGTCCTGTACGTTCATATATGCAGGACGAATAATTTTACTTGGGTTTACAAGCTCCTCTATTCTATGAGCTGACCAACCAGCAATTCTTGCAATTGCAAACAATGGCGTGTATAGCTCTGATGGCAGATCCAGCATGCTGTAAACAAAGCCACTGTAAAAGTCAACGTTTGCACTAACACCCTTGTATATTTTTCTCTCCTTAGCAATCAGGTTAGCCGCTATACGTTCAACAGAAGAATATAGCTTAAACTCCTCTTGTCTGCCTTTTTCGTTTGATAAGCTTTCAACAAAGCCCTTGAAAACTCTGGCACGTGGGTCAGATAACGAGTAAATAGCATGACCCATACCATATATAAGACCTGCTTTATCAAAGGCTTCCTTATGCAGAATCTTAGCCAGATATGCCTCTACCTCTTCCTCGTCGTCATAGTCCTTAACATTGGCCTTTATATCCTCAAACATACGAACAACCTTTATGTTTGCACCACCATGCTTAGGACCTTTTAAAGAGCCTAACGCCGCTGCAATAGCAGAGTATGTATCTGTACCAGATGAGGTAACAACGTGCGTTGTAAAGGTGGAGTTATTACCACCACCATGCTCTGCGTGCAAAACCAATGCCATATCCAAAAGCTTAGCCTCCAAATGTGTGTATTGGCTGTCCGGACGCAGCATATACAGAATATTTTCTGCAGTTGACAGGTCAGGACGTGGTGTATGGATAATTAGGCTTTGGTTATCATGATAATAGCCATATGCCTGAAAACCATAAACTGAAAAAATAGGGAATAGTGCAATCAGCTGTAAACACTGTCTAAGCACATTAGGGATAGATGTATCCTCAGCATGCTCATCATATGAATACAGGGTTAAAACGCTTCGTGCCATAGCATTCATAATGTCACGGCTAGGTGCTTTCATAATAATGTCCCGAACAAAGCTTGTTGGTAATATACGGTAATAGTTAATCATAGATGAAAAATCTTCTAATGCCTTCTTTTCTGGCAAATTACCAAATAACAGCAGATAGGTAATTTCTTCAAAACCAAAACGGTCCTCACTTGTAAAGCCTTTTACAATATCCTCTACGTCATAACCACGATAAAACAGCTTACCGTCTATAGGAATACGCTCTCCGTTTATTTCTTCAGTAGAACAAACCTCTGAAATCTCGGTTAGTCCTGTCAATACACCTCTACCGTTTAGGTCACGCAGACCTCTTTTCACGTCGTACTTAGAGTACAGCGACGGATCAATACTGCTATTGTTAATACAAAGCTGACTCAAGTCTATAACATCTTGAGTTACCTCGCTAAATTTATTTCTATTTTGCATAATTATCAACCCTTCCTTGCAAATTAAAAAATGCTTTGTAAATATTATGTATTTAGCTTATTGTAACACACATATTCAAAAATAACAATAAATTTTTTGTATTGAAGGAATGCACCTATAATTTTTTTAGTTTAGCTCTAATATCATGCTGTCAACATCCTTACCTGGTGGTATCATTGGTAGCACATTAGCATCTGGTGATATTCTAAAATCAATTACCACAGGTTCATTTAACAGTACGGCCTTTTCCAGTGTTTCTGAAACCTCCTCAGACTTAGTTACACGCATACCCTTTACGCCAAAGGCATTTGCCAACGATACAAAATCTGTTTGCCTATGTGGGTCTGTCTGGGAAAATCTGTGTCCATAAAACAGCTTTTGCCACTGTCTAACCATACCTAGCACTGTATTGTTCATAATTAGGACAACCACAGGTATATTGTAGGATTTTAGGGTTACCAGCTCATTTAGGTTCATATGGAAGCTGCCATCACCTGTTACTAAAAACACACGGCTGTGCTTTTTACCCATTGATGCGCCTATAGCGCCGCCCATACCATAGCCCATTGTACCTAAGCCACCTGATGTTAGCAATGTACGTGGTGAGTTAAACCTGCATTCCTGTGACACCCACATTTGATGCTGACCCACATCTGTTACAACAATATCATCATCATTACGAAGATTATCCATAGCCTTTAATATCTCCTGTGGGGTTGGATATGTATTATCCTTTTTATCAGCAGCTGCTGTTTCTGCCTGCCATGTATTTATTTGTTCAAACCAACCCTTATGCCCCTGTTGTGAAAGTCCACCGTTTAATTTATGCAATACGTCCTTTATATCACCTAACAACCACATATCAGCTTTTACGTTTTTATCTATCTCTTTTTTATCTATATCTAAATGTATTACGGTTGCTTTTTCTCCAAATTTTTCTGTATCTCCTGCTACTCTATCAGAAAATCTTGCACCCGCCGCTATAATAACATCTGCCTTTTTCGTTGCCATACCCGTTTCAAAAGCACCGTGCATACCTATATTTCCTGCAAACAAAGGATGTTTCCCAGATATTGCACCCATACCCATTAATGAACAGCACACAGGGGCATCCAACAGCTCAGCAAATTTTGTTAGCTCAGCTGCTGCGTTACTGCTGATAACGCCACCGCCGGCATATATAAGCGGTCTTTTACAATTTGCTAAAATCTTCTGTATTTCTTCCAGCCCGCTGCTGCTTTGTATCTGGGGCTTCTCCCATGGTATTACGGTTTCCTTAGCATACGCTGTTCTTAACGCTGTTATATCCTTTGGAATATCTACCAACACAGGACCTTTTCTACCGCTGCCTGCTATTTTAAACGCATTACGCAGGGTAGGTGCCAGCTCCTCCATGGTCATAACCTGAAAGCTAGCTTTTGTAACAGGCTTTGCTATATCCCTTATATCTACTTCCTGAAAGCTGTCACGTCCTAATAAAGCTCTGGAAACATTACCCGTAATGGCTACCATAGGCACGCTGTCCATATATGCCGTAGCAATACCGGTTATTAGGTTAGTAGCACCAGGACCTGATGTAGCAATAACCACACCTGTTTTTCCTGTAGCACGTGCATAACCATCCGCAGCGTGTGCTGCACCCTGTTCATGTGCTGTCATAATATGATTTATTCTGTCACTGTACATATACAATGTATCATATATATTCAGCACCGAACCACCGGGATAGCCAAATACTGTTGTTACCCCCTGTTCCAGCAAGCATTCTGCGATAATCTCTGAACCTGTTAGCTCCATTTTCGTATCCATTCCTTTCAACCTCATACAAAACTCATATCATAAAAAAACACCCTTATCCTATTCTTTCAGGATAAAGGTAAAAAAACAAATTGGGTGGTTAAACCCACACTTCACCAAAATATATTTTATACATTTAGTCAAATTTTGTCAACTGCCATTTATAGGCACTGGGTTATGTATCATTTAATATTTTTTCGGCATAAATAAGTAATGAGGTGGTTTACACTGTGGAAAAGCCAATTATTCAAAGACCATCACCTAAAAAGGTTGCATTATTTCGGATACGAGCCACCATATGCAGTATAATGTTAGCATTCATCATTGGCGGTATTTTTGTTTTCAGCTATGTGCTGGGGGTATTTATTCTTCTACTGGCATTTATAGCATATATTCTGCTTTTCACATTATACGCACCCCTTCTATATGAAAACAGCTGTTATAAAATTGCCACCCAAAGCATTACCATAGAGAAGGGTGTTTTTTTTCATAGGCAATATACACTGCTAATTAAAAACATAGAATACACAAAAGCCATAACAACACCAATTAGCAGAAAAATGAATATTGTCAGCGTTGCTATATACACAAAGGGTGCAAAGGTTATTATAAACGATATTCCATCTATACCGAAAGAGTTAGAGTGACCATATGAATAAACAATCTATTAACATTAAGCCACACCCCTACACCATATACACCTATCTATCACGTTTTTTATATTTTTTAATCATACCAGTACTGCAGCAGCTGCTGTTCAGCCCAGAAACGCTCTTAGGCAAAATAAGCAGCACGCTTATAAACATATTAATTATTATAGCATTAGTTGTTATAGCTGTTTATCAGTATAAAAGCATTCATTTACAATTACACCGTGAAGCATTACTTTATGAAAAAGGAATTTTTGTAAATCGTACAACAGTAACACAGTATAATAATATATGCTCTGTATTCATACAGGGCAGTATTCTTCCAAAGCTATTTGGTTCTGTTCGTATGCTGATAGATACCAACTCGATCGCTGATAAAAAGCCTTTAAGTATCTATACAACACGGAAAAATGCCAAAACAATAACCACCTCCTTTTGGCAGCAGACAAACAGCAAATGTTTGTTAAAGCTTGCCTCATATAAAACCTTACTCATGGCTTTAACCAGAACATCAGTTTTTACAGGACTGCTAATCTTAGCACCGTTTATTAATAAGATAGGCAAGGTTTTGGGACAGGAATACAGCGACAGGCTGTATAGCAGTATGGACTTGACGTCGTATCTTATGATATTTGGATTACCCCCAGCTATGGCATATTTGGCAGGCATTTTTTTAATAGGCTATTGTATATCAGTAATTATACAAGCCTTTAGATACAGTAACTTTACCCTGCAAAAGCAAGGTGATAAAATTTTTATTACAAGAGGCTTTATATCTACCAGCGGATTTATAACATCTATTAAAAATATTAGTGCCATTACCATAAAACAAAATTTGTTTATGATTATACTGCGTCATTACTCCACATATATAGAAAGCATACACAACAGCAAGAGAAAAAACACAGACGGCTCCATGCTGGTGCCTATTGGAAGCAAAGCACTAACAGTGGACATTATTAAACAGCTATACCCTTTCTCTGAATACCATACGTGTTTTAAACCACAACGAAAAAGCATAAAATCCTATTTATATCTGCCATTAACCTTCTTAGGTTTAATTTTAGCTGTATCAATATATATGTACTTCTCTAATATAGACAGGTCGTTTATTTCAATATATTTACTGTTTTTTGTACCACTGTCAATTATATGGCTGTGGTTTAGAATAATTGCATTTAATCACTGCTGTGTGTGTATAGGGGACAAAACAGCAAAAATTTGCACCTACAAGGGACTAACCCTGCAAACAACTATCCTGCCAGCAAAAAACATAGAGCTAACCGTAATAAAGCAAAGTGTTTTTCAACGTATATTTGGCACATATAATCTTGGTGTCTTTATTCGCACAAATAAAGGCAAGGTGCTGTATGTTAAGCACCTTGCCTTTCATGACGCTTGTCACCTATAATTGCTAATGAGTAAAGGGCAGGTTTAAAGCATAATATGCTGTAATCTGCCCTTTATTATTTACTGTGTAAAATTAAAAAGCATCTACACGTTTGTTCTCACTAATTGTTTTTGTGTCGCTAATAATCTTTTCTACATACGTGTCATAAACGAAGCTGTCTGCATCTCCGTTATAGCTTTCCAAATACTTTCTGGAATCACCCTTATAGTATGTGATAGTTTCAGCTGCCTTACCACTGACATTGTATGTAAATTTAATTGTCAGCGTGGCATCACTAGCAGCGCTGCCATCATATGTACCCTCACGGGTGGCAGAAATAACATTTTGGAAATAGGTGTCAAAGTAGCTTTCATTTAGCTCTGTGTCACCATACCTTGTAACCAAGGTACTATTGTCATTACCTTCGCTGTCAGTAGAGGAAACGGTTTCCATGTTAAAGGTATATGTTTTTCCATCTGCGGTTACTTCTATAGAGCTTAAAGAATCCTTGTTTGGCTTTAATACATACTCGTAAACCATTTCGTCATAGCTGGTGGTTACCCAAGGAACCTTATCCGCTGAAATAGAGTAGATAACGTTCTTGTCCTTGTTGTAAACATACACAAGGTTATTACTATTAGGTGCAGAGGCAGCTAAGGTATATTCCACATCAGGATATACGGCTGCCACCTGTGCGTATGGGTCACCAACTCCAAAGCTATTCATCTGCTCCTCTGATGGGTGATAGCACACAACAGCCTCTGCTGTTAATGACAGCACGCTGCCAATAACGTTAGAGCCTGTGGCAACGTTAGCAGGACGCTCCTTTGGAGATGTCATCTTGTAGTATGCTGTATTTGTTCCATCATCATTAGGCACAAATACAAGTGGCTGTGGAAAGTTTGTTCCGCTGATAGTAAACGAGGTTGGAGTGTTGGTATCGTCTGACGATGATGGGCTTGTAATTTCTGTGTTTAACAATGATAAAGGGCTGTAAAAGAAGCTGTCCACAGATTCACTGTCCACTAAATAAATTGCCTTATCATCATTAACCTGAATATATGTACCTTCATCACCTGTTACGTCATTGCCAACCCTGATAATGTCTTTTTCACCTGACGTAAAGGTTACTGTAACTGTTGCTCTGGGTTTTGATAATCCGTAATCCTCAGGGTTTTCACCATTAATATCAACAATTTTAGTTGTTGTAACTGCGGCGGCATCGTTAGCTATAGCGTCTGCCTGACCACTTTTAAGGTCGGCGTCCTCAAAGCCTACCAAGGTATATGTAGTACCAACGGTAGCGGTAGCCTCCTCACCAGCAGCTGTTGTCGCCTGTACGGTGGAGGTTTCGGATTTAACGGTAAATGTACCTGATTCGTTTTCAACATCAATAGTTGAAATAGCTGCTGGAACCTGTGTAATCAGCTCTTCAACACCCGCACTTAGAATATTGCCGTTACCATCCTTTTCAGAAGGAATTTTATTGCCCTTTAAGTCCACAGCATATTGCTCTCCATTTTCATCTGTTGGATATGTAGCCGTAGTATCATCTGCACTAGGCATACTGTTAACTAAGCAATAAACACCCACTAATATACCTATTACAGCAACAGCAGCAATAATAATAAGCAGCACCTTTTTCTTTGGGCTTTTGCTGTCCTTTGTCCTTTGTGCTACCTTTATATTACCAAGCTCACCGTCATAGTCAGCAGAAAACACGGTTCCCTGTGCGGAGCTTTCCTCCACAACAGCTTCATTTTCCTTATCTGTGTGTACATCTGCCATATCCTTATTTACTTTTTTTTCATCAGCCATTATTTATTCCTCCTGCGAAGCCAAATAATTAAACCTAAAATAATTATTGCCAACGGGATAAGGCCTATAAATATTGTGGATATAAGCTGGGTTTGAGAGGCAACTATACCTAGCTGGTTATCCTGTAGATTTTTACCCTCAATGGCAATACCGTCATCGGCATGGTCTGTTAGGATATTAAACATATTTAAAATGTATGGGCTATTGTTATATGATGACATTTGCAAAGCACTGTCATCAAATATTAATGCTGAACCAAACACCGCAACATTTGATTTACCTTCGCTGGACTCTGATGTCTTTGTAGACATAGTAGCAATGCTATATTTTTCTGCTGTAACGTTATCAAATGAAAAATCATCTGTAGCATCATAAGGTAATAATTTTGCACTGTCAGTAGTTGTCAGCAACGCAACCGCTTTGTTTTGGTCATTGATTACAACAGGTCTGATATAACCCGCTACTAGATTTAATGTAGAATCCTTTAACCCTGCTGTATAGTCAGTGCTGCCGTATTCTGTTGTAGAAACAGCATATGAATTAGAATATAACAAGTGGTTTTCATCCATTTCCATGGCCATACCACCTGCCATTTCAACACCCCACTCTGCCAATAAGGAATCTAGCACAGGTGTTTCACCGTTAACCTGTGACGCAACATACAACAGGTTTTTACCATATTCACCTTTGTTATACAGAAAATCATTTATTTTCTTTGCTGAAGACTCGTCAAGGTCAACAGATGGTGTAAACAGTATAATCATGCTGGTATCGTCACCTATATTACCAGTCAGCAGTGCAACGTTAGATACATCATAGTTATTGCTTTCCAATACTTTTGTAAAGCCTGTCGCTGTGTATGTACCAAAGCCGTCAATAAACTGGACCTTTGTCTGGCTGTCGGATGTAACGTTTAGAATAGCTGTTGTTACAGCAGATTCCACCTTTAAGCCTGTTACCGTAGAAGACCCGCTTGTAGAATCGTAGCTTTGCTCAAACAAATCATCCGTCGTTAACACACGGTGCTTGTCACCACACTCTACTATGTAATCACCAGCCTGCAAGGAGTCACTTTTATACTTTGAATCGTTGGCAAAGGTAGGGTTGGCTGTTAGGTCAATGTACTCCAGTGAAATTTTAGTGCTGTACTGGGGATACATTTTTAGTAGTGTGTTGGCCTGCAAATAATACTGGTTAGCTGCTGTATAGTCACCCTCTGGGGCTAAAACCATAATTTTTACATCCTTTGATAAGGTTTGTAAAAAGTCTGTGGTATCAGCGGTCAGCTGATATGTACCGCTGGCTGTTAGGTCAGCCTTTAACGCTGGTACCTTTTCAACCAAAACGCCTGCTACCATATTAACTATTATGACAGCAGCAATAAACAAGCAGGTAAACGCAAGGGAAATCCAACCTCGTTTAAATGCCTTTGACTTAAATTTATCTGAAAGCTTCTTCTTTTTTGGAGCATTATCAGAAACAGCATTTCCATCATCTGTACTGATAACTGTAGAATCTTTTTGTTCTGTGGTTTCCACTACCTTGTCAGTCTGTGGTTTTTCAGAAAAATTATCTATTGCCTCCTCTAAGGAGTCCTTGTTATCTTTTTCATTATTCATTTCACAGTACCTCCTTAACTCCAACGTCTTTTTTCATATACACGAATAGTCAAAAACAAGAATATTACGCATATACTTAAAAAGAAAATTACACTTGATAGGCTGATTATTCCAACTGAAAAATTTTGATATGGTGTCAGGAAGGAAATAGATTTTAAACTACTGGCTATAAAATCTATTGGCACGGCAGATGCCAATGTATCTAAAAAAGATATTAACAGACCTACCGCTATACCGATTACTGCTGATACTACCTGACTTTCGGTTAATGAGGAGATAAAGCAACAAATAGCAATCATTGCGCTGCCTAACAAGAACATGCCCAGCATATTGCTAAATATCATTGACCATGAAGGCTGTGTAAAAAAGCTTATAACCACGGCGTCCAATATAAAGATAATCAAAGAAATAGCAAAAACTGTTACAGCTGACAAATACTTGCCTATAACTATTTGAAACAGATTAACAGGAGCTGTTAATAAGCCCTGATCTGTTTTTTGCTTTTTATCCTCACTAAATAGCCTCATGGTAAGTATAGGCAATAACAATAGAACCACCATAAACATATTAACAAAAACTGAAGTCATGCTTGAGGTGTCACTAACCAGACAATTCATCATAAAGAAAAATCCTGAAAAAAGTGTAAATACTGTCAATACCACATACGCAATACCAGAGGTAAAGTACGAGTACATCTCACGTCTATATATAGCAGACATTATTTTTTACCTCCCTTTACAGGTATACCGTCTTTTGTCAGCTTTAGGAATGCGTCCTCTAAGCTTAGCTCGGCACTCTTCATCATTACAATAGGACAATCTATCTTTGCCATGGCATGAAATACAGGTTTTCTTATGTCTGTATCCTTTCGGGACTCTACCATATATTCACCAAAACCATCTACCGTGTCCATTACCTTTTTCACCCTTACTACACCGTCAATGGTTTTTAACGCAGATATAACACGACTGGTTGCTCCGTCTATATGTAGCTCTAGCTTGTGATAACCAGCTACATTGCCAGATATTTCTTTAGTAGCAGAGTTTGCTACCAGCTTACCGTTGTTAATTACAATTATTCTGTCGCATATAGCCTGTACCTCAGATAAAACATGAGATGACAAAATAACTGTATGCTTTTTACCTAATCCTCTGATTAAGTTTCGCATTTCAATTATCTGCTTAGGGTCTAAGCCTACCGTAGGCTCATCTAAAATCAAAACAGGAGGATTGCCGATTAGTGCTTGTGCTAAGCCCACACGCTGTCTGTAGCCTTTTGACAAATTCTTTATAAGCCGGTCATAAACATCTGTAATTTTCGTAACCCTGCACACCTCTGTCAGATGCTCTTCCTTTGGCAGCGTTACCTTTTTCAAGTCAAAAACAAACTGCAAATATCTTTTAACTGTCATATCCATATACAGCGGTGGTAGCTCTGGCAGATAACCTATTTTAGATTTAGCACCTATAGGATTATCTAAAATCTCACATCCATCAACTGTTACTTTACCTGACGTAGATGACAGGTATCCTGTAATGATATTCATTGTAGTGGATTTACCTGCACCGTTAGGTCCTAGAAATCCCAGCACTTCGCCACTGTCTACAGTAAAGCTAACATTATTAACCGCCAGCTTATCGCCATAGCGTTTTACCAGGTCTTTTACCTCGACCATTTATTATGTCACTCCTTTTCTGTCTATAATTAGACAGGATTTTGATTACATCTATAATAATAAATAAATTTCTATTAACAGTTGTTAAGAAATTGTTAAGGGCTGTTAATAAATCCTATAAATTTGTAAAATTCATTTAATCTTCACATTGTAATACAGCCTTGTTTACACTCTGCCATACAGCTACCGCATCCCGTACACAAGCTACTGTCAATGCTAGCCAAAAAATTTTCCACCTTTATAGCACCTGTAGGGCATACCTTAGTACAACGCATACAGCCTATACAGCCAGCTGTGCAGGCTTTTTTTGTAATACCGCCCTTGTCATGGTTACTGCATCTAACCACAGCTGCCTTTTTTACAGGTATTATGGAAATAATATTTTTAGGACAAACAGCTACACATTTTTTACAAGCTTTACAGCTTTCTGGGTTAACAACCGCCACACCGTTGCATACCCTTATGGCATCATATTCACAGGCATTTACACAATCGCCAAAGCCTATACAGCCAAAACCGCATTTACCTGTGCCACCTGTCAGCACGCTGGCAGCTTTACAGGTTTTTATGCCATCATACTCCATTTTTGTGTCAGTGTTATCACAGCTGCCAACACAATGGACAACCGCTGTTTTTTTCTCTACAAGCCCTGCATCCTTCCCCAAAACCTTTGCAACCGCCTTAACCACCTGAGTACCACCGGGAGCACACAAACCGCTTTCGGCGCTGCCATCAGCTAAGGCTGCTGCATAACCGCTGCAGCCTGAAAAGCCACACGCACCACAGTTAGCACCTGGTAAAACCTCCAAAACAGCCTCTGCCATTTCATTTTTAGGCACAGCGAACACGATAGATGCTACTGCCAGAATTAATCCCACAACTAATCCTATACCAGCAACAATAATAATAGCAATAACTATTGGGTTCATTAAACATCATACCCTTTCCTTAAATATAGGCGTTACTTAATTAAGTTTTCTACTAAACCGCTAAAGCCTAAGAATGATATAGCTACTAATGATGCCGCTACCAACGTAATAGGCAGTCCTTTAAAGGTTTGTGGTATATCACTGGTTTCTAATCTTTCACGCACACCTGCAAACATAACCATAGCCACCAGAAAGCCCACGCCTGCACCAAGAGCATTTACCAATGCTGATACGTATGTAAAGGCAGGGTCACCCGATGCTTTTTCTATAACAAGCATTGTTACACCTAAAACCGCACAGTTTGTAGTGATTAATGGCAGGTATATACCAAGTGAGTTATAAAGAGGAGGCATATATTTTTTTAACAAAATTTCTACTAACTGTACTAACCCTGCTATAACTAAAATAAAAACAATAGTTTGCAGATATTCCAGTCCTGCTGGCACAAGCATGCTTTGGTATATGGGCCAAGTAACAGCTGTTGCCAGCACCATAACAAATATTACAGCCCCGCTCATGCCTACCGCTGTTTTTAGTTTTTTAGATACTCCTAAAAATGGACAAATTCCTAAAAATTTACTTAGCACATAGTTTTCTGTTAATATAGCCGCCAAGAAAACGGCAACCAAGCTTTTTATCATTTGTCACAGCCCCCTTCGGCCTTTAATTTTGAGCAAGTACCACTCATCGGGCAGCTGCCACAGCCTGCCGTCTCAGGATTTTTCTTGTGGCTTAGCTTGTTGGATAACGCAATAAGCATACCAAATACAAAGAAGCCCCCCGGTGGCAGTATAAATATAATAATTGGGCTGACAAAACCAGCTGTAATAGGTATACCAAATACACAGCCTGTGCCTAACAGCTCACGTATAATGCCCATTAACAGCATAGCCGCTGTAAAGCCTACACCCATACCTAAACCATCCAGCATAGATGGGATGACCCTGTTTTTACTGGCGTACATTTCCGCTCTGCCCAAGATGATACAGTTAACAACAATAAGGGGTAGGAAAATACCCAAGCTCTCATCTATTGCTGGTGCATACGCCTTTACAAGCATTTGCACAATAGTAACAAAGCCTGCAATAATTGTTATGTAAGCAGGAATACGAACCTTATCTGGTATAACGTTTCTTAACGCAGAAATAACAGCGTTTGAGCATATTAAGACCAAGGTAGCCGCTATACCCATACCAATGGCATTAGTAGCGGCTGTAGTAACCGCCAAGGTAGGACAGGTTCCCAGCACCAAGCATAGTACAGGGTTTTCCTTGATAATACCCTTTGAAAATTCTTGAAGCATTGTTTTCTTTTGAGCCATTATTTATCTGCCCCCTTGTCTACCGCTACTTTATAGTACATATCAACAGCCTCATTAACAGCATTCGCCACTGCCTTTGATGTTATGGTAGCACCAGTCATAGCCTGTATTTCACCTGTAGTCGGTTGTGCATTTTTAATCACTGTAAACATGCCACCGTCCCATGTTAGCTGTTGCTTAAACTGATCCTTAAATACATCCTTTTCCGCATTAGCACCTAGTCCCGGTGTTTCGTTTTGTGACAGGATAACTACACCGCTGACTGCGTTGGTGCTGTCAATACCTGTCATAACCTGTACCTCACCACCATAGCCCTTTGCAGCTGTGGTAAAGGTGTAGCCCACAATGTTACCGCTGTCGTCCAATCCTTGGTAGTATGTTTTATCATCTAATGTGCATTCCTTAAAATCCTTAGCCTGTGGTAGCACAACGCTTCTTGATTGTGATGCCTTTTCCAAGGACTGCCTTGCAATAGTATCTGCTGTCATTGCATTAGTCCCAGCTAACAACGCCGTAACTATTAGACATATGGCAAACAGCGAAACCGTTGGTATAGCTATTGCCTTTATATTAAAGGGTTTCATTATTATCATCCTTTCAAAATTTTCTGTGATATATTTTAATTTCTAATCAAATTATGCTTTGTTTTTCTTTACACTGCCAAATGGCTTTGGCATAGTACCTCTTTCGATTAGAGGGGTTAAAATATTCATTAGAATAATTGAGAAGGATACACCCTCTGGCAAATTTGCATATAACCTTATCAGCATGGTGATAACGCCACAGCTTATACCAAATATTAGCTTACCCTTAAAGGTAATAGGGGATGTTGTGTAATCAGTAGCCATAAAGAAAGCACCAATAATAACACCACCAGATAAAATATGAAACAACGGGTCCTGACCTACAAGTACAGCAAACAAGGCTACCGTACCGATAAAGCATAATGGAATAATTGGGCTAATAATCCTTTTAACTATTAGGTACACACCGCCAATTATTAGTGCTATTGCACAGGTTTCACCTAAACAGCCACCTGTCGTACCTAAAAACAAATCCATATATGATGTGCTAATACCATTGGCATTGTTTGCTAAGGGTGTAGCTGTTGAAACAGCGTCTGCACCATTCTGGTATATTAGGGGTGCTGTCCATGTGGTCATCTGTGCAGGGAAGGAAACCAGTAAAACTATTCTGGCGGCTATAGCTGGGTTAACAAAATTCTGTCCCAAACCGCCAAACATCTGCTTTACCACCACTATGGCTACTACTGAACCAAATACAGCTATTAACAAGTTTACGTTAACTGGTAAATTCATCGCCAACAGCATTCCTGTTACAACTGCACTTAAATCAAAAACAGTGTTTTTACGCTTCATTACCTTACGGCTTATAAATTCTGCTAAAACGCAGCTGCCCACAGTAACACCCGTTACCAGCAACACCCGCCAGCCAAAAATCACTACTGCCGCTATTAACGCAGGCATTAACGCAATAACTACATTAAGCATTATTTTTTGTGTGGTATCACCCTGTCGCAAATGAGGCGATGATGACACATATAACTTCGCTGTCATTATTTTTTATCCCCCTTATCCTTTGCTGACTGTGCCTTTTTATAGTCCTTTAGCATCGCTTTGCCTATACGCATATTATGTACAATATGCTTGCCTGCGGGACAGCTAAAGGCACAACAGCCACACTCCATACAGGTCATAATACCGCTTTTCTCCAAAGCCTCCATATCCTTTAGCTTTATGCACTTACTAATAACAGGCGGTACTAAATTCATAGGACAGCTGTTAGCACAGCGACCACAACGAATACAGTCTGTTTCCTCCATTAGCCTTGCGTCCTGTTCAGTAAAAGCAAGAATAGCGTTATTTTGTTTTAACACAGGGATAGTATCGTCTGTAATAGCCAACCCCATCATAGGTCCGCCCATAAGTATTTTTTTTGGCGTACCCTTGTATCCCCCACAAAACTCTATAACCTGATTAATAGGTGTGCCAATAGGCACTATAACATTGCGAGGATTAGCAATTGCCGAACCGTCAACAGTTAATCGTTTGGTAATCAACGGCATACCGGTCTTTATGTATTGAGCTAAAAATGAGATAGACGCTATGTTCATAACGATACAGCCTACATCAGATGGCAGCCCACCAGCTGGAATTTTTCGTTTAGTACACGCCTGCACCAAAACCTTTTCCGCACCCTGTGGATAACGTGCCTTCAGTGATAAAATTCTCACCCTGTCATCAGGGTCATTCTCCTTGCTGGCTGCAATCTCGCTCATGACCTTTATGGCGTCTGGTTTATTATTTTCTATAGCAATGATAACTCTGTCAATATTTAAGATTTCCTTTAATGTATATACTCCTGACAAAATTTCCCAAGAGTTTTCCAGCGCCTCTCTGTGGTCTGCGGTAATATATGGCTCACACTCCGCCGCATTAATGATTAGCGTATCAATATTTTTGTCCTTTGGTACGTTAAGCTTTACATGGGCGGGAAAGCCTGCACCGCCTAAGCCTACCAAGCCACTGTCCTGTGCTGCCTGTAACAAATCCTCCAGATTGTTTACCGTAGGGGCTTTTACATCTTCACTAACAGTCATTTCACCGTCGCTGTCAATAACTATTGCCTGTACCCTTCCACCGTTAGGCATTGTAACAAAACCAATCTTTTTTACTGTGCCAGAAATGCTTGAATGAATAGGAGCAGACACAAAGCCACTGGCTTTTCCTATTAGCTGACCTACCTTTACCGTATCACCAGCCTTAACAACAGGTGTGCATGGAGCACCTATATGCTGCTGCATAGGAATAATCACCTGACTAGGTGGGGGCATAATAACAGATTCACACTGTGCTGTGTTTTTTCTGTGTGGTACTCTTGCACCGCCTCTAGTTTTAAAGGGGTGTTTTGGGAATGTGATATTAGGGGTTTTCAATGTTGGTACCTCCCAGTGTATATAAAAAATTAAAACATAATGTGCAATATGAATCAGCTTTACCTACAAAAAAGCTAAAACTAACCCATTGTGCCATAATCCTTTATATTATATCAGCTTATTTTTATATATACAACTTTTTTAGACGGTATTACACCCTTTTCAGCAAATTTTATTTTTCCTTTTATTACTGCTTTACATTACTACAAACGGGCTGTGTGCTGGATTTATTATCATACTGTATATTAATATATTGATATATTTACAATAAAATGCTAAATGATAATTTACTAATGGGCAGAAGGCAAATAATTATTTTATGTGCCGTTTGTCATACAGCTATGTCTTTCCCACTATGAGGGCAGATTACCGTCGTTCACTCATTAGATTACACCCATACTTGGCAAGCATAAAAAAAGGTGCCTGCCCAATATTGGACAAACACCCTGTTAATGCTATATTATCTGCTGGATACAGATGCTGTCGTAGCTGTCTGTGTAGCTTTTTCACTAGAACTGCTAGCAACACTGCTGTTAGTTGCAGATTGTGTGGATTCCTCTGTTGCTTTCTCTGTTGTTTTCTCTGTTGATTTTTCCGTACTGCTGGTATTACTACCGCTAACAGATGCTTTAGGCAGATTTTCCGCCTTTGTTATATCAATCTCCTCAAAGCCATATTTATCCTTGTTTGAGGTTACAACATTTCTAAATATATTTTCATAAGTATCACATTTGCCATCAAGCTTTCCGTCTGTTACTACAACATCCAGCTTACCGTCAGACAGTAATATTATGTCTGAAAATCTTACAGACACATATGTTGTAAAGCCATCCTCATCCTTTTTATCCTTACCTGTTATTTTGTAAACCATTGATAAGGTGTTAACCCCTATATTGTAATCCTTGTCTGCACCTTCCTTTAATGAGCCAAACAAGCAGCGGTCTGCCTCTACCTTTAAATCAGATACACCCTTACTATAGTCAGATGCTACATATCCTCCCTTTAGGAAGTGGCCAAAGCTATCATCTGCGATTTTAGCGTCTATCATATCTCTGGCTTGTTTATCCATTTTATCATACAATGTCTTATCCATTTGCTCATATTTTGATATATACTCGTCCAAGCCTTCCACTGTAAATTTCTTTTCCGTTTTACCTACAATTATTCCATTTTCTTCTGCTTCATTTTCGCTGTAACCAGCAGTGACAATGACAGTATCTCCGTTTGCCAGTCCATCAGCCTTGTTCAGGCTGTAATACACCTTTTTTAGTAAAAGGTCTTTATCGCTTTTTATCACCTTGGCTGTTCCCTGCGGTGATTTACCGCTAAAGCTGACTGTTACGCCATCGAACAAATCAACCTCCTGCGCCTCTGATAGCCCAGTAACCTCTATCTCTTTATTTTCTGCTTTAAAATTAAACTTAAAGGCTTTAGCTAAGCGCTCATTATACGAAACCGTCATTATAATCTTTTCACCGTTTGACAAATCGTCGTACTTGCTTAGCTTATATGAAAATGTAGACCTAAATGCTGAAATACCACTTGATATTCCCGTAGCCTTCAGATCGTCTGGGGCATTCTTAGACGCCTTTTCCATTAGCTCATCCAAATTTACTTCAATATCAGCCTCACCCTTGGAATTAAATCCTGTAAATGTTACCTTTGCATATTGCATAAGGTCCACTGTTTCGTCACCACAGCCTGTCAAAAAACAGCCTAACGCCACTACTACACCTAAAAATATAGCTGTAAGAAATACTCTCTTTTTATTCACCACAAAAACTCCTCAACTTTTTTATTTATTTTATGTCTACAGATTATGAAAATAAAATCATTTAAACATACTATATTACATTATAAAGAATTATAATACAAAAATCAAGATTTAACTAGATAATATGTAAAATCAAATGATATACACAAGCTTTGCATGGACCAGGAAGCCTAAAAACGCAATTATTAATATATGTGAATTTGGCTTTTTACAAACAGGCTGCTGATAATTGTCGGAATAACCAAAATATTTGATTTTCTAAGATACCCATGGGCTTTATTTAACTTCATTATTTTATTTATGTATAAATTTATCTGTACAGGAAAAAATAGTTTTTGAAAGGGTGAGATGTAATGGATTACTTAAACGCATTTTGGGTTGGCGGTTTAATATGTGTTGTAGCACAAATATTAATAGATAAAACCAAGCTAACTCCAGCTAGAATACTTGTAACCTATGTGGTACTAGGTGTTGTTTTAGCTGGATTAGGCTTATATGAGCCACTGGTACAGTTTGCTGGTGCTGGTGCTACCGTACCATTGTCTGGCTTTGGTTATACCATGGCTGAGGGTATAAAGGAAGCCATCCAAAAGGATGGCGCTATGGGTATAGCAATAGGTGGCGTCACTGCTGCCGCCGCAGGCATAACAGCTGCTATATTTTTTGGTTTGCTAGGTGCGTTGCTTTCTAAGCCTAAAGATAAATCCTAATACTACTTTTTCTTTAGCCTTAATATACCTTTAAACCACATTATTTCTTCGTCTTTTAATCCTCCTGTCAACAGCATTATTATTATATAGGTTGCTACACATATTAATATTGAAAGAACTGTGGTGACACCCAAATTTATAACTGCTATATACCCTGTTGCTACCTTTATTAGCAAACAGGGTATTATTATGGATATTAACGGTTTAACAACCCAATCTACTATTTTAATATGTATTTCTGCCACCTTTAATAATCTCATTAGCGACAATCCCGTGTTGATAATCTCGCTCATATATGTAACAACGATAATTCCCATTATGCCTATACGAGGCAGCAGAACTGCTATTAATATTACTCTTATAACCGAATCTATTATATTATAGGTTAAATAGTGCAGCTGTTGATTTAGCCCTTTTAATATGCCGTCTACCACACTGTCTAAATACATTAGGGGTACTACCGGTGCCAACAACGCTATATACAAGCCTATTTCCTCACTGCCATAAATAATACTGCCCAACGCCTGTGCAAAGAAGAAGAATAAAACACCAGTAGGCAGAGAAAACAGCAAGGCAAACCTCAGAATTCTGCTAGTCATATACTGAACCGATTTTTTGTGAAGCTGTGCGTTGGCTTCTGACATCTCAGGTATCATAAGCATAGAAAAGGAAAACAAGAATACAGACGGAAACCCTATGACAGGCATTGCCATACCAGTTATTGCACCATAAGCCGATAAGGATTTTTCGTATGTATTACCAGATTTTTTTAAGCCCCAGGGTATCATCACATTTTCTACCAAACTTAGCCCCGAACGCAGGCAGGAGCTTAGGGTTACAGGAACACCTATGCTTACAGATTTTCTTAAAAAGCCTTTTATCCTTTTGGGCTTTTCTTTAATGGTCCTAACATCCAGTCTATACAATATGTAGGAATAAATAAAGGACACTACCTCTGCTGCTGTTGTACCTATTGCCACTGCGCAGCAGGCATACTCCATACCCATAGGTGCCATTGTACCTACCAATAACGCAAAAACACCTATTTCTACTACTTGCTCAATTAACTGTTCGCTGCCTGTTTTAAATACTTTTCTGCGTGCATAAAAGTAGCCTCTAAGACAAGCGGAAACGGCCATAAAGGGCAAGCTCGGTGCTAACACCTGTATGGACATCACCGTTCTGCTATCCCCTAAAATACCAACACCTATATCCTGTGAAAAAAATGCCATTAAACTGCCAATAATAATGCTAAAGCCAACACTAAAGGCTAAGCACCTGGCAGTTATATATTGCACTGCAGATTTATTACCTTTTGCTATGGCATCTGTCACCAAACGGGTTACAACCAATGACACTCCGCCTGTGACAGTAGTAACAGTAAAAAAATAAACTGTTAATATTAACTGATACAGTCCTATAGCCTCACTGCCAATAGCATTGGACATATACACCCTAAAAAATATACCTATTGTCCGTGTTATTAGAGTTATTCCCGTTAACCATGCTCCATTTATTAAAAATCTCTTTTTTAACAAGTCTTCACACCCCACTTTCATCATTAATTTATTGTCGAATAAACCCTAAACAGTGGTAATCTGTATGTAAAATTTGGTTATTTTTTGTGCATAATTCTTTTATAGCATAATCCCTATGTATAAGTAGCATACAATTATTCTGTAAACATTCTTTCGAAAATTTTCTCCATAATACAATTAGAGGTGTAAAAAATGAATGATTATATAATTTTCACAGACAGCACAACAGATTTAACTCCTGATATGATTACTACTTTAGAAGTACAGGTAATGTCCCTAACCTATTCAATGAACAATAAAACATATAAAAACACACCAGACCATAGTGATATGGATATTAAAATATTTTATGATAACCTAAGGAACGGAGATACCGCCACCACCGCACAAATAAACCCCAGCGATATGGTAAGGGTGTTTGAACCTGTTTTACAGGACGGCAACGATATATTGTATATTGCCTTTTCATCAGGTCTTAGCGGCACATATCAGTCTGCTTGTATAGCTGCCAAGGAGTTAAACCAGCAGTACCCTAACCATACAGTTAAGGTTGTGGACAGCTTAGCGGCTTCTATGGGGGAAGGTCTGCTGTTATATTTAGCAGTTATGAAAAAACGTGAGGGTTTAAATATTACCCAATTAAAGCAATGGGTAACAGATAACCGAAACCACCTGTGTCACTGGTTCACTGTTGATGACCTGCACCACCTAAAACGTGGCGGCAGAGTATCCGCTGGTGCTGCGGTAATAGGCTCGGCACTAAATATAAAGCCTGTTATGCATATGGACAACGACGGTCATTTAATCCCTGTGAGAAAAGTTCGCGGCAGAAAGCAATCTCTAACCGCACTGGTAACCCAAATGGAACAGACCGCACTATCCAAGGGCAGTCAAGACGTATTTATTAGCCATGCTGACTGCATAAATGATGCAAAATTTGTAGAACAGCTTGTGCTTGAAAAATTTCCACAGGCAAGAATAACCATAAATTTTATCGGTCCCGTAATAGGTGCTCACTCTGGACCAGGTACAGTTGCCCTGTTCTTTCTGGGTACTGAGAAATAAAAACCTTAGTCATTTAAAAGCAATGCTACAATATATACAAATTGTTTTTACAGCATATTACAGCATAAATTGGGTGACCTTGTCGCCCAATTTTTTTACCGCCACAGGAGGATACTTATGTTCCGCTTAAAAAAATATCTGAAGGATTACAAGTTACAACTAACAATAGGACCAATTTGCAAGCTAATAGAGGCTATTTTTGAGCTTATTGTACCTTTGGTAATGGCAAGTATAATTGACGTGGGTGTATTACAGGGTGACAGGGATTATGTCATAAAAGGCGGATTAATTATGCTTTTGCTGGGTGCATTAGGTTTAGGCTTTGCTTTAGTATGTCAAAAAAGTGCTGCCATTACATCACAGGGCAGCGGCACAAAGCTTAGAAATGCACTCTATAAACATATTAATACTCTGTCGTATCATGATTTAGACACAATTGGAACTGCATCCCTAATCACCAGAATGACAAATGATATTAACCAGCTGCAGTTAGCAGTGGCTATGATTATTCGCCTAGTTATACGTGCACCCTTTCTTGTAATAGGTGCATTAATAATGGCTATGACAATAGATTTAAGAATATCCATAATTTTCTTTATATCTGCTGTCATTATTGGCTTTATTTTATATCTAATTATGAGCAAAAGTATTCCTTTCTTTAAAACAATGCAAAAGGGGTTAGACAAGCTGTCCTTAATATCACGGGAAAACTTGTCAGGCAACAGGGTAATACGGGCCTTCAGCAAACAAAAATATGATATAAACCGATTTGACAATTGTGCTGATGATGTGGCAAAAACCGCTGTACGGGTAGGAAGGCTGTCTGCCATGTTAAACCCCTTAACCTATGTAGTAGCCAACCTAGCCATTGTAGCCATTGTATGGTTTGGTGGCGTATTTGTTAACGTTGGTGAGCTGTTACCTGGTCAAATTATTGCATTAGTTAACTATATGACACAAATTTTACTGGCTATGATTGTTGTATCAAATTTAGTAGTAATTTTTACAAAGGCATCCGCCAGCGCCACCCGAATAAATGAGGTTTTTGATACAAAGCCAACTGTTTTAGAAACCTCGGCATCAAATATAACTCCTATAAAAGGCAGTGCAAAAATTGAATTTAAGGATGTATGCTTCTCCTATGGTGATGATAAAAACGCCCTACAGGGTATAAGCCTCACAATTAACAAGGGTGAAACCATCGGTATTATTGGTGGTACAGGCTGTGGCAAATCAACCTTAATAAATCTAATTCCACGTTTTTACGACGTAACCAAGGGTGAAATATTAGTAGACGGGATAAACGTACAAATGTATCCCTTTAAACAGCTAAGGAGGAAAATCGGATTAGTCCCCCAAAGAGCTGTGCTTTTTACTGGCACAATAAAAGAAAACCTGTGCTACCTAAAAGCAAACGCCACCGACGAAGATATTGAAAAGGCTTTAGAAATATCACAGGCTAAGGAATTTGTTGATAATTTACCCTTAAAAGCCAACACAGACATTGTTCGGGGGGGACAAAACCTGTCAGGCGGTCAAAAGCAAAGGCTCACCATTGCCCGTGCAGTTATTGCCAAGCCAGAAATTTTAATTTTGGATGACAGCGCCAGTGCTTTGGATTTTGCTACCGATAAAGCCCTACGTTACGCTATAAAAGCAGGGATAGAAAATACTACTGTCATTATTGTTTCTCAGCGAGTAGCCTCTGTTAACGATGCAGACAAAATTGTTGTACTGCATAACGGTCATATGGTAGACATAGGTACACACAATTATTTATATAACAACTGTGACGAATACAAGGAAATATGTCACTCTCAAGGTCAAACAGGTGGTCAAAAAGGCAGTCAGGAGGTAGAAAAATGAAAACCTCTAGTAAAAAAAGCTCCTCCAAAATTATAAAAAGAGTTTTATCCTACACAAAGCCATATATGCTATACATTGTGGGTGCTGTTTTATGTGCAGGAATCAGCGTATCCCTAACCTTGTTAGCTCCTGTGCTGGTAGGCAGGGCTATTGATAATATAATAGGTGAGGGCAACGTAGATTTTAATTCTGTTGCTACCATCTGTATAATAATCGTAGGCACAATAATAGGCGTTGCTATTTTTCAATGGTTAATGGGGGTATGTACAAACAAGGTAGGCTATCATACTGTCAGCGATATGCGAAAGGATTTATTTAAAAAGCTTAACTCTATGCCACTTAGCTTTATTGACAGACACCCTCATGGTGATATAATCAGTCGTATTGTAAATGACACTGATGCAGTAGGAGATGGCTTGCTTCAAGGCTTCACACAGCTGTTTTCTGGTATTATCACAATTATTGGAACTCTTGCTTTTATGATAGCTATAAATTATAAAATTGCATTAATAGTATTTTTCATTACGCCCCTATCCCTGTTCGTTGCAACCTTTATTGCAAAATTATCAAAAAAGATGTTTAATACCCAATCACGCACGCAGGGTGAAATCAGCACCTGTATAGAGGAAATGGTAGGCAACCAAAAATTAATAGTCGCATTTTCCTATGAAAACGAAAGTCAGAAAAAATTCCAGGCAATAAACAGCAGGTTATACGAATGTGGGGAAAAGGCACAGTTTGCATCCTCCTTAGCAAACCCCAGCACTCGTTTTGTAAACGCAATAGTATATGCCGCCGTAGGCGTTATAGGTGCTTTATCTGCCATTAGCGGTACAATGACCATAGGTACAGTGTCCTGCTTTTTGACATATGCTAATCAATACACTAAGCCCTTTAACGAGGTAACTGGTGTTATTGGGCAAATACAGACGGCGCTGTCCGGTGCCAGCCGAATTTTCACTTTATTAGATATGGAAAACGAAACAGCAGATAACAGCAGTGCAATTAATATGGAAACCTGCAACGGAAATATTAAAATTGACAATGTAAGCTTTTCATATACACCCGAACAAAGGCTTATTAAAGACTTTAGTCTATCTGTAAAATCAGGACAAAAGGTAGCTATTGTAGGGCCTACCGGCTGTGGCAAAACCACACTTATTAATTTGCTAATGCGTTTTTATGATGTAACCAGCGGCACCATAACCATAGACGGCGTGGACATACGCAATATAACACGCAGCAGCCTGCGACATTTATACGGTATGGTATTACAGGAAAGCTGGCTATATAGCGGTACTATTCGTGACAACATAGCCTATGGTACACAAAACGCTGCTGACGAAGATATTGTAAACGCAGCCAAATCTGCATATGCCCATGACTTTATTTCCCGTATGGAAAAGGGCTATGACACCGTAATAACCGAGGATGGCGGTAATTTGTCACAGGGTCAAAAACAGCTGTTATGTATAGCCAGAGTAATGGCATGTAACCCCTCAATGGTTATATTGGATGAAGCAACCAGTAGCATAGACACCTTAACAGAACAGCGTGTCCAAAAAGCTTTTAATAAAATGATGGAGGGCAAAACCACATTTATCGTAGCACATAGGCTGTCTACTATTGAAAACGCAGATATGATTTTAGTAATGAACAAGGGCAACGTGATTGAACAGGGTACCCACAAGGAGCTGTTAGATAAAAAGGGCTTTTACTGCAATTTATATAACAGTCAATTTGCACAGGACTAATGCGTGTAGCTATAGCAACACATATATACACAGTAAAGGTGATACAGAGGTTTTCATACCATAAGATTAGCTGTTTGTTTTTATCCCATTACACATTGACAAAATCCCTGTGTAATGGGATAATATATTGGTTAAGAATAATTTGTAATTTTCTCGAAAAGGAGAGTAAAATATGGCAAAGGAACTGGCAAAAGCCTACAACCCACAAGAGGTTGAGGACAAAATTTATGACTTTTGGATAGAGGGCAACTACTTTCACGCAGAGGTAGATAAGGACAAAAAGCCTTATACTATCGTTATGCCACCACCCAACATTACAGGTCAGCTACACATGGGACACGCACTGGATAACACCCTACAGGATGTTTTAATACGCTATAAGCGTATGCAGGGCTACAGCGCATTATGGCTGCCCGGCACTGACCACGCTTCTATTGCTACTGAGGCTAAAATTGTTGAAGCTATGAAAAAAGAGGGCTTAACAAAAAAAGATCTAGGACGTGACAAATTCCTGGAACGTGCTTGGAAATGGAAGGATGAATACGGCAACAAAATTACCAGCCAGCTTAGAAAAATGGGTTCCTCCTGTGACTGGGAGCGTGAGCGTTTTACTTTAGATGAGGGCTGTAACAAAGCTGTTAACCAGGTTTTTGTTAAGCTGTATGAAAAAGATCTAATATATCGAGGGGAACGTATTATCAACTGGTGTCCACATTGTAAAACATCTATTTCCGACGCTGAGGTTGAATATGAGGATCAGGCTGGTCATTTTTGGCATCTGCGTTATCCCTTTAAAGATGGCAGCGGCTATTTAGAGCTGGCAACTACACGGCCAGAAACTCTGTTAGGTGACACAGCCGTAGCCGTTAACCCAAATGATGACAGATACAAGGATTTAGTAGGTAAAACTCTTATTTTACCTATCGTTCACAGGGAGATTCCTGTTATAGCTGATGACTATGTAGAAATCGACTTTGGTACTGGTGTTGTTAAGATTACACCTGCACACGACCCTAACGACTTTGAGGTTGGTTTACGACATAATCTCCCTGTGCTAACCGTTCTAACAGATGACGCAAAAATCACCGAGGATTACCCCGCCTATGCCGGTATGGACAGGTACGAGGCTCGTGAGGCCATTGTAAAGGATCTAGATGCAGAAGGTGCGTTAGTAAAAATAGAGGATTACAGTCATAACGTAGGTACTTGTTACCGCTGTGGTACTACTGTTGAGCCTAAGGTTTCTAAGCAATGGTTTGTAAAAATGAAACCAATGGCCAAGCCTGCTATTGATGCTGTTAAAAATGATACAACACAGTTTGTACCAGAGCGTTTTGAGAAGGTTTATTACCACTGGTTGGAAAATATTCGTGACTGGTGCATATCACGTCAGCTATGGTGGGGACACCGTATACCTGCGTGGTACTGTGCAGACTGTGGAGAAATTACTGTTTCCCTCTCCACCCCTGACAAATGCTGTAAATGTGGCAACACCAACATAAAGCAGGACGAGGACACACTGGACACATGGTTTAGCTCTGCCTTATGGCCATTCTCTACCTTAGGCTGGCCTGACAATACAAAGGAATTAGATTATTTTTATCCTACAAACACGCTGGTAACGGGCTATGATATAATACCCTTCTGGGTTATGAGAATGATGTTCTCCGGCATTGAACAAACAGGAAAGGCTCCTTTTGATACGGTACTTATACATGGCTTGGTAAGAGATGAACAAGGCAGAAAAATGTCAAAATCCTTAGGTAACGGTATTGACCCATTAAAGGTTATTGACAAATATGGTGCTGACGCGCTGCGTCTGTTCCTAGCTACGGGCAACTCCCCAGGAAATGATATGCGTTTTATTGACGAAAAGGTTATTGCGTGCAGAAATTTTGCCAACAAGCTATGGAACGCCTCTCGTTTTGTTCATATGAATATAGATGACTATAATGTAAAAAATGAGCTGCCACAGGAGCTAGCCATTGAAGATAAATGGATAATAGGCACGCTAAACAATGTGGCTCATGAGGTTACAGAAAATTTAGATAGGTTTGAGCTTGGCATAGCGGTGCAAAAGGTTTATGACTTTATTTGGGACTGCTACTGTGACTGGTATATAGAGCTTACAAAGGCTCGTTTGCAGGCTGACAACCAGTCAGCACAAAATGCACGTCAGGTTCTGGTATGGGTACTGGATCAAAGCCTGCGTTTATTACACCCCTTTATGCCTTATATAACGGAGGAAATCTGGCAGACGCTGCCACATTGTGGAGAAACCATTATGCGTGCAGAATATCCACAGTATAGTGATAAAAACAATTATCCACAAGCACAGCAGGAAATGGAAATCATTATGGAGGCTATACGAGCCATCCGTACACGCCGTTCAGAAATGAACGTACCACCGTCCAAAAAGGCTAACGTTTACATCGCCACCGAAAAAGAAAAAACCTTTAACATCGGTACTACCTTCTTCCGTAAGCTTGCATCTGCCGCTGAGGTGGAAATAGGCAGGAGCTTTGACCTAGAGGGTGCAGTTACAATTGTTACTGCTGATGCTCAAATTTACATTCCTATGGCTGAGCTGGTTGACAAGGATGAGGAGCTAAAAAGACTAAACAAGGAGCTTGAAATCACTAAAAAAAGATTGGCTCAGTCTGAAGGCAAGCTAAACAATCAAGGCTTCATTGCTAAAGCCCCACAAAATGTTGTAGACACCGTGAAGAGTCAGGCTGAAAAGGAAAGGGAAAAAATAGCACTAATTAAAGCCGCTATTGATGCCTTAAAGTAAAAAAAGCAACAGGTACAATCATAAAATTACGACTGTACCTGTTTTACCAACACCCCAATAACAAACATATTATGGAGGTTACTATTATGAATCAACAACAAACCAGACAATTTGTATGTCCAAAATGCGGATGTCAGCAATATATTTCAGATCAATTTCAGGCAACTGGCGGTGGCTTTGCCAAAGTATTTGATGTACAAAATAAAAAGTTCATCACCATTTCCTGCACCCAGTGTGGTTTTACAGAGCTATACCGTGCCGAAACCTCCACTGGCAGCAACGTGTTAGATTTCTTAATTGGTGGTTAACATAATTTTCGGCATATATCTATAATAACTGTACTAAAAAAAGTGGCTAAGAGAAATTTCTTAGCCACTTTATTTTAATTATTAATTACATTTTGTTTATGCCTTAATTTTTCAAATAAGCACCATATGTATCTCTAAACGTACCGCAGGCTATTATTATTAAATCTATTAACCAGCCTATACCAAACATACCACCGGTGAAAAGCCATATTAAGCCTGTGCCAATCTTACCAACATAAAATCTATGTATTCCAAGCACTCCCAGAAAAAAGCACAATATAAATGCTACCCACCTGCTTTTATTAGAAATCATAGGCTGTTGGTTAACGTACACATTTACTGGCTGTTGATAATAAGGCTGTGCTGGCTGACCCTGTGAATTAAAATTGTTATAAGGCATCTGTTGATTGCAGTTTTGTTGACCATTATTTCCGTTATACTGCTGGTTGTTCGCCTGATTAAACGCAGGTAAAACCGCACCACAGCTTTGGCAAACAGCAATACCATTTGGATTTACTGTTCCACATTTTTCACATCTCATGTAGTTTCCTCCTTAACAGTTGACTGGGAAATATTTCTTTTTTTGTTTTTATTAACAATAGAATTTACCAACATTATTATAAATGGTACAACCACATACAGCACCGCCAAAATTAAAGCCATAATCATTGTGTTTTCGTTAATACAAATAGCTATACAATATAATATGCAGCTGATGATACCAACTGGCAGTATAACCTTCATAGTAGCCGACTTGTACTGCATAGGTTGTCTGTATTCTCTGGGTTTATACACATAGCCCAAAATAATATATATTATACCAGACAAAATTATACCTGTATCCCCTACAAAGGCAATTAACGGAATTGTTAGTAATGCCAATATTTGTTTTGGAATAAAGTGTGTAAATTTTTTTGTTATCCATTGACCTTGAACGTGAGTATCATATCCGTGAAGCTGTAACATATGGACAAAATACCTGCCCTGCAGGGCAAACCCCACACCGAAGGCTAAAAAAAATAAAATTAAAACCGCTATATGCATATAGCTCCACCCCCTGTATATTATAAATATATTAATGTCTGTATGCCAATTATAACACATTTTGCATATGCATAGCAATAATTTTTCAACAAAATTAACTAAAATCTCTGTTCCTTTTGTTGCTACCGCCATATCCATCCGTTTTTTACAGCTTCTCCATATAAAATATAATTATTAAACTATATTTATGTGAATTTTATGATATAATAATAAAAAGGAGATGTTAAAATATGAGCGTACAAGGACAAAAGGCTTGCGAAATGTTTCACAGTGGTTATAATTGTGCCCAATCTGTTTTAGGTGCATATGCCAATGAACTGGGTTTAGACGAAAAAACAGCGTTTATAATTTCATCTGGTTTTGGCGGCGGTATGGGCAGAACACGCAACGTATGCGGTGCTGTATCTGGTATGATAATGGCTGCCGATATGCTGTATGGCTACGATGACCCCAAGGCAATCACCGAAAAAAAAGAAACGTATAAAATGGTACAAAAGCTACTGAACAGCTTTAAGGAGAAAAACGGCAGTATTGTATGTGGTGATTTACTGGGTTTAAACGACAAACAGGATATAAATCCTACCCCTAGTGAACGCACAGCAGAGTATTATAAAAAGCGTCCATGTGCATTATTGGTTAAGGATGCGGCGGATATACTGTCAGATTATATTTTAGAAAAAAATAAATCATAATATGGTTTTAATAAAATAGGGTAGAGAGCCTTTACGGTTCTCTACCCTTATGTTTTATATTAATTTTCAACAGCTGTGAAATTAACCTTTACTACAGGAAACAGCATTATTATTTTACTTCCTTTGTCACCGCTATGCCTAGCTCCTGCAGCTGTTCATCATCCACGCCAGCCGGTGCGTTTGTCATAGGCTCGCTGGCATTTTGCACCTTAGGAAAGGCAACAACATCACGCAGGGTAGGTGCTTTTATCATCTGCATTACAAGTCTGTCTAATCCTATACCCATACCGCCATGTGGTGGTGCACCATATTTAAAGGCATCCGTTAAGAAACCAAACTTTTGGTACGCTTCTTCGTCCCTTAGTCCCAGCAGACTAAACATTCTTTTTTGCAGGTCTGGGTTTGTAATACGAATAGAACCAGAGGATAGCTCTATGCCGTTTAGCACCATATCATACGCCTTAGCATATACCTTGCCCTTATCCTCCTCCAGCGTGTCTAAGCACTCATCAGTAGGAGAGGTGAACGGGTGGTGCATTGCAACCCATGCTTCGCTTTCCTTATCATATTCAAAAAATGGGAACTCAACAACCCATAGAAAGTTGTAGCCGTCACCAATAATGTCCAGCTTTTTTGCAACCTCACAACGCAAAGCTCCCAATGTAGACATTACCTGATAGTTATCTGTATCAGCAACTATCATTACTACATCGCCCTTTTCTGCACCTGCTGTATCCAAAATTGCTTTCATTTCATCCTCGGACATAAATTTTGCAAAGCTGGATGCTATACCATCATCAGTCATTCTAATCCAAGCTAAGCCCTTAGCGCCTATACCACGAACGAACTCTGTCAGCTTGTCTATTTCCTTACGAGAATAAGTTTTTACAGCATTTTTAGCTGTAATGCCACGTACGCTGCCCCCGCCGTCAACAGCACCTTTAAACACTCCAAAGCCACAATCCTTAACAATATCAGTTAGGTCGAACAGCTCCATAGCAAAGCGTGTGTCAGGCTTATCAGAGCCATAACGCTCCATAACCTGATTATACGTTAAACGTGGAAACGGTGTAGGAATATCAATATTTAAAGTATCCTTAAACACTCTTTGTATATATCCTTCGCCTAGACTTAAAACGTCCTCCATATCAACAAAAGACATTTCAAGGTCAATTTGTGTAAACTCTGGTTGTCTGTCCGCACGCAAATCCTCATCACGGAAGCAGCGTGCTATCTGCATATATTTATCAAAACCAGCTACCATACAAAGCTGTTTGTACATTTGTGGTGACTGTGGCAGTGCATAAAAGCTACCGTTATGCAGTCTGGATGGTACTAGAAAATCTCTGGCACCCTCTGGTGTAGATTTAATCAATATTGGTGTTTCTATCTCTATAAAGCCTTGTTCATCAAAATAATCACGAGTAGATTTAGCAATTTTGTGACGAAGCATCATATTTTTTTGCAGGTCAGGACGGCGGAGGTCTAAATATCTATATTTTAATCTGGTAACCTCTCCAGTTGTACAGTTTTCAACAATTTCAAATGGTGGGGTTTCGCTTTCGCCTAAGACTCTCAGCTCCTCCACATTAATTTCGATGTCACCTGTGGCTATTTTATTTGTTTTTGCACTTCTTTCCCTAACTGTGCCGACAACACCTAAAACAAACTCGCTGCGTACAGCGAAGGCCTTTTGAAAAACATCTTTATCGGTTGTATCATCTAATGCCAGCTGAACAATACCTGTCCTGTCACGCAAATCAATGAAAATTAGCTGACCTAGGTCACGCTGACGCTGTACCCAACCAAAAATTGTAACTTTTTTACCTACATCGGACATACGCAAATCGCCACAATAATTTGTTCTTTTTAGTCCTGTCATAAACTCTACCATTATATTATCATTCCTTTCGGCGTGTAAAACTCGCTACTCACCATATATTAAAAATATTGATTACATATCCATTTTTTGTAACAGCTTGGCTTGGTCTGCCTCTACATAAGCACTAAAAAATCCTTGAAAAAAGTTCTCGTCTAATGGCACATCAATTTTATCGCCTGTTTCCATATTTTTTAGTACAGCCTTGTTGTTTGTTATCTCATCATCACCTAAAACCATACTAAATTTTGCACCAATTTTGTCAGCATACTTCATTTGGGCACGTAAGCTTCTGCCTACTATATCTCCCTCTGCATTTAATGATGCCTGTCTTATTTCCCTTATTATGGCAAAAGCCTTCTTTTGTGCCTGTTCGCCTAAACCTGCAATATATAAATCACAGCCTGACGGCTTAGGTATCTCTATACCCTGTGCCTCCATTAAAGCTAACAGTCTTTCCATACCTAGTGCAAAACCAAGCGACGGTGTGTGCTGACCGCCAATTTCTTCGATTAGACCATCATACCTGCCACCGCCACATACCGTGCCTTGGGCGCCTAGCTGTGTAGTTACAAACTCAAACACCGTTCGTGTATAATAGTCCAAGCCCCTAACGATTTTAGGATTAATAACATAGCTGATACCACAGGCATCCAAATACCCCTTAACCCCTTGGAAATGCTCCTTGCAGTCGTCACATAAATAATCCAGAACAGTAGGTGCGTTCTCTGCTATTTTTGAGCATACAGAACTTTTACAGTCCAGTATTCTCATAGGATTTCTATCTAAACGTGACAAACAGGTTTCACATAATTGGTCCTTGTACTGTTCAAAATATGCCCTTAACGCCTTATGGTATTCTTTGCGACATGTAGGGCAGCCAATAGAATTTAGCTCTAGCTGTAAATTTTGCAGCCCTAATCTTTCAAACAATGTAGCTGCAGATGTTATAATCTCTGCGTCTGCAGCCGGAGATGATGTACCATAAACCTCCATGCCATATTGATGAAACTCTCGGTATCTGTTAGCCTGCTTTTTTTCATAACGGTAACAAGACACAAAATAATAAGCTTTAACTGGAAGCCCATCGTTATAGATAGCATGCTCCAGCAATGCACGGGCAGCTCCGGCTGTACCCTCTGGTCGTAGGGTAATGGACGTACCGCCCTTTGTGTCAAAGGTGTACATTTCCTTTTGCACAACGTCAGTAGTATCGCCTACGCCACGCTTAAATAATTCTGTATGCTCAAAAACGGGTGTGCGGATTTCCTTAAAGCCATGTGTGTTAGCTTCCTTTCGCATAACATCCTCTAAGAACTGCCATTTGTAGCTATCCTTTGGCAATACATCCTCTGCTCCGTAAACTCTTTTTGTTATTAAAGCCATAAACTAAGCCCTCCAAAAGTTCATATATTTCTAAATCTCTCTTTTTCCGTTGATTTACCATGCGTTTGTTTGTTATAACACCTTTAATACAAAGGACGCAACAGCTTAAACCACTAAATTATATACATAAAATTAGGGGCAGAGCAGAAAGCCCCACCCCTTAACTATTCTATTTTACTATAATACTTAAAAAGTTACAAGACCGTACCACATATAAGCCCCAATTTAATCATAAAAATAAGGAATATATAAAAATCAAGTGACACATTTTTATATACCTGTAAAATTTTATATTTCGGTCACCTATAACCAAGAAAATACAAGACCCTTCTCGAAAAACATCCCTTATTTTACGATATTTCTCCAGTCTAAATCTCCTCTTTCCAAGCCATGAATAAGCATTTCAGCTGTTGCAATATTTGTAGCAAAAGGAATATTATGCATATCACAAAGTCTTAAAAGGTTCATATCATTTGGCTCGTGTGGCTTTGGGTTTAGGGGATCTCTAAAGAATAACAGCATATCTATCTCATTACAAGCGATACGTGCTGCTATCTGCTGGTCGCCGCCCTGTGAACCGCCTAAAAACTTCTGTATCTCCAGTCCGGTTGCCTCTGATACCATTTTACCTGTTGTACCTGTAGCACACAATGAATAACGGCTAAGTATACCACAGTATGCGATGCAAAATTGCACCATTAATTCTTTTTTTTCGTCGTGTGAAATTAATGCAATTTTCATACATTCCCTCTTTTCGTCAAATCCCAAATTTTATTGTCCAGCAAAGGCTTAGGTAATTAGCAATGTTGGGTTTTCCCCATCTATTCTGGCGGCTAAGTTATCTATTGCCGTCAACGCAGTACAGCTGCCCTTGTACGCTGTACCCTTTTGTATAGCAGATACAACCTGCCTGTCTTCGCTTACTACTGCTATAAGCTGTATAGCAGCCTCATCAATAACCTGATCTAAATCATCATAAAAATGTAGTTTTTTAAAGTCACTTCTTGAAAAGCGATTAATAACAAGTCGTATGTTTGTTTTTCCAAAATCGGTGAGTAGCTTCCTAACATTTACACAGCCACGCATACTGGTAGGCTCTGTATTAGCAACAACCAAACACATTTCCGCCGGTGTTATAGCCGTTTCAAAGCCCTTACCAACACCTGCTGGTGAATCTACTAATATATAGTCATAGCTCTTCTTAACATTTTCCGTAAACTGTTTTAAAACAGACGGGCTAAGCTCATCTACTGCATTTTGAGGAGCGGGAATAAGGCTAAGACCATGTATATGGTTACACGGATATACAATCTGGTCAGGTGAACAGTTGCCAGATACAGCATCTGCTATGTCAAAAACCAAGCTATTACTAACACCTAGCATAATGTCAAGCCCACGCATACCTGAATCACAATCAATCAGCAATACCCTGTATCCACGTTTTACCAGTGCTGCGCCCAGACTGACACATATTGTGGATTTTCCAGTCCCGCCTTTACCTGATGTTATTGCTATTACCTTGCCCATACAACGTCCTTTCCTAAAAAAATTATCATATATGATAAAAAATTCGCAGTAACCCTTTTACTTTATGTCTATTACATATTCTATCACACTTTTTTATATACGTCAAAGCATTTTACCATGTTTTTTATCCAAATTTTAGTTACAATTCATAGTAATATTAACGAATTAGGGCTATTTTACAAAGTATTTTGTAATAAACTAACAATTTTTTTACATATTTATATTACTACAATTTACCAGTTGAGCCGAACCCGCCTTCACCTCTGGCAGTGTTATCTAACACCTCAGCCTCTGTAACTGACATTACATATACAGGCATAACAACCATTTGAGCTATACGTTCCTGTGGCTTTACGGTGTAGCTTTCACCGCCTACATTACACAGACCAACACATATTTCACCACGATAATCGCTGTCTACTACACCTACGCTGTTTGATAATGTTATACCGTGCTTTACTGCTAAACCGCTGCGTGGAAAAATAAATGCTCCCATATCCTTGGATGGCAGCTGTACAGCAATTCCTGTGGGTATTTTCACTAAATCACCAGGTTTAATGATAACAGGCTGTTCTATACAGGCATACAAGTCCATTCCCGCTGACCCATTGGTAGCTCTGGTAGGCAAGGATGCCTTTTTATTAAGTCGTTTTACTTTTAATTCATTCATATAATATATTCCACCCCATTTTTAAATTTTTTTCAACATAAACTAACTGAAGTAATAAATTTTATATTCTACTGTCCTATAAAATGTACTGTAAAATTACAAAAATGCCCATTAAATTACTCCACGAAAGTACAATCCCCTAGTATATGGAGCTTCGTAAACTGAATTTTTTCTGATTATATCTAACTTTTCAACTCTTTCCACATAGTTTTCAACATTGAACACCATGGTTATATAATTTATATTTTTAAATAAGTCCAATTTGTCACCCATATATAACGGAACACTGTTAAGCAGTAACGTACAGCCGTTCATACAGCGTAATGGAAAATCAATGCTTTTCCTATCACGTATTTTAGAGGTCTGTCCACATTCTTTACAGGTTTTGTTAGAATTATTTACCGGACAATTTCGTGTAATCATTAATGGTAAATGACCATAAATAACAGCACCACGCTTAATATTTCCCCCTAGCTCATTTATCTTATTAAAGGTCAGCTCAAATGACACGTCAGCACTTTTTAGTCCTAAGGCTTCATAAAAATTTAGGCTTTCCGTGTTAAACACATTTAAACCAAAACCACCATTAATTTGTACTCCACATTTTTGGGCAACAGCAATACTGCCTATATTTGAGGCTAAAACAGTATCAACGCCCACCTCCTTGGCTTTTAATATATATTGTTCTATAATATTTTCACTGCCAAACATACCTCGTGGTAAATCCAAGGCTACATTAAAGCCAGCCTTAATAAGCCTGCATAGCTCTGATTGTGAGGAATTAAATGGTACATATATATACTCACATTCCTTAAACTCTGACGGAATATTAGTGTCGGGGAAAACACATCGAATGGTAGGCTGCTCCTGCCTATAATATACTTTTCTATGGATTTTTACATCCTCATTAATTTCATATGGCTTTTTCATACTACGCTGAGCCGCTAGCTTTTCCAGTACCAATCTGCGTAAGCTGTTAAGCTCACCCATGGGTACTGTTAAACCCTGATCAATGTCACAATACACCCCTTGTACATAAAATGGTGTTCCACCTGTTTTTGATAGCTGTGCTGTAGCTTTCTCAATAGATAATGGCACGTTTATGGCTTTTTCTGGGTTGTTGCCCTTGACCGTCCTTTGGTTGTTGTCTATGTCTGTAGCTGTAAGTATAACGGGGCTATTGTTTTTAATAGTCAAATTAAATTCTACTGCCACTGACTGTCCCTCGTTACGGTAATTATTTTTTATCTGTGCCAAGGTTTTAGCTGTAGCTGACGTTACATCCTCTTTTTGACGAGTACCGAACATATTTTTACCTGTTTTCCCTGTAAAGTAACCATCTGTAAAGCCACTGCGAGAAAAAACGCTGCGTAAATACTGCATAGTATCCGCTGGCACATAGCCCTTGTCTAAGCTTTCCTTGGCGGCTTTAACTGCACATGCAACATATTCCGGTCGCTTCATTCTGCCTTCTATTTTAGCAGATGTAACACCTATTTTTTCCAGCTCGCCTATAAAATCTAATATAGACAAATCCTTTAGGCTTAAATCATGCCCTGTGCCGCCTTCTACCATAAAGGGCAGTCTGCATGGCTGAGCACACTGTCCACGGTTTCCGCTGCGGCCACCAAGCATTGCACTTAGGTAGCATTGTCCAGATACACACATACACAACGCACCATGAACAAACACTTCTAATTCTATTGGACATATTTTTCGTATTTCTATTATTTCTTTTTTAGACAGCTCACGAGATAACACAACTCTTTTAAATCCCAAATCATATAATAGCTTAGCACCCCGTGGTGTATGCACTGACATTTGTGTAGAGCCGTGCAGCGGTATATTTGGCACAGCCTTCCTTAATATACCAGCAAAGCCTACATCCTGCACAATGAAAGCATCAATGGGCAGTAAGCAGGCTTCTTTGGCTAACTCCAGTGCTGTATTAATTTCTTCATCTGTTATTAGGGTGTTCATTGTCAAATACACCTTAACACCTCTAATATGACAATACTGTACCGTCTGCTTTAGCTCCTCCATAGAAAAGTTTTTTGCAGATGCTCTGGCACTAAACTGCTCTGCTCCTAAATATACAGCATCAGCACCACTGCGTACAGCGGCAACCACAGACTCCATTGAGCCTGATGGTGCCAAAATCTCTATCCTATCCATTATGAATTTCTCTGATTAAAAAAGCTCATCATTTCTTCCTCTACCGCAGAGGCCGCAGAATAATCTTCCTTGGTAAACAACTCGCTTAATTTATCTTCATTAATTTTTGGCATTACTGGATGTTTAGGTGGTACATTATTTTGCAGCCTTGTAGTATGTGCTATAGGCATACTTCTAGGGACAAAGCCACCTGAACGTGTTCTGGCAGTTTCACGTAATGGTGCAGTCTCAGGCTGTTTTTCATCAGCTGGTGCTTTTTCCTCTGGCTCTGATATTACCTCTACCACAGGTTCTGCCTCTACAATATGCTCTGGCTCATTAACAGGCTGTGCATCAATATATTCCTTATGGTCTGTTGATGCCGTCCCGGTCACTGGTATATCCCTACTTAAAAACTGTTCTTCATTAACCTGTGACGTGTTTTTCTCATTTATCAAGGAACCCTGCTGTTGACTTTCAGGCATTGTACCTGTCTTTTCTCGCAGCTCCTCTATTATTTTATGCAAACCAGCTTTTTCTTCCTTAAGCTGTTCATTTTCTACAGAATATTTTTCTAAATCTGCCATTGCCTTTTTGGCAGCCGCCTGACAAAACTCTGCTTTATCTAATAATTCGTTTGTTATTCTACGTTCCTTTTCCAATTCATCACAGTATTTTATAGCCGCCAATATCGTTGCCATAGGAATGCTAAGCTTAGAATCCTGTTCGTAAAGGTTGTTTATTCTAGTGTCTACCATTTTTACAATTTTTTGTATATATTGTGTGCTTTCTTCTGCACTAATTACAAACTCACTGCCGGTGATTTTTAGCTTTACTTTGTTCCTGTTATCCACTGCTGTCACCCTTTCGTTCTAAAATTAGAGATGTTTAGTATTATTATAGTACATTTGTAGATAACAATAAAGAGTTTTGTCGAAAAACTTATTATGTTTTTTACAAAAGACAGCGATTTTACTATATTTTACTCTAAAAAATCGTAAAAAAAATATATTTTTTGTAGATATTTGCAAAAAATAAAGAAACGTTGTATAATAAACAACCTAGTAACTGATTGTTACTTCAGCACTTTACACCTATGGAGGAATTATCATGGATAAAAATTTAACAACAACACAGGCACAGGACCTTATTGAAAGCAAGCTTTCACTACAATTTGGTGTCACACCAAAGGAAGCTACCGACGAACAATTTTATAAAGCAGTTGCAATGATTACAGAAGAAATAATGCACAAAAGCGATATAGAATTTCGTAAAAAAGCAATAGCACAGGGTAAAAAACAGGTTTACTACTTATGTATGGAATTTTTAATGGGTCGTTCCCTAAAAAATGATATGTATAATTTAGGTATATCTGAGGCTGTACAAGGTGCTTTGAAAAATCTTGGTGTGCAAATGGATAAGGTTTATAATCAGGAACCAGACGCTGGTTTAGGCAACGGTGGTCTTGGACGTTTAGCTGCCTGTTACCTAGATGCACTGTCAACAGGTGACTATTTATCTATGGGATACTCCTTAAGATATGAATACGGTATTTTTAAACAAAAGCTAATAGATGGCTGGCAAACAGAATTTCCAGATTTTTGGCTGCCTGGCGGTGAGGTATGGCTACAGGCACACCCTGACAAAGCAGTAGATGTAAAATTTAATGGCAGAGCAGTAGAAACATGGTGCAACGGTTATCATAGTATAGAGCTAGAGGATGCCAATGTGGTGCAGGCTGTACCTTATGATATGCTGGTTCCCGGAAAAGACGGTGAGGGATACAGCAGACTGCGTTTATGGGCTGCCAAGTCACAATCCTTCGACATGAAGCTGTTTAATGACGGTGAATATATACGTGCCATGGAACAAAGTGCCATGGCTGAAACAATTACAAAGGTTTTGTACCCAGATGATAATCATGCAGAGGGTAAAAGCCTACGACTAAATCAACAGTATTTTCTAGTATCTGCTACTATTCAGGATATTATTGCCCGTCATTTAAGGGATAATCCATCATTGGATAATTTCTCCGATTTAGTAACAATACACCTAAATGACACTCACCCTGTTTTGGCTGTGCCAGAGTTAATGAGAATAATGTTAGACGAATGTGGATTTAACTGGGAAAAGGCGTGGGCTATTGTAACAAAAACTATTGCATATACTAATCACACTGTTATGCGTGAGGCGTTAGAATGTTGGAACGAGCATATGTTTAGGGAAAAGCTGCCTAGGATTTATCAAATAGTTTGTGAAATAAACAGACGTTTCTGCGACAACCTAAAGAGCAAGGGTGTTAATGAAGAAAAAATCGGTAGAATGTCAATAGTGTATGATGGTATCGTTCGTATGGCTAATTTGGCAGTAGTTTCCAGCTACAAGGTAAATGGTGTATCTACTCTACACAGTGATATACTAAAGGATACTGTTTTCCATGATTTCTATACAATAACGCCTGAAAAATTTACAAACGTGACAAACGGTATTGCTCATAGACGTTGGCTAAATCAATCTAACCCTGGGCTGGCCAGCATGATTACAGATTTAATTGGAGATGGCTTTGTAAAGGATGCAGCACAGCTTGTTAATCTAAAAAAGTTTAAGGATGATACAAACGTTCTTAACAATTTAGCAAAGATAAAGCATGACAATAAAATAAGGATGGCAAAATACATTAAAGAACATAACGGCATAATAGTAGATCCTAACTCTATTTTTGATGTTCAAATAAAACGTTTACACGAATATAAGCGTCAGCTAATGAACGCCTTGCATATTTTATCCACATATCAATGGCTAAAAGATAATCCAAACGCTGATTTTATACCAAAAACATATATTTTTGATGCAAAGGCTGCTCCTGGTTATTACTTTGCTAAACAAATTATTCAATTTATTATTGACCTATCCAACAAAATTGCCGCAGATTCTGCCGTAAAGGATAAGCTGAAAATAGTTTATTTAGAGGACTACCGTGTGACGGTAGCTGAACAGCTAATACCAGCCGCAGAAATAAGCGAACAAATCTCCTTGGCAGGTACAGAGGCATCAGGCACCAGTAATATGAAGTTTATGATAAACGGTGCCTTAACCATGGGAACGCTGGACGGTGCCAATGTAGAAATACACGATATGGTAGGGTCGGACAATATGTTTCTGTTTGGTATGGACGAACAACAGGTTAACAGTGTTAAACGTCACGGCTATAACCCACGAAGCTATTATCATGATAATCATATTATTAAAAGCTGTATTGACGAAATAAACGCAACCCGTTATACAGAAATAGCACACTCCTTGGTAAATTCTGACCCTTATATGGTTTTGGCGGATTTTGCGTCATACAGCGCGACTCAACAAAAGGCTTCACAAATTTATAGTGATAAAATCATGTGGAACAAAATTTCGTTGGAAAACATTGCTAACGCTGGCTTCTTTGCCTCAGACAGAGCCATTAAGGAATATGCACAAAACATTTGGAATTTAACACCTGTAGAGTTATAATCTTTTCTACAGTAGAAAGAAGGAAAACAGAATGAATAACATAAATGCACCATTTGATTCCCAAAGTAATTTTTATCGTAATCCTGTGGGTGCTGTGGAAGTAGGTACAAAGGTTCTTTTTAGAATTATGCTACCACGAAGCTTAAAATGTTCAAACGCTGAGCTTGCAATAAAATTTGACAATGACTCTAGCTGGTCATATTTTCATATGTTTTGGAGCGGAGAATTTGGCAATGACAAGGAGCTGTGGGAATGTCATTATCAAGTAGATAAGGTTGGTCTGTATTGGAACGGCTTTAGGCTGCAAACCAACGAAGGTATAAAGTATATTGTTCCAACTAACCCAAGAGAAAAAAGTGCTATTGCTCCTAGTGCTGGCAGAGCATGGCAGACCACCAGCTATAAAAAGGGGTTTAAGACCCCTTCATGGCCACAGGGTGGGGTTATGTATCAGATTTTTCCAGATAGATTTAATTATTCTGGCAATAAAAAGGAAAATATACCTGATTACAGATATATTCATGAGGATTGGTACGAAACACCGACTTGGCAGCCTAACGAACATGGTGAAATAACAAATTCAGATTTCTTTATGGGTGACCTACAGGGTATCACCGAAAAGCTGGATTATTTGGAGGATTTAGGTGTTACTATAATATACCTAAACCCTATATCAATGGCTTTTTCTAATCATCGCTATGACACAGGAGATTACAGCGCCGTAGATCCCCTATTGGGCAGTGAGGAGGATTTTAAAGCTCTATGTGACGAGGCAAAAAAACGTGGTATGTATGTAATAAACGATGGCGTATTTAGCCATACAGGCAGCGACAGCATATATTTTAACAGGCTGGGACGTTTCGACACAGTTGGCGCTTACAATTCAACGGAATCACCATATTTCAAATGGTACCATTTTAACCAATGGCCAAACAGCTATAATTCTTGGTGGGGATTTTACACACTACCAGAGGTTAACGAGCTAGACCCTAGCTTTAATGAATATATTAATGGAGAAAATGGCATTGTACGAAAATGGCAAAAATGTGGTAACAGCGGTTGGCGTTTAGACGTTGCCGACGAGCTGCCTGATGGTTTTTTAGAAAACATTAGAAAAGCTGTAAAAGCAGAAAACCCAGAGGGTATTGTTATTGGTGAGGTTTGGGAGGATGCTTCTAACAAGGAAAGCTACGGCGGCAGACGCAAATTTTTACTAGGTGACCAGCTGGACAGTGTTATGAACTATCCATTTAGAGCCGCTATACTAGATTTTTTACGTGGTGCTGACGGCTGTGATGTCATGGACAGAATAATGACTGTTGTGGAAAACTACCCAAAACCAGTTTTGAACATTCTTATGAACTCGCTAAGTACACACGATACAGAACGTGCTATAACAGTAATGGCAGGAGAGCCATTATATGACCGTGACAGGGCATGGCAGGCTAGTCATTACCTGTCACCTGAACAATATGAGCATGGCATAAGGCTAATGAAGATTGCCACAGGTATTTTATATACCTTACCTGGTTTTCCTTGTGTTTACTATGGCGATGAGGCTGGTATGCAGGGCTATAAGGATCCATTTAATCGTGCCTGTTATCCATGGGGCAGGGAAAACAAGGAGCTAGTACAATGGCACAAGGAATTAGGAAAAATCAGAAAGAGCTGTAATGCCCTAAAGGATGGTGAAATATCAGACGCTTTTTCTAATGGTAATTTACTATCATATGTTCGCTTTGGCGATTGTTCTGCTTTGTTCTGTGCATTTAATAAAGGTGATAATGAAATTGTTATGGATATACCACCGGGATACTCCACAGGAACACCACTTATGGACACAAAAATTCGTGATGGCAAGCTGATTATTCCTGCTTGCAGCAGTGCGTTTATCCAAATAATATAATAAATTAAATATCTCACAGCTGCCATTTTTATGTCTGTGAGATATTTTTATACCATTAAAGGAGATATGTTATGAAAAGAGCCTTAATGCAAATTTATGTAAAAAACAGCAATGAAGCCGTACAGCTTTATTTAAAAGCCTTTAATGACAGATTTTATTGATAAATATGGTGTTAGGTGGTGTCTGTTTATTTAACAGATATTAGCTGATTATGTAAGCATATATTATTCCAACTGAAAAGACATATTTAAAATCACTTATTTATATACTTGTAATTGTAAATAAATAATGGTAAAATATTACTTAATGTGTACAAAAGCTCATATAACAGTAATAAAATGTATAAATCATTTCAATTAGGCAGGTAACGTAGGTGGAAACATTAATAGGCAGTATAATATTTTTAGTGGTAATAGCTGGTATTGGTATTGGCGGATATTGTGTTTATAAAAATATAAGCAACAAGGTCAAACGTGCCTCCAGAGCATTATTTGATACAGATAATTTAATAGAAGGCATACAGAAGAGTGATTTAGAATTAGAGGCAACACCTCGCTCTATCAGCAGTACAGAACCAGGTGCTTTACCACGTATTGCTCGTGACTTTCCTGAGCTTAGCATAGAACAGTTAAAATCTATGAACGAGGCTAAAATATTAAAGGTGTTAAACGCAATAGAAACAGGGGATACTAACAGTGTTGCTAATGAGTGTGAAAAGGTAAAGGCATTTGTTTTAAGTGCAGTACAGGACAATGCCGAAGCTCATATTAAAGTAAGCTTTGAACAAATAGCTATTCATAAATGTGCAATTCACAGATACATAAAGGACAGCACAAAGGCTAACATAATGTTTCAATCCTCTTTATCATACATTATATCTAAGGAAAACTTTGACAACACCAACCAGTCTAATATTGAGAGAAAAAAGTATCAGGACAGGATAACCACTGAGTGGGTTTATTGGCTATCTGACAGTAACTTTGACTATTCTCACACCGCACACGCAACTTGTCCATCCTGCGGTGCACCTATTACCAATATGGGTGATAAATTTTGTCAATACTGTGGCACTGCCGTAGTGGTTGACTTTAAAAAGACTTGGGAATTTAACAATATAAAACAAGATTAAACAAGGGTAATTGAAAGGCGGTAATCAAAATGGGATTAATTAAAATGGCAGTGGGAGCTGCTAAGTCAGTATTAGCTGATCAGGTATTAGAATATTTCTACTGTGACGCACTACCTGACAATGTGCTTATTCGTAAGGGTACTCCACGAAATGGCAACAACAAATCTGCTTCAAAGTACGGCTCTACCAACAACAACAGCGACAACATTATTAGCAACGGCAGCCACATTGCTGTTAATGAAGGTCAAGGTATGATTTTGGTTGAAGACGGTGCAATAGTAGATTTTACAATGGAAACAGGTACATATATTGTAGACAAGACCTCTGAACCATCACTGTTTTATGGTAAGTTTGGTCAAAATGTAGTTGCCAGCTTTAAAAACTTTGGCAAAAGATTTACATTTGGTGGTGACACAGGTAAAGACCAAAGGGTATATTTTATTAATATTCGTCCGTTGGCTAACCAAATGTGGGGTACTGCTTCCCCGATATCATATGAAGCACCAATTTTAGGTGCACAAAGACAATATTTGGGTAGCTCACCTGTTAATATTGGTTGTCGTGGTATATATAGAATGATAGTTTCCGACCCTATTCTTCTATACAAAGCAGCTGGTAACATTGTAAGTGAGTACAGATATGACGAAGACAATAACTGGGTTGGCGAAATAAAAAGCAAAATAATGGAAAGTCTGGGCATTAACATTCAATCTATGTCAGCTGACTATATTACAATAGAAATGTTAGCAGCAGCAGGCACAGCTCAGCTAAAAGAAAAGCTTAACCAATCATTATACGACGATATTGTTAACACAATAGGTATTTCAATAGAAAGCTTTACTATTCAATCTGTTAAGGCTATTGAAGACAGCTTGTACGAGGACTACAAGAAAACAAGGTCAGAGGTACAGCAGACCTCCCGTTACATGGATAATGCTTATGCCCAAGGTGGCAAATCTATGGGACAGGTAGAGATGATGAAAGGCGTTGCCGCTGGTGCTGCTAAGGGCGGAAGCTCTGAGGGTGCTGGTATGAACTCTGCTATGAACATGATGGGTATGGCAATGATGGGCAATATGATGGGTGGCAACGGCATTTTTGGTAATAACCAAGGTGGTGGTGTTAACCCTATGAATAACGGTGGTGGCGTACCAACAACACCAAATCAGCCACAGGGTGGTTGGGATTGTGCCTGTGGTCAAAAAGGCGTGCAGGGTACCTTCTGCGGTAGCTGCGGTGCTAAAAAGCCAGAACCACCTACACCGGATAACACCTGGAAATGTGCCTGCGGTACAGATAACACAGGCAACTTCTGTATGGGCTGTGGTGCTAAAAAACCAGATACCATGGGTAATCAGGAAAAAGCAGATATCAGTTCTTTGGTATGGGATTGTCCACAATGCGGTACAAAAATTGACCAAGGAATGTTCTGTAGCAACTGTGGCACTAAAAAACCAAATCCAATAAAAAAATATAAGTGTGATAAATGCGGTTGGGAACCATCAGACCCTGCAAATCCTCCTAAGTTCTGTCCTCAATGCGGTGATATTTTTAACGAGAGCGATATTGTATAATAATAAATGACTATTTTAGCAGTCAATAGACATATTGGCTGCTAAATTTAGGTCTTAAATTTAAGGAGAATAAAATAATGACGTACTTTAATATTGCTATGTTAATTATAGTAGCTGCCTATGCTATATTTGTAATTATATATGCTGTTCTTATGAGAAAAATAAAAAGTAACTTTTCTCAGGATAATAATTCTATAACGACAGACATTACAAAACAAGTTTTTTATAAAATCATAGAAGCCTATGAAAAGGCTGAACCCTCAATAGCTAAAAATTGGTTATCCTCCAACTATTATGAAAGCTTAAAAAACGAGATTAATCAGCTTAATGCTAAGGGTATTCGCAGAATAATAGAGATAAAGCCAACGCCTGTAGAGGACGGTACAGCACCTTCAGATGAACCTTCATTAACAGTTGCCACAGGCTTTTATATGGAAGAGGGTAAAAACAAGGCTGTCCAAATGCTGGCATCCTATTATGGTGATGATTACTATGTTGACAGCAATGGTAATAGAATAACTAAAGCTACATACAAAAACGACCACAGGTCTATTACATTTATATTTGTAAAATCAGTTACTCATACAGACTCTGAAAAAGAGAATTACATATGTAAAAACTGTGGTAATCCCTTACAGATTAATGGGGATAAGCTAAGCTGTCCATATTGTTCTACAATATATAATGTTGGAGATTACGACTGGAGCTTAGCATATGACAACACAAGCGTAGAAAGAAACAATACCAGCAAAGCAAAGGCTATGCTGCCGCTTATAATTATTATACCTGCATTTTTGTTAATGTTCTTTGGAGCATGGTGGATGACGTTTATTCCTGCAATACCAATATGTGCATATTTTACAACTATATTCATGAAAAGCAAAAAAATGAAGGAAAACATATCAGCCTTGGTAGCCAAGGATTCATTATTTAGCTTGGATGGTATGTCACAACGCAGTGATAGATTAATTAAGAAGGTAAAATATGCAAAGCTTAATAATAATTTATTACAAGTAAAACCTTTTTGCACAGAACATATGTATAACAAGCTACAGGATGATAAATATGATATATGTGGTCTGTTGCATGATAACATTACTTTCTCTGTAAACACCATAGGTATGCGTCAATATTTTGAGGGTGATGGAATACAATATGTCACCGTTGAAGTAAAATTATCTGTATTTAATTTTAACACCGGCAAGGAGTCAAAGCAAAAAATAACCGCTACCTTTGCCAGAAAGGATGGGGTACAAACCAATTCCTACTGTGGTGTTATCAATGTAGAATGTCCAAACTGTATGGCGTCTATTGATGTTGGTGAAAAAGCTAAATGTGATTATTGTGGTACAACAATAGATATGATAAACTATGACTGGGTTTTACATGATATATTCTAAAAAAAATTGTGGTTGCTTTTTGGCAGCCACAATTTTTTGTTAAAGTTATCAACATTTATATTAATAATGTGGAAACTTCTTGAAAAAGTTTTTTCTATATCTTATAATATAAAGACAACTTTAATATATTAACACACTACAAAGAGGTGACGGGGAAACCCAAAACAATGGATATACGAAAAATAACCGCCAAAGAAATAACAAAAACAGTTAAAAAACTGTTTATGGATTGTAACTACTATATTGGTGATGATATTAATCAAGCATTAAAGAGTGCCTGTGAAACAGAATGCTCGCCAGTTGGTAAAAATGTACTTTCTCAATTATTAGAAAATAATAAAATTGCTAAGGATGAGCAAATACCCATTTGTCAGGATACAGGCATGGCTGTGCTATTTGTTGAATACGGTGACAGGGTTGTGGTTGAAAACGGCAGCTTTCATCAAGCAGTTGAACAAGGAGTTCGTGAAGCATACGATGAGGGATATTTAAGAAAATCAGTTGTAGCTGACCCTGTTTTTGATAGAATTAACACAAAGGATAATACACCTGCCGTTATACATACCGAAATAGTTTCTGGTGATAAAATAAGCTTTTTAGTTGGGGGAAAGGGCTTTGGCAGCGAAAATATGTCTGCTATTAGGATGCTTACACCCTCATATGGTGCTAAGGGCGTTATAGACTTTGTTTTAGAAACTGTTAAAAAAGCAGGACCTAACCCATGTCCTCCTATGGTTGTAGGGGTAGGCATTGGTGGTACATTTGATAAAGCAGCACAGCTGGCAAAAAAGGCAACCCTGCGTGCCATTAATACAGAAAATCCCGACAGCCGATACGCTGATATGGAAAAGCACCTGTTAACAGAAATAAATAAAATGGGCTTTGGACCTGCTGGCTTAGGTGGTAATACCACTGCCATAGGTGTAAATATAGAAACATATCCTACACATATTGCTGGTATGCCTGTAGCGGTTAACATTTGCTGTCACGCTGCACGTCATAAAAGTGCTACAATATAAGGAGGGGATATTGTGAAGAAAATTACTTTACCAATAAAAGAAGAAGACATAGAAGCTTTAACTGCTGGTGAAAGTGTTATGCTGACAGGCAGTATTATAACAGGGAGGGATGCTGCTCATAAACGATTATACGAGTTAGCACAAAAGGGTGAACCCCTCCCTGTTAATATAAAGGGCGAGGTTATATATTATGTAGGACCAGCACCGGCTAAACCAGGATACGCAGTAGGTCCAGCTGGTCCTACCTCTAGCTACCGTATGGACAAATATGCCCCTACTCTAATGAACATGGGCTTAAAAGGGATGATAGGTAAGGGCGCTAGAAATCAGGAGGTTATTGACAGCATTGTTAATAACCATGGTGTTTACTTTGCAGCTATTGGCGGTGCGGCGGCATTAATTGCCAAAAGTATAAAAAGTGAAGAAATACTATGCTACGAGGATTTAGGTACAGAAGCTATCAGACGTTATGATGTAGAGGATTTTCCCTGTATAGTCGTCATTGACTGTAAGGGTAATAATGTATACGACACAGAACCTAAAAAATACAATAAGCAATAAATATTCAACATGAATATATTTGCTTATTGAGTACGTGTTGTTTTAATCTTTATTTTTAGGAGGGTTTTATGAAAAGAACAATCAAAAAGTCATTGGCATTTATTTTATGCTTATGTACAGTCTTATCCTGTGGAATTTTAAATAGTGCAACAGTATTTGCGGCTGACAGCACCGTTGTAAACATTCCAGATGTTAACTTCAAAGCGGCATTAAATCGCAAATTAGGGGTGTCTAATTTATCTGCAAGCATTACAAGGGGACAAATGGCTTCTATTACGTCTTTTTATGTATATATTTCTAATGAAACATATGATTATAAGAAAATTTCAAATTTAACAGGCGCTGAATACCTAACAAATATTAAAACACTTAGTATGAAATATACTTCAATAACAACTTTAAAAAATATTGCATCATGCTCTAAATTGACCTCTTTGGATGTTAATAGCTGTAATAAACTGACAGATATTTCAGCTATAAAAAATCTAACCTCATTAACCAATCTTGATATATCTCGTTGTGAGAGCATAACAACTATTTCTCCGTTATCCTCTCTAAATAAACTACAATATTTATATATGGAGGGGACTGGAAATGTTAAGGACCTAACCCCCATTAAAAATAAAAAATCATTAATATATCTAGATTTAGAGAAGGTTGTTATAAATGACAGCAATAAAAGCACATATATGGCAGCTGTAAGCTCACTAACAAATTTGAAAACACTAATTTTTGCCTATAGTGGTGTAAAAGATGAATATGTGTCCATGTTAGATAATTTAGTCAACCTAGAGCGGCTAATATTAGGTCAATGTGATATTACAAACGTAAATTTTGTCCTAAAGCACAAAGCAAAGTTAACATCTTTAACTGTTTATGGTAACAAAATTTCCGACCTTTCGCCTTTAAAGCAATTACCTAACCTAACATCTCTAGGCTGGGGCAGCAATAATGTAGCAGACTATTCATTTATAAATAGTCTGCCAAATTTATCATATACAGGCGACCGTTGGGCAGAGGGTGACAAGGACTTTGCAAACTACCAATCATATTATGTAAATAATGGGGAAGATATAAAAATACTAGACAATACATTAGATAACTCTAATAAGACATATACTTTTAAAAATCCTATTAAAAATGAAAATGGTAAAGTCGTAGCTCCTGAAAAGTCAGATGCTTATACTTATAATGCAACAAATAACACCATCAAAATAAAAGATGTATCTAAATATTACCTTGATAATATAGTATCCTATTCATTTAACATAAAAACAAAACAAAATACAGATATTGTTATGAAGGTTAATGTTTTTGCAAAATTTAAATACATTACTCTTCCTGCGGGTGAAATATATTCCTTAAGCCTATCGGATGGTAAGACCTCTGCTGGCAATCAGCTTAATCTATCCTCTAAGATTACATCACGTGGTGATGATGATGTTACATATCAATGGTACAAAAATGGTAAGGCTATAAATGATGCTGTTAATAAGAATTATTCAATATCCTCCTGTGCTGTTTCTGACACAGGTTCATACTATTTAGAAGTTTCTAATCAAGCTGATACAATAAAGACAAATACTATTAACGTAACAGTAGCTGATAAACCATCTGTTACTATTTCTCCTGCATATTCATCCCTATTTCCTAATACCTATGTTAAAATTACATCCCTTGTACATCATAATAATGACCGTAATTTAACCTATCAATGGTATAAGGACGGCAAAATCATTGCTGGTGCTAACGGAGCAACATATACTATACAATCCTCCACATTACAGGACTGGGGTGTTTATACATTAAAGGTTACTAACGGCATAGGCACAACCGAAAGTAACAAATCATCACTGTTAGTAGGTGATGTAAACAGCGATAAGGTCTTTAATACAAAGGATATTGTTGTAATACAACGTTACTTAGTACGAGCAGTAGTCTTTAATAACGATCAATTAAAAATGGCTGATATAAATGGTGATAAAAAAATAAATATGTACGATGTTGTTGCCATGCAACAGCATTTGGCTGGTAAATAAATTACACTTATTTTTAGTCATAACAAAATTACTGAGCTTACTTAAAAAATAAAGGCTAAGCTTTTTCAATTTTTCAGCTTTTAAAAGCATCAGACATGTAAAATTTAAACAAGCTACCAACATACTATACGGAGTATGTTGGTAGCTTGTTTTTTTAAAGCTTTTTATATGGTAATCATTTAATTTAAGACAATCATCTGAATATTGTCACAAGGCTTTTTTCTTTTGCAATCCATAAATTGACTTGTTGCCGTTAAATACATATGCGATGGTACAAACAATGAAAAATAATGGAATATATCTGAATCCAAATATCTCAGCACCTATAAAAATAGGTGCAAGCAATGTATTAGAAGCACTGCCAAACACAGCAGCATAGCCTAATGCTGCTCCTAACAATACTGGAAAACCCAGTAATGATGATATTACCACACCTAACGTTGCACCTATAGCAAATAAAGGAGTTACCTCACCCCCCTGAAAGCCACACGCCAACGTTACAATAGTGAATGCAAATTTTAATAACCAGTCATATGAATAAACATTGCCATTAAAGCTATCAGCTATTAAATTTGTACCTAAACCAGAGTACCTGCCCATGTAGCAAATAAGTGAACAAACGCTTATAATAATACCAAATATAACAATACGTTTTATAGGATTTACAAACCATTTAGCAAATTTGTCTTTTAGCCTATGAAGAATATGTGCAAACAATCCACCTATTATACCAAATATTATTGCCATAATAACAATTTGAATTATTAACAGCCAGGTAAGCTCTACATTATCTGTCAATATAATAGAAAATTTTTTTAAACCTAAAAACCCAGCTGTCAGAGCGGATATATATGAAGCAACTAAGGCTGGTAAAAGAGCATCATATAATAATTTTCCAGCTGATAATACCTCCAGTGCAAAAAAAACTGCCGCTATTGGTGTTTGAAATAATCCACCAAAACCAGCTGCCATACCGGCAATTAATAATATACGAGGTGCATTGTTAACAGGTATCATACCCCCAACCCTATGACCAACCACAGCACCTATTTGTACAGCTACACCCTCACGACCTGCACTGCCACCAAATAAATGTGTTATCCATGTGCTTAACATTACAAATGGAATTAAACGTAAAGGTATTTTTTCTGAATCACCATGACCAGCCTTAAAAATTAAGGACATACCATTTATGCTATTTTTACCAAATCTGTTATAAAAATAAATAATACAAGCCCCTGCTAATGCTAAAAATGGTATTAAAAATACTGCATTATTTTCTCTAAATGATGTAATCCATAACAGTACCCTTCCAAATAATGCATCCAAAGTGCCTGTAATAACACCTATACCCGCCGCAATAATGCCTAAGAGTAAAACATATGAATAATTACATATGAGTGTTTTTATTTTTTTCATATGTAACCTCCAAATATACTAATATAAAGTATAAAAATAAGTTTAACAAACCTATTTTTTAACATACAAGCAAATGTGTACAAGAATTCATTACGTCAATCTTGTACACATTTTAAAATATTATTCTTTTGACTTTTCTACAGCTTCCCCTTCGTTTAGGTTATCCTGTGAATCATTCTCCGCTATATCATCAGAGCTTTCATCTTCACCGACACTAGGCTCTAGCTCATCAGTTTCCTCATCATCCTCATGGGGTGCTCGGGCTATAGTAACAACCTTACTGTCACCCTTTACCTTCATAACGGTAACACCCTTACTAGGACGTGAACATATTCTAACAGAGCTAGCCCTGTCTCTTATACACATCT
>DGFJ01000021.1:6999-26742 GCA_002391625.1 Ruminococcaceae bacterium UBA3903 | reverse complement strand
ACTATTGACAGAGAGCCAAAAAATAATGCGTTAGACAGCTTTTTCTGTCTAACGCATTTTTAATAATGAAAAGGATTGTTCTAGGGTTAATTATTGAGCAACTGCCATTGAGAAATAAAGTGTATTGCCACCTATCTCCATACTCAATGCTCCTGTTGTAGCATCAATAGTCATTTTATTAACAGTACCATCTGCACTGGTGATAGCAATATCGCTAGCCTCAACAGTATAAGTACCGCTCTCAGTACCTGAAGAGGAGGTCATAGCACAGTTACCCTGTGCATCAAAAGTGATGTTCATACCATCAAATATTGCTACCATCTCTGTAGCACCTGCAGCCTCGGCAATAGCCTTATCCATAACAATAGTACCGTTAGAAACAGCTACTGGCACCCAAACAGCTGCGTTGCCACCGTTTACCAAGGCACTCTGTACTGCAGTTGTAGTATCGTCCTGCTGTAAAGCCTCTGCAATAGCAGAAATAGCGATCAATGTTGCTAAATCATCCTCGGACAATGAAGATGATGCTGTGCTTTCTGCTACACTTGTTTCTTCTTCTTCTTCTGCATCAGCTGTTGAGCTATCTGCCTTAGATGACTCAGCTGTTGAACTTGCTGCTGAACTTGCTGCTGAGCTTGTAGATGAACTGCTAGCACCACTTCCACCACAGCCTGCGAAGGATAATACCATAGCCATTGCAATAACAACAGCACCAACTTTTGCTAAAATTTTCATAATTATAATCTCCGTCCTTTTTCCCATTTTTTTCTCAAGGAAAATATATCCTTGGCTTATCGGTAATTATATAACATTTAGGCATTTTTTAGACCACCCAAAGGGGTAGTTTTTTTAAATTTATGTTGGTAATCAATTCCATATTAAGCCTTTTTTTACTTAAAATCTGTAATGTTAAAAGAATAATTGACAACAGCCCTTTGTGTTCCCATAATTCAAATCCAGCACAAATACTTGTCAATAAAAGCGATTAGCAATCAATACTAAGCTATAATTAATATGCGTCATAAATCGTCTAGCTTTTTAGCGTCTAATGTGTCAAACAGACGCCAAAAAGCCACTGCTTACGCAGTGGCTCTTTGGCTAGGATTTCCTGAAATAATGGTAAAACATTTATGTGGCTTAATCTACGTCAGCATTGCCTGTGTCACCAAGCAAATTAAATCTGAACAGCTTGCTTTCATCATTTTTGTTTTCACAAACGATGTAAGCTTCGGCAATTTTGCCGCCCTCAATTAGTTGTGTTAAACCAACCAACTGACAAAGTTTACTTTTCAGATTTAAGTGGTCACCCTCTCTGGTTACCAAATATACGTTACCCTCGCAAGTGTCAATCACGGCAAGGAATGCAGTAACATCGATGTCGTGAAGCTCTAGGATCGGTGTCATAAAAATTCCTCCTCAAAAAAATAATTTCACGTGCCTACTCTGGACTGGTTAATCTCATTTCGGATATATGTTAACGAGCTTTTCTTAACTCGTTGACTATATTATATCACAGACTTTGTAATTGTCAACAAAAATTTTATAAAAAAGTTGTATAATTAGCTTTGTGTGTAGACGTAGTTTTTAACATGATGAAAATAATTGTATATATTGAACATATTTTTTCACTGTTTTTCTTTAGGTAACAAAAAAAAGAAGATTTTTTTGTGCGTATTGCACTTTTTAAATTCCGCAAATATTACCATTTAATATATTGTGCCAAAACCAGCAATATTTATTTTTATATTCATTATGGGATTTTTATCAAAATCAACCATTTTTTTCTGTTCTTTCCATAATTTATACTGTTTTATATATTATAGCTTACATTGGCAGTAAAAGTCTATAGTTTTTAGTAACTTTAGCATAATTCACAAACTGCAATTATAAAAAATGGTCATTACAACAATGGCGTGCAATATATTAGGACATAACAATGACGATAAACCACATCTTTATTATTCCAATACCTACTAAATGCAAACTCTGCCATCAGAAATTAATATTCTACGCTGTGCTAGATCCGCTAAATCATTGTCATGTGTTATCAATATTATGGTTTTCCCCTGCTGGTTAAGTTCAAAAAGAATATCCACTATTTCATCGCCTGACTGACTATCCAAATTACCTGTTGGTTCGTCTGCTAAAATAATAGGAGGACTGGCAGCTATTGCTCTGGCAATAGCTACACGCTGTTGTTGTCCACCTGACAACTCCCATGGACGATGATTTATCCTGCTAAGTAAACCTACCCTGTCAAGTGCTTCTGTTGCCAACGCCTTACGCTCCTTTCGGGATATTTTTCTATATGTCAACGGCAGTTCAACATTTTCCAGTGCGGTTAATGATGGCACCAGATTAAAGCTTTGAAAAATAAACCCTATCTCCTTGTTGCGTATCATACTTAGCTTTGCTTCCTTAACAGTAGATATATTTTCCCCGTTTAATATATATGTTCCATTAGTAGGCACATCTAAACACCCAAGTATATTCATTAATGTTGACTTTCCAGAACCTGACTGCCCTATAATTGCAACTAACTCGCCCTTCTCAATATTAATACAAATATTATCTAAAGCATAAATTTCCTCATCTGATGTTTTATATATTTTACTTACATCCCTTAACTCTATTAATGCCACTATACTCACTTCCCTTAGAACTATTGTGCCACCAAAGGATTTTTTTATGATTAAAAGTTGGAAAAGCGGTTGGAAAAGTCAGCATATCAGTGTATAATAATTTCAGTAAATTTAATATAGAACTGCTATTGACCTATTATAGCTATGTGAAAGGACGAAAGAAATGCTGAATGATTATTGGAAACAATTTAAAAGTGGTACAGATATTAGGGGTATTGCCAGTGATGGTGTACAAGGACAGTCTATAAATTTAACAAACGACACTATACAGCACATGACCAATGGGTTCATTAAGTGGTTAAGCCAAAAGGTGGGCAAAAATTCCAACGAATTAAAGGTCGCAGTGGGAAGGGACTCCAGAATTTCTGGTCCTCGCATAGCAAAAGCGGTTACTGACACCTTGATAGACAAGGGTGTTTCTGTACTTGATTGTGGTTTAGCATCTACTCCATCAATGTTTATGACAACTGTGGACCTTTGCTGTGATGGCTCTATTCAAATAACAGCCAGCCACCACCCGTTTAACAGAAATGGCCTAAAGTTTTTCATTAGGGATGGTGGTTTAGAGGCTGAAGACATCGAAGCTCTGTTACAAAATGCACAGGATAATAACTTTTCTCCAAGGGCTAGTGGTGGTGCTGTAACACCTGTAAACTATATGGAACAATACTCACAGCATTTGCGTGATATGATATGTAAAGATGTTAACGCCGAAGATTATAATCATCCATTACAAGGCTTTAAAATAGTTGTAGATGCTGGTAACGGAGCAGGTGGCTTCTATGCTGACAAGGTTCTAACACCATTAGGTGCAGACACAACAGGCAGTCAGTTTTTGACCCCCGACGGTATGTTTCCAAACCATATACCAAACCCAGAGGACGAAACAGCCATGGCATCCATTTGCAAAGCTGTTTTAGATAACAAGGCTGATTTGGGTGTTATCTTTGATACTGACGTTGACCGTGGCGGTGCTGTTGACAGCAGCGGGAACGAGATTAACCGTAACAAGCTGGTTGCCGTAGCGGCCGCCATAGCCCTTGAAAGCAACGCTGGCGGTACGGTAGTTACTGACTCTACCACTTCATCTGGGTTAAAGACTTTTATTGAAAGCGACCTAGGTGGTAAACATCACCGTTTTAAACGTGGCTACAAAAATGTTATTAACGAAGCTATCAGACTTAACAAAGATGGCGTTAACTGTCCTTTAGCCATCGAAACCTCTGGTCATGCCGCCATGCGTGAAAACTATTTTCTTGATGACGGTGCTTACCTATGTACAAAAATTATCATAAAAATGGCACAATTAAACAAAGAAGGCAAAAAGCTAGAAAGCTTAACATCTATATTGAAAGAGCCTGTTGAGGGTAAAGAAGTACGTTTTAAAATTACAGATAAGGACTTTAAGTCAACAGGAGAAAAAATCATATCAGATTTAACCAGCTATGCAAATAAACAGGACGGTTGGATAGTTGCCAATGACAGCCATGAGGGTGTGCGTGTATCCTTTGACAAAAACCATGGTGATGGTTGGTTTTTGCTGCGTCTTAGTGTTCATGACCCTATTATGCCGTTAAACGTTGAAAGTGACACCATAGGCGGTGTTGATATTATTCTAAACAAGCTAATGGTGTTCCTGAAAACCTGCAAGGGCTTGGATGTTTAATAAATTACTTTATCTATTTTTGTTAATACCTTTTCCCTCTTTTGACGTGTTAAGCCTGTAATTTTAACTTTAACATTACTATTTTATTTTTTATGTTTATATATCCTTAGTACGCCCCCTCTTATGGCATTATTTTAACAATGCCATAAAAGGGGGTTCTATTGTGCTTTTTTTACAGTTGAAGTATGAAAAATGATTTAAAATATAAAAATTCATAATTCACATAGTTATTTTTGCATTTCATATTGAAATATGAACCACTTACGTTACATTAGCTGACAATAAAAGCTTTGTAATATATAATAAGACTGTCGACAAAAGAAAACTAGGAGGTTATACATTGAAAGTTGAAATTAGCATATCTCCAGATATAACAGAACCATATGCGGTAATACACAGCAATGCCATTACAAAGCAGGTAGAAAACGCTATTAAAGCTCTACAATCACAGGACAACGTTTTTACAGTAAACGATAATGAGAGAATAATAATTTTAAAGCCAGAGGAAATTTTTATGGTGCGTGTGGAAAATACGCAGGTTATTATTTACAGTAAAAATAAACATTTCACAACTAAAAAGAGGTTATACGAGGTTAGCCAGACACTTGGCAGTGGCTTTATGCAAATATCAAAATCAGCCATTGTAAATTTAAAACAAATTGACTGTGTAGAGCCAACCTTTAAAGGAATGATGCAGCTGATACTTAAAAACGGTAATAAAGAATATATTTCCCGCAAGTACCTGCCTGCTTTCAAAAAATATTTAGGCTTATAATAGAAAGGTGAGTTTACAATGATTAAAAATATTATTATAAAAACTGGTTATGGATTGGCATGGGGCAGCACTGTTTACACATTAATTTCTCTGTTTGGATGTATATTTGGTGGAGAAACATTTTTATCAACTACGCCTAATCAGGTAATTATACAAATTATTGCATCTATAATAGTTGGTATTGGCTTTGTAGTCCCCACAATCATATATGATTGTGATAATCTTTCCCGCCCCTTACAAATAATTATACACATGGGCATTGGTATGATTGTATATATTATATGTGCTTTTTCTGTTGGATGGATACCTACAGCATTAGGAATATGGGCAACTATATTTACTATTTTGTGTGGAGTAATAGTATCATTTGTTATTTGGTTTTGTTTCTATCAGTTTTTTAAGCACCAAGCTAAAAAAATCAACGCCAAGCTTAAGGATAAACAATAAATAGAAAGCAGAAAAAAGCAGGACAAACCGGTCTATCAAAACTGGTTTGTCCTGCTAAGCTATTAATAATTTCCCAAATGTATTACATCATCTACCATAACCTGTTGCTCCGCCTGTACAATATTTTGAATATAAGAAACCTTTGTTGCGTTACGAAAGGCACAAAACAAAACTGCAATTACCATTATTACCAAAAGTATTTTTTATAATTTGAAGTATTGATACAAATCAGCAATAGCAAAAGCAGACCTAATATAATAACAGCAGGAATAATATAAATAAAACTTATAGGTACAAAAAATGCCATTACTATCATTAAAGCCATAGAAAGCATCAAAAGCGTAATGATCAGCACTGCCATTAAGGGCTGACTGTCAAACCAGTGAATTGATTTGGTTATTATAACTACAGACAGTACAATACAAACCATATTTGCAATTATTATCACAGGATTTTTAAATGTAAATTCACTGTCGCTAAAACCACCAAGCTGATATGCAAACAGCCACATAGTAATTATGGAAAATATATCAAGCATCACAATTAGAAATTTTATTTTCTTTTTTTGACTAGGTGAAAAAGCCTCCTGCTCCTGCTGATTTTCATTGTTGTTAGGACTGTAATAGTTATTATTCATATTTTTATCGCCTCTCTATGCCACAATCAGCTGATAACTACACATCTTCCAGCAAAGCCCATTACCTTTTCTGAATGTGTTACCACAACAATGGTGCGGCCGCTGTCGTTTAAATCCTTAAGCAGTCCCAATATTAGCTCCTCATTTTCCTTGTCCAAGCTGCCCGTTGGCTCATCAGCCAAAATCACCTTAGACTCCTTTAAAATTATTTTTGCCATTGCAACCCTTTGCTGTTCACCACCGCTCAGCTGATATACCTTTTTCTTTTCAAATCCATCTAGCCCTACCTTTTTCATGACAACTGTACATTTTTCTTCAGCTTCTTTTTTTCCTAAACCAGAAAACCTAGTAGCCAGCTTTAAATTATACATTACACTTTCAGACTCTATTAATCCGTAGTTTTGAAATAAATATGAAATGTCCTTTCTGAGCAACAGCATACCCTTGTGGGAATCGAAGGTTGCATTTTTAACATTGCACACCTGTACATCTCCAGAATCTGGCTTTTCAAGCAATCCAATAATATTAAGCAATGTGGTTTTTCCAGCACCACTTTTTCCAGCGATTGCAACAAACTCGCCCTCTTTAATTTCAAGATTAAAATTATCAAATATCACCTTGTCATTAAATTTTTTGCATATATCTGTAAGTGAAATAATACTCATATATTTTAATTACCTTTCAATATCTCTAAAATATTTTTTCTCGTGTAAGTTTTTGAGATTAAAACGAATCCAATTATGTCCGCTGCCACAATCCCTATATACACATACGGATTAAATTGCTCCATGTTAACATATTTATTGTAAAGAGCAATTATCAACACCAGCAGATTAACAATACCTATAAGGACAAAATACATCTTATGAATACTCCATAAATTATAACCGTTTAATTTTTTAACAGAAATAACGTCCTTGTAAATTAAAAAATAATTCTTTATACAAAATAGTGTAAGCACTATACAGCCTATTAAATATAGCATAGCTGTAACTATACATTCAAAAATTATTCTGCTAAACATTTCTAATGTATTTAAAAAAGCCGTGGAAACCAATGGCGTGTCAGTTAGAATATTATCCAGCCCAACCTTCTTTATATAAGGAAAAAGCTCTTCATATGGATTATCCGTAGTTGTTTTTATAAAGTAATGACCTGCCACATATGACATAATATTACCATAAAAATCCTTATCAGGTGTATAAATTTCTATCATTGGATTATCCAGCTTACCATTGCTGGTTAATCCATTTTGTGATGAAAATGTATTAATCTCTGAATCTGCTTTATAAAAAATTACATTAACATCCTTATCCAAGTCACAGTCTTCTCGTAATGTTAGAATTGTTTCTGGCGTGTAATATCCATCTTTTTCCGATACCAAAAAATTGTATTTACTATCATCAAAATCCTCGTCTGTGATATACTCCCCATTTGGTTTGCAGATAGGGTTAATTTTTAAATAATTTTCATTAGCTGTAATGTAATTTGCATATCTTGTTGACTCAGCAAAAGTACCATCATTTGATATACTTTGACCATAATTTTCAGTATATAAAAGCACACCATCCAGCTTATCAACAGTATCATCATATAGCTCAAAGCATTTTTCTGTTATGCTGTTAAAACCCCCATCACTAAATATATCTCCCGACTGTGAATTCATAGAAAGCTGTGCATAGCCGTTGGTGGCTTCTGCAATACGGACACTACAGTTGTAGGAACTATAAGCATAGATAGAAAACATAATAACATACGAAAGATTAATAATTACAAAGATAGAAAATACGATTTTTAACACTAATAGGGTTGTTAGTGAAAGCTTTTTATGTGACTTACCCTTAATATAGGCAACATTTTTTTGAAATGATATAATACTACTGCAGAATATAAAAATAAGCACACTAAGAAGAAAAGCGATAGCAATGGCTGATATAGTATTTATAAAATAGTCAATAAACCCATTTTTTAATACTACTGCTATTATTACATAATTAATAATTTGTATTGCCAAAAACACAAATAACAGTCTAGGCAGGTTTCTCCTATATTCCTCCATTCGTATTTGGCTGCTGCTGTATCCATCCATTTTTTTCAACGTAGTAGACTTTCCGTTAAACAAAAAATAAAATACAAAGCATACTATCATTATTGCAAAAGGAATAATGCCTGTCCTAAAATACATTCCAATATCCTGTAAAGGGGCATATAAATTCTCATCCACAAAATTCACATTGTAGCCCTTGCTCCCAAGCACACTAAGGATATCCTCTGCCGTATCCCCTTTTACCGAATATGTGGCATCATTTAAACTATACTTAGCAATTAGGTCAAAGTTCATTATAGCAAAATTATCGTTTAGCCACAGCCCGTTTATCGCCTTGGTCTCATACTCTCCTATTGCTTCTTTAGAGGAAAAGCATTGGTTTTTCTCTAAACGCTGTGTTCCACCCTCCACCGTAATATTGTAAAAATCATCAGTATTACTTGTTTTATACAGAAACTGAAGCCTCTCTCCATCTATATTTCCGTATGTAGTATATGAAATATCACAGCCAAGCTCCTTACATAAATTTTCCAAATCAGCTACAAATTGCTCAGCGCTTTGGTTGTCTTTTTTTTCAATTTTTATTTTTTGCATTCCATCCATATAAAAATTATCACAGCGTAAAGAATAGTTGTAAACACCTAAAAATGAAATAACAATTATGAAAATGGCAAAAGCCGCATACATGGTTTTTTTCAATGTTTTTCTCCTGTAAATTGTTTTTTGTATAACCCAATAACTATAAATAGGCTACCTACATATATATCATAGGCAGCCATATTATAAGATAATTTGTTAAAATTTTAAAAATTAATATGCACCACAGGACACACTCTTGTTTGCGGTGGCTTGGTACCGTGCTACGTACGCTACACTACCCCTATTCATCATAGATGAAAATACCCAACCAGACCTTGGTGTGTACACACCTGCTCTGTGAATTCTTGTATTATTATAAACAGCAGATGCTGTACCAACAGAGGACAATGCCATCATACCTACTAATAATACGGACACTACTACTTTTTTCATTTATCTATCTATTTTTAAAAATACTGCAACCAAATTATATCAGAAGATTTTATATTTTATATTCCTTTTTAGAATTTCTATAATTATTTTTTTATTATATAAAATTTAAAAAAATTTATCTAAAAAAATGATACTGATAAATTTCCAATTGATACATTTATAATATAAGCACAGCTTCTAATAAAATAAAAATGACACGGAAAACCGTGTCACTTTGTTAACATATTATTAATTAATGTTCTTTTATATATTTTTCCAATGCCTTAGCTAGCTGGTCAGGACACGATGTGCTTTTCATACCACATCGTATGCCCTTACAACGGTTTATAACATCACGTGCCTCCATACCCTCTATTAACGCACCTATTCCTTTGCCATTACCGTTACAACCACCGTTAAATTTTACTGACTTTACTTTTGTACCGTCCATTTCAATATCAATCAAATTGGAGCATGTACCACTTGTTTTGTATTTCATAATAAATCCCCCGCTTATAATAATATAAATACGACTATGTATTGGTTCTTCCAAATATCACAAGCCTATTCAAAAGTAAATATTTCCTAATGGTATCAGTCTATTTTTTCTTTCCCCTAATGCGAACCAATTGATCATCAGGTGTAGTACAAGTACCTACTGGATGCACCTTACCACAGTTACAGCCGTGGAAGTCAGTACCACCGGTTTTTATCAGCTTATGTGCATTAGCAATCTTTTCCAGCGTTTCGCTTTCCCCTTCTTTAGCACGAGGATACCAACATTCTATACCATCCAGCTTACCCTCTTTTGCTAACTCCTGTAGCAAATCCAAGCTATCATACACACCAGGGTGAGCCATAACTGCCACACCACCAGCCTCATGGATAAGGTCCAGCATTTCATACACATCAGGATATTCAATTTTCGTTCTAACCAAGCCACGTTTCCAATCAAACAAGGTCTTATATAAATTGCCATACACCTTATCTGTATAACCAGCGTCCATTAGTGCCTGCATAATATGGCTTTTAAAAACGGTTGCACTGCCTACTGCACGCTTAGCCACCATCTGCGGTGTAATAGGATACATACGCATTATTTTATATAATGCTAAATTCATGGCAGCTTTTCTGCTTTCAGCTATTTTCTGAAAAGTACCCTCTAGCCTGTCAGGACTGGTACAATTGTAACATAAAATATGCACCAGCCTTTTACGCTTCATATCCATAGCGGAAATTTCAGCACCATGAATTACCTCTACTCCTATTTTTTTACCATGAACCTGCGCTCTGGTAACACCCGCAAAGGTATCGTGGTCTGTTATAGCTATTGTTGATAAGCCCTTATTTTTGGCTAGCTCTACAATCTCATCAATACCTGTAGACCCATCTGAAATTTTAGTGTGGCAATGTAAATCCGCTGCCATAAATAGTCCCCCTTAGTTCCCTTACCCTCAAATAGAGTGGTTTCATATAATAACATCGTCAGATTAATTGGTTGCTTCGTGGAATAGTCATATCCGAAAAGCATCATCAATAACCACAACAACAGTTTTTAATCGGAAATATAGTTTCTGTAAAAAAGCTATACTATCTAAAAAGCTAATGTCAAATATTTCGCCATGGTTTTAACGCCGTTGTACAAAAGCCTAACGAAAAAAGGGACGTTTCAAAATGGTCAGTATGAACAAGCTTATGTAAACATAAGAAAGTCCTATACTTTGTCCATAATTTGAAACAATCCCTAATATGGAGCGGATGACGAGGCTCGAACTCGCTACCTCCACCTTGGCAAGGTGGCGCTCTACCAGATGAGCTACATCCGCATTCTTAAGTTTGCCGTTGGTTTTAACGATTTAGTTGTTGTGTTGCCATAAACTCAACATTTAAATTATACCCCATTACAAAATTTTAGTCAAGGGAAAAATTGTATTTTTCGACCTAAAGCTACAATTATGGTTCACCCAATACAATATTATCCATTTGTCATAGCTCATATCAATCCCCCTCTCTCCTATTTTCATATTACGCCAAATATAAAACCAGCAATTCCACCTACAGTGAATTTTTTCAATTTCTTTTTTTATATGGTGGAAACGCACTTTATATGTTATAATTCAAATTACAGCATATATTTTTACTCTGTAAAGGAAATGGATTTTAATGAATGATTATAACATAAACTTAGGTGTATGGAACAGTGTTTTTGCTGTTCCCAGTGAGGTTGTAGATAGATATATAAAGCTTGCTGGTGCAGCACAGCTAAAGGTTCTTCTATGGATATTACGAAATACCAGCAACGCCTTTACCGTAGATGACATAGGCAATGCCTTGTCCATGCACCCCGCTGATGTTCGTGACAGCATAGAATTTTGGGTAACAGCTGGATTACTTAGCAAAAACCAAAACACCCTTATGCCAAAGAAGGATTCATACACAGTGGTTGAGCAAGCTGTCCAAACACCGTCAACACCTAAACCGCAAATAGAACATTCCGAACCAAAGCATGTTATGCCTGCTGTACCACAGGAAAAGCCTGTGACTCGTCCCTTGTCACGTCCTGAACGTCCAGATAGCGTTTTTGTTGCCCAGCGTTTAGTTGCTGATGCCACACTAGCCAGCCTAATGCAGGAGGCACAGGTAATACTAGGACGGCCGTTGTCCCATGGCGATAGTGCTACATTGCTTATGCTCCACGACAATGATGGTTTGCCAGTGGATGTTATACTTATGATATTAACATACGCTGTAGGTGAAGGCAAGGGTATGCGTTACATAGAAAAAATGGGTATAAACTGGTCATCAGAAGGTATAGATACCTTGGAAAAGGCTGATGAAAAGATTAAGGAAATAACAAAAAGCAAGGAAGCATGGGCAATAGCAAGTAAAACCTTTGGCGTGAAAAATGTAGGCTCACCCTCAAAAACACAAATCGAGTATTCTGACCGTTGGATAAACAAGTGGGGTTATCGTACGGATATGCTTAGAAATGCATATGAAAAATGTGTGGACACAAAGGGCGAGTACAACCTAAAATATATAGATGGCATAATAAAAAAATGGCATAGCAGCGGTATATTTACTATTGATGATTTAAACAAAGCAGAGCATAATAAAACAAGCGTAAAGGGTACAAAACAGCAACATGACAGGCAGTCATCATCATATGATCTAGAGGCATATGAAAACTTCAGTATTTTTGATAAGGAGGACTGATGGCAATGGGATACAGTAAAAATATACACGCCAAAGCAAAAAACATAATGCTGGAGAGGCATAACACTGCACTTAGAAATGCCGAAAAAGAAAAAAGTATATTTTACAGCAAATATCCAAAAGCACAGGATATTGAATATCAGCTTACACAAACTGCCCTACGGGCAGGAAAAGCAGTGGTGTCGGGTGGAGATGTAAAAGAAGAGCTTGAAAAATTAAAAAGCTCTAATCAAGGGTTACAGCTGGAGCTTACAGAAATTTACAAAAAAGCTGGAGTAACAGAAAAAAATTTAGAACCAAAATTTCACTGTGTAAAATGCAATGATACCGGTTACATTGATGGCAGAATTTGTAATTGCTACAAGGAGCTTTTGCGTGAAACAGCATACAATCAATTAAATGCCTCCTCACCCCTGTCCCTGTCAACCTTTGACACCTTTAATTTAGATTATTATCCTGACGAACCTGTTGGCAGCTCATACATTTCTCCAAGAAAACGTATGGAGCAGGTTTTTAATTTTTGCAAAAAATACGCTGCTAACTTTTCAAAGGATGCTAAAAGCCTGTTAATGCGTGGTACCACCGGACTTGGTAAAACCCATTTAAGCTTAGCCATTGCAACAGCTGTAATTAATAAAGGCTTTGGTGTAATATATTGTTCAACCCCAAACATTGTATCAAAGTTGGAAAAAGAGCATTTTTCCAGATTTAAGTCAGATGACCAAACTACCGAGGATTTACTCATAGAATGCGATTTACTGATTCTGGACGATTTAGGAACAGAGTTCATTACACAATTTACCACTTCTGCAATATATAATATATTAAATACTAGAATTATGCAGGGTCAGCCCACCATAATCAACACTAATATGGATATATCACAGCTTGAGAGGACATATAGCCAACGTTTTGTATCTCGTATTATTGGTGACAGCTTAAAGCTAGATTTTATGGGCAACGACATTCGCCAAATAAAGGCAATGAGAAGATAAAACGTCAATACGCCCCCTTGAGAGATTTTTACTCAAGGGGGCGTATTGTATATGCTTCAAAATCAAATTATGATTATATTTCAGCTTTCTGCTTTTTCTGATACACCAACTTCTCATGATAAAAATAATTTAAATAATTAATTTCTAATATATTAAAATATTTATCTATATCGCTTGATAATTTATCAAAATACTTATTTTAGCCATGCATATAAATACTATCCTACAACCCAACTAAGTCAGGATGCTTTTTCCTATATATGATAATATTACCTGCTTATAGCTGCCACGTAAATTAAGATTTTCCAACTAATATTCATCCACATATTCTTGAGTTTCTTCAATAATCGCTCTATAATCAGTCAGTCCAAATTACCTCTTCCCCCGTAAATTTTTCTCCACCGACATAAGAATCATAATATACATATTTTCCGTTTTCATACCTAAAATCATGTGAATATAATCATGTTGGAGGTATTTGATTTATTTGTCCAGCGTAGGTATTATTTATATCCTCAAACCTAAATAAGATTGTGTGTTTTATTATGTCAAGCCATTTTGAATTTTAGCCGCCATTAATGTGTTTTTCATTAGCATAGCTATAGTCATAGGACCTACTCCCCCTGGTACAGGTGTTATGTATGACGCCTTTGGTTCTACTTGGGCAAAGTCAACATCACCGCACAGCTTTCCGTTTTCGTCCCTGTCCATACCTACGTCAATAACTACTGCACCTTCCTTTACCATATCAGCCTTAACAAATTTTGGTATACCCACAGCAGCTACCAATATATCTGCTCGGCTACAGGTTTCTTTAAGGTTTTGTGTTCGGCTGTGACATATGGTTACTGTGCCATTTTGATGCAGCAAAAGCATTGCCATTGGCTTACCTACAATGTTGCTTCTACCAATTACAACACATTCCTTACCGTTAATTTCTATGTTTTCAGACTTCAACAGCTCCATTACACCGGCAGGTGTACATGGTAAAAAATGATAATCACCTATCATGATTTTACCAACGTTAGAGGCGTGAAAGGCGTCAACGTCCTTAACAGGGTCAATAGCTTCTATAACAGCCTTTTCATCTAAATGCTTTGGTAATGGCAGCTGTACTAAGATGCCATTAATTTTTTTATCCTGATTTAGCTTATGCACAAGCTCCATTAGTTCAGCCTGTGTTGTTGAAGCAGGCATAGCATATTCCTCTGACAAAAAGCCTACCAGCTCACAGGCTTTCTTTTTGTTGTTAACATATACACGAGATGCAGGGTCATCACCCACAATTACTACCGCCAAACCAGGTGCTACACCCTGTGCCTTTAGTGCCTGAGCTTCCCTTGCTACCTCTGCCTTTACATTGGCAGACACTGCCCTACCGTCAATAATCTTAGCCATTTGTTACCTTCTCCTTTGCTTTGTTTTCCTCTGCTATTGCCTTTATATTGCTTTTTTTCTTATATGCCAAAATAATTAGTGCTATTATACCAGCCCCAAATAATACAAATGATAATACCTGAGATACCCGTAAACCTAAAATTGGTGTGTACAGGCTGTCGGTACGTAAGCCCTCTACGAACATTCTTTCAAAGCCGTACCAAACCAGATATATTAAACCAACCTGACCATAATATTTTCTGAATTTACTCTTACTGAAAAAGTGCAGCAGGACAAAGCCTAATAAGCACCAAATAGATTCGTACAAAAAGCAGGGATGCACACCAACCATGTTTGTACCCTCGCTTACCATCCGCCAAGGCAGATCCGTAGCGGTGCCATATGCCTCTTGGTTAAAAAAGTTGCCCCATCTGCCAATACCTTGACCAATTAAAAATCCCAAGGCAGCAACATCCAGTAACCCAGCTATGTTCATTTTGGTGATTTTAGCAACTATTAACCCGCCGATTAAAGCACCAATAATACCACCGTATATGGCTAAGCCACCCTCGTTTATACGAAAAATCCCCATTAGGTCGTCCTTGTACATATCCCACGAAAATAAAACATAGTACAATCTGGCACCTATAATACCTGTTATTGTTCCGACAATAACACAGTTTAACAGCTTGTCTGCGGTTATATCAAACCGTTTAGCCACCTTACATCCGTAGGCAACGGCTAGGCATAAGCCGATGGCGATGATTAGTCCATACCATCGTACTGTCAGCCCACCAATGGAAAAGGCGACAGGAGATACAGTGAATTCCCAACCAAAACCGGGAAAAGAAACATTAAACATTTTATCATTCCTTTGTAAAATTGTGTAATAGTTTGTATAGGTTTTATCCTGCTACTTATAAAGCAGCCTGTTAGCCTATTAAGCCCTTAATAGGCTGCCTTATAAATGCTCCGTGCAAAAAGCAAATCGTTAAAAACTAATCCTCTAAGGGCAGGATAACCGATAGGGTTGATTTAGTGCTGTCCAGCTGTTCTAACAGTCTAGCATTTACCTGTTCAATAGTGGTGTTAGCAATAGCGTCTATATACGCAAAAATTTCTCTGTCTGCAAAATCAAAGTCAATAAGCATATTGGCAATAGTATCCACCCTATTTAGTGAGCTGATAGCGTCACCGTACATAGCCCTTTTAGCTGTTTCAAAATCCGCCTGACTTACACCGCCTTGACGCAGGCTGTCAACAGCTTTTCTAATATGCTGTGCTGTTTCCTTAGGGTTGCGGGATTCACCGCCAAAAAACACACTGCTGTAGCCGGGTCCCTCAAAATGCTCATATTCAAAGGTTCCGTTTATAAGCTCATTATCCATTAATTCCTTGTATAAGGGAGATGAGTTAGATGCTAATATAAATAAAAGAATGTCACTTTGAGCTATTTTTTCTACACTCATACGCTGGCTTGTAGGGGTTTCCTTAAAACCTAGCTGGAACAATGGCACAGCTACAGCGAACTTTTGCTCTACATAATCTGACACAACGTGGTCAGGCTCACTAACTACAAAGCTCTCCATGCTTTGCTGTGGAGAGTCCTTTAGCTTTTCGTCAGCTATGGACAGAACCTCCTCCACCGTGGTGTTGCCAGCAACACAAAGAGCCATATTGTGCAGGTTGTAAAAACCATTGTAGCAGGTGTAAAGCTTTTCCGGTGTAATCTCAGCTATAGATTCAACAGTTCCTGCTATGTCAATTTTAACAGGGTGATTGTGATACATTTTATCCAGCAGATTAAATAGAACTCGCCATGATGGTGCATCGTCATACATTCTTATTTCCTGACCAATAATACCCTGCTCCTTAGCCACGGTTTCCCTTGTGAAATATGGGGACTGTACAAAGTCTAACAGTATATCCATAGATTCCTTAAACCGCTCTGTACAGGAGAACAGATAACAGGTCTTGTCAAAGGAGGTGTAGGCATTGGCAGAAGCACCTGTTTTAGCGTACTTTAAAAATGCGTCCCCGTCCTCGCTTTCAAACAGCTTATGCTCTAAATAATGGGCTATGCCGTCTGGTACAGTTGTGAGCTGTCCCTTCTCATCTTTAAAGGTAGTATTAATTGAGCCGTATTTTGTGCCAAAAATAGCATAGGTGGAGCTGTAGCCCGCCTTTGGATATACGTAGATTGTTAAGCCGGATTTGTGATTAATTTTGTAATATTTATCCCCAGCCTTTTGGCTGGTTATTTCTTGTATGCTCATATATTTTCTCCTTTCCAAATTACTTAGAAGCTAAAACGTACACAGTATCCAAAACAATAGTCTGTGCGGCTTTAATAATTTCATCCTTTGTTACAGCATTCATAGCTTCTGTTGCCTGTGCAGGGGACTGAAGTGTACTGTCCATCATTTGGCTTAAATACCAGCCTTCTGTACCGCTGATGGTGTCGCTCATAGAGTTAAAGCTGTTGGCAATGCTCATTTTAGTGGACTGTATCTCAAAGTCGGTTAATTCACCGTTTTTCAAAAGCTGTAGCTGGTTTAATATTTCTTGCTTAGCTTTATCTATATTTTCCTTTTCTACACCACTGTCCACAGTTACAATGCCCTTTATACGGTCATAGCGAGAGCCACAGTAGTAGCAAAGACTGTACTTTTCCCTAACATTTAAGAACAGCTTAGAGTTTGGTGTTCCACCTAATATAGCCACTGCTAAACGCATAGCCATAGTATCATCAGGCTCGGCAGCACCTGTACGAAAGCCCATAAACAGCTTGCACTGTGCTACATCCATTTCCTCTGTTACGGTTTTAACCTTATCAACATTTTTCTTTGTCACTGTGGAAATACTGACGGGTATTCTGTTAATATTAGAAAACGCCCTGGTAAAAGCCTGTAGTGCCTCTGTGCTGTCACAGCTGCCAATCATCATTAATTCTACACGGGCAGTAGAAAGCATATTTTCCCAAGCAGTAAAGGCTTCGCTAGCTGTTAAGCTTTCTACAGCTTCCTTAGAACCATAACGGCGTATGCCAAAAGCCTCGTTTTCAAACATAATTTCACCGCACCTGTTAGCGGCATAAACACGTTTTTCATTAAACTCTGCATCTATAGCGTCTATTAGCTGACGTTTTTCCTGTGCAAAGTCACTGTCACAAAACCTGCCATTTTCAACCTTTGGATTAAACAGCATAGAGCAAAGCAAATGAACCAGCTCACCAGACAATTTTTCGTTATTCATGGTGTATCTGTCATCTATGGCAGAAATGGATACTGTCAGCGCAATGGATTCTCCCATTTTTCGGCTGTAACCGCTTATGTCTGCACCGTATAAATTGTTTAGCTTTCGGTTTAAGCTGGTAGCGTCAGGGTACTCCTTGCAGGATCTAGTTAACAGCATAGGAAGTATAGCGTTAGCTGCTACTGTTTCCTTTATTAAAGGTAAAAACATAGTTGCAGAAATTTTAACTGTTTTAAATCTGTCGTCCTGTATATTGCTAAAGGTGACGGCAGGGGCGATATTTTGTTGTACTATTTTATTCATAAGATTATCCTTCCTTTACACCTGTGGTGCAATTGTATATGGAAAATATTGTTGACAATTATTATACCACACAGAGCGTGGTTTTAAAAGAAATTTATACAAAACAATAGGACGAATAAACTATTTTTTGTCATTTAAAATATATTATGCATTAGGTGATGATTTAAACTAACACATTCTTTTAAAGGCTTGATTTATATAGATTCTGGTAAAAGGCAACGTAAATAAAAAAAGCAGGAAGGTACTATCAGCAGAAATTTTTATTTTTTCAATATAATATAGAAAAGCACAAAGCAGCGTTAGAAAATCTTGACAAAAAAAGCACTGTTTGTTATAATGCTAGACGATATGCGAGTGTGCTGGAACTGGCAGACAGGCACGTTTGAGGGGCGTGTGTTTTTAACGTACGGGTTCAAGTCCCGTTACTCGCACCAAAATAAAAGGTCACCCAAAAGGTGACTTTTTGTTTTGAACAAAAAAGGGACTTGAAAAGGACGACTCGCCAACTGTGAGCAAAAAAGTTGCCTGTGGCAATTTTTTTAGTCCGTGGGTAAAGTCCCGTTACTCGCACCAAAATAAAAGGTCACCCAAAAGGTGACTTTTTGTTTTGAACAAAAAAAGGGACTTGAAAAGGACGGCTCGCCAACGGTGAGCAAAAAAGTTGCCTGTGGCAATTTTTTTAGTCCGTGGGTAAAGTCCCGTTACTCGCACCAAAATAAAAAAGCTCTATCGCTGGCAATACAAAAAACGCTTTGTCTGGATGAAGATGGAGAAAACCAAGCAGGACGCTTTCTATACTTGGAGTTAAAAAGCCAGAGAGAAAAAAGCCAAGTGCGATGCCGTGGAAATCAGCTTACAGGAGTTTAGTGAGGGACTGACTCTGCTGTAAGCATTGAACTCGGCATCATAAAAAAGGCTCTATGTCAACTTTCTATACAATTAAATAAGAGCATATTTGTCATCCTTTCAATAGCTGATTAGCACTTCTATTTTAAAGGATTTTTTTCAAATATGCTCTACTTTTTTTGAAATAATTTAATTTGTTCGTAGGCTCTATTTTTTCTTACCCCAACATTTATTATAGAGCCCATTTATTATAGAGTCAAAAAATGCACCCTGTAAAATAATTACAGAGTGCTTTGGCTGGGCTGGCGAGATTCGAACTCACGGGTGACGGAGTCAAAGTCCGTTGCCTTACCGCTTGGCGACAGCCCAATATATTTTATTGTGCAATTTGTAGGCTATAAGCCTTGATGAAGCTGGTCATCCACATCATATATGTGTCATATTGCACAATTTGTTGTTGTGATAAATAACCGCACAAGACGTTATATCCTGTGCGGTATTTATTTGGTGACCCATCGGAGATTCG
>DGFJ01000021.1:0-6756 GCA_002391625.1 Ruminococcaceae bacterium UBA3903 | reverse complement strand
ATTAAAAGTCAAGTGCTCTGCCAACTGAGCTAATGAGTCAAATGGGGTGGATAATCGGATTCGAACCGACGGTCTCCAGTGCCACAAACTGGCGCTTTAACCAACTAAGCTATATCCACCATAACTGGCGCGCCAAAAGGGACTCGAACCCCTGACCTACTGCTTAGAAGGCAGTTGCTCTATCCAGCTGAGCTATTGGCGCAAATATTATCATTGCCTAAACTACGGAAAAATAAGTGGAGCGGATGATGGGAATCGAACCCACACGATCAGCTTGGAAGGCTGAAGTTCTACCACTAAACTACATCCGCATAAAGGTTATCACCATTAAGCGACGGGTTACATTATATCAGATTATCCCGTAATTTGTCAAGCATATTTTGAAAGTTTTTCAAAATCTTTTTGACAGGTTGTAGTGCCGAATAGATAAAAGCGTGTACCATTTTTGCAACTCCTGTATTATACCAAATTATGCATTAAATTACAAGAGAAATTTCAAAATCTTTTTAAGTGATTATTTATCACTTATTTTGCAGCTTTTGATTTCCGAGTGGTATAATCTTCTATACAATAATCGCAAAAAGAGATGATTTTATGTTAAAAATAAATAAATTTGTACCAAATACTTTTTTATTGCTTTTTATATTCTCACTATTTATTGCCCTTTATAGCAATTCTCATGTATATGCTACAGAATCATTCTGGGATTTTTCTGACATTAAAAATATGGAAAGCTACAAAATGCTAACTGATAACAGCTCTAATACATACATTATAGGTGCTACGGGGAAAACTGTAGTAATTAACCAGATTACATCTGATAATGATTGTAATAAAATTAATTTGTCTTTAAATCAAAAATACATAGACTGTGTGTCAATAAACTCATGTGTGTACTTTTTATCTCAGATTAGCAATATTTCCACCCCCTGCTTAGAAATCACCATGTATAATTTTATTGATAACAGCATTAGTTCATTTCAAATAGACAACATTTCTACATCCGGTAAATATAGCTTTGCTGTTAATTCAAATGGCAATATGTACTTTCTTGATAATCGTTATCACAGCACAGTAAGCTGTTATAATTCAAACGGGTCATATATATACCGCACAACTCTGCCAGAGGCTATTAACCAGCTTTTCACCTCTACAAACGGTGAAACTGTTTTTGCTGCTACAAATGACAGGATTTTTTCAAGCAGCAGTAATGATTCAACCTTTACGACTTTTTTATCACAAAAGCTTCAGTCACCTATATACGTTACCCAAGACGATATATTCGCAGACTATAACGGCACCGCCGTTAGCTCAGAAAACGATTTTCCAACCTTTACCACCTCTATATCCTCCTCAAATACAAACGTAGGTATTGCCAAAAACTACTTTTGCCGCACGGCTAACGGCAAAATATATGGTTATAACAAATATAACGGCAAGCAGGTTCTGCTATATACGTTAGATGAACCGCAAGACTATATGTGTTCTGTTGATAACAAAATTATACTATTTTCTGTTAACAGCTGTATTTGTACCACTATTGATAAAGGGGACTTGTCCTACCCACAGCCAGCCACAGCACCACCCAGCTCGTCCCAAAGCAGCAATTCCTCAGCCAACAATAGTAGCAGTAACAATAACAGCATTACATCTGATGTTTACTATATTGATAATGACAGCTTTATGATAAAAAATGTAAAGAGCGGTACAACCATCGCACAGTTTAAGTCTAAATTAAAATATTCTTCTCTTAGTGTAGCCTTTACAAATTATGAGAATACTGTTGTAACAAGTGGTAATCTAGGCACAGGTGCTACCGCTTCGTTTATAAAAAACGGAAGCATAATTGCAAAATACACCATTATAGTAACAGGTGACTTAACCGGCGAGGGAAACGTAAATTCTCGTGATACCAAGGCTCTGTCAGCTTATCTTCTTGGCAAGAGTTCTTTATCACCGTATTTTTTAGAGGCGGCAGACTGTAATCTTAACGGCAATGTTGACACTGTGGATTTATTAAAAATTTCCAAAAAAAGCATTTAATTGTAACACAATATTAATGCCAACGTATTATGTAGAGAGGTAAGGTTACGGCCTATATCTATTACCTGTTGGTGGTGATTTTAATGAGGTGTTACGGAAATCAAAAGGGCGGTCTATTGGCTTTTGGCATCGGTTTACTGTGTGGCTGTCTGTTTCCTGACAGATTTGTTTTAGTAATAGCCGCTGTGGTAATTATCATTTTGGCTCTAGCTATTTGTAAATGCTAAGGAGGATACGTATATGAAAGTAGTCGTTATTGACAAACCAAAGGTTTGGGGCTTTGTTCTGAGGAAGGTTTTTAAAATTAAAAAGGTGGAGCTTATACAAGGGTAAAATCCCTATACATACCAAATAATGGTAAGCTGTCAGCACCCACCTCATAGGAATATTTTATGGCATCATCGTTTTTATTAATGGTGGTGCCATAATTGTGTATTATCAAAAAACGGAGCAGCCCTAAAGGCTGCCCCCTCTGCAATTATCATATTTTAAAGGTTACAATAAAGCCATCTACGTTATTACCAGAAATTTGATATTCCCTATCACTTGGAATGGAAATTCTAGTAGTATTGCCACTTTCGGCAGGAGCATAATAAACTACCCATTTATTTAGGGATAAGTCTGTAATATACAATGGCATATCAACCGTATGTGTTTTTATCAAGGTTATATATTCTTCTAAGCATAGGTCGTTCTGTGTCATATAAACAGCGTGTGGCTCACCTACATATCTAAAATGCCACGGCTCAAAGCCATAGCCTGTTACCTGTGCCTTGGTTTCAGGGTACCTGACAACAAAGCCATATTTAGAACAATTCTGGTTTATCCAGCTATACTTATCCTCGCCTGCATATTGTGTGATAACGCCGTCATCATCCATTAGTGACAGGTCGAAGGAATAGCCCGCTTGATGCTCGCTATAACCTGGCTTTGCTACAAATTCCTCACCTGTATTAGCCATTTCACCGTCTGCACGGCTCTGCATTTCTGTATTATATATGCTCTCCTGTATTTCTTTACTGCGATAAGCACTGTTAACAAATATATCGTTGTCACCTACTAGCTGATGAAAATCGCCAAAGAGATTATTAACATACTGAAGAACTGCACTATTTATAGAAACATCATAATCAGCAACCATATATGTGCCGTTAGAATTTTCGTACAAGGGGGTTAGGTTAACACCATCTATTTCACAGCTGTTGTCGTTATTAACAAGAATCAATGGACCAAGATTCACATAGCTGTTTTCAATACTGGTTGTTGTATAGCTTATCTGGGCTTGCGTTCCTGTAACATTTGGTACAGTAGCCACCGTATTGCCCTGTGCTGTTATTGATGGTCCCGCCATAACGGCGAAAGACACCATAAAAACAAAAGCAAATATATAAACAAGAAATGTTACCGCAACCATTACTGGATATTTATTTCTAATATGAAATCTGCCGCCTGTATGTCTTTTTTTAGTAACCATAATAGATTTACTTCTCCTCACAATATACAGATAAGGTACAAAAACTGTGCGTTATTGTAATTATACATAAAAAACCCGCCAAAATTAGGCTAACCTACATTATATATAATATCTTTCTGTGCAAAAGTAATGAGAACATTATACACCAAATCTTTAATAAATTCAACTTTTTTGGTACTAAGCACCATAAGACGAATTACTTTACTACTAATCCACACATTTGAGCTATTTGTGGTGCTTGAAACTGGTTAATAACACAGCCACGCAGCTCTGTCATACTGTCAGATACCACCAATCCATCTATTTCACAGGTGGAAAAGTCCACACCCTTAAGCGACGTATGAAAAAAGTTCCCTCCTATAAATTTACATTCCTCCGCCACAAATTTTTTTATAATCATTTGTGACATAGTCACACCTGAAAAATTACAGCTTCTTAGGTATACGCTATCAAGCCTTGACTTTACAAAATCCTAATACTGATAATTACTGTTTTGTATTTCTATTTGCTTTAATATCACCTCGCTAAAATCTGTACCAAGGCATTTACATGACGAAAAACTGCACTTATTAAAATACGACTCTCTCAGGTTACTGTTAGAAAAATCGCACCCATGAAAAATCACATCCTGAAAGCTAGCCTTTTCAAAATCGCAATCAATAAAGACGCAGTTTTTGAACACTGCACCTCTAACATCCAGCTTGTACATATTGCCATACTGTATGCAATTATTGGTAACCGAAATACTCTTTACCGCTGCCTCATCCCGTCTATAGTCTTCGCTGTATGATTGCAGATCATCTACAGCGGTTAACTGGTCAGGTATTTTAGGTTTTAATATATTCATGACGCCTCCGCTGAAAAATTGTATTTTTTCCTAGCAAAAAAACAGCATAAGGGCTTACTATATACAGCCCCTACGCTGTTTACATAAAAATTCAGATTACATCATAGCTTTATGGAATACTTTTTTTCCTCTTTTAATGATAACATAGCCCTTTTCAAAAGCTTGTACTGCTATTTGTGCGTTTGCATCTGTAACCTTTTCATCGTCAATAGAAATACCACCCTGTGTAACCAAGCGTCTGGCTTCACTTTTAGATGCCGCTAACCCTGTTTTTATTAACAGGTCAAGTATACCCATAGCACCGTCAGTCATATCATCATCATTTAACTGTGTAGATGGCATATTGTTTGTGTCTGCATTGCCACCAAATAAGGCTTTTGCACCCTGTTGTGCTTTCACAGCCTCTTCCCCACCGTGGATAAGCTTTGTAACCTCAAAAGCTAAAATTTCCTTAGCTTTATTCAGCTGACTGCCCTCCAGCTTAGCCAGCTCATCTATCTCTGATAATGGCAGGAAGGTAAGAATTTTCAAGCAGCGGATAACATCTGCATCCGCCACATTTCTCCAGTACTGGTAAAATTCATATGGGCTGGTTTTTTCAGGGTCTAGCCACACAGCACCATTTTCAGTTTTACCCATTTTTTTGCCCTCGCTGGTAGTCAGCAAAGTAAATGTCATACCAAAGGACTCAGCAGTTTTTGGAATAGGCTCACCGGTTTTCTCACTATTTTTAGCGGCAATTTTTCTTATTAGTTCTACACCGCCAATAATATTACTCCACTGGTCGTCACCACCCAATTCCAGCTGACAACCGTATTTTTGATTCAGCACAAAGAAGTCGTAGCTTTGCATTAACATATAATTCAGTTCAAAAAATGTCAACCCACCACGTTCCATACGTTGCTTGTAGCATTCAGCACTCAGCATTTTTGCAACGGTGAAATGCACCCCTATTTCCCTGATAAAATTAATATAGTTTAGGTCTGTTAACCAATCTGCATTATTTACCATTATTGCCTTACCGTCTGAAAAATCTACCAAACGTGACATCTGCTTTTGAAAGCATGAAATATTGTGGTCAATATCCTCACAGGTAAGCATTTTTCTCATATCGCTTTTACCTGATGGGTCACCTATCATACCTGTACCGCCGCCAAATAAGGCAATCGGTGTATGACCAGCCTTTTGCATATGAGCCATAACCATAACCTGTACAAAGTGACCAACGTGCAGGCTGTCTGCCGTAGGGTCAAAGCCGATATAAAAATGTGTTTTACCGTTGTTTAACAGGTCTTTTACCTGCTCCTCATTAGTAACCTGTGCTACTAAGCCTCTGGCTTTTAGTTCATCATAAACGCCCATTTTAAATAATCCTCCTAAAATATAATAGTTGTTTTCGGGGACAAAAAAAGTCCCCTGTTTAGCCAACAATGGCTTTACAGAGGACGGAAATTTGTAAAAGCAATCCGTGGTACCACCTCAATTTACTGTTGCCTCACAGCAACAGCCTTACGGGTACAATGTAATACCCTATCACTGTAACGGGTGAACCCGACCACACCTAATTATTATGTTCAGCATGGCAGCTCCCAGATGTATTTTCACCAGAATAACGCTGCTGCTCTCACCACACGCAGCTTCTCTGTGCCGTTTGTTCATAGTTACTTTTTCTGTTCATAGCTGTTAAACACAGTATATTAAAATCCTACCAATTTGTCAAGCATAAAAAATCATCTCTATACTAAATGTTGGTGGCGTAGACTGACCGCCGTCCTGCCACAGTGCCGTTGTGCATACAGCGTTAATGACCATTTTAATTAATTTATTTAATAGTATAAATATTATTATAAAATAATAAGGTCATGGAAATATCAAGACATAGAAAAAGCGATAAAGCTCCTATCGGAACTTTATCGCTTTTATTTGGAGGCGACACCCAGATTTGAACTGGGGAATCAGGGTTTTGCAGACCCATGCCTTACCGCTTGGCTATGTCGCCGTACAAAAATGGCACTCAAAATAAGAGTGCCGATTGGAGCGGATGACGAGGCTCGAACTCGCTACCTCCACCTTGGCAAGGTGGCGCTCTACCAGATGAGCTACATCCGCAGTTTTATGGTGCCTTCGGACGGAATCGAACCATCGACACGAGGATTTTCAGTCCTCTGCTCTACCGACTGAGCTACAAAGGCAAAATTTGGCGACCTGGATCGGGTTCGAACCGACGACCTCTAGCGTGACAGGCTAGCGTTCTAACCAACTGAACTACCAGGCCAAATATGGTGGGAACAACAGGGCTCGAACCTGTGACCCTCTGCTTGTAAGGCAGATGCTCTCCCAGCTGAGCTATGCTCCCACATTGTCGCCAGAAGCTGGTGTCTTTCAGCGACGT
>DGFJ01000031.1 GCA_002391625.1 Ruminococcaceae bacterium UBA3903 | reverse complement strand
CTTGGCTGTGGTTTTAGTGGCAGGCTTTTCAGCCGTTGCCTTGGCGGTGGTTTTAGCAGCAGACTTTTCAGCTGTTGCCTTGGCTGTGGTTTTAGTGACAGACTTTTCAGCCGTTGCCTTGGTTGTAGTCTTAGTGGCAGGCTTTTCAGCTGTTGTCTTGGCTGTGGTTTTAGTGGCAGGCTTTTCAGCTGTTGTCTTGGCTGTGGTTTTAGTGGCAGGCTTTTCAGCTGTTGCCTTGGCGGCGGTTTTAGTAGCAGGCTTTTCAGCCGTTGCCTTGGCTGTGGTTTTAGTAGCAGGCTTTTCAGCCGTTGCCTTGGCTGTGGTTTTAGTGGCAGGCTTTTCAGCTGTTGCCTTGGAGGTAGCCTTAGTGGCAGGCTTTGTGTCCACCCTTTTAGTGGCTTTTCGCTGAAGCTTTTTCTTTTCCTCTACTGCCTTTTCGGTTTGCTTACGTTCCTCGTCTACACGAGTCTGCTCGGCTTGTTTTCGTTCCTCCTCACGCTGTCTTAGCTGTGCTAAACGTTCTACCTTTTCTTGCTCCCGTTGTTCCTCAAGCATCTTCTTTTCTGCCAATTTCTTTTCCTGCTCTATACGCTTTTCTTCTGCCAGCTTGCGTTCGGCCTCTATCTTTTTGTCATCTACATAGTCGTACTTAAAAACAGTTATGCTCAATGGTGGCATATCGTACTGTATAGAGTAATCACGGCTGTCGTGTTCTATCTTTTGTGCTGTAAGCGTTTGACTTTTGCACAAGCCTGTGCCGCCGTATTTTTCATTGTCACTGGTGAAAATATTAGTGTACACGCCACTGCATGGCACACCAACAGGAAAGTGCAGTCTTTCCACAGGTGTAAAATTGCAGATGAACAGTAGGTTGCCCTTACCGCTAGATGTTTTACGAACAAAGCTTACCTGACTGTTTTCACGGTCATCCTTGCTTATCCACTCAAAGCCATCTTCGTTATAGTCCTGCTGGTAAAAGGCAGGCTCATTTTTGTATAAATGCAGCAGGTCTTTAACATATTGTTGCATTTGCTTGTGTGGTTCTTCGTCCAACAGAAACCAGTCAAGCTCCATGGTATCCTTCCATTCATCGTTTTGACCGTAATCCTGTCCCATGAACATTAGCTTTTTACCGGGGTGTGCAAACATAAATCCATAGGTGGTGCGTAGGTTACTGTATTTTTGTGGCATATCTCCAGGCATTTTGTTAAGCATAGAGCATTTGCCATAAACGACCTCGTCATGTGACAGTACAAGTATAAACTTTTCAGAATAAGCATAAACCATACTAAAGGTGAGCTGGTCGTGCTGGAACTTTTTGTACAGTGGGTCAGTAGAAACATAGGACAAAAAGTCATTCATCCAACCCATGTTCCATTTGTAGGTGAAGCCAAGACCGTTTTCCGTTGGGGGCTTAGTAATATTAGCCCAAGCGGTGCTTTCCTCTGCTATTACCAAAGCACCTGGATTTCTTTTATCCATAATAGAGTTTAAGTGCTTTAAAAACTCCATAGCCTCTAGGTTTTCGTTTCCGCCGTTTATATTAGGTAACCAGTTACCGTTTTCTCTGCCGTAATCCAAATACAGCATAGATGCAACCGCATCTACACGCAGACCATCAATGTGAAATTTTTCTACCCAAAACAGGGCATTACTTATCAAAAAGTTTTTAACCTCGCTTTTGCCATAGTTAAAGATATATGTTCCCCATTGCGGATGTTCACCACGGCGGGGATCAGGGTGTTCAAACAAGCACGTTCCGTCAAATCTGCCTAAACCGTGGGCGTCCTTTGGAAAATGTGCAGGTACCCAGTCCAACAGTACATAAATGCCATTACGGTGCATATAGTCCACAAAGTACATAAAATCCTCTGGTGTGCCATAGCGTGAGGTAGGGGCATAGTACCCCGTTACCTGATAACCCCACGAGCCGTCAAAGGGATGCTCGGCGATACCCATTAGCTCTATATGAGTATATCCCATTTCCTTTATATAGTCAGCAAGCACAGGGGCTATGTCCCTGTAGTTCATAAACTCATCTTTATTTACTCCAGCTTTTCGCCATGAACCAGGGTGCATTTCATAAATAGCCATAGGCTTTTCAAAGGTGTTGTCGGTGCTTCTTTTTTCTATCCAGCTATTGTCACCCCAAGAGTAGCTGCTTAAATCAGCTACAATAGAGGCTGTGTCTGGTCTTAATTGCTGATAGTTGCCAAATGGGTCTGTTTTTAAGATTGGCAGACCTTCGGGTGTTTTTATTTCGTATTTATATATTTCACCAGCTTCCATATATGGAACGAAAAGTTCAAAAATGCCCACGTCGTGTACTCTGTTCATCTGGTGCATACGTCCGTCCCAGTTGTTAAAGTTGCCTACAATGCTTACACGCTGTGCGTTTGGTGCCCAAACGGTAAACAGAACACCGCTGATACCCTTTATGGTTTTTAAATGTGCACCCAGCCATTCATAAATGTTGTAGTTTACACCATTGCCAAATAGATATCCAGTTTGTGTTGTTGTCTGCACAGGGAAGTTATATATATCCTCTGTGTCATATGGCTCACCATAGTATGGGAAAATTCTAAGAAAATAGTCAATGGTAGTGTTGCTGCCTATTAAAGCACCATATAAACCGTTATCCGTAACTGGACTGCAATCAAATACACGTCCGTTGTTCCTATCAATAATCTGTATATGTCTAGCCTGAGGGTTAAATACGGATATAACTAAACCACGTTGGGTAATGTGAGGACCAAGCAAACCGCCTGGAAAATCATTACAGCTGTTGACAACCTTTTCCAAGTAGCTTTCGTTATATAAATATCTTAAAGGCTCGTTCATTTTAAAACCTCCTAAAAACACTATTATACGGTCAATCTTAATAAATATTATATATGCTTTAGGAAGATTTTGCAATAGTTATCAGACGTGTAAAATGAGTTTTTTTGTACAAAGTGCATAACTGAAAACAGCCCATGTGTTATAATAGAAAAATATGAAATTTGTGTTCATTATCTTTGACGCATTTAAAAGTATTTTGTAGAGTTATGGGATGCTATAATTATCAGTAAAAAAATATAAAAACCTGCCCTTAGTAATAATAAGCACTGCACCATAAAATTTCTAAAAGCTGAACAGCCCACAAGCTGTCCTAATGAATAAAAATCACTAAGCTATAATCCTTAAAATTTGTGTTAAAATATATAAAATACAGCCACAAAGGAAAAATAATTCCTATGTGGCTGTGTATAGCTATATTCCATATAAACGGCAGGCATTATCGTAGCATATACCTATCAGCTGGTCAACGTCCATGCCCCTAACCTCCGCTATTTTTTGTGCTGTATAGCGTATCATGGTGGAGTCACAACGTTTACCACGAAATGGTACAGGTGAAAGGTATGGTGCGTCAGTTTCTAACAGTAGCTTATCTAGTGGTATATCCTGTGCTACCTCTACGCTGTGACGTGCGTTTTTAAAGGTTACTACACCGCCTAAGCTAATTGACAGACCTAGCTTTACCACCTCACGGCACATTTCTACACTGCCGGAAAAGCAGTGTACCAAACCGGCTGGCTTGTATTTTCGCAGCAGGTCCATTGTGTCCCCATGAGCCTCACGGTCATGTATTACAACGGGCAGGTTTAAATCCTTTGACAGCTGTAGCTGTTTTTCAAAAACTACTTTTTGCATATCACGAGGAACCTCTTTCCAGTAGTAGTCAAGCCCGATTTCTCCTATAGCAACAGCCCTTGGGTGCTGTAACAGCTTTTCAAGCTGGTCAATGTAATCCGCCTGTACAGCAGCCGCACATTCTGGGTGTACACCAGCTGTAGTATATATATAACCATATGCCTCACTATATTTTATACCTATTTTAGATGTTTCAATATCCACGGCTGCGTTAACTATTTTACCAACACCATTTGACGGCATGGCTTGTAAAACGCTGTCACGGTCTTGGTCAAATGCCTTGTCATCATAATGAGCATGAGCATCAAAAATCATTGACATTGTTAACCCTCTCCTTGGTAAAGCCTTAAAGCTATCGGGACAACATTACATTGTCCCGACTAAAAAATCACCTTTTTTTAATATGCTTTTTAAGCTTAAAAAATCACTTAACATCCAGTATAGCACCTGTATTTCCTGATGTTACCATAGCTGCATAACGAGCCAGATAACCAGTAGTAATACGAGGCTGCTTTGGTGTCCATTCTTTTCTGCGAGTCTCTAGCTCTGTGTCAGAAACCTTTATATTGATTTTGTTAGCCATAATATCTATGGAGATTATGTCGCCTTCTTTTATTAGTGCGATGTTACCTCCTACGGCAGCCTCTGGGGATACATGACCAATGGCAGCTCCTCGTGTAGCACCGGAAAAACGTCCGTCAGTAATTAGGGCTACTGTGCTGCCTAAGCCTCTGCCCATTATAGCGGAGGTAGGGTTAAGCATTTCTCTCATGCCAGGACCGCCCTTTGGACCCTCATAGCGTATAATTACCACATCGCCAGCTACTATTTTGTTGTTATTAATAGCGTTCATGGCATCCTCCTCGCTGTCAAATACTCGTGCTGGACCTTCGTGTATAAGCATTTCAGGTGCAACGGCACTACGCTTAACAACGCAGGAGTCTGGGGCTAGGTTGCCACGTAGTACGGCAATGCCACCTGTTTTACTATATGGATTTTCCACAGGTCTGATAACATTTGTATTTTTGTTTGCACAGCCCTTTATGTTTTCACCTACTGTTTTACCAGTACAGGTCATAATGTCAGTATGTAACAAACCAAGCTTATTAATTTCATTCATAACAGCGTATATACCGCCGGCTTCGTTCAGGTCCTCCATATGGTCAGGGCCAGCTGGTGCTAGGTGGCATAGGTTAGGTGTTTTGTCGCTTAGCTGGTTGGCAATGTCTAGATTAATGTTAACACCAGCTTCATGAGCGATAGCTGGTAAATGCAACATACTGTTTGTGCTGCAGCCTAGTGCCATATCCATTGTTAAAGCGTTTTCAAAGGCTTCCTTTGTCATAATATCCCTAGGACAAATGTTTTTATTAACAAGCTCCATGATTTGCATACCGGCGTGTTTAGCCAGACGTATTCTTTCAGAGTAAACAGCAGGGATTGTGCCGTTGCCCTTTAGTCCCATACCTAAAACCTCTGTTAAACAGTTCATAGAGTTAGCTGTGTACATACCAGAGCATGAGCCACAGGTAGGACAGGTCTTTTCCTCATATTCCGTAAGCTCATCCTCAGATATTTTGCCAGCGGCATATGCACCTACGGCCTCAGAAGCGGCAGAAAAGCTTACCTTACAGCCCTTTACAGTACCGGCCAGCATTGGACCACCGCTGACAAAAATAGCTGGAATGTTCATTCTGGCTGCTGCCATTAATAAGCCGGGAACGTTTTTATCACAGTTTGGAATCATAACCAAGCCGTCAAAGCCATGTGCCATGGTCATACATTCTGTTGAATCAGCGATAAGGTCACGGGTTACTAGGGAGTATTTCATACCTTGATGTCCCATGGCTATACCATCACATACAGCAATAGCTGGGAATACGACAGGAGTACCACCTGCCATGGCTACACCTAGCTTAACAGCCTCCACCAGCTTGTCAATGTTCATATGACCTGGAACAATCTCGTTATATGAGCTGACAATACCTATTAAGGGTTTTTTCATTTCCTCGGTTGTAAAGCCCAGTGCATTAAACAAGGCACGGTGCGGTGCGTTTTGTGTACCGTTAATAATACTTTCACTTTTCATTTATTTTACATCCTTTCACAGATACAGATTACTTATGTTCTGTATAATACATTATAGTTTTTTGCGTTGTAGCTGTCAATACAGCATAAGCTGTGGTACATACCGAAAACAATTTAGTACCTATTGCTGCCTTGTTTTGGTAATATAATAAAACAATAAACGCTCTGCACCATGGCAGAGCGTTTATAATCAAAACAAAATATTTTTATGAAAATCCTCACGACACTTAGGACAGCATATGGTGTGCTTACCCTTTTTGTTAGGTACACGCACGGTTGCCTTACAGTATGGGCATTTTAGATAGCGGTGAGTTTTGAAATCCTTGCATTTGCGCAGCTGTAGTGAACACCAAGCCCTTGCCCTTGGCAGCCACGATAAAAATTTTGAAAACAACACCATGAATTTTTGGTTTTCCTGACTACGCTTATAGCTGTTCTTTGATAGGAAACGGTAAATACCCAGTGCCACAGGCACATAGGTAAACATCCAAAAGAAAATATTATGCACAAATATATTAACAAAGGACAATATAAGCCACAGGACAAACAAGGCTATATTCAGCTTGTCGTTGCCATATCTGCCATACATAAACTCCATAAATTTTTGTCGAAAGTTTGACATTGCTTAACCTCTCTTTAATGTGTTGTAATTAACGGGTATACCCCTATTGTGAAGTCGCTAATTTTCCAATAACTATTATATAGTACAACACAGGCTAATAGGTTAATAAACAGTGAACTTTAGAAAACATAAAAGGCAATAAATTTAGTTTACAGCTTAATATGTGTCTTTGCACAGCTGTTAACCACTGAATCGTGTGTAACTACTATAATGGTTTTGCCCTGATTATTTAACAGCTTTAGCATATCCAATATAGCGTCCCTGTTAGTAGCGTCTAAGCTGCCGGTGGGTTCATCTGCCAGCAGCAGCTTGGACGGCTTTAATAATAATTTTGCAATGGCAACACGCTGCTGCTCACCACCGCTTAATTGGTAAACCTTTTTATTAATAAAGCCCCCAAGTCCTACTGTTTGTAACGTGTCCTCAATTTTGCTTCGTTCCTCAGCCTTGCTGTATTTTAGAAACTTGGTAGCTATTTTCAAGTTATAATTTACGGTTTCAGAGTCTACTAAACCATAATTTTGAAATAAATATGAAATAGTATTGCGTCTTAGCTGTAAACCCTTTGCACCGTCAAAGGTTGCGTTTTTTATTCCTGCTATTTCTACAGTACCAGAGTCTGGTTTTTCTAACAAGCCGATAATATTAAGAAGGGTGGTTTTACCTGTACCGCTGTTTCCCATTATAGATACAAAGTCATTTTCCTTAATTTCAAGGTTAAAGTTTTTAAATATAACGTGGTCACCAAAGCTTTTATTTATATTTGATAATGTTACTATACTCATTTGTTTAATTTCCTTTCAATATTTCTAATATACTTTTACGGGTGTATTTACAAACCATAATCCTAAATAATATCAGCTCCAGCAGATATATAGCAATGGGGATACCTATATGCAGCTCTAGGTGGCTGCTGCCGTTAAAAAAGGTATATATGAGGAGCAAGGCAATTTCGGTAATTATAAACATACCTAACATCAAATAAAAATACATTTTATATACAGAAAAGAAGGATTGCCCTGCCAGCTTTTTAGCTGCTATAATATCACGGTTGTTATGTAAATATATCTTAATATACGATACGGTAACCAGCAGAAACAACAGCCCATATAACAGTGCCTGTATAAGAAAGTAAATAATCTGAAGCATTTTATCCTTAATAACTATGTCATAATTTTCTGAAGCGTATGCCACCTCCTGTATTGTGTTGTCAAGTCCACATTCCGTTATTACGGGCAGCAGCTCGTTATAAGGGTCATCTGTTTTTGTTTCCAACAAATAGTAGTTATTGGAAATGCTAAAGCTAAAATATTCTAAATCCATATCGTCGTAAAATATTTTTATTATTGGGTTAACCGCATATCTGCTGGCGTCCAAATCGTTGTTTAAGGACGGCTGGTACAGGTTAATCAGCTGGTCAGCCTTATAATAAATAACGTTAACATCTATATCTGTTGTGTTTTTGTTAATGGATTTTAGCGCTAACGGCGTCATATATTTCTCATATCGAACAATTTCGTCTGTGTGTGTTTCCTTATCTGAAAGTAAGATATTTAATTTTTCAGAGTCAAAATCCGCAGCAGTAATAGGCTCACCGTTGGGTTTTAAGATGGGGTTTAAATCCAAATAATTTTTATTAATAATAATGTTATTAAAGCTTATGTAGTTTAACAGCTCATCTGAAAAGTTACGTCTGGTGTCGTCCATTGGTATATATTCTGGGACAGGCGTACCTAATTCAGTTGGCACATAGCCAGTGGTGTCAATAAAAACACCGTGGAACGCGTCCACCGTACTGTAATAAAACTGTTTATATCTGTCATTGGCTTTTTCAGAGGAAACATCTGATTCTGAACCGTACAAACGTGGGGAAACATAGGGCGACAGAGCTTCAGACACAGCCTTGGCATTACAATAGGTACCAATAGCACTGGGCAAAAAGAGTAATGGAATAATCATTGAGGCAGACAGAAAAATTACAGAGCATACCTTAACAACTATATTTATTATTAAGATAAATCTTTTTTTGTCTTTACCCTTAATATAGGCGGTGCTGTTATGGATGAATACAAAGTCAGAGGATAATACTAAAACACACAATATAGCACCAAGATAGTATGCAAGCCCAGAGGTTATTGTAAATGATATGTAGCGTAACAGCATACCTGGGTTTTGTATTTGAAATACAATTAGATTGACAGCCTGTATACCTAGGAAAATTAAAATAAGGTTTTTCAGAATAGGTAAAACCCCCGCCTTTATAATATCTAGGTTAGAGTACCCGTCTAGCTTTTTTAACATATCCTCCTTGCTTTTAGAGGAAAAGTAAAACAATATGGCGACAAAGGTTAATAGCATGGGACATAAGGCATAGCTGAAAATAGGACGAACGGTGGTTATAAATGGCAGCTCAAAAGGCTCTACCTTATAGTTCTTATTAGCTAATATATCTGATATTATATCGCATTTGTCAGGCTGCAGGTAATATTCGCCACTTGACAGATCAAAGTCTTCAACCTCATCAAGGCTGTATATGGAGGTGTCACCCGCCTGTGTGGTCATATATAGGTGGATAACGTTATACCCCTTAACCTCCCTAGCTGTAGAAATACAATCCTTATCCTCCAGCAGAAGGCTGTTGCCCTCCACGGATATGTCTAAAAAGTCATTGCTGTTGTTGGTTTTGTAATAGCTTAGGGTGTTGCTTTTTAGGTCATATTTTTTTGTCATAATATCTGTATTGTTATCAGCTGTAACAGTCTTCAGCTCATTAATAAATTCCTTATTGCTTACATAATCAGGCTTAGTAATGGTAACCTGTTGTAAATCCCTATACATAGCCTCGTTTGTTTCGATAGAAAAATTAATAAAATTAATTACAGATATTACAGCTACCAGCATTGCAAAGCATATATATATCGTCTTTTTCAAGTCAAAAACTCCTTTAAATAATAATCTCTAATATAACAACAGATGAAACGTTAACATAGCTTGTCTGCTGTTCTATTAAAGCTTAGTATAGTATTAATTAAACAAAAATAAGAGTCAGCGGTGTGTACCTACTGACTCTATTAATGCTTTTGGATTAACTACTGTGCTTAACTGTATTTAAATAGAAAACAGTTGCTGTTAAGATTTGTACCAATACCAGCACAAAGAACTTTATTTCCGATACCATTCTCTTGTAAAGAGATTGTGCTACCAGATGTTTTTTTCTTGTTTGACCAATAGTTTCTGTCTGTTGTGTAGTTACTGCTAAATGCCATGGCACCATATCTCCAACCGCTACCACCATATATAAGCATTTTAGTACCAGTTCCACTAGACAGAAGATAGTCCGCTGTAACACCGTTATAGGTGCGAGATGCAGCAGCTGCAGAGCATACACCAACGCTGGACATAGCTAACATAAGTACCAAACCAAGTGAAATAATTATATTTGTTATACGTTAGTATAGAATGTTGATATTGTATCACAAACGCTAATAGGCTATAATTCTACATAAGAATTATAGCCTAAAATGTCGAAAGTTTGTATATATTACTAAAGAAAATAACGAAATATGCATTATTGGCATATAAAATAACTAAATGCAAGCTATTTTATTTTCATTAATACCCTAAACCTGTTATATATTCTAACGCTGTTACAGCGGCTACGGTGCCATCGCCAGCGGCGGTGCTTAGCTGTCTGACTGCTTTTGTACGGCAGTCACCAGCTGTAAACAGCCCCTCAGTTTTTGTTTTGCAGTCCTCATTTGCCACTATATAGCCCTTGTCATCTAGGTTAACCAGCTTGTTAAAAATCATATTGTCAGGCATTTGTCCAATAGCAACAAACAATCCATCAATATTAAGAGCTGTTTCTTTGTTTGTAAGCTTGCTTTTTACGGTAACACCTGTTATTTTGTCGTCACCTAACAGACCTGTAACTATGCTGTCCGTAACCAGCTCTATATTTTCCTTTTCTTTCATTGCAGATACCTTTATGGCTTCGCCACGAAAGGCATCTCTGCGGTGTATAACGTACACCTTTTTACACATGGTGCCAAGGTATAATGCATCGTCTATTGCGGTGTTGCCACCACCTACAATAGCGGTGGTTTTGTCCTTGTAAAATGCACCGTCACAGGTTGCACAGTAGGAAATGCCCTTGCCGATGTAGCGTTCTTCCCCGTTAATACCTAATGGTCTGTTTTTAGCACCTGTTGCTATTATGAGAGCGTGACTGTCATAGGTGTTGTTGTCAGCTGTTACTGTAAAGCCCTTATTATCCTTTGTAACAGCTGTTACCGCTGCAAAGATAAATTCTGCACCCAGTTCAGTGGCTTGTTCAAACAGAGTCATGGAGTAGTCAGCGCCAGATATGCTTTTAATACCAGGGTAGTTTTCTACCTTTTCAGCGTTGACTATTTGTCCACCGCATATTAGCTGTTCAATAACCAAAACCTTCCTGTTTGCCCTTGCCGAGTATATAGCGGCGGTCATACCAGCTGTACCGCTGCCTACTATTATAATGTCATACATATTTACTGCCTCCAATTTATTATTATTTTTCCTCAAATAGGGTGGGGTTCATTCTGCTGTAATGAAAAATATATTGCTGTGCAATACCTGCGTACTGTCCAAAGTCCTCTGGGGCTACATTTGGAAACAGCACCTCCATTGCTCGACGCATCCATACATCTATGGGAAAGCATTCCAGTCTGTGCATACCATACAGAAGCGTACAATCAGCCACCTTTACGCCAACACCCTTGATTTTTATAAGCTGTTCCCTAGCCTCGGGCAAGGGTAAGGTCGTTATGCGGTCTAAGCATACCTCACCGCTGTTAACCTTTTCAACAGCGTCTACAATGTATTTAGCTCTAAAACCACTGCGTAAGGGCTGTAGGTCATCTATAGTTACATTTTTTAATTCCTGTGGTGTAGGAAAGGTATATGCGTTGTCGCTTATTTTGTTGCCAAATTCACCACATAATCGGCTGATAATGCCTTTTATGCGGGGTATGTTGTTGTTTTGAGAAATTATAAAGGAGCATAACGCCTCCCATTTGTCTTGGTTAAGTATTCTGATACCAGGGGCATAGGTAGCGGCTTCCTTTAATGTGGGGTGTATTAAGCTTAAATCATGGCGTATTTTGCCATAGTCTGCCTTTAGGTCAAAGTAGTCCAGCCAAAAATCCTTATGGCTATGGCAGCAGCCTGTAATAGTTAATGCTCCGTTATTCAGTGTAGCATTAACAGCCTTGTTTAAAACAACACCGTTGTAGCTGTTCTCCTTTACCATGTCCCAACGAAAGCATTGTCCGCACTCCAAGGTTTGCTGTAGGTTGAAATCCTTTATATTATCAATGATTATTGTATCCAAAAAAGCACCTTCTTTAATCTTTTTAAAATTAATTATACCATACACCCAATTCTTATGCTACAATATAAACAACTAATAAGACTGAAAAGAGGTAGCCCTTATATGCGTGAAGATATATGTACTATACCTATTAATGATGTGTTTATTCCTAGGGATGGCTGTCCTATGTGCCGTTTACAGACAATGCTGGAAAATAATTATGTAGAATATATCACAGGTGCCGCCATGATGGAGCCTAGTGTAAGGGTTGAAACCAACGAAACAGGCTTTTGTCATGAGCATTTTCAGCAGATGATAACCAGCGGTAAACGTTTGCCCAATGCTCTGCTGTTGGAAACCCATTTGGAAAAGCTGTCCAAGGAGCTTGTTCCAGCCAATGTAAAGGGTAAGCCTGACAAAAAGTCTATACAGGCATTGGAAAGCCTGCAAACCAGATGCTTTGTATGTGACAAAATAAAGTGGGGCATGGCACATATGATGGAAACTATTTTTAATAGCTGGGAAAATGATGAAGCCTTTAGAAAGCTTTACAGTGAACAGCCATATATCTGCCTGCCACACTATACAATGCTTATTAAGGCGGCCTCCAACAAGGGTGTGTCATCTAAAAGGCTGCCAGACTTTTACAAGGCAACAGCACAGCTGGCAGGGGGATACCTAGAAAGCTTAAAGGCTGATATTAGCCATTTTTCCACAATGTTTGATTATCGCAGCGAAGGACAGGAGTGGGGTACTTCTATTGACTCTATAGAACGCAGTGTAGCGTTTTTAACCGGCAGGTCTGTACAGGCTAAGGGTGAGGAGGAAATATAGATATATGCTTTAGACTACGGTGAAAAACACATTTAATACACGGTTAAAAATATATTATACTAATACAAAAATTACATTTTTCTTGTTTTAATATAGACACGTTTGTGTTATAATGTTGCCGTGTACATATTAAAGCTTTACTACATAATTGTTTCTATGTCAAAAATTGAGGAATTAATATGCTTGAAAGAATACAATATTGGGATGACAATATTATAAATTGGGTAGGCAGGCTGCATACCCCTATACTGAACAAAATTATGATTGCTATTTCTACCCTTGGAAGCAAGGGCTTCATTTGGTTTGCTATTTGCATACCGTTCTTGGTGTATAGGCCATGGCGTATGACAGGGGCTAACATATTGGTGGGCTTGTCCATTGCACATATAGCAGGTGAGCTTATAATAAAGCACGTTGTTTGTCGTATACGCCCGTGCAATAAGCTGGAGGATGATGAGCTGATTGTAAAACGTCCACGTTATTACTCCTTTCCATCGGGACATACTACGGCTTCCTTTGCTGTGGTGGCGGTAACTGCCTTTCGTTGTCAGCCAGCCGTCAGCATACCTATATTAGTTTTAGCATTTTTAATGGGCTTTTCACGGTTGTATCTACGTGTGCATTACTTAACGGATGTTTTGTGTGGATTGGTTTTAGGTCTTTTGTGCGGTTTTTTATCGGTGGAGATATTTAACCATTTGTTTTAAAGGGGCAGGGGATTTATGCTGTTGTTTTTTTGGGCGGGGATACCCGTCCATTTTTGTGCAGGTTAGGCTATATTACATTATTTAGGAGTGCTTTTATGAGTCAGAAAAAGGGTATTATTATTGGAGTTATCATCTGTGAGCTTGTGCTGCTGCCCTTTGTTTATTTTTTTATGGGACGGTCTGTTACAGCTGTCTTAGTGACAGCAGAGGTAATACCAATTTTTGTAACGTGTCTTATGATTATGCTGAATAAAAAGGGTGAGAAGTTTTGTGACGCCTTCAAGGCTAGATATCCTAATGAGAATATCTTGTACAGCGGTTTGGCAGAGCTGTACGGTAACCCAAACACAGGCTCGTTAATAATCACAGAAAACCATGTCTGTTTTTTACAAAAAATATCTGGGGAAATTAAAATGTTTCCATTTGATTACAAGGATATTAAGGCATACAGCTGTGATGCTTCACTTACTATTGTTAATCTTCACGACGATGTGATTAGGTTTAAGGTTTTTGATGCCATAAAAATAGATAAAATATTAAGAGAGTATATCTTATATAAAATAGAGGAAAAATAACACAGTCATTATTTTAGAAGGGTCACAGGGAGAATTTCATTTTCCTTGTGACTTTTTTATATACGAGAGCTTTTGTCGAAATGTTGTACAAAATGACGAAATTAAACAATCTTACTAAAATAGGAAAAAACATATTGACAAGCAAAAGTAACATATTTGTAATATTTTATTATGGAATAAAAAGCTGGAAATAGGTCAAAATATTCAGCTGGAAAGGGGCTTACAAGCTTTTATGACTATTTATAAATATTTATTATAATTCTTTTATTGGCATTGACACGTAAAAAATAACTTATAGTAATATAATTTTAACAATTTGTAATTATTTCTTCTGTGGAAAACTATGTGGAAAAGTAGGAAAACTTTTAAACATAGATTTTCCCTTGTTTATCATAGTTTTTAACGTAGTTTTCCTTACTTTCCACATAGTTATCAACATTTATGTGTAAAAACAGAGGTTTACCAAGGGTATAATGAAAAATAAGAATAAAAATTCATAGTTTTCCACATAGTTTCAACATTACTAAAATTAAATCGGTTTTTGTATATAACAGAAAATTATGACAATGATATTGTTAAATATTACAAAATGTTGCAAAGGTGGTTTACTATGATAAAGGGAATTAACAGACAAATAATTGAAATAACAGACACAGGAAACCTGTATTATGAACGTGCCTTACTGGTTTTACGACCTGAATACAGCGGTGCTCAACGGGCGTTGTTAGAGCGTGAGGCACGAAAGGTGCTGAACAAAATGAACGCCCCCTCTACCATAAAGAAAAAGCACGTTTTTTTCTACTGGGCTTTGCGGTTAGGCAGTGCGGCTGCTATAGGAGCTTTTGCTGCATTGCTGTTATGTAATATATTTTAGCGTATTTTAGCCTTCTGCTGTTCATATACATCTAATACTAAGCTTTAATAAACAAGGGATAAAAATTTGTAAGCTGAGTATAACCAGATGCTATGGTGAACAACAGGGGGCTTTTTTGTGAAAAAGGATTTGTTTAAGAGGCTGGAAATTATTGGTGTATTTGTTGTATTTATAAGCGGTGCATTGCTTCACTTTTTGTATAATTGGAATGGGGGAGTATGCGGTGTGCTGTTTGGTGCAGTAAACGAAAGTGTTTGGGAGCATATAAAAATTTTTGCTATGCCATATGTGGCGTGGAGCATAATTGAGCTGGCAATTTCGGCACCGTATTTTAAAAGGTTTGTTATAGGAAAGGTGCTGGGGCTATACACCCTGAGCGTTTTAATAGCAGGGTTTTATTATCTGTACAGCGGTATAATAGGTCGTAGCGTGTTGGCGGTTGACATAATATCGGTATTTCTGTGGATAGGTATTGCCTTTTACATATCCTACAATATTGTTGTATCAGATAAGGAAATTCGACAGTTTTTTACCTTGTCTCTGTATATGCTATTATTATATTTTGCAATGTATTTCAGCTTTACTGTTGCACCCCCTCATATAGACCTTTTTCGTGACCCTAACACAGGTACCTACGGCATACCTAATTTAGATTTTTCTTCATTACAGGCATTTTGGTCGTCAATGATAGGGGTGTGAAAAAAATAATTAAAATTGCAATAAAATATATAACACATTAGCCACAAATGTGCTATAATAAATCCATATATGTAAAAATGGAGTATTTATCCGAATTTTTGAGAATAGGTGAACATATGACTGATAAATTTAATGATAATAAAAGTAAAGAAAACGACAATAGCACAGGCGAGCGTTTTAGAGATGTTATTGCAGGCAGAAACTGCGTTAGCGAGGCTTTAAACAGTGGCAGAGCAATAGATTCTATTATGATTGCCAGAGGTAACAAAAGCGGCGGTATAGCAGTATTGCTGGCAAAGGCTAAGGATAAGGGCATAACAATAAAAGAGGTGGACAGCAAAAAGCTGGATTTTTTAAGTGGCAGTGCAGTGCATCAGGGTATTGTCGCCTTGGCTGCGGTTAAGGAGTACGCTGTGCTGGAGGACGTGTTTGCTTTGGCAGAGGAACGTGGAGAGCCACCGTTTATTATTATTCTTGATGAAATAGAGGACCCTCATAATCTAGGCGCTATTATTCGTACAGCAGAGTGTACAGGGGTACATGGTGTTATTGTGCCTAAAAGACGCAGCGCAGGTTTAAGCTACACTGTAGGCAGAGCGTCTGCTGGTGCGGTTGAGTATGTACCAGTTGTTAGGGTTACCAACATACCAGCGGTAATAGACCAGCTAAAAGAAAAAAACATATGGGTGTATGGTTCTGATATGGACGGTACAGACAGCAGCCAAACCAACCTGTCAGGGGCTATCGCACTGGTAATTGGCAACGAGGGCAAGGGTATAGGCAGGCTGGTAAAGGAAAAGTGTGATGGTATTTTATCACTGCCTATGAAGGGTAGGATAAATTCACTTAATGCTTCTGTGGCAGCAGGTGTCCTTATGTATGATGTGCTGCGTCAGAGATAATTAATATATAGGATTTTACAGCAAAGTGAGATGATATAATGGGCAGGGATAATGACAAAAAAAGCTGGTTGCAAAAATTAAAGCATTTGATGACTGTTACCGAGAGCCAAGCAATGGAAGAGGAGCAGGCTAAATTGGGACAAGACAATCAGGATGAAAAGCCTATTATGGAGGAAATCTTTAGCAATACTGCTAAGGATGTAAAAAAAGAAGCTACATATCCAATAGAAAAGCAGGCTGAGGCAGAGGAAAAGCCACAGCCTGTACATAAGCCTGCCCTAAAGCTGGTTACTAAAGAGGATATAGAAAAAGAATTTGTAAAGCAGGCTATAAATGATTTTGATGATACTAAAGGGACAGAGCAATTAGATGAAAAAGTGGCTGAGTGCAGTGCTGTGGCAGATAACAGCGTAGACCATAAGGCAGAGAACTCCAAAACGGCGTCAGATACAGTACAACAGGCTGTTGAGGACAGATATGACACTGTTAAGCCAGAAAAAAAGCAGGAAAATGCAGAGGATAAGCCATTGTCAGCACAAATCACAGATAAGGCTGTAAAGCCGGGTGAAGCTGTGGCAGAAAAGGAAGAGCCAATTATGAATAAGGGTCTTGATAAAGACCGTGGGGATAAGGCTACCCCAAAAAAGACTGATACAGAGCCGTCAAGAACTGCTGATAAGGAAAAAAGACCCGAGGAAGAGCCTGTTTTACATGAGGACAAGGGTATTGATAAAACAAAGCCTTACAAAAAAACTACCATGACCTCTATTATTCAGGGCTTGGTGGCTTTTGGACAGATACTAAATGAAAAGCCAGATGAGTACCAGCCAGATGAAGAGCCTGTTAAAGACCAAAAGCTGACGGCTGATAAAATTAAACAGGCTGTAGCATTGGAGGAAAAACAGACAGCAGGTAAAAAGCTTACAAAAATAGTTGAGGAAAATAACCTGATAACTAAGCAGGACCAGCTGGACAAGGAAGAAAAGCTAAAACAGGCAGGCTTATTGCCCGCAAAGGATATTCCTAAGGAGGAAGTGCCAGATAATAAATTTGTAAAGGTTGAAAGGCCAAAGGGCAATATTATTATTGAGGGTGACCGGCTGCCTATGTACACCTTTGAAAATCAATCTCCAAAGATGAACGTAGAGATAGGCAAGCTAACACCTGTGTTAATGAAGGAATATGAGTATTATTTAGAGCCTGAACAGCTAAAGGCTTTACAGGAGGAAAAGCAAAAGCAGGAGAAAAAGAAGAAAAACCCTATAGAGGTTATTACAGAAGCCACCACTACGTTCGGTGACAGCCCCGCTGTGACAGAGTCTATTGATGATGAACCAACCCTGTCACCGGCAGGTGCGGATGAAAAAAAAGCTGGGGACAGCCAAGGAACAAGGTCTAATGACGGTGTTAAGGAAAATAAAACAGCCACAAATACAATGAGCAGGGCTGATAAAAAGGCGGAGAAAAAAGCAAACAAGGATGTCATAGAGAAAGAAAAGGCGGAAAAGGCAAAGGAACCAAGGGAGAGAAAAACATTAAAAGAGGCCCTGTTTGGGGATTTTCATGAGGAGGCAGATTATAGTGCCTTTACAACCCCAGAGGATGAAACAGTTGAAACAATTGACGACTACGAAAGCCCACGAGATGCTAAGGCTGTCAGGGCAGAGATTAACCTAAATATTCGTAAGCTGTTCTTCAGGAGCTTAATTGTGGGCATTATTTTTGTGTTGGCATTAGCTATTACTGTGGTTCAGCGTACTATTCCTAATAGCCTAGCGGCGGTTATACCAAATGTGGATATAATGTTCTGCATTGTAAACTTTTTGTTTTTAGTTGTAGCGGTGGCGGTATGCTCTGTTACAATAAAAAATGGTTTTGCTCCACTGCTTGGCTTTAGGGGCAACTCTGATACAGCGGTGTCCGTAGCGGCAGTGGCAGCTATACTGCAATGTATAGTTTCCTTCTTTAATTCCAGAGAATTCTTTATGGGCGGGCAAAATCTTTATGGATTAATTGTCCTGTTCGCACTGGTGCTTAACAGCATAGGAAAAATGTGGATAGTCCTAAGAATAAAGGATAACTTTAAATATGTTACAGCGGACAAGCGTCAATATGCTGCCAAAATATTTAACGATGAAAAAGCAGCACAAAAGATGGTTAATGACACAAACGCATATGAACCAATAATAGCATTCCAAAGACGTACAAAATTTTTAAAGAACTTTTTGCGGTTATCCTATGCCCCTGACCCCAGCGAAAAGGTTGCCGCCAAGTTTGCACCTGTGTGTGCCGCCTGTGCTGTAACGGTTGCTATTATACATGGCATTATTTATCAAAGCGTGTCAGGTGCTATCTCCTCCTTTGCGTTGGTTGCCTGTGTTGGCATACCTGTATGTAGCTTGCTGGCGGTAAACATCCCAATGCGGCTGCTGTGTAAGGAGGTTCTAAAAAGTGATGCTATGATAGTGGGCTACCCCGCAGTAAAGCAGTTCAGTGATACCGCCGCTGTTATGGTAGACAGCCGAGAGCTGTATCCACGCACAAATGTAGAGCTAATCAGCGTAAAACCCTTTATCTCCTACAACCTAGAGCAGGCGGTTCTTAACGCCGCCGCTGTAATGAAGGCTGCTAACACGTCTATGACATATGTTTTTGAGGATATTATCCGAGGAAGAAACGCACAGCTGCCAGAGGTAGACAGCGTAAAATACGAGGACGCTAAGGGCTTAGTAGGATGGGTAGGCGGTGAACGAATACTAATAGGAACAAGAGAGCTGCTGATAAAATATGGTGTAGAGCCACCCTCATATGATTTTGAAGAGCCGTATGTATCCAGCGACAAGCAGATTACATATTTGTCTAATGCAGGTCAGCTAATAGCCATGTTTGTTACCACATATTCGCCTAACAAGCGTATAATGCAGGAAATGAAGCGTTTAGACAGCAATGGCGTATCTATTTTGGTGAGAACGGCTGATTCTAATATTTCTCAGCAGGGTATAGCTACAGATTTTCAGGTACATAGCCGTTCTGTAAAAATATTACCTAGCAGTTTAGGCAATATATGTAAGGATGAAATATCCATAAAAGAGGAAGAATCTCGTTCATATGTAGCCACACGAGGAAAGCTTAGCTCCTTAGCCAGAGCTATTTCCGGATGTATAAAGATAAAAAGAAATATTAGCATGGCTATTGCTGTACAGTTTATAGCTGTTGTTTTAGGCATTATCATAGCCGCCGCCGTTGCTATTTTGGCAGGGGTTGAAAGCTTTGGCGTGTTAGAGCTGTTAATGTACAGCTTGTTCTGGGCTGTGGCATCTGTTATTGCCCCACTAATCCAGCGGCCATAATTAATTTACAAAAATTTGAAAGGGTTGAAAAGCTATGCAGATTGCTCCGTCATTGTTATCCTGTGATTTTGCAAAAATGGGAGAGGAAATTGTCAGAATGGACAAGGCAGGTGCTGACTATATGCACCTAGATGTTATGGATGGTAATTTTGTTCCTAATATATCCTTTGGAGCACCTATTATAAAGGCTGTCAGAAAGCACACCAGTGTACCCTTTGACGTACATTTAATGATAGACAAGCCGTTTGACTATATAGACGATTTTGTAGGTGCTGGTGCTGACATTATTACCTTTCATGTGGAATCCAGCTCGGACATAAGGGCAACTATAGACAAAATAAAAGCTGCCAATGTGAAGGCTGGTCTTGTAATTAAGCCAAACACACCGGCAGAGGCAGTTTTTCCATATTTAGATGATATTTACATGGTGCTGATAATGACCGTAGAGCCAGGCTTTGGAGGTCAGTCCTTTATGGCTGATATGATGCCTAAGGTACGCTGTATTAAGGACGAGGCCCAAAATCGTGGCTTAAAGATTTTGATAGAGGCAGACGGCGGTATAAACGAGGCCACCATACTACAGACTGCACAGGCTGGTGTTGATATAGCTGTTTCCGGTACAGGTGTGTTTAAAGCACCAGACCCAAAACAGGCAATAGATAACCTAAAGGCGTTGTCCAAGGGTGCAGTATAAGCATTATTGACACAGGGCAGAACCAATAGTTAATATAGCTTGGTTATGTGCAATGACGTTGCCATGCTCCGCAATATTGGCTATTTGTAGTTTTTTACGAGTTTCAACTAGGGCGTATTCTCTTAGAATGTATATAGCATCTTTGGGAACGTCCTTTGTTATATTTACAATAAGATGGTATTTATTATTTTCTTCATAGGCATGACTGCCCATTAATAGAAATCCCTTTAAATACAGCTGTTTAGCACAGCACAGCAGGCTTTCGGCGTTTTCAAATGTGAACATTGTCTTTTTTTCACAATGCTTTATACGATATTTTTTAGGCTTAGCACCCTTTGGCAGTAACGTTATTACCAATAAACAACCTTTGTCATAAGGCATTGCCTCAACCACTACGCTGTGGTTGGTGACGGTTAAGCCCGTTCTGCTGCCAGCTACGTTTAACAGCTTCTTTAATATATTGCGAGAATGTGGGTCTGTAAACCCCATTGTGTTATATTCCAAAGAGAGTATTTCCATATCTTCCTTGCACAAAGCAATTATTACACGAGAATCGTCTATTTGTTGAATGGTCACGGTTTTCATTCCTTTCAAAAGGATTGGCAGGCTTTTTGGCTGTACTTCTGCCGGATATAGACTCCTAATACTATAATATTAAGGGGACAAACAGTGTGCAAGTAAGAAATGCTGGATACCAGTATTTTTATTAGATATTTTACATATTTTATAGGATTATTCGGCAAGCGTGATTTTTAAACATTAGAAAGAGGACGATAAACTTGATAATTGACCTTCACACCCATTGCTTTCCTGACAAGATAGCTAAGCTTGCCATAGAAAGCTTAGAGCTGTCCAGTAATACAAAGGCGGTTTTAAACGGTTCTGTAACAGCGTTAAGTGAAGCCTCACAAAAGGCTGGTGTTGATATAAATGTTATAATGCCCATAGCCACTAAACCAGCACAGACACCTGCAATAAACAGAGCTGCTATTGAAAACAATAAAAGAAAGGGCTTTATGTCCTTTGGCAGCGTTCACCCTGATTATGAAGATTGGCGAGGGGAGCTGCAGCGTATAAGGGACGCAGGTCTAAAGGGCATTAAGCTGCACCCTGACTTTCAAGATATGTTTATTGATGACCCTAAAATGGTAGCTGTAATGGCAGAGGCCGCAGAATTAGGCTTGATTGTTACTATACATGGTGGGGTAGATGTGTCGTATTTAGATGTACATCACAGCACCCCAAAGCGACTATACAAGGTTCTGCCACAGCTAAAGGGCGCTAAAATAATAGTGGCACATTCCGGTGGGTATCAATATTTAGATGATGTAAAAAAGTATTTAGTAGGCATAGATGAGGTTTACATAGATACCAGCTATTCGCTGGGCTTTATGGAGGAGGACAAGCTGCGTGAGGTGTATATGAGTATGAACCCAGAGCATATTGTTTTTGGTACAGATACCCCATGGGCAGACCAAGGGGAAACCATACGCAGGCTAAAAGCAATGGATTTGCCACAGGATTTAAAGGAGAAAATCTTCTATAAAAACGCTGTAAGACTTTTGGGACTATAATTTTCTATATTGTAAGGGATTTGAAAAAATGAAAAAGTATATTAAGTATTTTTTATTGATATTTTGGGTTTTGGGAATAATTTTATATGTACAGGCAAAGGGTAATGTTCAGTTTGCAGAGTGGTACGCAACCACTATATATCCACCAATATCTAAAGGTATTAACGTGGTTATGTCCTTTATTCCTTTTTCCTTGGGAGAGTTTATTATTATTTTAGGGGTAATAGGTGTTATCGTTTATATAATTACTAATATTGTGTTTATTATAAAGAAAAAAGACCAGCGTGGCATGGTTGTACTAAATTTTATTGTTAACCCAATTCTATTGGCGGGCGTTTTGTTTTTCTTATATATGACAAACAGCGGTGTTAATGCTTATCGACAAACCTTTGCCGATACAGCAGGCTTTGTTACAAAACAAGGTACCACACAGGAGCTAACGAATCTGTGCTATATACTGGCGGAGCAGGCCAACCAACAGCGTTTAAATGTAGATGCTGATGAATACAACGTAGCTGTCTTTGCACAAAATGAAACAATAGATGATATAGAAAAATATTCTAAGGATTCTTATGACACAATAGGAGAGCTGTATCCAACCCTTACAAAGGGGTATGGGGAAACAAAATCACTTCTAAGCAGCAGTGTGTTTTCCAGTACACAGCTGACAGGGTTCTTTTTCCCGTACACCTTTGAAGCTAATGTTAATACAGCTATTCCTGACTATACTATACCATTTACAATGTGTCATGAGCTGTCACATTTGCGTGGCTATATGAAGGAGGATGAGGCTAATTTCCTTGCATACCTTGTTTGTCAGAACAGCTACGACAGCATGACACAGTACTCGGGTACTTTTACAGCGTTTATTCATGCCACCAACGCCTTATCAGGACAGGATACAGCAGCATATCAGCAGGTGCTAAGCACGCTAGATACAGGTGTACAAAATGACATTACAGCAAACGATAAATATTGGAGCTCCTATAAGGGTGTAATGGCAGACACCGCACAAAGCGTTAATGATACATATTTAAAGGCTATTGACCAGACGAACGGTGTAGAAAGCTATGGTAAAATGGTGGATTTATTGCTGGCATATTACAGTGATTATGTGTGAACAAAAATAGGTTGCATTTATCTTTTTATGTGATATTATAAAGTCAAACAGCTAAGGGCTGTGTAGTTATCTTAAAATATAAGGAGGATCTTCTAATGCCAGCTTGGTTAAAAAATGCAGTATTTTATGAAATTTATCCTCAATCGTTTTATGACAGTAACGGTGATGGTATAGGCGATATTAACGGTATTACAGAAAAGCTTGATTATATCAAGGACTTGGGCTGTAATGCTATTTGGATGAACCCGTGTTATGATTCACCCTTTATGGATGCGGGCTATGATGTGCGTGACTATACAAAGGTAGCACCACGATATGGTACTAACGAGGATTTAATAAACCTTTTTAACGTTGCCCATCAAAAGGGTATAAAAATCCTTTTAGACCTAGTGCCTGGTCACACATCAGACACTAACCCTTGGTTTACTCAAAGTAAACAGCCTGCCAATAATGAATATTCTAACAGATACATATGGACAAAATCAGTATGGGACGCACCGCCAGAATACCGTATGCTGTGCGGTATTACAGACCGTGACGGCAACTATATGGTTAACTATTTTAGCTCACAGCCCGCATTAAATTATGGTTTTCATGAAATTACCTGCCCACAATGGCAGCTTCCATGCGACCACCCGGACTGCTTAGCCACCGTAGAAGCATTAAAGGATATTATGCGTTTTTGGCTGGATAGGGGTGCTGACGGCTTCCGTGTAGATATGGCAGATTCCCTAGTAAAAAATGATGATGAAAAGGTAGCCACCGCCAGAATTTGGAAGGGTATTCGCCAAATGCTGGATAGTGAATATCCACAGGCTGCCATGGTTTCCGAGTGGTGTAACCCTGTACGGTCAATTTACAAGGGCGGTTTCCATATGGACTTCTACCTAGACCACCGAGGAAACGGTTACAGCACCATGTTCCGTTATGAGGTTGATGGAGAGGACAAAAGCTTTTTCTCACCAAATGGCAAGGGCGATATTACAGTATTTACAGACGAATATGTACCAAACCTAAAGGCAACTAAGGATTATGGCTATATCAGTATGTTTACAAGCAACCATGACATACCTCGTATGACAAAAAACCTTGATGAAACAGCTAGGAAGCTTGCATTTTGTACCATCTTTACTATGCCAGGTGTACCGTTCCTATACTATGGTGATGAGATAGGTATGCGTTATCAGGAGGAGTTAACCAGTAAGGAGGGTGGCTTTAGCCGTACAGGCTCTCGTACACCTATGCAGTGGACAAATGGCAAAAACCTAGGATTTTCCACAGCAGCTGAGGATAAGCTGTATCTCCCTGTTGACCACAGCCACAACGCACCAACAGTTGACAGCCTAAGGGGGGATAAGGATTCTATTTTTAATACCGTTAAGGATATTATAAAAATTAGAAAAGACAATGAAGACTTAGGCAACGATGGAGATTTTGAGGTTTTATATGCCGAAAGAAATAAATATCCATTTGTGTACAAGCGTGGACAATTTGTGATTTTTGTTAACCCTAGCAGTGAAGAGGTGCAGGTTGACTTTGATTATGAGGTTAAAGAGGTTTTATATACAATAGGCACAGGCTGTTTTGAAGATGAAAAAATGAAGCTTGGTAAACAGTCCTTTGGTATTGTAAGGATTTAATTATATAACATATAAATTTTGACCTGCTGCAGGGCTAACGCCTTGTGGCAGGTCGGTTGTTTTACAGGCTTGGTGACAGCTGTTAGCAGGTTAACAGAGTACAGTCTGGGGCTTTTAAAATATATTACAAAAATTGTAATACAAAGCTTTGTTTACTTTTATGGATTTAGGAAAAATTCCCCTAAACCCATAAACCTTAGTAATAAAACAAAATCACCTATACTGCAGGGCTATTACAGGACTAAAAAACAGGCAGAGATTTATAATCTCTGCCTGTTTGCTGTTAATGTTAAACCCTAATATGATGAAAAAAAGCTGCCACTACCGTTGTGTTATCCTATTAGAGCCTACTACTTAGAAGGTTCTGCCTGTGGCTTAGAAAATACACAGCCACAATAGCTTTGTCTGTAAAGGTGGTATTCATGGGATAACTCAATGGAACGCTTATAACCGTTGCGTTTTTTGAAATCTCCTGCTAAATACGAAACCCCATATTTTTCGCTTAGCTCATATCCAATGGCGTTTATAGCCGCTGCATTTTTAAGGGGGCTAATGGTGAGGGTTGTGGAAAAATAATCATAGTTAAGCACCTGTGCTTTTTCTGCCGTTTTATCTAAGCGTAGGGTAAAGCAGTTATAACAACGCCTGCCACCCTCTTTTTCATTTTCTAAACCCTTGCAGACTGTATAAAATTTATGGTCATCAAAATCACCTTCTATAAAGCTAACGTGGTGTTTAGTGGCCATTGTGTTTATTAGACGCTGTTGTTCCTCACTGCGATATAAATATTCTTTATGTGGATAAATATTAGGATTGTAGTAAAAAACAGTTATTTCAAAATAGTTGGACAAATATTCTATAACATAACTGCTGCATGGGGCACAACAGCTGTGTAACAGTAACCTAGGCACCTTACCCTGTGCCTGTATATTTGTAATAAGCTGGTCCAGCTCCCGCTGATAATTTACCTTATTCATATTAACTGTTCAGGATGAAACGCAGCAGACCCTCTGCGTCATCAAAGGTGTGTGCAGCACCAGCGTTTAATAGCTCCTGTTCACCCCTAAAGCCCCAGCTTGCACCTGCGAAGGCTACACCTGCGTTAACAGCGGTTTGTACGTCTGTGTCGCTGTCACCTACATAAATAACCTGATGCTTTGCAGCACCTATTTCCTCCATAATGCCATATAATGATTGTGGGTTAGGTTTAATGGGATATTGCTCCTTCTTTCCCCATACAGCTGAAAAATTAATGCCCTTAAACAGCTTGTCCATTAGGCTTATCATAAACGGGTGGGGCTTGTTGGACAGCACAGCCAGCTGTATTCCCTGTGCATTAAGCTCCTTTAGCATATTGGTAATACCAGCATAAACGTATGTCTTATCCATACTGTGCTTGCCATAGTAGATGTCGAAATCTGACTTTATTTCAGCAACTAAGGCGTCGTCGTTACTTTGGTCACCTAACGTACGGCGAATAAGATTAATGACTCCGCTGCCAACAAAGTGCTTATAGTCTTCTACTGGATATGTGGGCAGGCTATGCTTTTTTAAAGAATAGTTTACAGCATTAGCCAAATCCTCTATGGTGTTTGCCAGCGTGCCATCAAAATCAAAAATAATACAGTTATACATTATATTCATCTCACTTAAAAATTATCGTCATAGTCTGCTTTTGTTGCTTTTTTTTCTTGTGCTATGCGTTCTTCTATTAACAGCTGCTGTCGCTCCCTTGCGTTGATTTTCTTTGTTTTATTAATAAACAAAAGGATTAGCAGACCTGCCAGTAATAACATAACACCTGCCACAATACAATATGTTGTGACACCAGGTGAGTATGGTACAGTAGCGGCAAAGGTAATGTTGTTTTCTCCGCCTACCATTTTGGCAGTAAAGCTGCCGTCCTTATTAGATATTATTTTAGGCGTTTCCTTTACAGCCTGATTTTCACCTGTCATATCACTAATGTTTTCGTTTCCACCGCTATGTACGGTGTACGTGAAGGGTACGTTAATGTTACTGCCAGTTAGCATATAGGTGATGTTTATGTTGTCCTCTACAGCTATATCGGTAACAACTGCCATAGCACTTGTTTGTGAGCTGTAGCTCATATAGTTGCCACCCCCGAACAAATCACCAACCTGATTGCTGATTTCTTGTGCTGTACCGCTTTGTGTAATACGGCATATTAGGCTGGTATCCGTTTTATCCTTTGCTGCATTAATGCCCTTTTTGGTTAGGAAATTGTAGGCATAGTTCATACCATCTTCTCCTGCTTGCTTATCATATATAAAATCAAAGGTGCGTGTAAAATTGTTGTTGTCATATGCTGTAAGGCTGACGTTTATGCCCGATATAGCGTATTGCATACCGTCAGGGATACGCATATCATATACACTGTCTGTTGATTGCAGGGTGTACACACCGTCTACCCACTCGCCTTCCTTTTCCCATACGCCATTACGCAGAACAACACCTTGACCATGTGTGGTTTTTATTGGTAATGAATATTTGTAGTTAAGGCTTACGCTTTTACCCTCCTGAGGAATAAAGCTAAGAATATCAATGTTTTCTTCAAAAACCAGCTGTTCCGCCAAGGGCGTGCTGCTGTGGTTTTCATCGCCGTAATATATGTCAGCAGAGTTATTATCCATAAACAGATTTGTAACCCGCTGTAAATCCTTTAAATTGATGCCCTGGTACAGCACCTGATATTCCTGATAATTGCCCTGCTGTGACCAACCGCTATAAACGGCGGTGGCATCTGTGCGTGCTTCCATAATGGTATTTAGCTTGGCGCCCATTTTATCAAAGGTGCTTTGGGGAACAGACAGGATTATTTTTCTGTCATAGCTGTCACTTTTGTTATTAGTGGTTTCCATAGATATGCTGTTTACAGGGAACCCTTCTACAGCATCAATTGCTATTACAGAGTCCTTACTGCTGACAATGTCACCACCGTAGTTTACAACATTAGAGGTGCTGTTAAAGGTTGTATTTAAGTCCTTATAGCCTTTTTCCTTTATGCCTGTTTTTAGCCATTGCACTAGGTCCATACCGTCAAAATCTTCCCTTAACCGCCAACCCCTTGCAAGGTCGCTGTTAGGGGTTGCCAACGCTGGATTGACCTGTTTGCCAATAACATTCTCAATTTTTTTCTTATAATCTGTTAAGGAATTAAAGGAAATAGTAAAAATGTATTTGTAACCGCTGTCATCGGATATATTTTCATAGGTTAGGCTGGATGGGCAGGCGTCGGCAATAACAGAGTCAAGCTCTTGCTTTTGCTGGTCGTTGCCGTTGACCTGTGTGCCAAAGTTACAGGTGATTGTGCGTGTACCGCTAAAGCTTTGCTCTAGCTTTAGCATATTTTCAACCTGCACGGTTGTTTCCCCACATCCGCATAATATAGCTGTGATTATAGCTATTATAGCCATAGCTATGACAATTTTTAGGGTTGTAATTTTTTTATTCAAGGAGTTTCATTCCTTTCACAGGTGATTAAATACCTTTTTCTTGCTCTAACAGCACTGCTCGTACAGGTGCTGCCTCAGCGGTGTCTATTTTTAATGGAAATGCTGCTAAGGTGTAATCCCCATCAATAATGTTTGTTAGGTCTAAGCTTTCTAAAACAACTATATCGTTTAGGGCAAGCTCCCTATGAACACGTTCCTCTTCAATCTCAAAGGCAATAGATACACCGTCAGTTCCAACTAGGCTTATACCATAATCAGCCATAACGAATGCGGCACTTTGAGATAAAAACACATTGCCATCCCCGTGAAAAATAACCTTCTTTTTACAAAATGGCAGCAGATTTTCCATATCCTCACCGGTAAGCACACCGTCAATGGTTACTACTGTACAGCTGCCAAAAAATCTAGCTATAGAAAGGTCAGAAACGCTGTTTCCATCATCTATAAAATGTTTTGGCGCGTCTACGTGTGTGCCGGCATGGCTGGAAAATTTAATTTTTGAAAGATTGTAATCATCACCACAGTCAATACGTTTAACCCATTGAAAATCTGTTTCAGGGTCACCAAGATATACGGGGGCAGATACAATATCCCTGGTTATGTCATGTAGTATCATTGGAAAACCTCCTTAATGCACATAAATATACATATATATTGTAACATAAAAAGTGGGGTTTTAAAAGAAAAATATGTTATTTTTGGAGATTATGTAGTATAATAAAAAAAGATATACAAAAACCAATTATACCGAAAGGATTGATTATATGAATAATTTTGAGTACCAAAACATAACACAGATTATTTTTGGCAGGGATAGTCAAAAACAAGTAGGCGAAAAGGTTAAAGCGATGGGTAAAAAGGTTTTGCTGCACTTTGGTGGGCAAAATATAATAAAATCAGGGCTGTATGATAATATCATAACCAGCTTACAGGAAAGCAATGTAGATTTTGTAGAGCTGGGCGGTGTAGTGCCAAACCCAAGACTGTCTTTGGTTAGAAAAGGTATAGAGCTGTGTAAGGCTGAAAATGTAGATTGTATATTGGCTGTAGGCGGAGGAAGCGTAATAGATTCTGCTAAAGCTATTTCAATGGGTGCATGTATTGACTTTGATGTTTGGGAATTGTTTTGTACGCAGCAGCCAATAAGCAGGTGTCTGCCTGTTGGCGTTGTGCTGACCATACCTGCTGCCGGCAGCGAAAGCAGTGACAGCCTAGTAATCACCAAGGAGGAGGGACAGCTAAAAAGTGCTTATCACAGCAATTTAGTACGTCCAAAATTTGCTGTCCTTAATCCGGAATTAACATTTACCCTTCCACCATATCAAACAGCGTGTGGTATATCTGATATGCTGGCACACGTTATGGAACGTTATTTTACCGACCAATTAAATGTAGATATAACAGGCAGGATGTGTGAAGCTGTAATGCGTGGCATTATGGATAACGGTATAAAGGTTATGTCAAATCCTACTGATTATGACAGCCGTGCAGAGCTTATGTGGGCAGGAACAGTAGCACATAACGGCTTTATAGGTGTAGGACGTACAGAGGACTGGGCATCTCATGGTATGGAGCATGAGATAAGCGGTATATACGATATTGCCCATGGTGCAGGATTATCAATAATCTTCCCAGCATGGATGAAGTATGTGTATAAAAATCATATACCTCGTTTTGTACGCTTTGCTGTAAGGGTTATGGACGTGGAATCGGGAGGTAATGATACAGATGACCTTATCCAAACCGCTATACATCGTTTAGAGCAGTTTTATCATTCTATGGGGCTGCCAACACGTTTAAGCGAAATCGGTATTGATGATAGTCATTTTCAGGAAATGGCTAATAAATGCGGTAATAGAGGTTCGTTAGAAAAACTAACGCCAAAGGATATTGTTGAAATCTATAGGCTGGCTTTATAAGCTATATTTCCCTTGACATCATACTGTGCAGACATTAATATATAGTAGTATGTAAAAAACATCAGCGTCGATTGTTGATGCAGATGAAAATAATATTTTGTAAGGAAAAACGAAAGGAACGTAGAAAATGGATAACAGTAAAAAAACTATGGACAAAATTGTTTCCCTTTGTAAAAACAGAGGCTTTGTATATGCAGGCTCTGAAATTTATGGGGGCTTGGCAAATACATGGGACTACGGTCCTTTAGGTATGGAGCTAAAGAATAATATAAAAAAAGCATGGCTGAAAAAGTTTGTACAGGAAAATAAATACAATGTAGGCTTGGATTCTGCTATCCTTATGAACCCACAAACATGGGTAGCGTCAGGTCATATTGGCGGATTTTCTGACCCGTTAATGGATTGTAAGGAATGTAAGACCCGTCACAGAGCCGACGATTTAATAGAAAAATTTGATGGTACAAACGTTGCTGGCTGGACAAACGAGGAAATGTCAGAGTATATACAGGAGCATAACATAGCTTGTCCGCAGTGTGGAAAAAGCAGCTTTACAGATATACGCCAGTTTAACCTAATGTTTAAAACATTTCAGGGCGTTACGGAAAATAGTAAAAATGAAATATATCTGCGTCCAGAAACAGCCCAAGGCATTTTTGTAAACTTCGCCAATATTCAAAGAACCAGCAGAAAAAAAGTGCCATTTGGTGTAGCACAGATTGGTAAATCCTTTAGAAATGAGATTACCCCTGGTAACTTTATCTTTAGAGTAAGAGAGTTTGAGCAAATGGAGCTGGAGTTTTTCTGTAAGCCTGGTACTGACCTGGAATGGTTTGACTATTGGAGAAGCTTCTGCCGTGATTGGCTGTATTCTTTAAGTATAAAGGAAGAAAACCTGCGTTTGCGTGACCACTCGGCTGATGAGCTGTGTTTCTATTCAAAGGCAACAACTGACTTTGAATATAAATTCCCATTTGGCTGGGGTGAGCTGTGGGGCGTAGCCGACAGAACAGATTATGACCTTAACCAGCATATAAAAACAAGTGGTAAAAGCTTAGAATATTTTGACCAAGAGGCTAACGAAAAGTATGTACCATATGTTATTGAACCGTCATTAGGTGTTGAACGTTTGTTCCTTGCTTTGGTAACAGAGGCGTATGACGAGGAAGCAATAGACGAAAAGGATACTAGAGTAGTTCTAAGACTGCACCCAACCTTAGCTCCTTTTAAGGCGGCTGTATTGCCATTGTCTAAAAAGCTGTCTGAAAAAGCAGCAAAGGTTTATGAAATGCTGTCAAGTGAATTTATGACAGAATATGACGAGGCTGGTTCTATTGGTAAACGCTACCGCAGACAGGACGAGATTGGTACACCATTTTGTATTACATATGATTTTGACAGTGTGGACGATGGATGTGTTACAGTCCGTGACCGTGACACCATGGAGCAGGTTAGAATGCCTGTTGATAAGCTTGTTGAATACATCAATAAAAAAATTAAATTTTAGTTTTATACAATAATAAACAGGCACGTTACAGAAGATAAGGCTGTAACGTGCCTGTTTTTACAGAGCTATTACCCCTGCACAATAATTCCCATACAGACCAAATGGGATACATACTTTTTACAGCTGTTTTATGTAAACCACGTTGACAATTAGGGGTGCGTATGTTACTATGATACTGAAACTTGTTAAATAATTAACAAGCTGTTAATTTAGTAAAATTTCATAATGATACTTGTATTATTTACATAAAAATTTTTGGTATGAATTATGCAAAAGGTGCAACTAAAAATATACCATTGACCATAAAAAAATAGATGATAAAATATAAAGCATAGAGCAGCTGTGTGTAAGGTTGAAAAAATTTTAAATAAAAAAGGATGGTTATACTATTATGAAAGTTTATGTATGTGTTGGCAGCTCATGCCATTTAAAAGGTTCATATGACATCATTAACCTTATGAAGGAAAATATTGCTAAAAACGGTTTGGAGGACACGGTTGAATTAAGCGGTGCTTTCTGTTTAGGCAAATGTACAGAGGGTGTGTCCATAAAGGTAGAGGACGAGGTTATATGTGGTGTATCAAAGGAAAATTTTAATGAAATATTTGATAAATATATTTTGAAAAAATAATATGCAAAGTGTGTGAATAAGGAAGGGTTGCTGTAACGTGAATAATTTGTGTATTCAGCTGAAAAAATCAAACTGTAAAAACTGTTACAAATGTATCAGGCATTGTCCTGTGAAATCTATAAAATTTCAGGATAATCAGGCACATATTGTAAAGGATGAATGTATATTGTGCGGTATGTGCTTTGTAGCCTGCCCACAGAACGCAAAGCAAATTCGTAATGATGTGGACAAGGTGAAGGCAATGCTGGCTACAGGAAAGCCTGTTGTTGCCAGCGTAGCACCGTCCTTCGTTGCCAATTATCCAAATGTTAATATAACATCCATGGAACAGGCATTACAAAAATTAGGCTTTTCACAGGCACAGGAAACAGCTATAGGTGCTACAATTGTAAAAAACGCCTATAATATTATGTCTAAAGAACAACCAAATGACGTTATTATATCCTCGTGCTGTCATACCATAAACACACTTATTCAAAAATATTATCCCGTAGCCTTGGCAAACCTAGCCAAGGTGCTGTCACCTATGCAGGCACACTGTACAAAAATAAAAGAGGAAAATCCAGACGCTTATACCGTTTTCATCGGTCCATGTATATCAAAAAAAGATGAGGCAGAGGAGTATAAGGGTGTAGTTGATTGTGTTCTAACGTTTGAGGAGCTGACACAGTGGCTGAATGAGGAAAAGCTTTCATTTCAGCTGGCTGATGAAAAAATAGATGAAAGCAGGACACGTCTGTTTCCAACAACAGGTGGCATTTTGCGTACAATGGCGTGTGACAACCATGATTACAGCTATATGGCTATTGATGGTGTAGAAAACTGTATGAACGTGTTACAGGAAATTGTTGATGGTAAGCATTCACGTTGCTTTATTGAAATGTCGGCGTGTGTTGGCAGCTGTGTAGGTGGTCCTGCTATGGATAGGGGCAACAAAAGCTTGGTACAGGGCTTTACGGCTGTTGATAAATATGCAGGAAAAAAGGATTTTAATGTTTCTATGCCGTCAATGGAAAAGCTTAACAAGCATATGAGCTTTGTTGGGCTGCACCATCAAATGCCGGGCAACAGGGCAATAGAAGAAATATTGAAAAAGATGGGCAAGAACAAACCAGAGGACGAGCTGAACTGTGGCAGCTGTGGCTACAATACCTGTAGGGATAAGGCTGTGGCAGTGTACTTTGGCAAGGCAAACATTACAATGTGTCAGCCATATCTTATTGCAAAGGCAGAATCCTTCTCTGATATTATTATAAAAAATACGCCTAATAGCATTATTGTAATAAATGAGAGCATGGAAATACAGCAGATTAATTCATCTGCCAGAGAGCTGTTGAATGTACGCAATGTACATGATGTTCTAAACGAGCCGGTTGTGCGGATATTAGACCCGTTGCCGTATATGCAGGTTATGAGTACAGGGAAAAGCGTGCATAACAAGCGTAAATATTTGGCAGAATACGGTAAATATGTAGAGGAATCCATATTATACGATAAAAATAACAGCATTATAATTACCATAATGCGTGATGTTACTGACGAGGAAACTCAAAGGGAGAAAAAAGAGGATTTAGGTAAAAATACCATAGCTATTGCAGACAAGGTAATAGATAAGCAAATGAGGGTAGTACAGGAGATAGCTTCCTTGCTGGGTGAAACTACAGCGGAAACAAAGATAGCCTTGACAAAGTTGAAGGAGCAGTTAGCAGATGAATAATCTTTGCACAGAAATAGGATATCACAGCCTTTTTAAACACGGTGAACAGCTGTGCGGTGACAATGTTGAGGTTGTGGAACAGGGTGAAAATTCCTTTGTTATGGTGCTGGCAGATGGACTGGGCAGCGGTGTAAAGGCTAATATTTTAGCAACGCTTACCTCTAAGATTATATCCACTATGATGGCGGCTAACATGAGCATTGAGGACTGTGTGTCAACCATTGCGTCTACCTTACCTGTGTGCGAGGTGCGAAAGGTAGCATATTCAACATTTACCATTATTCGTGTAGTAGATAATGAGGAAGCAGAAATCATTCAGTATGACAACCCCTTTGTTATATTTATGCGTGATGGTAAAAGCGTAGATTATCCTAGAACAGCCGTTGAAATTGGTGGCAAAACAATATATAAATCGAAAATAAGCCTACAGGAAAATGATATTTTCTTGGCCATGAGTGACGGTGCTATTTATGCTGGTGTAGGCAAATACATGAACTTTGGTTGGCAGCGTGAAAATATTGTAGACTTTATGGAGGCACTGTATCACCAAAGCTATACGGCAAAGGCATTAACCACCCTATTGTTAGATGAATGTGACAGGCTGTACGGCGGAGAGCCAGGGGATGATACCACCGTAGGTGCTATTAAAATTCGTAAGCGAGAGCCTGTAAATATGCTTTTTGGACCGCCCCAAAATCCTGAGGATGTAAACAAAATGATGGCACTGTTTTTCTCTAAGGAGGGTAAACATATAGTATCAGGTGGTACAACCTCAACACTTGCCTCCCAGTATTTGGGCAAGCCTATGACCAGTGTGCTGGAGTATATAGACCCTGAGATACCGCCTATTGGGAAAATAGAAGGTGTGGATTTGGTAACAGAGGGCGTTATTACCGTCAGCAAGGTTTTGACATATGCTAAAAGCTATTTAACAAATAACGAGTATTATGGGCATTGGAGCGTAAAAAATGATGGTGCATCTCAAATCGCACGTATGCTGTTTGAGCAGTCAACAGATATAAACTTTTATGTTGGCAGGGCAATGAACCCCGCACATCAAAATCCAGATCTGCCAATAAGCTTTAATATAAAAATGAATATAGTAGATGAATTACAAAAATGCTTAAAACAAATGGGCAAAAAAATAAAGGTTAGCTACTTTTAATTATATATAGGTGTAGGAACAAACCGGCGTTAACAGAAAAGGATGATATTATGAGCAACGAAAAACAAATACAAAATAAAACACCAAAAAAATTAAGAAAATTTGATACAAAAGTGCAGCTGTTAAAATACAAGGTGCTGCGTGAGGTAGCAAGACATGCCTATAATGATACTCTGCTAGAGAGCTTTAACGATATAGCCAAGGTGATAGTAAAGCAAAAGACACCTACAATGCGATGCTGTATATATAAGGAACGTGCTATTGTGGGTGAACGTATAAAAATTGCAACAGGCGGCGACAAGAAAAACCCTAACATCATAGAGGTTATCGACATAGCCTGTGATGGCTGTCCAGAGGGTGGCTATACTGTAACAGAGGATTGTCGTGGCTGTATTGCTCATAGATGTGAGGATGTTTGTAAACGTGGGGCTATTACCTTTGATGAACATCAAAAGGCACATATTGATAAGGATAAATGTGTAAACTGTGGACAATGTGCTAAGGTTTGCCCATATACTGCCATTGCCAACCACAAAAGACCATGTGAACGTGCCTGTAAAATAAAGGCTATTAGTACAGATGAAGAAACACGAGCAGCAAAGATAGATTACAGCAAGTGTATATCATGTGGTGCGTGTGTATATCAATGCCCTTTTGGTGCTATTGATGATAAATCATTTATTTTGGACGTTATTAATATGCTGAAGGGCAGCGACAACAACAATAGATATAAGACCTATGCGGTGGTAGCACCGTCTATTTCCAGCCAGTTTAGCTATGCTAAAATAGGACAAATTATTGCTGGTATTAAAAAAATTGGTTTTTATAGCGTAGTAGAGGCAGCGTTGGGTGCTGATATGGTAGCATATTCTGAGGCTAAAGAGTTAGCTGAAAAAGGGTTTCTAACAAGCTCATGCTGTCCAGCGTTCGTAAATTATATACACAAATCCTTTCCAACCATGGTGGATAAAATTTCCCATAATCTGTCGCCAATGGGTGCTATTGCAAAATATATTAAGGATACTGACCCAACAGCCAAAATTGTATTTATTGGACCATGTACAGCAAAGAAAATGGAAATACAGCAGGAGCCAGTAAAACAATATGTTGACAGCGTGATTACCTTTGAGGAGCTACAGGCAATCATCGACAGCCGTGATATTGATGTGACAGAGCTGGAAGAGGATGTGCTGGACAACGCATCATATTTTGGCAGAATATTTGCACGTAGCGGTGGCTTGGCAGATGCTGTAACACAGGCACTGAAGGAGCAGGGTGTGCCTGAGGAAGAATTTAAGCTTAATGCTGTTTCCTGCGATGGTATAGAGGAATGTAAAAAAGCATTGCTAAAAGCCAGTAAAAATGTATTGCCAAATAACTTTATAGAGGGTATGGCTTGTGTTGGTGGATGTATAGGCGGTGCTGGCTGTTTAACTCATGGAGATAAGGATAAGCGTCAGGTTGACGCATACGGTCAGGAAGCTTATGAGAAAACCATAAAAGATTCTATTGCCGCCTTGGAGAAAATAGGAAATAGAAAAATTGATGAGTAATTTAGTAATATTATAATATACCCAAAGCGTCTGTTGTCCACCTTTTTTGCGCAGGTTGTGGATAATAGACGCTTTAATTTTGGTTTTTTTGCTATTGTAGGTAATGGGGTTTTGTGATATTATTCATCTATATATTATTATTGTAATACATTAGGTATCAAGCTCTAGGTGATGAGGAGTAAACAATGGGTAGGCTATCAATAAAAGCGGCAGTCTGTACCGACATAGGTATAAACAGAAAAAACAATGAGGATAACTACTATCTAAATGGAAAATATTTAACACCTTTAGATGATAGCTTGTATTGCTCTGCTTTTATGTCACCAGCAGATTATGGTGTATTTGGTGTGTTTGATGGTATGGGTGGACAAAGCAGGGGAGAATACGCCTCATTGTGTGCCGCCAAAACCCTGGACGTGTACAGGGAAAAAATATTGAATGATGGTACACGCAGTGTTAACGAATATATTGAGGACGCTAACAAACAAATTTGCAATGAGATGAAAAAAACAAACCAACGTATTGGCAGTACAGCAGTTGTTTTAACCTTTGATGGCAGTACAGCACAGGTATATAACTTAGGTGTAGGGCTGTCTGGAGCTGTGTTCGGTGCACTTGCATATTTTTTGATTTCACACTTTTTGTAGCTTGGCACAAGCTTAAATGGAAAATAAAAAAAGTTCCAAGCCACCTTACCTTGTATACCCTGCACCTACAGCTGCTTAAGGTTACAGAAGATATGCTGACCGCTTTAGGAGTGTGGGACATTCTATATTTGAAGGAATATATAGAAGCGGAGAAACAATATCAGCTTTAAATACCACAGTTAAAACCTAAGGAAAAGCACAGAGGCTTAGTGACCTCTGTGCTTTTTGCAGTGCTATACTAAATGTTGGGGTAAAAACAGAACCTAGGGCAAAAATATAGATTTCTCATCAAAAGCTTAGCATATTAAAACAATGGGGCAGCTTAACGCCGCCCCTTGAATATCCTTCTTATTTGGGGCTTACCCCAACTATTGACACATAGCTTTTTGTTAATTACAAATAGTGTTGTTTACTTTTGACCTTCAGCTCTGTTAATAGCGTTTAGGACGCCAAAAATAGAACTGCGGTAGATATTGCTTGATATACCAACACCAAAAATGTTGTTGCCATCAGGCTTTTTCAGCTGAATATATGACACAGCCTTTGAGTCTGAACCAGTAGAGATTGCGTGCTGTGAATAGTCAACAAATTGGTATTTGTCAATGCCAAAGCCTTTTAACCCATGGAAAAAGGCATCTATAGGACCGTTGCCCTCGCCACTAATTTGAATATCGGTTTTACTATCACCGTCAGTGCGTAGAATAGCTGTTAGCTTTATTTTGTTGCCGTCGCTGCCTTCTTCTATAACAGTAGGATGACCAACAATTTCATATTTTCGTGGAAAGTTAATGTAGTTATCTTCAAAAATTTTCAGCAGCTCGTGGGAAACCAGCTCTCTGCCTTTTTTGTCACAGTCCTCTTGTACCAACCCACTAAACTCTGGATGCATAGCCTTTGGTAGGTTGTAGCCGTAGTTATGTGCCATAACAAAGGCGGCACCGCCCTTGCCAGATTGGCTGTTAATGCGGATAATAGGCTCGTACTGTCTGCCAACATCAGCAGGGTCAATAGGCAGATAGGGTATTTCCCAATAGTCAGTACCAGACTGCTTCATATATTCCATGCCCTTGTTAATTGCATCCTGATGAGAGCCGGAAAATGCGGTAAATACAAGCTCGCCAATATATGGTGTACGTTCATGTATTTTCATATTGGTACAACGCTCATAAATTCCCTTGTATTTTGGCAGATTGCTAAAGTCCAGCTGTGGGTCAACGCCCTGTGTAAACATATTCAATCCCATTGTTACTATATCCAAGTTACCGGTACGTTCACCGTTACCAAACAGCGTACCCTCTACACGTTCTGCACCAGCCAGCAAAGCCAGCTCAGAAGCGGCTACACCGCAGCCACGGTCATTGTGTGGGTGTATGCTGATAATAGCGGCATCTCTGTTTGGCAGATGGCGGATAAAATATTCTACCTGATCGGCATATGTGTTAGCTGTACACATTTCTACGGTGTTGGGCAGATTTAGGATTAGTGGATTTTCCTTTGTAGCACCAATAGCGTCCATAACCTCTTTACAGATTTCAACAGCATTATCCATCTCTGTACCGCTAAAGCTTTCAGGGGAATATTCAAAGCGAATGTTTGTATCACCCTCATAGCTGTCGGTTAATTCCTTTATTAGCGCAGCACCCTGAACAGCAATGTCGATTATGCCAGTCATATCCTTTTTAAATACAACCTTACGCTGTAGGGTTGAGGTAGAGTTATAGAAATGAACAATAACATTTTTCGCACCCTTTATAGCCTCAAAGGTTTTGCGGATTAGATGTTCTCTTGCCTGTACCAACACCTGTATAGAAACATCATCGGGGATATGGTTGCCCTCAATAAGCTCACGACATATCTCGTATTCTGTTTCAGAAGCAGATGGAAAACCAATTTCTATTTCTTTAAAGCCCATATCGCACAAGGCTTTAAAAAACTCTAGCTTTTCCTGTAGGTTCATAGGGTCTATAAGCGCTTGATTGCCATCACGCAGGTCTACGCTGCACCATGTAGGTGCCTTTGTAATGACCTTGCTTGGCCATTGCCTGTCAGGTAAGTCGATTTGTTTAAATGGAATGTACTTTTTGAATGATTCTTTCATAGCAATTTTCCTCCTTATTATAATTCACAAATTCGTCATATCACACATTTTAATGGTGGGTATGAACGTGTATAAAGCTGTAAAGAGGTACAAAAAAACGTCCCCTCTCAACAGAGAAAGGGACGAATAATTATTCGTGGTACCACCCTAGTTTAAGTGTAAGATTACCCTAACACTCCTTAACAGGCTCATTACAAAGCCCTGACCGATAACGCAGTCCTGCGTTTCATCCTAAGGTTCAGATGAAAAGCTCCGGGGTGAGTTATACATACAAAACCAGACTCCGACTTTCACCATGCGTCGGCTCTCTTTGCTCATAGCTTTATATCTTGTTCCCTTCATCGCCTTTAATAAGTGATTGTTTAGTTGTTAATATCATTATATTCAATGTGAAAATTTTGTCAAGTGCTTTTATAATAATTTTCTGTGTACTAGGCTAAATTAGCTTGTGATGAGTAGCTATAAAAATAAAAAGCTATATTATGTAATTTTTAAAAGGAGAATTTAATGGTATTTTGCAGTCAACGGGGAAATAAACAAAAATTTTCTTGAAATAAGGGGATTATTATCATATAATAAAAGGGTAAATTTAAATTTAAGGAGCGGATAAAATGTACAGTGATATGTTAGATTCAATAGGATTTATCGGCAATTATGATAAGGACGTAGCTGATGCTATGAACCTAGAGCTAAAAAGACAAAAAAGAAATTTGGAGCTTATTGCCTCGGAAAATATTGTTTCTCCAGCTGTTATGGCGGCTATGGGCAGCGTTTTAACAAATAAATATGCAGAGGGATACCCAGGCAAGCGTTATTATGGCGGTTGTCAGTGCGTTGATATTGTAGAGGAAATTGCCAGAAAGAGAGCCTGTGAGCTGTTTGGTGCAGAGCATGCAAATGTTCAGCCTCATAGTGGTGCTCAAGCAAATACAGCTGTTTATTTTGCAATGCTAAAGCCAGGTGATACTGTAATGGGTATGAACCTAAATGAAGGCGGACATCTAACACATGGCTCACCGGTTAATATGTCTGGTAAATATTTTAACTTTGTTCCTTATGGTGTTGACGCTGAAACACACCGTATTGACTATGATAAGGTTATGGAGATTGCTAAGGAATGTAAGCCAAAGATGATTGTTTGCGGTGCCAGTGCATATCCAAGAGTTATAGATTTTAAAAAATTTAGGGAAATCGCAGATGCTGTTGGTGCATATCTAATGGTGGATATGGCACATATTGCTGGCTTGGTGGCAGCAGGTGTACACCCTAACCCAGTAGAGCATGCTCAGTTTGTTACTACTACTACTCACAAAACATTAAGAGGTCCTAGGGGCGGTATGATTTTATGTAAAGAGGAATTTGCAAAGGCAATTGATAAGGCTATCTTCCCCGGTACACAGGGTGGCCCTTTGATGCACACAATAGCAGCTAAAGCAGTATGCTTTGGTGAGGCTTTAAAGCCAGAATTTAAAGAGTACGGTAAAAAGATTGTTTCAAATTGTGCAGCACTTGCAAATGGTCTTGTTAATCGTGGACATAAGCTGGTTTCCGGTGGTACAGATAACCACGTTATGCTGCTTGACCTGCGTGATACTGATATTACAGGCAAGGAGCTGGAGCACCGTTTAGACGAGGTGTTTATTACAGTTAATAAAAATACAGTTCCTAACGAGCCTCGCAGCCCATTTATTACCAGTGGTGTTCGTATGGGTACAGCGGCTGTTACAACCCGTGGTTTACAGGAGGCTGATATGGACAGGATTGCAGAGTTTATCACAATGGTTACACAGGACTTTGAGGGTAACGCAGACGCTGTTCGTGCAGGTGTTACAGAGATTTGCAACAAATACCCATTGTATGAATAATACCAAAGTATTAATTGAATAACAGTATATATTATGGCAAACACACTTAATTCATGTGTGTTTGCCATTTGTTTATATTGCGGTGCAATAGGTATACTTATATTGCTGCAATTTAGATATTTAGACAAAGCTTACAAAAATATTTTGCAATTAATTGACAATTGGTGAATAAAATGTTACATTAATTGAAAATACAGGTAGTAATAAATTATTATGCGTAAAAACATAAAATTAAAGGTAGTATCTATTTCATTGGCATTATGTATGATGGCATCAGCTGTCAGCGTAGCGGCTGCTGATGAGTGTAAGCGTAATCAATATCGTGCTGGTGGATATTGGAGCTTTGGTCATACATGGCTGTACAATGCGTGGTCACAGTTTAGCATCTGTTAGATGTGAAGGTGAACGCTGGAAGTATTCAGGGTGGACGCCTAGGGGAAGTGTTGCTTACATATCCACATACAGAATGTTCTGCAACAAATACGCAGGCTGGGAAATTTATTAGAAAAATCTATAGCCATCAGCTTTTATGATAAAACTGGTGGCTATATCTAAGTTATATTAAGGGGGATAAAATATTGAAAAAAATAATGTGCATATGTTTTTCTGTGTTTTTTGTTTTTTTAGCTGCTGTCACATTTGTGAACTATTCATATGAATGTGCTGATAAGCCTTTTGAAGGGATGGCACAAATATCTGTTAAGCAGGTTGGAACAGAATTAACAAATCAAGAATACGTATCAGCAATAGAAAACAAAATGAAAGAAATCAACAAGGATATAATGTATAAAACCAATGACTTTTCTTCTGATAAAACATCATATCTGATTTTTAAAACAAATAATACAGAAAAATTTATGAAGGGATTAGATTTAGGTGAAAGCGACATATTAACCAGCAAAACAGAGTGCTTTTCAACCAAAAGCAAAGTAGAGGGCTTTACTGTAAAGCCCATTAAAATGTCATCTATGGCTGGCGACGTTACTATTATGGATTTTAGCGGTATAGAAAGGTATCGGCTGTCCATATGCACCTATTACGTTGCACAGGATAGCGTGTATGATGTGTCAAACGCATTGTCAGATATGGGGTTTGAGGTAAAGCTGGGCAATCTTGAAGATGGTTTACAGATACTGCCCATGTCCTTATGTGCATTTCCTTTGATTTTGCTTTGCCTTAGCGTTTTGTTTTATGCCTTGTCCAAGGGTAAGGAGCATGCCCTAAAAAAATTACACGGCTATACCAACGGTGCAATTTTACTGTGTGAAATAAAGGAAGCCTTTTTAATGCTGGCAATAATTTTTATTGTCGTACAGCTTGTTAACTTTGGTACGGTTGCCATAATATATAATGGGACATTTTTATCGTATTTTACATATTCAATTAGCAATATGTTGTTATTTTTGTGCATAGTAATATTGGTCTTTGTGCTGTCACTGTGGATAGTTATATATAACAGTGGTTATCACCATATAAAGGGTAAAAATAAAAAGACAGCTGTATTTGCTTTGGCATTGATTTCAAAAATTATTTTTATATGTATGCTTATGATTTCCTTATCCAGCGGTGTTATCCAGCTTTCCACCTCATATGGGTTATATAAACAGGCAGACGACATAGCCACAGCCATGGACAAGCGTGTAGCAACCAATATTTATAAATTGTATGTTGACTTGGATAACACAGAGGTTATGGCTGATTATATGACCCGTTGTGATGAATTCTATAGATTAACTGTGGATAAATTTGATGGTGTATTTATTAGCAGTGATAATTATCAAACCTCACCTGATATGGTGACCACGGTTGCAGAATATTTTGGTCAAAAGAACATTTACGTTAACGAAAATTATTTGCAGCTTAATCCTATACACAAGCCAAATGGGGACGCTGTAACATCAGCAGACTTTGATAAAGGTCGAATAAATATGCTGGTATCCGAAAAATCTGGATATACACAGGACACATTGAACGCTTTGTATGCACCATATTGTGAAGGCTATTACGGTGATGCGGGTATGGATGTAAACAGCGGTATTAATATGATTGTGTATAAAGAGGATGAGGTGGTTAACAGCTTTAATGCATCTACGGGTATGGCAACGCTGGGGCATTTGGACAACCCTGATATCTTTATCTATGACCAGCAGTATATGAAGAACAGTATATTTAGTGGAATGTCAAGCTGTTACTATATGCTACAGACAGAAACTGATTCACCATATGATGAGCTGCTGCCGTATCTAAAACAGGCTGGCATTGATAAGCTGGTACTGGACACGCCATATGTTTCCAACACCTTTGCCGACAAAATAAATAGCTATATTCAAGGCTTTATATTTAATTGTCTACAGTCATTGGTGTATTTGTTATCCTTAATAATAATGATTGTATTTTCTGTTAAAACATTTTTACAAAATTATCAGGAGGATATAGCGGCTCAAAAGCTATGCGGTATATCATTCTTTAGAATATATAAAAAATATATGATAATTTTTGCTGACACAGTGATGGCAGTGTCCTTAGTTGCCATGCTTATGTCATTTATAATAGGGATACCTGTAAATTTATATGTAGTATGTGGAATTTTTATATTTGATTTAATTATGTTCTTAGTTATTGAACGCAGTATGACACGAAAAAATATTTTAAACGTATTGAAAGGAATATAAATATGAGTATAATTTCTTTAAATGATATTTGTAAAAAATTTGATGAAAATATTATATTTGATAATTTTAATTTAGAGATAGAACAGGGTGAGTTTGTATCAATAATGGGAAAAAGCGGAAAGGGTAAAACCACACTGTTAAATATTATTGGTTTGCTGGAAAAATCAGACAGCGGAGATTTAAAGATTTTAGACGTAAAAAATCCAACATTTCAATCGGCAAAGGGAATAAAGCTGTTAAGGTATCACATTTCATATCTGTTTCAAAATTATGGCTTAGTAGAGAGCGGAACTGTAAAATATAATTTAAAGATGGCTACGCATTACTTAAAGTATAATAAAACAGAAGAGGAACAAAAAATAGATGAGGCGTTAGAAACAGTTGGACTTAGTGGTTTTAAAAATAAAAAGGTGTATAAATTAAGTGGCGGTGAGCAACAAAGAGTGGCTATTGCTAAGGTGATGTTAAAACCATCAGAGATTATTTTGGCAGATGAGCCAACAGGAAGCCTAGACGCAGATAACAGGGATATTATCTTAAAGCTATTAATAGACCTTAATAAGCGGGGCAGAACAATCATTGTAGTAACACATGACCCACAGGTGGAAAAATGTGCCAGCAGACAAATAAAGCTATAAAATATGCTGCTGTCATTGGCGTTCTTGTCATTATTTTTGTACTAACGCTTAATTTTAAAATAATAGTGATTTCGGGTCAATCAATGGCACCAACATTCACTGACCACCAAATTGTTATACTATATAAACAAAATCAGAGTATTGCTAAAGATGATGTCATTGTATTTGTACATGATGGTAAAGAATATATAAAAAGAGTTGTTGCTACTGGCGGAGAAAAGGTTGAGCAAAAGAACGGGGCTGTGTATATTAATAATATAAAAACCTCCTATCCTGCCGTTGAAAATAAAGACCCATTTGTATTAAAGCAAGATGAATACTATGTAATTGGTGATAATTACAAAAACAGCAACGACAGCCGAGAGCTTGGATATGTTCCTTTGTCAGAAATATTAGGAGTTGTATTACAATAATAACAGGTGATTTTATGGATAATAATTTGCAGGCTGAAGGTCAGGAAAAGAAAGTAAAATATACGTTCGTTACCAATATGATGTGCTTAAGCGTTTGCGTAACTATACTGTTGGTAATGTTTTTATGGGCGTTTAGAAAATTCATCAATAATGAACAGCTGATGAAAGGGTACTTAGGTCTGCTGGTAATGATATTTTTGTGTTTTGGTTTGGTAGGTTTTTTTATAATTAAACGGTTGAATATTAATATAGAAAAAAACGATATTATACTGTTAATATCCCTAACAGTCCTGTTAGACATATGTGGGATTTTATTGTTTTGTTATGCAGCACCTGGATTATATTATGTGGGTGTTTTCCTTACCATTGTTATTAATGTGCTAATTTACATATTTGCTCATATAAAGGCTGTTACAAAGGCTATAATATCTATTGTCAGCGTAGCTTTGCTGTTTTTTTTAAGTGCTCTATCTCTTACAGCACTGCCGTTTACCGCTGATTATTACTATTTTACATATGGCAATACATATAAAGCCGACACAGCCTATAACGAGAATAGCCATTTTTACACTGATGAATTATCCCAATTTGATTATGAATTTATAGCTTGGAAGATATCTGATATGTATGGCTCCCAAGTCATGTCTATTAAAAATACAGAGGATATGGAGTGGTTCTATAGTAATATAGGGGTGGAGCAAGGAATAGAAGGAAATGTGAAAAGACTATTTACAGCGGGTAAACAGTATGATGATGAATTCTTTGCCAATAATACAATATTTCTTTGTGTTGTCCCCTTAGAAAGCAGAAATGATAGGATTAATTTTAATGCTTTAAATGTTGCAGAAAACACGTTAGTATTGGATTATACATATTATACAGAGAAAAATGATACAGAAATAAACAGTGAAGGTATATGTGTAGCAGCCATAACGCTTAACAAAAATGATGCTGAAAAGTTATCAAAGGTATCATATATTTCTACATATGATGAAGGACCCTCCAACGGCAGAAGACAAACGTTAGCTGTTGATTAGTGTTATGTTGTTTTTTACCTTGACTAAGGCATAAAAACAGGTTAATATAAAAGAAAAATGACAAAGAGGTGGGGGTTATGCAAACTCCTCTGGCAGATAGGATACGTCCACAGACAATGGACGATATTGTGGGGCAAAAGCACCTATTGGGCAGGGATAAGCCCTTGGCAAAAATCATTGAATCTGGGGAAATACCAAATATGATTTTTTACGGGCCCTCTGGTGTAGGTAAAAGTACGCTGGCAGGCTTTATCGCTAAACGTACCAATAAAATGTTAAAAAAATTAAATGGTACAACCGCCTCTACGGGGGATATAAAGGAAATTGTCAGTCAACTAAACACCTTTGGCGGTATGAACGGAATTTTGCTGTATTTGGATGAAATACAATACTTTAATAAAAAGCAGCAGCAAACCTTATTGGAGTTTATTGAAAACGGCAGTATAACATTGATTGCATCTACTACTGAAAATCCATATTTTTATGTGTATAACGCCATACTTAGCCGCTGCACTGTTTTTGAGTTTAAGGCCGTACCTAGGGACGAAATAGCTAAAGCGGTGTGGCGTGCCTTTGATATATTGTCAGAAGAAATACAACAGCCAATACAGGTGGACGAGGAAACTGTATTATATATTTCTACAGCCTGTGGCGGCGATGTGAGAAAGGCAATGAACGCTGTGGAGCTGTGCGTGTTATCAGGAAAAAGTGAAAACAACACCACCTGTGTTACCCTTGAAAACGCTAAACAGCTGACACAACGCAGCGTTATGCGTTATGATAAGGATGGAGATGAGCATTACGATATAGTATCAGCTTATCAGAAGTCTATGCGTGGCTCTGATACAGATGGGGCTCTTCATTATTTAGGCAGGCTGTTAGTGGCAGGTGACTTGCCATCTGCTTGCAGACGTCTAATGGTGTGTGCCTGCGAGGATGTGGGTTTAGCTTATCCTCAGCTGATACCTATTGTAAAAGCCTGTGTGGACATTGCTATGCAGGTAGGTCTGCCAGAGGCAAAAATACCTTTAGCGGATGGGGTAATAATGGTGTGTAATTCACCAAAAAGCAACTCTGCCTATAATGCAATAAATGCTGCTATGGCAGATATTAATAAGGGAAATGCAGGCAGCATACCACGAGCCTTACAAAATATGCACTATGACGGTGAGGATAACCAAAATAAAGGGCAGTTCTATAAATATCCTCACGAGTTTCCAAACCATTGGGTACAACAGCAGTATTTGCCTGACCAAATTAAAAATCATAGCTATTATGTGTATGGTGACAACAAAAACGAGCAGGCATATAAGGCTTATTGGGACAAAATAAAAAAGTAAGGGTTATGATAAAGGCTAATGTATGAGCAATTCCTTTTATATTTTAAGGGGAATCAAGCTGACCCTTGGTATAATACAGGCTCACCCTTTATGCTGCATAAAAATTGCGTAGCAGCATAAAGCCCCTACGCAATAAAGTCTAACTGATTGTGGTTACATAAAGCCATTACCATAATATTAGCTTTCTAAACATATATCTAAGCTTGAACATAATGTATTATGTCAAAGCCTTTGTACGCCATTTTCCACTTTTCCAACGCCACAGCATTAATATTCCTCTAAAGCACTCGTCGGCAGCAAAGGCTATCCATAGTCCGTTTAATCCCATGCCAAGAACTACCGCTAACAGGTATGAGCCTAATGTGCTTAATGTCCACATTGAGAAAATAGCAGCAGTCGTTGGAAAGACAACATCTCCTGCGCCACGCAGGCTGTTAATAATAACTAAATTACTGGTTCTGCCTAATTCGATGAATATATTTAGCAGTATTAATGTAGAGCCAGCCACAATAACAGCAGGGTCGTCTGTAAATAAATTCATTAACTGGATACGAAAAATTATACCCAGCACACACATTGCCATGGTTATTGTCAAAGCGGTTCTGAAGGAACGCAAACCAGATTTATAGGCTTCATCATACTTTTTAGCACCAACCAAGTGTCCTACAAGTATTTGAGATGCTTGTCCTATTGATACAGAGAATATGTAAAAAAACATTGCAATATTCTGAACATATGTTTTTGTTACCAGCTCTGTAGTTGTTAAAAAGTTTAGAACAATGGCAGTTACTACCAGCTGCGACAGATTGTAGTTAAATGATTCAAATGCCGAGGGTACACCAATTTTCAGCAGGTTTTTGACTTCCCTGTAGGGGAATGGCTTTAGTAATTTAAAAATTGAAGGCTTTTCAATTTTTATAAATAATATGATAAGCAGTACTATTGTGCCAACAACACGGCTAAGGCTAGTGGCTATTGCAACGCCAGCGATACCCATACGTGGCATTCCTAATAATCCCAGAACAAATATAATGTCAAGGGTGGTGTTAATGATGTTCATTGCCACCGTAACATACATGGAAATTTGTGTGTGACCATGATTGCGAATAATTACTACTAATGCACCCATTAATGCCTGTAAAAATATAAAGCCACCCACAATTTGCAGATATTGTGTGGCGTATTCCAGCACCTTATCCTTTGCCCCGATAAACTCAAGTATAGGCTGATTAAAAATAACCAGCACAGCACTGATGATTATTCCTAATATTATGTTAAAGGATATTGACAGAGCGGCTATACGAGAGGCGTTTTCTTTATTGCCCGCACCTAAATTTTGTGAAATCAGAACAGCGCTGGCACCTGAAATAATGGTAAAAACTAAGGTGCAGATAGATACAGCTTGGTTGGCGGTGCTGACAGCAGAGGCTGCAACATCATCATATTTGCTAAGTACAAATACATCCACAAAGCCTAACAGCATAAACAAAGCGGTTTCTATAAATATTGGCCATGCCAGATGAAACAGTGTTAGCTTTTTGGTTTCCATATAGTCACCCCACGTAAAAAGTTACTAAGGAAATTTTATGATAAATTCTTGAATATGTCAATCAATTAAGAATATTTTTGATATTTGGAAAAAATTCACATATAATTCACAGCAAATAATGATTCTTGGTATTGCTTTTTATTTCAAATTATTGTACAATTACTTTAGAGTTACAGTATCGACTTGTTCTATAGATTAAAAAAAGAGTATTTAGTTGGCCTACTGTTAACAAAGAGATAATAATAGGCTAAAAACAAAAAAAGGAGGCAAATGTTATGGGAATATCAGAAAATCTAAAAAAAGGCACATCAGAAATGCTAATACTATTCTTATTGGAAAAAGAGGATATGTATGGTTACCAGCTAGCACAAGAACTGCGAGAGAGAAGTGACGGTTTTTTTGTTATGCCAGAAGGCTCATTGTACCCAACATTATATCGTTTAATTGAAAAGGGTGTTATTACAGACCGTCAGGAAATTGTAGGAAAAAGACTGCGTAAATATTATCACCTAGAGGCTAGCGGTACAGATTATTTGAAATCTATAATTGATGAATACCGTGCAATTAACACTGGAATTCAAAATGTTATGGGCAGAAATATCCTAGAAGAGGACTAATTTTCTACTAAAAAAAGAGAAATACAATATAAACAAAGAATACTGAAACTCATAAAAAGAATAAAAACTCTAAATATACAGAGTTAATATTTGCAGTACAAATATTAAAGCTGATTTAAAAAAAGCAGGGACACTGATCATCAATAGTGTTCGTGCTTTTTTTGAATTTTTAGGAGTTTTTATGCAGGTATTACTAAATAATAAGACAATATTTGGTGGAAAGTGTGAATTCGCTGTATGATATTACAAAAAGAATAAAAAAAGTCTGTAGAAACAGCTAGTTTTAATTTTCTCAAAGAAAAATAAAAAAGCTGGTTGTAATGTTATAATCTAATAGAGAATTGGGATAGGTATAACTTTGCCTGCTCCAATGTCATAAATTTTCATTATAGGAGGAGAAAAAATGGTCAAAAAAACGCAGAAAAAGACTAGCATTCTACTTGTAATTGCAATGCTGATTACAATGTTTACCATTGCGGGGACATCATCAATTTCCGTTGGTGCCGCTTCTGGTGATGTGGTCTATTTCGAAAAACCAACAAGTTGGTCGGGAACGCCTAACTGCTATGCTTGGGGTGGCACTAGCGGTGCTAACTCTGCTTGGCCGGGGGCAACAATGACACTTGTAGAGGGCAACATCTATTCTTACAAAATGGCTGGTGATCAGAAAAACCTTATTTTCAACGCTAGCGGTATTCAAACTGCTGATTTAACCATCACAGGTGGAAATCAGATATTTAAGGTTACTGGTGAATCTGGTGGTAAGGCAACAGGCGCTTGGAGTGCCTATTCTAACCCAGTAGACCCAACCAATCCAACCAACCCAACAAGTCCCACCAGTACCACAAATCCAACAAGCGCTACTCAGCCAGCCACACCATCTGGTGAGGGTGCAACAGCGGCACTTAAAAACGCAGCCAGCTGGTCTAGCTGTTACGTTTATTATTGGAACGGCAACAAAAGCAACGGAACTTGGCCTGGGGTACAGCTGACAGATAACGATAAGGACGGAGAGGGCAACTATGTAGTTGACATTCCAGCCGAATATATCGCGGCGTCAGACGCAGGTGTTATCTTTAATAATAACGGTTCTGGAAAAAGTGCTGACTTAAAAATCAGTGCAGGACAATGCCGAATTTACGATAACAAAACAGCTTCTTGGACTGATTACGATACCAGTGCAGTAAAGCTGGCAGTAACAGCTGACTGTGTATCACCTCAGTACAAAGAAACAGACATTACATTGTCAGCCAATGCTTCTGGTGGTAGCGGCAGTTATCAGTACAAATTCTCAGTTGGTTCAGCTGTACTTAGCGATTACTCATCTGTAAACCAGGTTGTTTGGACACCAACAACTGCTGGCTCTTACTCAGTAGTAGTAGAAGTTAAGGATACAGATGGCAACACAAACAAAAAGACCTTAGCATATGAAATTAAGGACGATACTTTAGCGGTTGAGCCTGTATTAAAGGGTATTACACCATCTACTGGTTCTACTGTTGCACCTGGCACATCAACAGATGTAGCTGTAAAGGCTTCAGGCGGTAAAACAGGAACTAACCTATTGTTCTACAAAATTGCTATAAAGGATCCAAATGGCAGCTCTGTAAATACTGTATATTACAGAACAGGCAATACACTGAACTTTACACCAACACAAAAGGGTACATATACAGTTGATGTTTCCGTACAGAACTCAGCTAACAAAACTGTAACAAAGTCATATTCAATTGAATGTGATTCTGCTGCTAACAATCCTACAGTAGGCTCATTTACTGCTAGTGTAAGCTCACCACAGCCAAAGAATACAAAAGTAACGTTGACAGCACAGGGTGCAAACGGTACTGCACCTTACACATACGAGTACACTGTTAATGGTAGTGTGGTAAAGGCTTACTCTGCAACTAATACATATGTATGGCAGCCAACAGCGGATGGCATATATACATTAGGTGTGACAGTTAAGGATTCTGCTGGTAAGACAGCAGCTGCTACAATGCAGTACACTATTAGCACTACAGAATATGTTTTAGGAGATGCTAATGCTGATGGTGTAGTTAACCTACGTGACGCATTGTATATCCAGAAATGTATGGCTCTGCTGGATGGATATTCAGTAGACAGCATGACAGCTACACAAAAGCTGGCTGCTGATGCTAACAAGGATGGTTCAATTAATCTGCGTGACGCACTAAAAATACAGCAGTATTTAGCAGGAAAAACAGTATTAGAATAAATTCACCATTATGCAACTTATTAGGGAGGCATTAACGTGATACGAATAAAAAAGGTTGTAGCAGTTTTACTAGCCATTGTGCTGGTAGCTACTATAGGGGTATTTACTACATCTGCGGCATCAACAAACGATGAAGAAGCAGGGGCAGCTGTAGATGGTAATAAGATTGTTGTTCATTATAAAAGCACATCTGGTTTAACACCAACCATATATTACTGGAACAGCTTGCCGCAAAACATAGAAACAGAGTATCCAGGTTCACCTATGGAAAAGGACAGCAGCCAGGGTGACAACTGGTACACATATACATTTGACAATATTACCAAGATTAATATGCTGTTTATTGATGGTGACAACCAAAGTAAGGAGCTAACCAGAGGTTCATCAGGTGAATACTGGTATAAAGAAAATCGTTGGTATGGTACTAATCCAGAAAAGGAAGACCCTTATGAAACAACGGATATGCGTGAGGATACAATTTACTTTGTAATTACCACACGTTTCTTTGATGGAGATACAGGCAACAATGTTCATTGCTGGGATGATGCACAGGCTAATAACCCTGACAGCGACCCTGCATGGCGTGGAGATTTTCAAGGCTTAATAGATAAGCTGGATTATATTAAAGCATTGGGCTTTAGTGCTATCTGGATAACTCCTGTTGTTACAAATGCCAGTGGATATGATTATCATGGTTATCATGCATTTGATTTTTCAACTGTTGATGTACGTTATGAAAGTGATGGAGCAACGTATCAGGATCTAATTAATGCCGCCCATGCAAAGGATATGAAAATTGTTCAGGATGTAGTTTTACAGCATACGGGCAATTTTGGAGAAAAAACCTTTGCCAACTTATTTGATAAGGAATATTCATCTATACAGGATTTAGGAAATATTGAAACATCTATGATACCAAGTGAAAGCTTGTTAAGTAAATACGGACTAAGCTCTGCGGAGGAATATTATGCACAAAAACCATCTGTCCAGCATGATGAACGACTGGATTTGATGAAGCAGCTAAAAACAGCCTCACAAAATGTTAACAGCGGTACCTTGGCGGCTAATGCATTGGCAGATGCTGCCAGCTCAGATAAGGTTTCAACCAGTGACGTATATAATTCAAACAACTATTATCATAATGGTTACTGGCAAAGCTTGAACTGGGATGACTATACTGCAAAGTATTGTCAGATTGCTGGTGACTGTGTAGATTTGAACACTGAAAACCCAGATGTAGCCGAAAAGCTAGTAGATATTTATGGAAATTATATAGGCATGGGTGTTGACGGTTTCAGAGTAGACACAGCCAGACACATTTCACGTTTATCGCTGAACACAATGTTTAACAAACAATTAAATGCTATTGGTGGTCAAAACTTCTATATGTTTGGTGAGATTTGTTGTCGTTACTCACAGGTATGGTATAGAGATCATGCCAGTGAATCTGTACCATTTTATACATGGGATGAGCCAGACGACTCATATTCAAGCCAGTGGAAATGGACAAATACTCCTGAAAACGTAAACGACAATATGAGCCTAACATTGAAGCATTGGGCGGAATACGATAACGTTAATAATCAGCCAACCAGCACCAACGCACTTTTAAACGGCAATGAATATCATACTCCAGATTACAGCCAATCGTCTGGCTTGGGAGCTATTGACTTTCAAATGCATTGGCAGTTTGACGATGCCAGCAATGCATTTGGTATAGCAAAGGCAGAGGATAAGTATTTTAACGATTCAACATGGAACGTTGTTTATGTTGAATCTCATGACTACTCACCAGACAGAGGTCAAAAGGATAGATTTGCAGGTGGTACAGCTACTTGGGCAGAAAACCTAAGCCTGATGTTTACATTCCGTGGAATACCTTGCTTGTATTACGGCGGCGAGGTAGAGTTCAAAAAGGGCTCGGTTATCGACGTAGGTCCTAACGCTCCCCTTAGCACCACAGGACGTGCATACTATGGTGATTATCTGGAGGGCAGCGTAACTGCTACAGATTTTAGCCAATATACAGCCAGCGGAACGGTAGCTGATACCTTAAACTCACCACTAGCAAAGCATATTACCAGACTAAATCAAATTAGACGTGAAATACCAGCCTTACAAAAGGGTCAGTATTCCACAGAGGGCGTGTCTGGAGATATGGCATTTAAACGCCGCTATACAGATGCTACACAGGGCGTGGACAGCTTTGTATGTGTAGCGGTTACAAACGCAGCCACATTTACAGGTGTTCCAAATGGTAAATATGTAGATGCTGTTACAGGTGATATTAAAAATGTAACAGATGGTAAGCTATCTATCGCAGCCTCTGGTAAGGGCAACATGAGAGCTTATGTGTTAAGCTCTAACGGTTTTACAGGTATTGATGGTAAGATTGGCGATAGCGGTTCTTATCTAAAATAATGTGACGTAAATTGTGTTACTTTACAGGAGGGTAAAGCCATGAAAAAAATTACTAGCTTATTTTTATCTCTACTACTGATATTGTCAATGTGTGCAGGGGCGACCACTGTCGCCTTTGCAGCACAGGGAGATATGGTCTACTTTGAAAAGCCCACAAGCTGGACAGGTACCCCAAATTGCTATGTATGGGGTACAGGTGGAACAAACAGCGATTGGCCGGGAACACCAATGAAATTAGTAAAGGGCAGCATTTATTCCTATGAGATGCCGGCAGAGCAGGAAAATATTATTTTTAACTGTGGCGGCTATCAAACAAAGGACCAAACCCTTCAGGGCGAGGACAAAATATTTAAAATCAGCACAGACGCTGATACTAAACAGGCGGATGGTGCATGGAGCTACTATGAGGATGCAGATAAAAAGCCCAGCGTAGGTGCTACACCAGGCACATCTTCATTTACAGATAAATTAGATGTTAAATTGGCAGCTAAAAACTCAACATCAGCAACGTATTCTGTTAATGGGGGCAGTGCTACAGCCTATACTAATGGTCAAATAATAACCATTGGTGCTGACGCTAAAATCGGCGATAAAATCACGCTGGATTTAGCAGCGGGTGATGGAACAGCAACAGTAAGTAAATCCTATACATATACAAAGGTTGCGTTTTCAGGTGCATATGTGTATCTGAATAATGAGGCTGGATGGACAACGTGTAACGTTTACTATTGGAACGGTTCCATGAATAATGGTTGGCCAGGTGTAAAGCTGACAGATACCCATAAGGATCCTAATGGCTATTATGTGTTGGCAATTCCCCAAGAGTATGTTGGCTCGGTTATTTTTAATAACGGTTCACAGCAATCTGATAATTTGGATATTAAAACAGGTCAGTCAATGATTTACAATAATAAGACAAATGTTTGGGAAGAGTACGACACCAGCGCTGTTCAGTTTAAAAAGGTTGGTACAGATGCGGCTTCACCTCAATATACTGACACGGATATAAATATATTTGCTGAGGCAACAGGTGGTAACGGCGATATTACCTACAAATTCTCTGTACAGTCAGGCAGCGTAGCTACAGTGCTTAGTGATTATTCAAAGGAATCCTCTGTTATGTGGTCACCGCAAAATTTTGGTGAATACAAGCTTATAATAGAAGTAAAGGATACCGATGGCAATACAAACAGCAGAACCTTAGATTATACAATACTGGATGATACTACCAGTGTACGACCTGTATTAAAAAGAATAACAACCAGTGGAAGCGATAAAGAGGTGCTTGTAGATGAAAAGGCAACTATTGATATTACTGCTACAGGCGGTGTTGTTGGAACAAACCTGTTATTCTATAAGGTAGAGGTTACTGGTCCATCAGGCGAAAAGGTTAACAAGCCTTATTACAAGCTGGATAATTCTTTTAGCTTTACACCAGATGAAATGGGAACGTACAAGGTGGCTGTTTCAGTACAAAATTCTAAGAATGCAACTGTTACTAAAATTTATGAGATTGATAGCGTGGATGCTATTACACCAGCGGGCGATCCAAAGGTTAGCAGCTTTACAGCCAGCAAGTCGGGTGATAGCCTAAAGACTGGTGAATCAATAAGATTTACAGCCACAGCATCAGGCGGTACAAAACCCTACGAATATAAGTTTTCAGTAAATGACAAGGAAATGCAGAGCTTTTCATCCTCTAATACATTTGATTGGTCAGCTGATACAGTTGGTCAGTACGTTGTAAGGGTAACAATAAAGGATAATGATGGAAAAACTGCACACAAGGAACGCATCTATAATGTAACAGAAGCTCCAACCGAATTAATGGGAGATGTTACATTAGATGGAGCTGTTGATATGAAGGACGTTATATTACTGCAGCAGTATCTAGCTAAAATCACTGAATTGTCAGAGAAGCAAAAATATGTTGCAAACGTTGATAAAAGTAGCACCATAAATATGAAGGATGTTATCTTGATTCAACAGTATATAGCTAAAATAATACCAATTCTATAATACAAAGATAGGAGGATTTAATTCCCGTGAGAATTATTAAAAGAACATTAGCTCTTTTGCTTACTCTTGTAATAATATCTACAGCAGCAATTATTACAACAGGTGCTGTTACAGATACAACAACAGAGGCGGCGGCTACAGAGGGCATTACAGTGTACTGTGAAAGCACCAGTGGCACACCTACAGTATATTATTGGAACAGCCTGCCACAAAATATAGAAACATCATACCCAGGTCCTCAGATGACAAAGGTGCCTAATGAGGCTGGTGGTAACTGGTATTCATATACCTTTAATAACGTTAGTAAAATCAATGTTATGTTTGTTATTAATGGCAAACAAACAAAAGAATTTACAGCCACTAACAACTATTGGTATCATGCTGATGGTTCATGGAAAACATATAATAAATACGCAACAGATTCTACAGAGCGTACAGATTTTAGAGAAGAATCAGTCTACTTTATAATTACAACACGCTTCTTTGATGGTGACACTGGCAACAACGTACATTGCTGGGACGATAAAAAAGCAAACAACCCAGACAGCGACCCTGCATGGCGTGGTGATTTCCAAGGCTTAATTGATAAGCTGGACTACATTAAAGCCTTGGGCTTTAGTGCTATTTGGATAACACCAGTTGTTACTAATGCCAGTGGCTACGACTATCATGGATATCATGCCTTTGACTTTTCAACAGTTGATGTTAGATATGAGAGCCAAGGTGCTAAATACGAAGACCTTATAAAGGCTATTCATGACAAGGATATGAAGGTTGTACAGGACGTTGTATGGAATCACACCAGTAACTTTGGTGAGAATTTCCTAGCAAAAATGTTTACTAAGGAATATTCAACTGTACAGGATTTAGCTGACACATCCAGTATGAAGGTAGTAGAGGGTTCTGACTTAGATAAAACATACCCAGACTACGATACTATGAATGGTGACCCACAATTCCAAGCCAGACTAAATATTATGAAGGACCTGAAAAATGGTAATCATGACCCAGATAACTATTATCACAGAGAGCAGAACATGGGTTATGAGTCATCCATTGAACAACAAGGCTCAATGGCTGGTGACTGTGTAGATATTAACACCGAAAACCCAGTGGTTGCTTCATATATTACAGATACATATTTAGATTACGCCAACATGGGAGTAGATGCTTTCCGTTTGGATACAGAAAAGCACGTTAACCGTTGGACATTAAACAGCGCTTATTTCCCAGCCTTCTCCAAAATAGATAATTTCTATATCTTTGGTGAGGTTTGTTCAAGAGTTCGTGAAACATGGAATCATAATATCCCATCTAGCTCACCTGCTTTCTTTACATGGAAGGAAACAGAGAGTGCATGGCAGAGCAATTGGAATACATCTGATCCAACAGCCAACATTGCTACATCAATAAAACACTATGATGCACACAGAGATCCATCAAGCTGTCCAACAAGCACAAACGCATTCTTAAACGGTAATGAGTACCATACACCTGATTACAGCCAGTCAAATGGCACAGGCATTATCGACTTTACAATGCATTGGAACTTTGAAAATGCTTCTAGCGCATTTAGAGCCGGTCTAGCTGAGGATCAGTACATTAATGATTCTACATGGAACGTAATGTACGTTGACTCTCATGACTATGGTCCTGATGGTATGGAGAAAACCCGTTATAGCCAAGGAACACAGGCTTGGGCAGAAAATCTAAATCTAATATTTACATTTAGAGGAATTCCTTGCTTGTTCTATGGTACAGAGGTAGAGTTCCAAAAGGATCAGCTTATTGACGTTGGCCCTAACCAGCCTCTAAGCACAACAGGTCGTGCTTACTTTGGTGACTACCTAGAGGGTAACGTTTCAGCATCTGACTTTGGTACTTACACAGCCAGCGGTAAGGTAAGCGAAACCCTAAACAGCACATTATCACAGCACATCATTAAGCTAAACCAAATTAGACGTGCTGTACCTGCACTGCAAAAGGGTCAGTATTCTGTAACAAACGTATCAGGTAATATGTGTTACAAACGTGGTTACACAGACGCTAAAACAGGCGAAAAGAGCTTTGCTTGTGTAGCAGTAACAAATGGTGCTACATTCTCATCTATTCCTAACGGAACATATATTGATGCTGTAACAGGCGATACAAAGAACGTTTCTAACGGAACATTAACAGTATCTGCTCCTGGTAAGGGCAACATGAGAGTATACGTACTAAGCTCTAGCGGATATACTGGAATCAGCGGTAAAATTGGTAATACAACCTCTTATATGAAATAATAAATTTTAATATAAGCTGTTTATCGGCTGGATAACAACAGGTGGCAACCACATAGCTGTGGTTGCCACCTGCTTTTTTGCCATATGTGAATAGTAAGGGTGGAATTTTCAAAACGAAGGTAAGTATGGTGGCGGTGGGTATCTAAAGTGCTGTGGCTATATTAGGGATGATATAATTTGCCAAGTAACAGGGTGTTATTCTTGAATTTAATAGACAACAGCTGTTTTAAAGCTGGAAGGGCTTTAGGAAGTATTAACTTTAAAAATATTTAATAGTACCTATAAAAATGCCCTGCGTGGAATGCATCAATATTCCCACAGAGCATTTTGTGTTTAAGAAATGTGTTGTCAGGGCTGCACGAAGGGAACATCCAAAAATTCCGTAACAGATAAGGCTAGGTTTCTGGCAATATTGCCGATGTTGTCACGTATCCATTGGGCGTCCTGTGGGTTGTCGTGATATGCTACTTCGATTAATACAGCAGGAGCTTTTGTTAAGCGCAGCTCCGCTAGGGTAGTGCTGGGGACTAGCTTTACCAGATTAGGGTTAGGGTATATTGCCTTGTAATTGTCAGCGATAATGGTGGCGGCGGACTTACCCTTAACACTATATGGATAGTAGTAAACATCGGCACCCTGTAGCTGACCTGCCATATTTGGCGGTGATGCGTTAGAGTGAATAGCCAGATGCAAATCATAGTCGCCTTGATTTGATTGGTCAATAGCCTGTCGCAGAGATTGCTCTGGCGAGTTTCTGCCTACGGTTATACCGCTGGCAATCAAGTATGGTATTAGTTCATCTGCTATCAGGTTCATATAATACTCTTCGTTTCCACCGTCTACATATGGATTAAACTCCTGCAATGATGGACTAATAAAAACAGATGGCATTTAATCATCTCCTTTAATATTCTATGGTGAAGACTCATTTGTGTTCTACGACTTTTCTAATTTCTGTAAAAAAGCCTTGCCGTTGTCCTTTGACGAACGCAGGTATCGTCCTAAATTATACAGGCATTCCTTGTCTTTTGTTATGGTATTGCTTTTTTCTTGACAGATTAGTGATGCCTTAAAGCCAAGCTCCTTTACAACAGACTGTGCCTCGTCACATACAGCACCAAAGGGATATGTAAAGGTGTCAGGTATTAATTTTAGGTTTTCTTTAAAACGGTTTTGTGCCTGAGTTATGTCATCGGCAATTAATTTTTCATATGTGGTAACCTTTTCGGCAGTTTTTTTCTTTATACCTATTCGCCCTCCTTTATTGCTGTGCATATTATAGCTGTGGTTTTGTAGCTCTACAGTACCGCTGTCCACCATTTCTTGTAGGTTGCTCCATGTACAATGACCGTATGTGGGGGAAATGTCTGGTGTATCGGTATATCTGTCAGCATAATATCCAATAGGCGACAGCACCATTTTGCATTGATACTGCTTTAATAGTGGATATGCGTATACATAATTGTTGTAATACCCGTCATCAAAGGTTAGGATGATAGGCTTTTCAGGCAGGGCTACATCATTATATACATAATTTATTAGATCCTTCATAACTATTGTTGTATATCCCATTGTTTTTAAATTTTTTAAATCGTCCTCAAATTGCTGTGGGGATATAACATATTCTCCCTGTAGCTTTTTATCGTTTAATATGCCGTGGTACATTATAATGGGTACGTTTATGCCATCCTTCTCCTGATTGGTGTCAGCAGCAGTGGCTACGTATTCATGATTGTAGCCAGAGGTGAGTATGGAAAATACTATGGAAACTGCCACTAGCAATATACCAACAACAGCATAGCCTTTTAGGCGAAATTTACAGTAGATGCAAAGTCCCCCTTTCAAAATAATATATTCTTTAATATTTATATATATTCGGCTAAAATGGGAAGATATGTTAAAAATTATAAAAAAATATTAAAAAACTATTTACAACTCAGCTTAAATGTGCTATTATCAATACATAATCAATAATGATTACTAAGTTATTTGCACATTAGCAGGGTGAACTGCTGACAAACAAATTTACAATAAAGGAAGATTGCTGTGGCTAGGAAAAATTTCAGTAAGAAACGTGAAGCTATATATGAAGCAATTTGCAGCACAAAAAGTCATCCCTCAGCAGAATGGGTGTATAATACGCTAAAGCCTGAGTATCCAGACCTTAGCTTAGGAACAGTTTATAGAAATATGAATGGGTTTAAGGATGATGGTATGATATTATCCGTAGGCTCTGTAAATGGTCAGGAACGCTTTGATGGAAACACAAAACCACATTCACACTTTATTTGCAATAGGTGTGGCGATGTAATAGATATTGAAAATGTTCCATATAATATGCAGGCTGATGAAGTTGTAAGAAACGTTAGTAATTGTGATATTGATTATCACCTTACCTTCTTTTATGGTATATGTGGTAAGTGCAAAAATATAGAAGAGGATAACAATTAACGATATTTTCCGAGTTATCGGTTAATATATATTAGACTAATAATTAAAAACTATTAAAACTTATTAAAAGATGGAGGAAATAATAATGAAAAAATTTGTATGTTCTATTTGTGGTTATGTTCATGAGGGTGACGAAGCTCCAGATTTTTGCCCACAGTGTAAAGCACCAAAAGAGAAATTTAAAGAGGTTGACGACACAAAGCTAAGCTTTGCCGCTGTTCATGAGGTAGGCGTAGCAAAGGGTGTTGATCAGGAAATATATGATGGTTTAGTAGCTAACTTTAACGGTGAATGTTCAGAGGTTGGTATGTACTTGGCAATGGCTAGAGTAGCGGACAGAGAGGGATATCCTGAGGTTTCTGCTGCATTTACAAAGTATGCTTTTGAAGAGGCAGAGCATGCAGCTAAGTTTGCTGAGCTATTAGGCGAGGTTGTTACTGACAGCACAAAGAAGAACCTAGAGCTACGTGTACAGGCTGAAACAGGTGCCTGTGCTGGTAAAATGGATATCGCAAAGAAAGCAAAGGCATTGAACCTAGACGCTATCCATGACACAGTACACGAAATGGCAAAGGACGAAGCTAGACATGGTGCTGGCTTTGCAGGTCTGCTGCAAAGATACTTTGGCTGATTTCCTACTGTTAGTCTAAGTCTTATTTCAAAATAATAAACAACAAAAGCCCGACTTGTGATTTTACTTACAAGTCGGGCTTTTCATTAATTTAAGCCATAGGGTTAATAATACCTTTATGGTTTATTCCAGAATAGCTTTACTCTATGTACAAATGTAGTCGTTATAGTTCCCGTGTTCGTCTGATGATTGTTACATAGCAATAACAGGATTACCCAACTTAATAGTGCCTTGGACTTTGCATTATAGCCTTATTGTATATTTGTTAGCACGCCTGCTGTGGATGTGGGGCGTATATGGTTGGTTTTTATCAATAATAGATATAGGGCTGTATTAGGGTGATTAATAAAACGCTGTAGGACATATGTGGCTTTTATAATAGCGTGACTGATAACACCTGTGGGTATATATGTTAACAATGTATAGAAGACGTTTTCAGCTTTAAAAATCGCAGACATAATGGGTAAAGGACGAAAAAAATCGGTTTATACAGCATAGTTGGGATAATGTGGTTTTTGCAACATTTAATATGGAAAAATAAAAAGAAATTTGCGTAAAATATCCTATAATAATTGACAAAGTGGTAGAAAAAAACGTATTATTATAGATGTTTGATAAAATGACTAAATTGGATAAAAAATTTATTGGGGGTGCGTTTATTGGCAAAGAATTTAGTTCTATCACTAAAGGATATTTTTGTACAGTTTGATGGCGAGGTTATACTAAACGGTATAGACCTAGACATTAAGGATGAAGAGTTTGTAACACTGTTAGGACCTAGTGGTTGTGGTAAGACAACGACGCTTAGAATTATCGGTGGCTTTTTAGACCCCGAACGTGGTGACGTGTATTTTGAGGATAAACGAATAAATGATTTACCCCCAAATAAACGCAACGTTAATACCGTGTTTCAAAAGTATGCTTTATTTCCACATTTGAATGTATTTGAAAATGTTGCATTTGGACTTAGGCTGAAAAAGCTGTCAAAGGCAGAGATAGAAAAGCAGGTAAAGAGAATGCTTGCTATTGTGGATTTAAAGGGATATGAAAAACGTCCTGTATCCAAGCTAAGCGGTGGTCAGCAGCAGCGTGTGGCTATTGCCAGAGCCTTGGTATGTGGTCCAAAGGTACTGCTGCTGGACGAGCCGCTAGGTGCCTTGGATTTAAAGCTTAGAAAAGATATGCAGATAGAGCTAAAACAGCTTCAGCAGCAGCTAAAAACCACCTTTATATATGTTACACATGATCAGGAGGAAGCGTTGACCATGTCTGACAGGGTTGTTGTAATGAACAACGGAAAAATAGAGCAAATTGGTACTCCTATTGATATTTATAATGAGCCTGCCAATGCCTTTGTGGCTGATTTTATTGGAGAAGCCAATATCTTAAACGGAGTAATGCTGGAGGATTGTCTGGTAAGGTTTTTGGGCAGAAAATTCAAATGTGTAGATAAGGGCTTTAAACCCAATCAGCCTGTTGACATTGTTGTACGTCCCGAGGATGTAGAGGTGCTGTCACCTGATGATGAAAATGCACAGCTTCAGGGGGTTGTTACAGACGCTGTGTTTAAGGGCGTACATTATGAGATGAGTATTGATTGTGATGGCTTTTGGATACTTATCCACAGCACCGCCTGTCAGCCTGTAGGTGCAAGGATAGGTATGAGGATTGTACCCGACAATATTCATATTATGAACAAGCTGTTCCCAACAGCTGACAATATATTTATTGCTAAGGTGGTAAGCTGTAGCCCAGAGGAAAACAGTATTCAAATTGAAATAGAGGGCAAGAATGTAGAGGTTAAAAACCAATCATACCCAGAGGGTGTATTGCTGAAAATTACATTACCGCCTCAGGGGGTGTACATAGCAGGTGACGGTAACGGAGATTTAGAGGCATATATTGAATCTGTTATTTATAAAGGTGAACATAACGAGATTATACTGGAAACTGACGAGAGCAAATGGATTATGGACAGTGATCAGGATGAACAGGTAGCAACATATGTACCTATCTGCTTCAACTTTGAAAAGGCAACCTTTGAGGTTATCAAAGAAGAAGGGGCGGTGGGAAATAATGAAATCTAAGTCACCTGCATATCCTTATTTGTTATGGATGCTTATTTTCACTATTATCCCACTAATCATGGTGGTGTACTATGCCTTTACAGATTCCAACGGAAATTTTACGCTGCAATCCTTTGCAGACAGCTTATATTATACAGATGTTTTTGTGCGTTCCTTGTGGATTTCTTTGTTGTCAACTGTTATTTGTTTAGCTATAGCGTATCCCTTAAGCTATATAATGGCAAGAGCTAAAAAGCATTCCCAGAACCTTGTTGTTATGCTGCTGATGTTACCTATGTGGATGAACTTTATTTTAAGAATTTACGCATGGGTATTGCTGCTGCAAAATGACGGGCTGGTAGATATGGCTGTGAAGTTTTTAGGCTTTGATGTGGCATTAATGGGTAACATGGGTGCAGTGGTGCTAGGTATGGTATATAATTTTTTACCATTTATGGTACTGCCTATTTATACAGTAATGTTAAAAATAGATAATAGCCTGATAGAGGCGGCACATGATTTAGGGGCTAACAAATTCAGAGTTTTTTCAAAGGTGGTTTTCCCACTTAGCGTACCGGGTATTATATCAGGTATTACAATGGTGTTTGTACCTACAGCCAGTACATTTTTAGTAGCCCAGTACCTAGGTGGTACAGGGGATAAAATGATAGGCGACGTTATCGAAAATATTTTTCAGCGAGATAAGGGAGTAGGTTCAGCGTTGTCCTTAGCCTTGATGGTGTTTATCCTTGTCTTTATTGTCATTATGAACAAGTTTGGTGACGAGGAGGCGGCTGTAGCGTGAAAAAAATTGGTACAAAAATATACGTTGGATTGGTTATGCTGTTTTTGTATTTGCCTATTTTACTGCTTATCGTATATTCCTTTAACGATGGTAAAACCTCGGTATGGAAGGGCTTTACCTTAAAATGGTATGTAGAGCTTTTTAATAACTCGGCTATTATGTCCTCCCTGTACAATACTATATTAATCGCTGTTTGTGCTTCTGTTATATCAACAATATTAGGTACAGCGGCGGCTATTGGTATTTATAATATGAAGCGTCCCTTACGTACAATCGTCAACAACGTTTCTAATATTCCTATTATTAACCCAGAAATAGTAACAGGTGTATCCTTTATGCTGTTGTTCGCTTTTTTGGGAGGTATATTAAATTTTGAAATGGGCTTTGGAACCGTATTAATAGCACATATTGGTTTTTGCACTCCGTATGTTGTATTAAACGTAATGCCAAAGCTTCGGCAAATGGACAATAGCGTCTACGAGGCGGCTCGTGACCTAGGGTGTAACAGCGGTCAAGCCTTTAGAAAGGCTGTACTGCCTGAGATTATGCCCGGCATTATATCGGGCTTATTAATGTCGTTTACCTATTCCTTGGACGACTTTGTTATAACCTACTTTACACGAGGACCAAAGTTTCAGACACTGCCAATTGAAATTTACACAATGCTGCGTCGCAGAATTTCACCTACGATAAATGCCCTGTCAACGCTGCTGTTTGTGACGACCATTGTTATTTTGATTGTAGTAAATGTACGTGAAAGACGGGCAGAAAAAGCAAGGGGAGAATATTAAGAGCATTTCTTAATACTATATATAATAATATGAAAAGAGGAATCAAGCAAATGAAAAGAACTTTATCAATTATTTTGGCGGCCACCATGATAGCTGCTGTTGGTGTTACATTGGGCGGCTGTGGTGGAGGCACACAGGAAAAACAGGAAATCAACGTATTTAACTGGGGTGAGTATATATCAAACGGCGAGGGCGGTACAATGGACGTTATTGCAGAGTTTGAAAAAAAGTACAACATAAAGGTTAATTATACAAATTATGAATCCAACGAGGAAATGTATAATTTAATAAAAAGCAGTAACTCGGCATATGATGTTATCATACCATCAGACTATATGATAAGTAAGCTAATTGCTGAGGATATGCTAAATGAGATTAATCTTGATAATGTTCCCAATTATTCTAATGTAATGGACGATTACAAAAACTTGCCATTTGACACAGACAATAAATACAGCGTGCCTTATTCCGGCGGTGTTGTAGCTATGGTTTACAATACAGATATGATAAGCGAAAAACCAACCAGCTGGAAGGTATTGTGGGATAAACAGTACAGCGGCAACATATTGATGTTTAATAATTCCAGAGATGCTATGGCGATAGCAATGCAGTTAAAGGGTATAACCCCTGATGTAGTAACAAAGGCTGACGTTGATACAGCTACATCATATTTAAAAGAGCAAAAGCCATTGCTAAAGCGTTATGTTATGGATCAGGTATTTACAGAGATGGAGGGCAGTCAGGCTGCTGTCGCACCATACTACGCTGGTGACATAGCTATGATGATGGAAAATAACGAAAAGCTGGATTATGTACTGCCAGAGGAAGGCTCTAACCGTTTTGTGGACTCTATGTGCATACCTAAGGGCAGCAAAAACAAGGAATTGGCTGAAAAGTTTATTAACTATATGCTAGAGCCAGAGGTAGCAAAGGCAAACGCTGAATATATTGGCTATTCTACACCAAACCAAAAGGCATATGACCTTTTAGATGATGAAATGAAGAATAATGAGCTAATGTACCCAACACAGGAATATTTAGATAAGTGCTACTACTTCTCCAATTTGCCAGATGATGTATATAACTATATGCAGGAGCAGTTTTTACAGGTGCAAAGCTAAAAACTATTAAGCTAAAAGGTAGCGAGAAATCGTTACCTTTTTTCTTTGTTTTTTGCGTCCAATAGGCATGACTAGGTGGCTGTAACGAAATAGCCGAAAAAAGCGAGCCAAAGGACTGCGTAGGCAGTGCAGAAGGCTCGCTTTTTGGTATAATTCAATTGATGAAAAATAAAAATAACCCAGTACTATTATCTTACATATTATCGGAATGTGCAAATAAAATTTGATGAATTTTATGCAAAAAATAATACCAGAAAACGACAGAGTTATATTTAGATGGAATCCTTGAGGAAATAGAAGCTTCTATGGAAGCACCCGGCGGTTGCTGGAATTATCGTTTTTCCACAGATGTATCCTCTTAAATTTGGGCAAAAAAAGTAACCACCCCGTCGGATGGTCGCTCTTTGTGTTGGCATCTCCCTATTTTCCCAGGCCGTTACCAGCCAAGTATCTTCGGCACCACTGAGCTTAACTTCCGTGTTCGGTATGGGAACGGGTGGACCCTCAGCGTCATCGGCACCAACTTATTGTGCAATCAAAGCTTGACTGCTAGAACATTATAACATTACTATCACAAAAATGCAAGGGTTTTTGCAAATTTTTTTAATTTGTGGCAAAAACCCAAAAAACAAATCCGTCACATAATAAAATCCTATAAGGTTAGCAGGCTTTTTTTGATTGTCAATTATTTGTTTAACAAGGATTTATCTATAAATTTACTCCCAAGTAACGTCTTATGATAATGGCATTATGATAAAAACTTATAAAGCCATCTAAGCTGTAGCAGCAGCTAGGGGAAAGCTTAATATACAGCAAGCGTTGGTACAACATATCAGAGCTCTTGCAGTATATATTTAAAGACAAAAAAACGACCACCCTATTGGGTGGTAGCTTATGGTGTTGGCATCTCCCTATTTTCCCAGGCCGTTACCAGCCAAGTATCTTCGGCACCACTGAGCTTAACTTCCGTGTTCGGTATGGGAACGGGTGGACCCTCAGCGTTATCGACACCAACTTATTAACTTTTGTTTTTGCCGTCGTTCTCGACTGCTTGATTATTATATCACCCCGTTTTACAAAATGCAAGCTTTTTTTACAAATTTTTTAAAAAAATTTTACATCCACTATATCCCTGCTGATTTTCATCTTACACACAGGTTTGGCAAGGCGTTTTCCCATTTTTGACCATAACTTATTTTTTATAAAGAGTAAAATCCTTAGAATGTATAAAAATATAACATATTCTTGCAGGATTAGCCAGTTTTCTTCTAATTGACTTAATATAGAAAAAAAGGTAAAATAACAGTTAAGTATAACAATAATAAGTTTAATAAAACGACAATGAAAGGTCCGTATAGCAATGAACATTTTAGAAAGTTCATCATTAATGATTAGTTCTCTATCTGTATATAAGGGAATATTAAACAGAACCGTGCCAAAGGCATTTTACAAGCTGTTATGTGCCTATGATTCTGAACCTATGGAATTCACCACTGCATGGGGCGATTTTTTCTATTTATTATGTGAGCGTGGATACAGCGACAACTTATGTGGCTGTATTACAGCTACTGCTTTTTACGACGAAAACTGCTTTTCCAGAGCCGCAGCTGCCGGTAAGGAAAAGGATTTACCTTTAGAGGTAATTAAGGCGGCAAGACGAGATGTTGAAGCCATTGTAAGGGTGGGTTCTATGACTCCCGACGAAATTTTAGAGGGCTACAAATACAAGGACAAAATACCTGACATTATTAATACGCTGCCACGCTGGCAGGTTGGTACTCCTGTACAGCAGACTGCCCATATTGATACTTGTATAGAAAAAATGGCAGATTTCTACAGACATCATGGCTGTGGTATGTTTGCTAGATATAAGGCCTTTATTTGGCGTGATGGAGAAATTGAGCCGGTACTGCATCCTGATGACATATCCTTGGATGAGTTAAAGGGCTACAAATATTCTAGGGGCTTGGTTGTTGACAATACTACAGCCTTTATAAACGGACAAACAGCCAATAATTGCTTGTTATATGGAGATAAGGGTACTGGCAAATCCTCTACAGTTAAGGCAATTGTAAACCAATACTGTACAGAGGGCCTACGCATTGTTGAAATGCCAAAGGAGCGTTTAAGCGACTTTCCTTTATTGGTAGATAAAATAGCAGCTGTTCCTATGAAGTTCCTTATTTTCATAGATGACCTGTCCTTCCAAAAGCAGGATACCAGCTACGCATCACTAAAAGCTGTACTAGAGGGTGGTTTAGCGGCTCGTCCATCTAATACCCTTATATACGCTACGTCCAACAGGCGTCATTTAGTAAAAGAAAGCTTTGCCGACCGTGACGGTGATGATTTACATAGAAACGACAGTATGCAGGAAAGCTTGTCCCTATCAGATCGTTTTGGACTGGCCGTTAACTTTTCAGCCCCTAGTAAGGACAAGTATCTGGATATAGTCAATGCCATTGCCAAGCACAAGGGTGTGGACATGGAGGAAGATAAGCTGTTCTTTGAGGCTGAACAATGGGCACTTGAGCGTGGCGGTCGCTCACCACGTTGTGCCAGACAATTTATAGACTCCCTATTTACTGACAAAAAACAATAATTTCGGAGGTAGAAATAATGGTTAAAAAACTTTTATCGGCAGTTGTAGCGGTATGCTTAGCTTTTTCCTTAACAGCCTGTGACGTTCCGTACATTGATAAAGTACAATCAGAATACCCTGTTACCATAGGTCATACAGCTATACACCAACCACCTGAAAAAGCGGTTGTTCTAAACGATTCTATTGCTGATATAATGATAGCCTGTGGTTATACGGATAAAATAGTTGCCAAAGGTGACAACTGCACTCAACCAGAGCTGTCAAATATACAACAGGTTGGCAATGCCGGTCAGCCTAATGTTGATGCTATCATTTCGGCTAAGCCTGAGATTGTATTTGCTGATGACACTATCTCTGCAGAGGCCTACACAGCCATGACTGATAAGGGTATTACGGTTCTGCGTATGGCGGCTGCGGCTGACCATAACAGCTTAGCTGCTATGTATAAAAAGCTTTGCTCTGTCTTTGACGGTAATATTACAGGTAATGAAAAGGGAATAACCATTGCCGATGATATAATAGTCAATATGTCCTTAATCCGTGAAAGTGCACCAGAAAGTAAGACCGCTACAACCGCCTGTTATATTTTTGATATGAATGGCAGTGCTGTAACAGGGGATATGTTTGCCAGCGAAATATTAACCAGTGCCGGTGCAATTAATATTGGCAGCGAGGTAACAGGGGGTACCCTGTTGATAGAAACCTTGAAAGCCCAAAATCCAAATTATATTTTTTGTGCAGAGGGCTTAAAGGCACAAATTATGAGTAGTGATGATTTTAAAACAATTACAGCTGTTAAAAAAAGCCGAGTTTACGAAATCCCCGCTACTGAAATGACACGTCAGGGTAATACTATTATAAAGGGTGTAGAGGATATTAATGCTATACTTTTCGCTGCTCTGCAAACGGATGTGGCACAAAGCGTTGAGGCTGATTATGGCATAGCAATTTCAGAGGATATGAGCTATACCACAGGTGACGAGGACGACAATGTATTGGCTATACAAAAACGTTTGGACAGCTTAGGATATATGCCAATAGAGCCTACAGGCTATTTTGGAGCTTCCACAGCCACTGCTGTTTCAGAATTTCAAGAAAACAACGATTTAGATAGCCGAGATGGCATAGTTAACTACACAACTTTAAAGGCACTGTTTTTATCAAGTGCTGTAGAACGTGCAACTGCTGCACGATAACATGATACTATGCTCTAACAGACAGAACAATAGACCAGATATGCTAAAATTTCATCTAACGTTCTATTTCACGGTTAATATAAAACAAATATAACAGCTGTCTTACCAGTTGGTAGGACAGCCTATTTTTTAAGGTGGTATAAAAGTGACTAATAAAGAAGACCAATGTCCACAATACAAAAGATGTAACGGATGTCAGCTGCAAAATATGACCTATGACCAACAGCTGAGGTGGAAGGAAATTAAGGTAGAACGCTTACTGTATTCCTTTGGAAAGATAAACAAAATTAAAGCCATGGATAACCCTACACATTATCGTAATAAGGTGCAGGCTGTATTTCGCACAACAGTAGGTGGAAAAATAATATCTGGAGTATACCAGTCCGCAACTAACGGAATTGTAGCGGTAGAAAGCTGTATGCTAAACAATAAACGTGGTGACAGAATAGTAGTAGCTGTACGAACAGTGATGAAACGTTTAGGAATAACGACCTACAACCCTAAAACCGACAAGGGCTTTGTAAAGCACGTGTTAGTTAGGACCGCCGCTAACACTGGGGAAATAATGGTTGTTTTAGTAACAGCCACAGAAAAATTTAACCAATCAAAGCATTTTGTAAAGGAGCTGTTATCGCTGTATCCTAAAATAACAACTATTGTACAAAATGTTAACGATAATCCGTTTAAGCTTATGTTAGGTGGTAAGGAAAGAATTCTGTATGGCAACGGGTATATTTTTGATAATCTATGTGGCTGTAAATTCAAAATATCACCTGGATCATTTTATCAGATTAACTCTGTACAAACTGAATATTTATACAACAAGGCTGTTGAGATGGCAAAAATAAACAGCGACACCACTGTTTTAGACGCATATTGCGGAACAGGAACAATAGGCTTGATAGCAGCTAAGCACGCAAAAAATGTTGTAGGCATAGAGATTAGCGGTTCAGCCATAAAGGACGCTAAGGAAAACGCAAAGCTTAACAACAGGAAAAACGCATTTTTTTATAAAGGGGATGCTGGCAAGTTTTTAGAGGAGTGGCAGTCAGATGACGAGAAGCCACAGGTTGTGTTTATGGACCCGCCACGTGCTGGCAGCAACCGTGCCTTTTTAAATGCGTTGGTAGCTGCAGCACCACAGCGTATTGTGTATATATCATGTAATCCAGAAACTCAACAGCGTGATTTAATGTTTTTGACAGAACATGGTGGCTATCAGGTCACTGAAATACAGCCTGTAGATATGTTCCCTTACACTAATCACGTTGAGAC
>DGFJ01000018.1 GCA_002391625.1 Ruminococcaceae bacterium UBA3903 | reverse complement strand
CTTGCTTCACTTTTGTTTTAGTTGGGTTACCCCAACTATTGACATAGAGCCCCTATTTTATTGGGTTACCCCAACTATTGACAGAGAGCCCCTATTTTATTGGGTTACCCCAACTATTGACAGAGAGCCAAAAAAGAAAAGCCCCAAGCGGCTAAAGTCGCTTGGGGTATGGATTTCTGGCGGAGAAGGTGGGAGTCGAACCCACGCACCGCTATTAACGGCCTAATGCATTTCGAGTGCATCCTCTTGGACCACTTGAGTACTTCTCCTAATGCATATATCTTCACTAAAATTCTTAGCATTGAAATGTTTGCTCTGGAAAAATGCAAGAACTTTAGGCAAGAACTATTTAATTTTCACTAACTTGAACCGTCGAAAACCCGCATAAATACTGGGGTTAAGGGTGGACAAAACCACCAAATGGAGTGTGAATTTCGAGTTTCGCACCTTCGACCACTCGGACAACTCTCCATATTTTCTTAAGGACAATAAATAGAGTAATAACATAAAAAAACCACTTTTTTATTGTATCTATTTTGGTTTTATTTGTCAAGCAAATATATCGTATTTGGTTATAAACCTCTATTTTTTAAATCCTTAGCTATGTTTACATATAACTCACGAACATCAAAGCTTGCGATATTTTCACGATTTAGGTCAATCATATCAGCGTGAGAAATACCTCGCTTTGCCTTTGGCAATATAAAAGTGAACCTTTCACCCCACCTCATTGACTCTACTGAGACTAAACCATCGTTATCGCCACCAAAATGACGAACTAATGGATACGCTATATTTAGAGGAAATTTACCGCTTTTCGCTTTGACCATTTTAGAACCAACACTTTGATAATAAACGTTGGGACTATTGGCAACTGTTTTGTTAAATTCATCACAAGCAGCCGCAGTCAAATCCTTAACAGAGGCAAAAAAATCTGGATTTTTATCTCCAAAATGCTTTAAAGTATTATTATATTTTTTAGCAATAGTATTACAAACTCTATCTGGAATTTTCTCTAACAGGTAATCCGCAAAAAAACACCCTCTATGTGGCGTGTTAACAGTGGTTAAGGAAGCTACATATTTATCAGCACCAGCACAAGATATGGCATAACGGCAATCTAAACCGCCCTTGGAATGGGCAATAACATTTACCCTTTCACACCCTGTTTTTTCAACAATTTGCTTTATCCTTGTTGATAACTCCTCACCACTTTCGTTAACGGGGCTGGCAGATTCGTGTTCACCATAATAAATCACCGCTCCATTTTTCTTCATTTCATCAGGTATCCTGCCCCAATAATTAAAATAACAGCTATCCCTAAAAAACACTCCATGTACCATAAGAAAGGGATATTTGGTTCTGCACACACAGCTTTCTAATCTGGTAATATTTTGTTTAAATTTTTCTGTTTCAAACTTAACCTCGGCTGACGTAATCCTTATTATTTTAATTAAAACGACTAGATTTACAATTGGTATCAGCCCACAAAAAACACCTATAATTCTCCATTTTATGCCAAGCTGAACCGATGAAAGATAAATGTGCATTATTCCATTCCAAAATAATATATTTTCCAACAACACTACTATAACCGTATTTATCCAGAACAGGGCAGCATCAGTCTGTATGTATGTAGCTGAAAGCCACACGCAATACCCAGCTGTCATAATAGTGGTTATCATAAAATGTATTAACAGGTTAATACCATTTAATAATCTGCTATTTCTAGGTGTAATACCCTTTTCAAAAGTGGGTCGAATATTAATTGCTAAAAATATCACACCAGCTACCATCATTAGTAATGGATAACCAATAATAACTGACAAGCTATAACTGTTAACAGCAAGAAAAAGTATAATGGAAAATATTATTTTTTCACCAATTCTCATATTCAATTTTACCACCATACCTTTACTCATATTAATAATCTATTATTTTAATTATATCATAGTAGCGGTTACAATATCAAGAAAGTGTAAACCTCCATATCTTAGACCTTCACAAGTCCAGTAGAAACAGACAACAAAAAACACACTCCCATGGTAGAATTTTTAAAAACTAACATGGGGGTGTTTTTGTGTTGTCTGCATAAATTAGGGCAGTTCAATCTGGTTAATGGAGATTTTGTATATTATTTATTTTGTGATTGCCTTTACACTTGATTGATGTCCCATGATTATTAGGGTTTCATTTTCTGTAAACACATGGTCAGGATGTGGTAACGGGAATATCTCCTCACCTTGCTTTGTTGCCAAAATACTAACATTGTATTTTGTACGAATAGACTTGTCTAAGATGCTTTTTCCACACCATGATGTTGGAACAGCAATCTCATATATAGAAAACTCTGGCGTTAGCTCAATATAATCGAAAACGCCCTTTGAACCATATTTTACTGCCAGACGCTCTGCGTTTTCACGCTCTGAATACACAACATGGTCTGCCCCGTTTCGCAGCAAAAGCATTTTATGTACATCTCTATTAGCTCTGGCGATTACAAAGTTTGCACCATAATCCTTTAAAAGCACAGTAATCTCCAACGCTGCCTGAAAATTATCACCAATAGCAATAACACAAACATCAAAATTACGGATACCAAGTAGTTTAATAAACTCCTCGTTTGTAGCATCTCCAATTTGCACATTACGTATATGTGCCATAGCGGTTTCTACACGCTCCTCATTATGGTCGATAGCTAAAACCTCGTTGTCCTCTTCAATTAACTTTTCTGCCATATGTCTGCCAAATCTGCCTAAGCCAATAATTAAAAACGATTTCATCTTTAATAACCCTCTCATTTAAATCAAATATGATTAACCTACTCTAATTTTTTCCAATGGCATTTTTGTGATAGGTGTTGCCTTTTCCGATGCGAAAGCATACAGGAATGTTATTGAACCTACTCTACCAAATATCATAAGCAATGCTAAAATAATTTGGGAAATCGGACTCATTGTTGGTGAAATGCCTACTGACAAACCAACGGTTGCTATTGCTGATACAGTTTCAAAAAGCGATGCAAGCAATGGTACTCCATCTACCCACGATACTATCATAGCACCAGAAACAGACAGAACTAAATACATAACAAAAATGCAGGAGGATTTTCGCAGTATTTCCTCATCTATACGTCTGCCCATAAGCTCAATGGATTTTTTCTTACGGAAGGTTGAAATAACACTCATAACCAACACAGCCAGGGTAGTTGTTTTAATACCGCCTGCTGTAGAACCAGTAGAACCACCAACCAGCATCAAGCATATTAGCATAAACTGGCTGTCCTGTGTCAGTGATAATAAATCTACTGAATTAAAACCAGCTGTTCTGGCTGATACTGACTGGAACAGGGACATTAGTATTTTATCAGATACACTTCTGCCCTCGTAAGCACTACCCTTTAATTCAAATATAAAGATAGAAACAGCTCCCAGCAAAATAAGAACAGTTGACACAATAATAACAAGCTTTGTTTGTAATGACATCCTTTTAAAGTGCCATTTAGAATCCAATATGTCTGACCATACGAAAAATCCCAAGCCACCAATAACAATTAGCGCCATTAATATCATGTTAACATACCAGTTACCGCTGGCCAAAATCATTGACGATGATGCTTCCCAATTACCCATAAGGTCAAAGCCAGCGTTACAAAACGCTGAAACCGAGTGAAAAACGGAAAAGTACAAGCCCTTAAGCAAGCCTAACTGAGGACAATAGTAAAGAGAAAGCAATACAGCACCTGCCCCCTCAAACAGCATAGTACCACAGAAAATAAACTTTGTCATTCTGACAATACCGCCAACCTGTGGAGCAGACACACTTTCCTGCATTACAACACGTTGATACAATCCTATTTTCCTTTTTGTTAAAGACACCAGCGAAACCGCCAAGGTCATAAAACCTATACCACCAATTTGAATTAGGCATATTATCACTGTTTGACCAAACAAAGTCCAATGGGTGTATGTATCAAAACGGACCAAGCCTGTAACACAGGTTGCAGAGGTAGCCGTAAAAAACGCATCCAAAGGGGATGTAGAACCAGGAACCCGTGATGCTATGGGCAATAGGAGCAATAAAGAGCCACACAAAATAATAACACAATATCCCATTAGCAGAATCTTCATTGGCGATAGACCCTTAATAAATCTTAAAATATAACTCACCTCGAAATTTTTCCTATAATAATTTTAGTGACTAGATAATCACAAAAAAACTACAATAATTTTTGCGATTAAATAGCCACGGTTATTCTATACCACTTATGTTAGGTTATTTTTCATATAAAGAACTATGAAAAATAATTTATTATTTTATGAGCTTTTTTAAATACTGTCCTGTATAAGACTGTTCAACCTGTACAATTTTCTCTGGTGTTCCCTGTGCAACAATATATCCCCCTAGGTCACCACCCTCTGGGCCTAAATCTATAATATGATCTGCTGTTTTTATCAGGTCTAAATTATGCTCAATAACCACAACAGAATTACCTTGGTCTACTAGCATTTGCAGCACATTAATAAGCTTGTGAACGTCGGCAATATGCAGACCAGTTGTAGGTTCATCCAATATATATATAGTTTTGCCTGTGCTGCGTTTTGAAAGCTCAGTAGCCAGCTTTACACGCTGTGCTTCACCACCTGATAATGTGGTAGCCGGCTGACCAATTTTTACATAGCCTAAACCAACATCACATAATGTTTTTAGCTTTCGCTGTATTTTAGGGATATTAGCAAAAAAGTCTACACCCTCCTCCACGGTCATCTCCAAAACATCATGTATGGTTTTGCCCTTATATTTTATTTCCAAGGTTTCTCTGTTATACCGTTTTCCCTTACATACCTCGCATGGCACATAAATATCAGGCAAAAAATGCATTTCAATTTTAATAATACCGTCACCCTGACAAGCTTCACACCTGCCACCCTTTACATTAAAGGAAAATCTGCCCGTTCCAAAGCCTCTGATTTTTGCTTCATTTGTAGAGGCATACAGCTCACGAATATCAGTAAATACCCCTGTATAGGTAGCTGGATTAGAGCGTGGAGTTCTGCCTATAGGGGCTTGGTTAATATCTATTACCTTGTCCAGATTATCCAGTCCCTCAATAGTATCAAAGCTTCCAGCCCTAGCCTTAGCTCTATTTAACGTGGCTGCCAGATGCTTATACAGCACCTCATTTATTAGTGAGGACTTACCAGAACCAGAAACCCCAGTTATGCAAACTAACTCCCCTAAAGGAATATCAACAGTTACATTTTTTAGATTATTTTGTGTAGCACCCTTAATTGTTAGTTTTTTGCCGTTGCCCATACGTCTGGTTTCAGGCACATCAATTTTCCGTTTACCACTTAAATATTGACCAGTTATTGAGTTTTTACATTTTTTAATTTTTTCAACATCACCACAGCATACAATATCACCACCGTGAACACCAGCACCAGGACCAACATCTACTATATAATCTGCCGCATACATGGTGTCCTCATCATGCTCAACTACTATTACTGTGTTACCTAGGTCACGCAAACGTTCCAATGTCTGTAAAAGCTTATCATTGTCACGTTGATGCAGTCCTATGCTGGGTTCATCTAAAATGTACAACACACCCATTAGATATGAGCCAATCTGTGTTGCCAAACGAATACGCTGGCTCTCTCCACCTGACAAAGTACCAGAGGGACGTGACAAGGACAGGTAGCCTAGACCAACACTATTTAAAAAGCCTAAGCGCTCCTTTATCTCTTTTAATATAGGTGTAGCAATCATTGTTTCACGCTGTGTCAGCTGTAATTCGTTAACAAACCTTAATGCATCAACCACAGATTTCTCACAGAAATCTGTTATATTTAATCCCCCAACAGTAACAGCTAAACTAATGGCTGACAATCGCTTTCCGCCACATTCATCACAAGGAATAGCACTCATGTATGATTCAATTTCTTCCTTAATCCAGTTGCTTTGGGTTTCTCTAAAACGTCGTTCAAGGTTGTTGATAATACCTTCAAAGTCGGTCATATAATTTCCCTCACCATACTCGCTTTTGCGTATTACCTTAAAGCGTTCACCCTTAGTACCATAAAGCAGAATATCAACAATCTTCTTTGGCAGGTCACCTACTGGTGTATTCAATGAAAATTTATATTTTTTTGATAATCCCTCAAAGTACATAGCAGCTATAGAGCTGCCATCCATAGCCCAACCGCTGGCTTTTATACCACCCTCCATAATAGATTTCTTCTTGTCCGGTATTATCAGTGCAGGGTCTACCTTCATAAAAACACCTAAACCAGTACATTTTGGACAGGCACCAAATGGGTTGTTAAAAGAAAACATACGAGGTGTAAGCTCCTCTATACTAATACCATGCACAGGGCAGGCATAGTTTTGGGAAAACGTCATATCCTCACCATCAACAATATTCACCACAATCAATCCAGAGGAAAGCTTTGATGCTGTTTCTACTGAATCTGCCAAACGTGAACGAATGTTTTCGTTTATTACCAATCTGTCAACAATTATTTCTATGGTATGTTTTTTATTTTTTTCCAGCTTTATCTCTTCGGATAGGTCATACATTATACCATCGACACGCACACGAACAAAACCACTTTTACGAGCATTGTCAAGCTCCTTTATATGCTCACCCTTTCTACCACGAACAATAGGTGATAGAATCTGTATTTTTGTCTTTTCTGGCATTGCCATAACCTTGTCAACTATTTGGTCTACTGTTTGTTGTGTGATTTCTCTGCCACACACAGGACAATGTGGTATACCTATGCGGGCATACATTAAACGCAGATAATCATATATTTCTGTAACCGTACCTACAGTAGAACGTGGATTTTTAGATGTAGTTTTTTGATCAATAGATATTGCCGGTGACAAGCCATCAATGCTATCTACATCTGGTTTTTCCATTTGACCTAAAAACTGACGGGCATATGATGACAAGGATTCTACATATCTTCTTTGTCCTTCAGCATAAATAGTGTCAAAAGCCAAGGATGACTTGCCTGAACCAGATAAGCCTGTAATAACAACCAGCTTATCCCTTGGAATTTCTACATCTATATTTTTTAGATTATGCTCCCTAGCGCCCTTCACAATAATGTTTTTAGAAGTCATTGTTTTCCCTCCATATATACATATTAGGCTGCTCCTAATAGGAGCAGCCTATGTTATATTATTCTTCTATATCAACTTTTTTATCATCCGCAATGTCTGTGGCGGGGTCTTCCTCATCTTCGTTTTTCTCTGGCTCTGGCACATAGGTACCATCCATAATTTTTTGGAATACCTTACCGTCCATCTTTTCATGAACTATTAGATAATCAGCAACCTCGTGGAGCTTATCCATATGGGCAGACAATAGCACCTCTGATTTTTTGTAACCATCTGTGATTAAACGATGTATTTCATTATCAATCAAAGCAGCTGTCTGCTCCGAATAATCCTTAGTATGCCCCATATCTCTGCCAATAAACACTTCACCATTACTGCTGCCATATGCGATAGGACCAACCAAATCACTCATACCGTATTTTGTAACCATAGCCTTGGCTGTGTTTGTAGCTTTTTCTATGTCGTTTGATGCACCAGTAGAAATATCATTTAGAACCAATGCTTCAGCAACACGTCCGCTTAAGCATACCACAATATCCTCTTCCATTTCTTTTCTGCTGTTATAGCTTTTATCCTCAGAGGGTAATGGCATAGTATAACCGCCTGCCATACCACGTGGGATAATAGAAATTTGATGAACAGGGTCCTGTGTGTCACACTCATAAAATGCCAGTGCATGACCTGCCTCATGATAAGCTGTCAGCTTCTTTTCCTTTTCTGACATCACACGAGATTTCTTCTCTGCACCTACAACAACCTTTATTGTAGCTTCCTCTATCTCTGCCATGGTAATAGCTTTACGATTGTTACGGGCAGCTAACAAGGCAGCTTCATTTAACAGATTTTCCAAGTCTGCACCTGTAAAGCCAGCTGTAGACTTAGCAATAGTTCCCAACCTAACATCTGGTGCTAAAGGCTTGTTCCTTGCGTGTACACGAAGGATGGCTTCTCTGCCCTTTATGTCTGGGTAACCAACAAGCACCTGTCTGTCAAAACGACCAGGACGCATTAACGCTGGATCCAGTACGTCTGGACGGTTAGTAGCGGCTATCATAACGACACCCTCGTTTACGCCAAAACCATCCATCTCCACCAACAATTGGTTAAGTGTCTGCTCACGCTCATCGTTGCCGCCGCCAAGACCTGCACCTCTCTGTCTGCCAACAGCGTCAATCTCATCTATAAAGATAATACATGGTTCGTTTTTCTTTGCCTGTTCAAACAAATCACGTACTCTGGAAGCACCTACGCCTACAAACATCTCTACAAAATCAGAACCAGATATAGAGAAGAAAGGCACACCAGCCTCACCTGCAACAGCACGTGCCAGCAACGTTTTACCTGTACCTGGAGGGCCCACTAACAATACACCCTTAGGTATTCTAGCACCCAAGGCACTAAATTTTGACTGATCCTTTAAGAACTGGACAATCTCCTCCAGCTCCTCCTTTTCCTCATCAGCACCAGCAACATCATCAAATGTTGTCTTACGCTTATCATCAGATAGCTCCTTTATCTTTGCCTTGCCAAAGCCCATTTGCTTTGTAGGATCGCCGCCTAAACCACCAGACATTTTTCTCATCATAAATATCCAGAATGCTACCAACGCAACGATGATAAGAATGTTTGGCAACAACTCAATAATCCAAGAATTAGACTGGGATTTTTTATAATCATAAACCATGGGCTTATCTTTATTATCTGGACTATTATTATACTTATCAATTAAGTTTTCGCTGTTTTCCCCGCCATAGTCACCCATTAGTGTTTTCCACATAACAGAAACATCGGGTGCCTGATACTTTATAACTGTATCATCATCTTTTAGCTTGATTTTCATCTCGCCCGTTCCCAGATCCATGTCAAACTGTTCAACCTTGCAATCCTGAAAATATCCAATTATTTCAGAATATTTATGTTCATCTTTCGGTTGTGATTGATAAACAATAGCAATTATTAATATAATTATAATGGGTATACCTAGGTACATTAACAGATTGCGTATTAGCTTTTTGTTGTCTGATTTTTTATCCAAGTGTCTTCACTCCTTAATTTATTATAACAATTGAAACCGTAGATTATGAGTAGATTTCCTTTTTTAATATACCAATATATGGAATGTTACGGTAGGTTTCGTTATAGTCCATACCATATCCAGCCACAAAATTGTCATCTATAGTTGTACCCTCATATTGAATATCCACATGAGTTTCACGGCGTTTTGGTTTGTTAAGTAATGTACAGATTTTAACATCACTGGCACCCTTGCGATATATGTAATCAACAATATATGATAACGTATTACCGCTGTCAATAATATCTTCAACTATTAACACATTGGCATTATCAATAGGTAAAGAACAGTCCATTAAAATCTTAACATTACCGCTGGAGCTTGTACTGCTGCCATAGCTGGAAACAGACATAAAGTCCAGCTTACAGGGTAAATCAATGTGACGCACAAGATCAGAAATAAAAACAAAGCTGCCTTTTAATAATCCTATAACCAACAGGTCCTTACCATTGTAATCCTCAGTAATTTGCTGTGCAAGCTTTTCTGTTATTTTTTCTATTTCCTTTGCTGATAAAAGTACCCTCTCAAAATCGTTATTCATATTATCCCCCTGATTTTTAGGAAAAGTCAGAAACTTCGCTGACGTTTATACACAAAACATTTTTTGTTTTTTCCGTTATGCCATACTGCTGTGACACACCAAAGCCCTCAACCCATATGATGGTATCGCCACAACTAATTATTAATAGCTTATCTCTATTTTCAACAGGGATTTTTCCCTCGTTAAAAAGCTTTTTAAGACTTTTCGTAACACCCCTGCCATATGGAGAAAAAACATCGCCATTACTACGGTTGCGTATAATCGTATTGTTCTTTATTATATCATAATCCAAAAGGTTTTTTAATAACTTTTTGTTAATTTTACTGTTTTTATTCAATTCATCTGTAGATATTAGTTTGAATGATAATATTTTGTCGCATATTATAAATTCCTTTGAAATATCAAGGGGGAAAACGTAATTTTCTTTATTTTTAACAGCCTTTGCAACTCTAAAAACGCCCTGCTTACCATATGCCACGTACCCGCCAGGCAAATCAACAGCACCGCTGGTGGTTGTTAAAACGCCCTTCATTAAATCAATATGCTTTTCCTGTACCCCCTTACAGCCACTATTGTTAGCCACCATAATCAGGCATTGTGATAAAACCACAGGGTTTAGCTTTACCAAAACACTGCTGCTATATCCACTGTCACACCGTGCTGCTGTCAAAGCAGTCATCGCCACCTCTGTAATAAACTGCTGCTGCTGAATCACAATATGTGTCAATCTGCCAAAGGAAGCTTCTACTGACGGATTAACAGCCTTTAGCACTGGGATAACATTATGACGTATTTTATTACGGCTATAGTCATCTGTCAAGTTTGAGCTGTCGTTAATAAACGAAACATTGTTTATACTGCAGTAATACTCCACCTGTGCCCTAGTAATACCAATAAGGGGTCGCACAATATTATCACGAACAGGCGGAATACCACACAAGCCTTGCAGCCCGCTGCCACGGGTAATATTAAACAGCACTGTTTCCGTCGTATCAGACAAGGTATGTGCCGTTGCAATTTTACTATTTCCATTACATTCGTTTGCCAATGTCTGAAAAAACTCATACCTGCAATTTCTGCCACATTCCTCTGTACCCATATTCTGCTCCTGAGAAAGCCTGTTAATATCAACAGATAATAAGCGAAATTCTATTTTATGCTCTGAACACCACCCAGCAACGAAGGCTTCGTCACGCAAAGCCTCATCCCCACGAAGATTGTGGTTAACATGGGCAGCAACGATATGCAAATTATATTTATCACGCACAGAGCAAAGAAAATGAAGCAGACACATAGAATCTGCTCCACCTGAAACACCAACTACTACACAGTCATCTGTGTGCAGCATACTATATTCTTCAATGGTAGTAATAATTTTACTAGAAATATTTTTATTCACGTCTACCCTCCTGTGAGGTAAATCGCATAAATTCACCCTGCCAATGCAGCTTTACAGTGTTAGCCTCACCATGACGGTTTTTAGCAACTATACATTCACCGCTGTTGCTGTCGGTGTCCTCGTCATCATCGTCACTGTCCTTGTCATAGTAGCCCTCACGATATAAAAATAAAACTATATCGGCATCCTGCTCAATAGAACCAGAATCTCTTAAATCAGAAAGCATGGGTCTATGGTCGGGACGCTGCTCGCTGGCACGTGAAAGCTGTGACAGGGTTATAACAGGTACGTTAATTTCCTTTGCCATAATCTTTAAATTACGGGTTATTTCAGATATAACCTGCACACGATTGTCGCTGCGTGTAGAACCTGACATCAGCTGTAAGTAGTCAATTACTACCAAATCAACATTTTTTAATCGCCTAAGCTTTGCTTTCATAGTTGGAACTGTTATGCTGGCAGTGTCATCAAAGTAAATCTCTGTTTTACCTAAAATATCCCCTGCCTCTATTAATCTTGTCCATTCGTCATTATTAAGCTTGCCTGTTCTAAGCTTTGTACCCTCTATTAGTCCCTCTGTAGAAAGCATACGGGATGCCAGCTGTTCCTTAGACATTTCCAAGGAAAAAAACGCCACACGCTTTTTACTTTGGACAGCAGCATTACGAGCAATATTTAAGGCAAAGCTGGTTTTGCCCATACCAGGACGAGCCGCCAGCAGAATAAGGTCAGAACGGTTTAGACCTGTAATAGTTCTGTCTAAATCAGCAATACCTGTGGATATAGGCTTAACACTTTCATTTTCAGGGGAATTCAGCAAATCCAAACGGTCAAAGGTGTCTATAATAACTTCATCAATACGTTGTAAGCCCTGTATGTTTTTACCACGGCGTATATCAAATATTTTCTGCTCTGCGCTGTCTAAAAGTGTAGCAGAGTCCATAGCACCCTCAGCAGAATCCTCAATAATATCACGAGCAGCTACAATCAAAGAACGGGTGTCATACTTGTCCCTAACAATTTTAGCATAAACCTCTACATTAGATATGGCAGGCACTATTTGTGCCAATTGTAATAAATATGTTTTACCGCTTACTTCATCAAAGCTGCTATCCTGCTTTAGCTTTTCAAGAACAGTAACAAAGTCAACCGCCTTACCCATAGTAAACAGGTCTATCATAGCACTATAAATAAGTCTATGGTTAGCAATATGAAAATACTCAGGTGTTGGCAAAATTTCTGCTATAGAATCTAGACAGGCTGGTTCCAATAAAACAGCACCTAAAACTGATTGTTCAGCCTCAGGGCTGTATGGTAATTTTAAACCATCATAGCCCGTAGTAACACTTAATTCTGCCATATTAAACCCATTCCCCTTTGCATTTATTGATAATGGTACATTGCTTTATAATCAATTACATTATATTCATATAAAGTCACCATTTTAATTAATTATCCACCAAGCCTTATATTAACACTCTCATATAACAATAGGCAAGCTACACTAAGATTTTTCCTCATGTTACATTACTACACCCGCCTTGCAGGGTAAATCACTAACAAATTATATCTGCGTTTATTAATGGTTAGTACTAGATATCAAAGCTAGTATGAGTATAACAAATTACACCCTATCAGTCAATAAACCTTACAAATACAAAATCATTTATTATGATTGTACTTGTAAGGCTTATACCAATACTGTATATTAAATTATTTCAATTCAGTAACAAAAACCTCAACCGTAGCTGTAATACCAGTGTATAATTTCACCTCTGCCTGGTACACACCAAAAGCTTTAATATCACCGTTGAGTGTGATTTTTCGTTTATCTACTGTTATACCATATTGTGCTTTTAGCTCTGCTGATATTTCCTTGGCTGTTACAGAACCAAAAAGCTTGCCTGCCTGTCCAGCCTTTGCACAGATTTTTACGGTTTTACCATGTATCCTTGCCTTTGCATCATTAGCAGCCTTTTTGTCTGTGTCTATCTTAAACTGCTTAGAGCTTTCTGCGTTTTTATACTCGTTCATAGCCTGTGCGTTAGCTTCCTTTGCCAGTCCCTTTGGTAACAAAAAGTTCCGTGCATAACCGTCTGATACTGTGGTTAGCGCGCCTTTTTTTCCACTGCCCTTAACGTCCTGTAATAAAATAACCTTCATTTGTTATTCCTCCTTTATTTGCTAGGTGCTTGTGTAACTGTACCTACTGTTTTTTCTATTAGGTCTACTACGCTTTCTCGCGCCTGCTCCATGGTGATGTTGGGAAGCTGAACACCTGCCATGGTTTGGTGTCCGCCTCCGCCTAGCTCCTCCATCATTAACTGAACGTTAATTTCACCCATTGAACGTGCGGAGATATTAATAATTCCTTCGTCTTTAAATATAACAAAGGATGCCTGCACACTGTTAATACTTAAAAGCTCGTCTGCTGCCTGTGCTGCGGTTACTCTAATATCATCTATTTTTTCATCTGCACAAGCCAATGCACAATTATTAAAAATTTCCGCCTGTGATACAAGATGGTATTTAGATTTATAGGTATCCAAGGAATTAGAGAACAGACGCTTTACCTCTACCGTGTCTGCACCCTTTTTTCGCAGGTAGGCTGCCGCTTCAAAGGTTCTGACACCTGTTTTTAATACAAAATTTTTAGTATCCAGAGTAATACCGGAAAGCAATGCCTCTGCCTCACTGCGTGTTAAGCCATCATCACCCATATATTGGATAAGCTCTGTTGCCATCTCTGCAGTAGACGAAGCATACGGCTCATGAAAAAACACCAATGCATTTGATATATGGTTGACCATCATTCTGTGGTGGTCAATAACAACTACTTTTTGTGATCTTTCATATAGCTTAGGCTCCTCCAAAAAGGATGGAGAATGTGTATCAACTATAATAAGCAATGTTTTTTCTGTAAATATTGACAAAGCCTCCTGTGGTTCAATAAACATATTGCCACAGCCATCATCATTCATACTGTTTATTAGCTGACTTGCCAAGGTCTGATTTTTACGCACTACAACGTGTGAGGGTATGTTTAGAGATTTTGTAATTGTACTCCATAAGCCTATGGCTGCACCCACACAATCCAAATCAGAATTTTTGTGTCCCATTATCAGAACATGATCAGATGCCTTAATATGCTCTGATAAGGAGCTAGCGATAACTCTGGTACGTACCTTATCTATCTTCTCAATAGTTCTGGACACACCACCAAAAAACTGGTATGCCTCCTTTGTCTTTATTGCTACCTGATCACCGCCACGTCCAAGTGCCATTTCCAGTGCATTTCTAGACCATAGGTCACTTTGCTTAAAGCTTTTACCACCTCTGCCAACACCAATAGAAATAGTTGGTTCTCGTTGTGTAGAGGCTAATTTCAGCTCTCTGATTTCTTGTAAAATAGAAAACTTCTCATCTATTAAATGCTCTATCTCACGTTCTTCTAGGATGACCAAATATTTACCGCCAGACATTTTTTTAAATAAGGCGTTGTTTTTTACCGCCCATTTTTGTATAGCGTTCTCTACGCTAACCTGTATATATGCGTTTTGTTCATCGTCCATATCATGTTCAAACTCTGCATAGTTGTCAAACACAACGGTTGCCACCGCAGGACGTGACTTTACATATTCTTCTGCGGTTTCCTTATAATATGTATCATCTATAAAATATAATATAGCAACCGTACCCACGTTACTGCCTAACACTGTATAACGTTTGTCACCATATATAACATCTGCACCATTACCAGATAGTATGTAATTTAATGTAGTGTTAGGTATGTACTGCTTTACAAAATCACCTGTGGAATCTCTGCCGTTGCACAGCTGATTTCTAAACATGGTATTAAACCACACCACATCCCCCGCACTGCCAGCCACCACCACAGGTATTGAAAACCGTTCTAAATAGTCATGGTTGACACCATCCACACCATTTATGGCTTTTGAAACTACTGAATTTACATATCTTTGAAAACGTCTTAATCCTAAATATACTATTAGAATTGAAACTCCTGCAATCATCATTTCCACAGCAAAAATATACATATTCCAACGAACAGAGAATGCCGCCATCCCCAATATAGCAACAGTAAACACCAAAAAATACGGTGTCACTGTCCACATTTTCTTTTTCATGGCGGTATCCCCCTTTTTCTATAAAATATTCAGGTACAGTCTAACGTACCCAAGTAAGAATTCTATATTATTTATACTTCCATAATGATTGGTAAAATCATTGGGCTACGGCGAGTTCTGTTATAAATTTGCTTTGAAACATCGTCCTTAATCTTTGTTTTGATAACATTCCATTCGTGTACACCGTCAACAAAGCAAGCCTCCAACACCTGCGAGGAAATACGACGCACCTCGTCCAGCAGCGCTTCAGATTCACGAACATAGACGAAACCACGTGACACAATGTCAGGGCCTGTGACAACGTGACCGTCAACTATATCCAACGAAGCAACAATTATTATTAAGCCATCCTGACCTAGGTGCTTTCTGTCACGCAGCACAATGCTGCCTACATCACCTACACCCAAGCCATCTACAAACACCTTGCCGGATGGTACAGACGCAAGCTGCTTCATATAATTTTCGTTTATTTCCAGCACATTACCAACATCGCCAATAAAGATATTTTTCCTATCCATACCCATGCTGACCGCCAGCTCTGTATGCTTTCTAAGATGCTTCTGCTCACCATGAACAGGGATAAAATATTTGGGCTTTGTTAGTCCATGTATAATTTTTAGTTCTTCCTGACACGCATGGCCAGAAACGTGTACCTCATACATAGACTCATATACAACCTCGCAGCCAAGCTTTAACAGCTCATCAACCACTGCTCCAACAGTTTTTTCATTTCCAGGGATTGGGTTAGCTGAAATTATAATAAAATCTCCAGCACCTACCTCTATCTTTCTATGGTCAGAATAAGCCATACGGGATAACGCAGACATAGGCTCGCCTTGACTGCCTGTGGTAACCAATACCACCTTTTCCGCTGGATATCTTTTTAGTAAATCTATATCTATCAGAACGCCCTCTGGCACTTCCAGATAGCCTAGCTCCTGTGCTACTGACATATAGTTTAGCATACTTCTGCCGGAAAAAGCTACTTTTCTGCCATGCTTGTGTGCACAGTTAATAATTTGCTGAACACGGTTTACGTTAGAGGCAAAGGTAGCAATAATAATTCTGTTTTTATCAGCACGCTGGAACAGACTTTCAAATGATTGGCTAACCTTTTGCTCTGTCATGGTATATCCTGGACGCTCAGCGTTGGTGGACTCTGCTAATAAAGCTAAAACGCCCTCTTTACCAAGCTCTGCAAAACGTGCTAAATCTATCATAGTACCTGATGTAGGTGTACAGTCAATTTTAAAGTCACCTGTATGAACAATAGTGCCAGCTGGTGAATGTATAGCAATGGCAGACGCATCAGGAATAGAGTGGTTAACGTGTATAAACTCAGCCTCCATACAGCCTAACTGAACCCTGTCACCTGCGTGTACAACGTTTAGCTTTGCTCTATACAAAAGGTTATGCTCTTTTAGCTTGTTACCAACAAGGCCCAGTGTTAACGGTGTGCCATATATAGGAAAGTTATTACTTTTTAGTAAATATGGCAATGAACCAATGTGATCCTCATGTCCATGGGTTAATACTATACCACGAATTTTCTCCTTATTTTCCTCAATATAGGTAAAATCAGGTAAAACCAAGTCTACACCTAGCATATCACCATCAGGGAACGCCATTCCGCAGTCTAAAATAAACATATCATCGTTACATTCAAATAAGGTAATATTTTTACCTATCTCGTTTAGTCCACCCAGGAATGAAATTTTTATTGATGGCTTTTCTATTGCTTTTTTATTAGACGGTTTTCTTTTATTATATCTTCTGGTTTGCTTAGCAGGCTTTTGTGCTGCCTTACCTGCAACCTCAGCTGGCTTCTTTGGGGCATTGTCGTCAGCTAATTTATTATCACTAGGCTTTTGATTTTGCTTTATTGTCTGTTTTGGTGGCTGCGCAGGTTTTTTAAACCTAGGTGCTCGTGGTTTAACGTCCTTTTTAGGCTTTGCCTGTGTATTATTGGAAGGCACAGCATTAGGCTGTGTATTGTTGACTGGTGTCTTATTTACTGGTACTTCCACCCTGCCGTACAAGCCATTGACTGAACCCTCTGTTGTTATGCTTTTGTTGTTTTTTGAATTTGTCTTATTATTATTTGATATCACAAATAAACCTCCATTTTCTTTTTTATGTAATATAATGTAGATATGTCAAGTGTCAAAGATATAGCATTTTTGTGCCGCAAACGGTGCCCCATACACAATAGAAATATCCTTGATAACGTAAATTTTATTTTCTTTTTCAAAATGAATACCATAAAATCCGAACACATACATTTACTACATTTTAACCTGTTTAGGTATTGCTGTCAAGTACAAGCACATACGTTACACGGAAATCAATTTTGCCT
>DGFJ01000033.1 GCA_002391625.1 Ruminococcaceae bacterium UBA3903 | reverse complement strand
GGAGATGTGTATAAGAGACAGGATTTGCGAGGAGCTGTCCCTAGTACGAGAGGACCGGGATGGACGCACCTCTGGTGCACCAGTTGTCACGCCAGTGGCACAGCTGGGCAGCTAAGTGCGGATCGGATAAACGCTGAAAGCATCTAAGCGTGAAGCCGGCTTCAAGATTAGATATCCCATCGTTTTAAACGAGTAAGACCCCTTGTAGACTACGAGGTTGATAGGCTGCGTGTGTAAGTGTCGTGAGGCATTCAGCTTGGCAGTACTAATAGGTCGAGGGCTTGACCATATATTTGGTTCGAGCATTGTGTGTTCTTCTTTATCTGTGTACTTTATTCAGTTTTCAGGGTGTACTTAATACCATGAATTTAACTCATTAGTTTTTTGACTAGTGAGTTTTTTGTTGTGTATAAAAAAAGATACACATAAATATTGTGAAACAAGGGGAATAATGGTATAATGGAAAAACACGTTAAAAATATTTAGGAGGTAAACTCAATGTGTAAAAAACCATATTACATTACTACCGCAATCGCTTATACATCACGAAAACCCCATATTGGCAACAGCTATGAAATAGTTCTAACAGATGCTATTGCTAGGTACAAGCGAATGCAAGGTTATGATGTTTTCTTCCTGACAGGAACTGACGAGCATGGTCAGAAGATAGAGGAATATGCAAAGGCTGATGGCGTAACACCAAAGGAATATGTGGATAAGGTTGCAGGTCAAATTAGAGAAACCTGTGATTTGCTAAATACAACATATGACCATTTTATTAGAACTACTGATGATTACCATGAGAAGGTCGTTCAAAAAATATTTAAAAAATTATATGAACAGGGTGACGTCTATAAAAGTGAATATGAGGGTATGTATTGTACACCCTGCGAAAGCTTTTGGACTGAATCACAGCTGGTCGATGGGAAATGCCCCGATTGTGGTCGTGAGGTAAAAAAGGCAAAGGAGGAAGCATATTTCTTAAAGCTTTCTAAATATCAGGACAGACTGGTTAAGTTTATTGAGGACAACCCAGACTTTATTTACCCCGAGACTCGTAAAAAGGAAATGGTTAACAACTTTATAAAGCCTGGTTTACAGGATTTATGTGTTTCCAGAACATCCTTTAAGTGGGGCGTACCAGTGGATTTTGACCCTAATCATGTGGTATATGTATGGATAGACGCTTTATCAAACTATATAACTGCACTTGGCTACGACCCTGATGGTTCATCTGATAAATATAAAAAATATTGGCCAGCTGACGCACATATCATAGGTAAAGATATTTTGCGTTTTCACACTATTTATTGGCCTATTATGCTTATGGCATTGGGAGAACCACTGCCAAAGCAAGTATTTGGTCATCCATGGTTATTGTTTGGTGCTGACAAAATGAGCAAAAGTCGTGGAAATGTAATATATGCCGATGATCTTATTAAGCTAATTGGCGTGGATGCCGTTAGATATTATTTGCTGTCAGAAATGCCATATACATCAGATGGTTCTATTACTTATGAAACTGTTTTTGAAAGATATAATTCTGATTTGGCAAATACTCTAGGAAATTTGGTAAATCGAACTGTTGCAATGAGCAACAAGTATTTTAATGGAGAAATACTGCCACCAGCAGAAGAAGCTTCTATTGATGATGAGCTTTCTAATCTTGCCTTAGAAACTGTCAAAAGGGTTGATAAGCTGCTTGGTGAGTATAGGGTTAGTGATGCGTTAGATGCTATATTTAATTTAGCCAGACGCAGCAACAAATATATTGATGAAACTGCACCATGGATATTGGCAAAGGATGATGCTAATAGTGCCCGTTTGGGGACTGTCCTTTACAATCTTTTAGAGAGTATTAGATTTATTGCTATTTTGGTTTCTCCTTTTATGCCTGATACAGCATCGGCTATTTTACAACAGATTAATTGTAATGTTACGTCCTATGAAACATTACAATCGTTTGGCGGGCTGGCTGCTGGCAACAGGGTTGGCACGGCTACACCTTTATTTGCCCGCTTGGACAGTGAAAAGCTGTTGGAGGAAATTAAGGCTAAGGCTGATGCTGAAAAACCAAGGGGAAAAATTGAAGGGTTAGCTCAAATTGGAATTGATGATTTTGCTAAGGTAGAATTAAGGGTTGGAGAAATAAAAGCTTGTGAGCCTGTTAAAAAGGCTAAAAAGCTGTTAAAGCTAACTATTGATGATGGCAGAAGCCAACGCACGGTGGCTTCTGGTATTGCACAGTATTATAAGCCAGACGAGCTCGTAGGTAAAAAAATTATTTTGGTGGCTAACCTTAAACCTGCTAAGCTGTGTGGGGTAGAGAGTGCAGGTATGATTTTGGCCGCAGACAGTGAAAAAAACGGCGTACAGGTGATTTTTGTAGATGATATGGAAACTGGTGCAAAGATTAGATAAATTACCGTATATTAATAATAGGCTGAATAATTGCCATAGGTCTAAAGAACTGTGCTTAAAGAACCAAGTCTTTGCGGACTTTACAGCCTTTAACCGTGGGTATGCAGACAATATTTTAGCCACACAAACCTTTATTGTATAATTGATAAAAATTTACAGCTCATGTATAGAGGCTATGGACTATACATGAGCTGTTTTTATTGGTTGATTAAAAAAAGGATACAACTTAATTTGTTGTATCCTCTAATATTACGGCACCCATACCGATTTGCTTGTATCTGGTTTCAAATAATTCCCGTTCATATGAAACAGGGGCTTCCTCATAGTTTGGGTCATTAAAATAATAATAATCCTCGTCATAGCCCACAAGCACCATACAATGCTCGTTGGCTAACCATTGACAGGGGTCGCCATCCTTATAGCTAGAGTATTCAGTGGCATTTTTGACCGTCCATTCGTAGGTTACCACAGGCTCCCACATATACATAGTTGCCCAAATTAAAACAGGCTTATGGACAGCTACATAGTTGGTTATAAGGGAGTTTAGGGACGAACCTGTAACATCAACTGCCTTTTTATTTTCAGCACCTGCAAATTGATTTATAGCGTTAACTATTACTGGGGGATAGCATCCTAAGGAGTCCTCGCTATACGGGTCACCAATAAATACTGATTCTGTATCAGGCCCAGTTAATTCGCCGTTATCCCCATCCTCTAAATATGCTTTGGGCAGGTAGTTATCAATAAAATCCTCTGGCTCTATGTCAAAGCCATAATACTGCAAAAACATTGTTGTGGATACAGATTCACATCCCGATGGATATTTATCTGTTTGGGTAATTAATGGAACATCGTCAATGATGTACCGTGTTGGTATGGAAACAGTTACATAGCATGATGCAGTTGCTCCAGTAGAAGTAACTGCAATAATACCTGTAGTACCAGCGGATACCCCAGTAATATTACCGTCGCTGTCAACAGAGGCAATGTTGGGATTGTTGCTGTGCCAGCTAATATGAGGACTTTGGATAGCACCGTTGGTATCGTTAGGAATATAAGTGATTTTTGAGGTGACGGTTTTGCCAATTTCAACAGAATATGAGGCTTCAGCTATAGAAAGCTTTTCAGTGGGCTTTTGTTCAATATCATGTGTGATAGCATCTATGGAAACAACGTTGTTGGCGGTGGCGTTAGCTGTAATAATATCCTGTTTTGTTAAAGGTGTGCATTCCGGCTTTGGCAGTAGAACCAAGGCTGATATAAATACTGACGCTATGATAAAAACACCAGTATATTTAAGAGCGTTTTTATAAGATGTTTTCATAAAAATCTCCAATTTAAATTGATTAGTGTGGTTACATATAATGTAATTGTTTATTAATATTCGTTTGACTTCTGCTTAATATTATACCATAATAAAACAGCGGTAGCAAACGGTTGAATATGACTATTGGGTAAATAATGTATGAATATTAGGTGAAAGCTAAATAAGCAGGAGGTATGAAATGAAAATATTTATAGATGCAGACGGCTGTCCAGTAGTGGATATAACTGTTAAAATATGCAAAGAAAATGGCATAGAATGTATTATTGTAACAGACACCTCCCATGTTTTTAACAAGCCAAATGCCACGACCTTGACGGTTTCTAAGGGTGCTGATAGCGTGGATTTTGCGTTGGTTAATATGCTAAGCAAGGGGGATATAGCTGTTACGCAGGATTATGGGTTGGCGGCAATGTGTTTATCAAAGCAGGCATTTCCCATTAGTCAAAATGGCATGATTTATAATGATTTTAACATAGGTTCGTTATTACAAGCCAGATATACAGCGAAAAAATTGCGTCAAAGCGGTAAGCATCATTTGAAGGGCCCCGGCAAACGTACGCCACAACAGGATAAGGACTACGAAAAGAGCCTACAGGCGCTGATAACACAGCTTAATGGCAACGGTTAATACACGGAATAAATATGTGAAAAAATTCTTTGAAAAAGACATATAATTTGGTATAATAAAGGATAATAGCAAAAATGCAATAAAATATGAAAGAGGTATCTACAATGGCTAATAAAAATGTCCGTACTAGATTTGCACCTAGTCCAACTGGATTTATGCACATCGGTAATCTTCGCACAGCCTTGTATGAGTTTTTGGTCGCAAAAAGTCAGCAAGGAACATTTATTTTAAGAATTGAGGACACAGACCAGCAGCGATATGTTGAGGGGGCAGTGGATACTATTTATAATACATTGAAGGTAGCTGGTATTTCACATGACGAGGGTCCGGATATAGGCGGTGAGTATGGCCCATATGTACAAAGTGAAAGATTAAAAATGTACCTGCCATACGCAGAAAAGCTAATAGCAGAGGGCAAAGCATACCGCTGTTTTTGTACGAAGGAACGTTTAGACAGTCTAAAGGATGAGGAAACACCAGGCGGTGGATATGACCGTCATTGCCGTGACCTGCCACAAGAAGAAATAGACAGGCTGTTGTCAGAGGGTGTGCCATATGTTATTCGTCAAAAAATGCCATTAGAAGGTTCTACTACCTTTACCGATGCTGTTTTTGGTGATATAACCGTGGAAAATACGGAGCTGCAGGACCAGATTTTAATAAAGACAGATGGCTTCCCAACATACAACTTTGCCAATGTTATTGACGACCATACAATGAACATTACTCATGTTGTACGTGGCTGTGAGTATTTAAGCTCTACACCGAAGTATAATTTGTTGTATGAGGCGTTTGGTTGGGAAATACCAACATACATTCACTTGCCTCTGATTATGGGCAAGGATGCTGACGGCAACGTATCTAAGCTCTCTAAAAGACATGGCGCTACAGGCTTTGAGGATCTGCTGACGGAGGGCTACCTGCCACAGGCAATCATAAATTATATAGCATTCCTTGGTTGGTGTCCTAAGGACACCCAAGAGGTATTTACAATGGAACAGCTGCAGCAGGTATTCTCCATTGATGGTATAAGCAAGTCACCGGCCATATTTGATTATGATAAGCTAGAGTGGTTTAACGGTGAGTATATAAGAGCTATGAATATACAGCAATTTACCGCTATAGCTATGCCATACTTTAAACAGGCAATAAAAGAGAAGGACTTAGATTGGGAAAAGGTAGCCGCTATCCTTCATCAGCGTGTTACAAAGCTAACGCAGATACCAGATATGATTGAATTTTTAGGTGTTCAGCCACAGTATGACAAGGAGCTGTTTGTAAACAAAAAAAGCAAAACAAATCTGGAAAATTCTCCTGCAATGCTACAGGCTGTTATAGATATGCTGACAGCCCTGCCCTTATGGGACAGCCTTAGTATTCACGATGGCTTAATAGAGTTAGCAAAAACTCTCGAGGTTAAAAACGGTACTGTTATGTGGCCTGCCAGAATTGCCGCATCAGGAAAAACCGTAACACCAGGTGGTGCAGTAGAAATACTGGATATTTTAGGCAGGGAAGAAGCCCTAAGAAGATTACAGGGTGGTATAGATAAGTTAAAGCAGTGATAATTTTACAGCTGAAGATGGATTAAAACAGCCTGCGATTAAATATTACAGTAAACGGATTACGTTAAAATAGATTTTGGAGGACAGGGAATATGGCTGAAGAAATAATAGAAGAAAAAGACGGTAATGGTAACTTTATTCATGATTTTATAGATGAGGATATTGCTAAGGACGGACAGTTTCAGGGTAAGACGGTACACACACGTTTTCCACCAGAACCAAATGGATATTTGCATATTGGTCACGCAAAGGCTATTTGTATTGATTTTGGTACTGCGGAAAAGTATAACGGTATGTGTAATTTGCGTATGGACGATACAAACCCTACAAAAGAGGACGTAGAGTATGTAGACGCCATAAAAGAGGATATAAAGTGGTTAGGATATAGCTGGGAGGATAGGTTCTTTTTTGCATCAGAATACTTTCCAGAGATGTACAAATTTGCAGTAGAGCTGATAGAAAAGGGGTTAGCCTATGTTTGTCAGCTAACACCAGAGCAAATGAGAGAAAACAGAGGTGACATTTCACATCCTGCCATTAGTCCCTATAGGGATAGGCCTATAGATGAAAGCTTGGATTTATTTGCTCGTATGAAGGCAGGGGAGTTTAAGGACGGTACAATGACCCTGCGTGCAAGGATAGATCTAGAGTCTGGCAACTTCAATATGCGTGACCCTGTTATTTACAGAATAAACCGCATTACACACCACCGTACAGGTGATGATTGGTGTATATATCCAATGTATGACTTTGCACATCCTATTGAGGATGCTATGGAGGGTATTACACATTCCTTATGTACCTTGGAGTTTGAGGCTCACAGACCATTGTACGATTGGGTTATACAAAATACATCCGTATCATGTAAACCACGGCAAATAGAGTTTGCACGTCTGGGCATTAACAACACGGTAATGAGCAAAAGAAAGCTAAGAACATTAGTAGACGAGGGCTATGTTGATGGCTGGGACGACCCTCGTATGCCTACCTTATGTGGTTTAAGACGACGTGGCTATACACCAAAGGCTATTCGTAGCTTTTGCGACAAAATTGGTGTATCAAAGGTTAACTCTATTGTAGATTACAGCTTTTTGGAGCATTGCCTGCGAGAGGATTTAAACGAGACAGCACAGCGTGTTATGACGGTTGTTAATCCTATTAAGCTGGTTATCACAAACTATCCAGAGGATAAGACCGAGGTTTTTCAGGTGGAAAATAATCCGAATAATCCTGATGACGGAGTGCGTGATATAACCTTCTCCAGAGAGTCTTATATTGAAGCAGACGATTTTATGGAAGAGCCTGTGAAAAAGTATTTTAGGCTGTATCCCGGTAACGAGGTTCGTTTAAAATCCACATATATAGTAAAATGCACAGGCTGTAAAAAGGACGACAAGGGTAATGTTACAGAGGTTTATGCTACCTATGACCCTGAAACCAGAGGTGGCAACACGCCAGATGGCAGAAAAATAAAGGGTACTATCCATTGGGTGGACGCAAGAAACGCAGTAGATGCAGAGGTTCGTTTATATGATAATCTATTTACTGTACCAGACCCTGACAGCGGTGACAAAAACTTTTTAGAGTATTTAAATCCAGATTCTTTAACCGTTCTAAAAAATTGCAAGGCAGAAAAATCCTTAGGAGAGCTGACACCACCACAGTCCTTCCAGTTTATGCGTTTAGGTTATTTTTGTTTAGATAATAAAGATTCAAAATCTGGCAAACCAGTATTTAACAGAAGTGTTTCCTTAAAAGAGAGCTTTAAGAAAAAGTAATACCCATAAATATAAAAAACTAGAAGAAGTTAACTATTTCTTCTAGTTTTCTTTACAAATTTACAATAATATGCTATATTTAGACAAAGAATGATAAAGGAGCGGTATATATGAAAACTTTTGTTAAGATTATGTGGGTTTTAGGTGGTGTTATACTGATTTTGGCAGGCTGTATGGCGTTTTTTAACCCTGTTGCGGGCATGATAACATTCGAAACCGCAGTAAGCATAGCGTTGTTAATATCAGGCTTGTTAAGTGTTATAACGTATATTGCAACCCATAAAATTATGCTGGGTGCGGGTTGGATATTGGCAGACGGCTTAATTTCATTAGTATTAGGTGGAATTATAATGTGTGCTATAACATCATCTGATATGATAACAGCACAGTTTACAGCGGCATTCAGCATCTTCTTTGCTATAATTATTGGTATATGGTTAATTGTGTCTGGCGTAGGTCAGCTTACCCGTGCATTTGATTTACATAAATTAGGTGCTAAAGGCTGGGGCTGGGGACTGTTTTGGGGCATAGTGTCTATATTATGTGCTGTTGCAATATTCTGCAAGCCGGTGGTAACAATGATGGGTACACTATCGTTTGTTATTGGTTTGGTGCTTATTGTGGGTGGCTGTAGCCTAGTATCACGTTGCTTCTCAAGAGATATAGAGGATTAATATTAATCTTTACAGCATTTATCTTAAATAAAACCTTATTAAACCCATTTAGTAGGCTTACACCTATTAAATGGGTTTTTCGGTTTGCGTTATTTTGTTATTTGTCCTTAAGCTGATGTGATTAATTTGGCTCTATGACAATGGCTGTGGTAACCCAAAATAAAAAGGATATTAAACCGTTCATTTAATATAGAACAGTTATTTTTAGTAAAGCTAAAGGATTCCGCCGTTTACACCTAGCACCTGACCTGTGATAAAGGAGGATTTATCATGGGCTAAATATAGCATTGCTTGTGCCACATCTAAGGGTGTGCCTAGCCTGCCCACAGGGGTTTCCTCTGTCAATTCGTTTAAGGTTTCCTGTGAAAAGCCAGACATCATATCGGTCATAATGACACCAGGGGATACACAGTTAACTGTAATACCGCTAGGTGCGACCTCCTTAGCTAACGCCTTTGTTAATCCTATTATACCCGCCTTTGCAGCAGAATAATGCACCTCACAGCTACCACCGGCTTCCCCCCACATGGAGGAAACATTAATTATTCTGCCACTGTGACGACGTATCATCTGTGGTAATACACAGTGACAACAGTTATATACGCTGGTTAAGTTGGTGCTTATCATGGTTTGCCACATATCTGGTGTTATGTCAGTAAACAGCAGCTGCTGGGATATACCTGCATTGTTTATTAAAACGTGAATATCACCTAGGGCTACAGCTATGTCAGAAATCATTTGTTCAACCTGATGGTAATTGCTTACATCTGCTTTAAAAATTTTTGCTGTACCGCCATTTGAATTGATTGTTTGTGCTGTCTTTTCCGCCATGACCCTGTTATGGTTATAATTAACAGCAACATTATAGCCGTTGTTTCCAAAAAGAACAGCAGCTTCACTGCCAATACCACGGGAAGCACCTGTTATTAATACCGTTTTTGACATTTTAAACTGTCCTTTCATTTACATAGCAATAGGGTGAAGATTATTCTCTAACTAAAGCCTTTACAATCTCACTAACATACATTTTATGGTAGTCACTGCCATCGTCATTATAGCTGGCTTTTATAGTTGGGTCAAATATACAGTCTTCCTTTAGTGCTTGGTTATACATTTTTCGGCATACCAAAACAAGCTTAGCCTCCTTAAAATAAGGCGCGTTTTCATCAAAATAAGGTGTTAAGCCTGTTTGGGCAACCTTGTCAACATCTCTGCCGGATTTTGCACCACATAGCTTCAATGCTGAACGATAGTCTTCAGTGAAGAAAGAAAGTGTAAAGAACTCCTCATTTTCAATAAATTCATAGGTGTAGCGTTGTGGACGAATAAATGTAAACACAACGGGTTTGTTCCACATTATGCCTACACCACCCCAGCTGGCTGTCATAGTATTAAATTTTTTTTCTGTGCCTGCGGTAACCAGCATCCAGTCCTTACCTATTAATGTAAATGGACTTTCTGATATATCCTGTGGGTTTATTTCCTTAAATGTATTCATAAAAACTCCTCCTAATAGTGTATTTATATTTATACGTTTATTATATCATCACAATGAATAATATACAATAAGCTATGAATATATGCATAATTATACACTTATTCATAGAATAATGAATAGGAGAACAGCATGGTAAGGCTGACATTTAATTGAATATTATGTAAATATCCCTCAATATCCCAGTAGAATATGAACATATTATAAAATAAACAGCTGATAATAATTGGTTAATCATACAAAAACATAGCTGGTTGAATAATTATACACAAAAACCTTGATTTTTTGTATAAGTGGTGTATAATATGGATTATCAGATAAATCACAAAAAAATTTTAAATAAATATTTATTGGAGGGCTTTTACTATGGCTAAAAAACAAAAAGAAATTAAAAAAGTTGTTCTTGCTTACTCTGGCGGATTAGATACATCTATTATTATTCCTTGGTTAAAGGAAAACTACAATAATTGTGAGGTTATTGCTGTTTCTGGTGATGTTGGTCAAGGTACAGAGCTTGACGGGCTAGAGGAAAAGGCAATAGCAACTGGTGCATCTAAGCTGTATATTGAGGATTTAAACAAAGAGTTTGTAGAGGAATATGTTTTCCCAACAATAAAAGCCGGTGCCGTTTACGAGGGCAAATATTTATTAGGAACTTCTTTTGCAAGACCAATTATCGCTAAAAGATTAGTAGAGATTGCAAAGGCAGAGGGTGCAGACGCTATATGTCATGGCTGCACAGGCAAGGGTAACGACCAGGTTCGTTTTGAGCTGGCAATTAAAGCATATGCACCAGATATGGCTATTATTGCCCCTTGGAGAACATGGGAGTTTAAATCAAGAGAAGACGAAATTGAATATGCTGAAAAGCACAACATTCCACTAAAGATAAACAGAGAAACAAACTACTCAAAGGACAAAAACCTATGGCATTTGTCACACGAGGGTCTGGACCTAGAGGATCCTGCAAACGAGCCAATGTACAATAAAGAGGGCTTTTTAGAGATGGGTGTATCACCAGAGATGGCACCTGACAAGCCAACCTACGTTACAATTACATTTGACAAGGGTACGCCTGTAGCTGTTGACGGCAAAAAAATGGACGGCGTTGAGATGATTAAGCTGTTAAACAAAATTGGCGGCGAAAACGGTGTAGGCCTAACAGACATTGTTGAAAACAGACTGGTAGGTATGAAAGCACGTGGTGTTTATGAAACACCAGGCGGTACTATCCTATATGCTGCTCACGCTAAGCTAGAGGAGCTTTGCCTAGACAGAGATACACAGCACTACAAAGAGGTTGTTGCTAACCGCTTTGCTGAGCTTGTATATTATGGTCAGTGGTACACACCACTAAGAGAGGCTATATCTGCCTTTGTTGACAGCACACAGCAAACTGTAACAGGTGACGTAAAGCTAAAATTGTACAAGGGCAACATTATTGACGCAGGCACTACTTCTCCATATTCACTGTATGATGAGGAAATTGCTACATTTGATGAGGATGAGGTTTACGACCAAAACGATTCAGCAGGATTTATCAACTTATTTGGCTTGCCAATTAAGGTAAGAGCTCAAAAGGGCTTAATCAAATAAAGAGCTGCTGTACAGGGTAAAGTTTATATTTGTTTACTATATGGGGCGGATGTGTTAATATATCCGCCCCACTAACCATTTAAGAATATGTTAACCCTATATGTTGGGGTTTTATTAGTGATTTGGGTGCATATACCCATATATTGATTTTATGAGGTGTTTAATTTGAAGCTGTGGACAGGACGTTTCCATAAGGAGCTAAGCAAGACAACCAACGATTTTAACTCATCTATATCTTTTGACAGCAGAATGTTTAAGGAAGATATTATGGGCAGTATTGCACACGCCACTATGCTGGGCGAATGTGGAATTATTGATAAAGACCAAGCAAGCATTATTTGCCAAGGCTTAGAGCAAATAGAAAAGGATATAGAAAACGGTGACCTTGTAATAGACATGGATGCCGAGGATATACACACCTTTATTGAGGGTGAGCTGACAAAAAGACTAGGTGATGCGGGTAAACGTCTGCATACCGCCCGCAGCAGAAACGACCAAGTAGCCTTAGATGTTAAGCTGTATTTAAGAAATCAAATTAATGAGCTGATAGCATTGGTTAAGGGCTTGCTGGAGGTTATATGCAATAAGGCAGAAACAAACGCAAACGTAATAATGCCGGGCTATACACATTTGCAAAGGGCACAGCCTATAACATTTGGTCATCACGTTTTGGCATATGGAGAAATGCTGCTAAGAGATTTGTCCAGATTACAGGATTGTCAAAGGCGAATGAACACCAACCCATTGGGCAGCGGTGCATTAGCGTGTACTACATATCCTATCGACCGTACAATCACCACTAAGCTGTTAGGCTTTGATGGTATGACAAACAACAGTCTAGACGGCGTGTCTGACAGAGATTATTGTATAGAGCTTGCCTCTGTACTCTCTATAATTATGGTGCATTTGTCACGTTTTTCAGAGGAAATTATTATGTGGTGTTCATGGGAGTTTAAATTTGTTGAGCTAGATGACGCTTTTTCAACAGGCTCCAGCATTATGCCGCAAAAGAAAAACCCTGATATTGCTGAGCTTGTTCGTGGCAAATCTGGCAGAGTTTTTGGTGACCTTACAACCCTGCTAACAGTTATGAAGGGTATTGCGTTAGCGTATAATAAGGATATGCAGGAGGACAAGGAGGCTATCTTTGATGCTGTTGACACAGTAAAAATGTGTTTAACTGCTTTTACCCCTATGCTTGATACCATGAAGCTTATTCCAGAGAACATGAGGAAGGCAGCAGCCGGTGGATTTATAAACGCCACTGACTGTGCAGATTATTTGGTGAAAAAGGGTCTGCCCTTTAGGGACGCTTATAAAGCAACAGGTGAGCTGGTTGCCTTATGTATAGACAAGGGCTTAACCTTGGAAACCTTACCAATGGCAGAATATAAGGCTGTGTGCGATGTTTTTGATGATGGTGTATATGACGCTATTTCACTAGACAGATGTGCTATGGAAAGAAAGGCGTATGGTGGGCCAGCACCAGAAAATGTAGCTGCACAGGTGAACAGAATAAAGGAAATTATAAAGGATTGATAACGATGAAAATAAAAGTTGGTATTATAGGCGCTACTGGCTATGCAGGGGCAGAGCTGGTACGATTAATAACATCTCACCCACAGGCAGAGGTAGCGGCAATAAGCTCTGTAAGCTTTGAGGGTAAGGCTTTAAGTGCGGTGTACCCATCATACATTTTTCTAAATGACATGATATGTGAAAAGGCTGATACCGTGGTGGATAAAAGTGATGTTATATTTGCTGCATTGCCACATGGCTTGTCCCAAGACCTAGCCAAGGAATGCTTTGATAAGGATAAAATCTTTATTGACCTAGGAGCTGATTTTCGTTTAGAAAGCGAAGAAGACTACAAGGAATGGTATGGCGGAGAATATAAGGACAAGGAGCTGCACGCTAAGTCTGTATATGCCCTGCCAGAGCTGTTCAGAACGCAGATAAAGGGTAAAAAAACCATTGCAAATCCTGGTTGCTATACAACAGGCGTCCCTTTAGCTTTAGCACCTGCTGTTGTTAACGGCTTGGTAGAGATTGTTGGAATTATTGCTGACTGTAAAAGCGGTGCTACTGGTGCAGGGCGTGGATTGTCACAAAATGCACATTTTACAGATTTAAACGAGGGCTTTCATCCATATAAGGTTGCCTGTCACAGACACACCCCAGAGATAGAGCAAACGTTATCTCATCTTGCAAATGAGAGCGTTAAAATTACCTTTGTACCTCATCTTTTACCTGTTAACAGAGGTATTTTATCAACCTGCTATGCACGTCTGAAGGACGGTGTTACAGATGAACAAATACGCAAGGCATATGAGGATTTTTACAAGGACGAATATTTTGTACGTTTATTGCCACAGGGTGTAGCAGCGGATATTCACAACATTAAATATTCTAATTTTTGTGATATATCATTGCATACTGACAGCCGTACAGGAACATTTATAGCTGTGTCAGCCATAGATAATATGGTTAAGGGTGCGGCAGGTCAAGCAATACAAAATATGAATATTCTATTTAACCTAGACGAAAAAACAGGCTTAGATATTATTCCGCCAGCGTTTTAATTGCTTGGTGGTGAGAAAGTAAGCAACAAAAATATGAGTGAAGGCTGTTACCCTATTTACCACCCACATTCTAAGGGGAGAACAAAATAATGATAAAATATATAGATGGTTCTGTTACAGCACCACAGGGCTTTACCGCAGGTGGTATTTGCTGTTCTATAAAACCAAATAATAAAACAAAAAAAGATTTAGCAATGATATATTGCGACACACCTTGCACTGTTGCTGGGGTTTATACCCAAAATTTAGTAAAGGGTGCGCCTATACTGGTAACAAAGAAAAATATATCCAATGGTACAGCACAGGCTATTATCGCCAACAGCGGTAACGCAAACACCTGTAACGCTGATGGTGAGGAAAAGGCAGAGGCAATGTGTGAAATAGCTGGAAGGGTGCTAAATATTAAGGCTGATGATGTTATAGTAGCATCAACAGGTGTAATAGGTCAGGTGCTACCAATAGAGCCTATTCAAAATAAGGCACAAGCCTTGGCTGATATATTGACAAAGCACGGTGGCACAGACGCAGCGGAAGCCATTATGACAACTGATACTATAAAAAAAGAGGTTGCTGTTCAGCTGGAAATTGATGGAAAAACTGTAACGTTAGGTGGTATAGCCAAGGGCAGTGGTATGATACACATAAATATGGCAACCATGCTTAGCTTTATTACTACAGATGCTGCCATATCGTCACATATGCTGCAACAAGCATTAAATGATGTTGTGGGCGACACCTTTAACATGATTAGTGTAGACGGTGACACCTCTACCAATGATACCCTAGCAATTATGGCATCGGGTAAGGCTGGCAACAAGGAGATTACAGAAAAAAACCGTGACTACACCTTGTTTGTTCAAGGCTTAACAGCAGTTTGCCAAGGCTTGGCTAAAAAGCTGGCAGGTGACGGCGAGGGCGCTACGAAGCTATTGCTGTGTAATGTCATTAACGCTAAATCAACACAGGATGCTAAGGGTGTTGCCAAAAGCGTTATATGCTCTAGCCTGTTAAAGGCCGCAATGTTTGGTGAGGACGCTAACTGGGGACGTGTGCTGTGCGCTATCGGTTATAGCGGATGTGATGTTAATATAAACAAGGTAGATGTTGCCTTTGTTTCCGCCAAGGGTACCGTAGAGGTGTGTAAAAATGGTGCTGGTATAGAATTTAGTGAAGACATTGCAAAAACAGTTTTAGGTGAAAAAGAAATTAATATTAATATTAATTTAAATGACGGTGACGGTAAGGCAACCGCCTATGGCTGTGACCTAACATATGAGTATGTAAAAATTAATGGAGATTATAGAACTTGATTTTTTAATAATGCACTGTTGCTAAAATAAAAATTAAAAACTAAGCGTCGAAATGGAGAATGACAAAATGGAAATATCCAACGAGGAAAGAGCTCAGGTGCTTATACAGGCATTGCCATATATTCAAAAATATGCAGGACAAACAATCGTTGTAAAATACGGCGGTAATGCTATGATAAGCCCAAAGCTAAAAAGTGCAGTTATGAGCGACATTGTGCTAATGCAGTTAGTAGGTGTAAATGTTGTTTTAGTACATGGTGGCGGACCAGAAATAAACCAAATGCTGGATAAGGTGGGCAAGGAAAGTCGGTTTATTAATGGAATGAGAGTAACTGACAAGGAAACAATGGATATTGTCCAAATGGTGTTGGCAGGTAAGGTTAACAAGGGGCTGGTCCAAAACCTAGAGGAGCATAGTGGCAGGGCGATGGGGTTATGTGGCTTAGACGCACGTATGCTAATGGCGGAAAAGCTGATAACTGCTGATGACCTAGGTTATGTGGGGGAAATAACAGAGGTTAACACCGGCTGTATTACCGACGCTATAACACAGGGCTATGTTCCCATCATTGCAACCATAGCAGGGGGGTATAAGGGTGAGGTTTACAACATTAATGCAGATGTTGCCGCCGCCCAAATAGCTGCTAAGCTAGGTGCGTGTAAGCTAATACTAATGACAGATATTAGGGGGCTGCTGCGTGACCGAGATAACGAGGACACTTTAATTCCTGTCGTGAACGTTAGCGAGGTACCAATGTTAAAAAAAGAAAAAATAATCAGCGGTGGTATGATACCAAAAATAGACTGTTGTGTTGAGGCGGTACGTCAAGGCGTAAAACGTGCTCATATAATAGATGGCAGAATAGAGCATTCTATATTAATAGAGCTGTTTTCTGATGAAGGTATAGGAACAATGTTTTATTAAAAATAAACTATGAATTAAGGTGACACGGTGGAAGTACAAATAAAAGAAATGATCATACAGGACTATGAGGAAATATTTGCTATGTGGCAGATAACATCTAAAAGAGCATTGTCAAAGGCTGATGATAAAAAAGAAATAACATGTTACCTTAATCGAAATAAGGGTATGAGTCAGGTGGCTGTGGTGGCTGGTAGGATAGTCGGTACTGTTTTAGCAGGTCATGACGGCAGACGAGGCTTCATACACCATATGGCAGTGCTGCCACAATATCGCAGACACGGTATAGCACGAAAATTAGCAACAACAGCAATTGCCAGAATAGAAGAAGACGGTATAGATAAAACTCACATTTTCACATATAAGGACAACAGCCTAGGTCAGGCTTTTTGGAGCAGCCTAGGCTTTATACAAAGGAATGATTTGTTTGTATACTCCTTTGACAACAAGCTGTAATGAGGTGCTCATATTTATATGTATATAAAGATAACTTTATAATAACAGATGTGCTTGCTGTAAGCGAGGGTTCACTATATACCATAGATAAGATATAGACTTCTCCTAGGGGTAGCTCTGTAAAAATGTGTAATTCAAAATATAGTAGCTGTTGTAACGGTGTTATTAACAGTGATAGGAAGAATTTTGATATACAAACTTATGCACTAAAATATAAAATTTGTGAGGGTATAAAGTTGAATATATTACAATTATTGCGAATAAGGCGGAATTACTCAGTTAGTATAAGTGGTATATCAATTATGGTTTTAATTATATCATTTATTTTTATGATAGACGGTATTTATGACCGACTAAAAAAACATCAGTACAAATTTGTTACGGCAAGGGTTGTCAGTCTTAATGGATTACCGGATGATGGTCAGGAAGCAACAGGTAGAGAAATGACAGTAGAATATGAAGATGACGACTGTCTGTGTTCAATGACCGTGGTTCGACAGCATACATACAAGGTAGGCGATTTATTGCCACTTTTGGTAAACAAAAAAACAGGGGAAATTACCGACGACAATGTGCTGACAAGAGGCGGCTTTAAATCCAAATTTGATAACATCGTTTTTGCAGTTATTGGCATAGCTATTTTTGCTATGCTAGTATTTACAGGTCAATATGACAAAAGCTTGCCTACCGAAGCACTTAGGTATCTATTATCCTTTACTTTATCGGGAACAGGTGTGTGTTTATTTTTAACAGCTTTTTTTGGAATGGGTGGTATCATATACGACAAAATGACATACACGGTGCGTACAGAGGGTACTGTACTGCGAGGCGAAACAAAAGAAATCAAAAGAGTCTACAGGCGTTTAGGATCAAGACGCTATGACTCCTACAATGTGCGTCGTTTTTATATGGTGTATATGTATAAATACGGTGGCAAAACCTATGTAACAAAGGACTACGACGGCACATTTTCCATTATGACAGGAAACAGACAGCTTATAAATATAAATATGAAAAACGGGAAAATGATACGAAGAAGTACCATTGCAAAAGAAATTGTGAGATATATAGTTTTTTTGGCGTTGTCAGTGCTTTTATTTTGGCTTACAATATTTATTGCAAACGACCAATCAGCTATTGACATCATAAGAAAATTATAGCTTAACTTAAACAAAGAAAATAAAATTGATATAAAACAGGAGGAATTAAAATGACGCTGGAGGAAGTAAAAAATGACGACAGCAAATATATTATGAACACCTACGGCAGGTTTAACGTTGCACTTGTTAAGGGCAAAAATGCCGTTGCATGGGACGTAAACGGTAAAGAATATGTGGATTTTACCAGCGGTATTGGCGTAAACTGCCTAGGCTATAGCGACGAGGGATGGGTCAATGCTGTGTCTAATCAGGCGAAAGCATTACAGCATATGTCAAACCTGTATTACAGCCCATTACAAACACAGGTGGCTAAGAAGCTGTGTAATTTAACAGGGTACAGTAAAATGTTTTTTTCTAACAGCGGTGCTGAGGCCAACGAATGTGCTATTAAGCTGGCAAGAAAATATAGCTTTGACAAATACGGCAAGGAACGCACAGAGATTGTATGTCTGTACAATTCTTTTCATGGCAGAACTGTTACAACCCTGTCTGCTACTGGTCAAGATGCTTTTCATAATTATTTTTTCCCGTTTACACAGGGCTTTTCCTTTGCGGCTGCTAACGATATAGACAGCGTAAAAAAAGCTGTTACTAAAAATACCTGTGCCGTTATGGTGGAGCTTATTCAAGGTGAAAGCGGGGTTCGTCCTTTAGAGGAAGCCTTTGTTAATGAGCTGAAGCAGTATTGCCATGATAATGATATGCTTCTAATTGTTGATGAGGTTCAAACGGGGGTAGGACGTACAGGCAAGCTGTTTTGTTACGAAAATTATGGTATTAAGCCCGATATTATTACAGCTGCCAAGGGCATTGGTGGTGGCTTGCCAATGGGAGCGTGCTTATGTACAGAAAAATTAGGTGATGTGCTGACAGCTGGAACTCATGGTACTACATATGGTGGAAACCCAATAGCCTGTGCCGGCGCGTTAGAGGTACTTAACAGGGTGGCAGATGACAAGTTTTTAAATGCTGTAAACGAAAAGGGCGATTATTTTTTTAAAAAGCTTAATGCTATGGAGCAGGTTGAAGCTGTTCGTGGTATGGGCATGATGATAGGTATAGTTCTAAAGAAGGATAATGCAAAAGAGGTTGCGACAAAATGTGCAGAAAATGGTTTGCTGGTATTAACAGCGAAAAATGTTCTGCGGCTTTTGCCACCGCTAACAATTACCTATGAGGATATTGACAAAGGACTTGCAATACTAGCCAAATGTCTATAAAATAGGGACTGAACATGAATAAATTCTGTAACCGTAAATACGGGGGAATTTTATTGATAATTATTAAAACTTCTACTTATAATAAAATATAACTAAGCAGAGAGGATTGACAAAAATGAAGCATTTACTAAAGCTATTAGATTTAACAGGTGAAGAAATTATAGAAATTCTTAACTTAGCAGATCAGCTGAAATACGAGCAAAAGCACGGCATAGAGCATAAACATCTTAAGGGAAAAACACTAGGTATGATTTTCCAAAAGGCATCCACCAGAACCCGTGTGTCCTTTGAGGTGGGTATGTATCAGCTGGGCGGCTACCCATTGTTTTTATCTGCCAACGATATGCAAATAGGCAGGGGCGAGCCAGTACAGGACACAGCCAGAGTTTTGTCACGTTTTCTAGATGGCATTATGATTCGTACCTTTGAACAACAGGAGGTAGAGGATTTGGCAAAATATGGTTCAATACCAATAATAAATGGTTTAACAGACTTTTGTCACCCTTGTCAGGTGCTGGCAGATCTTATGACAATTCGTGAGGTTAAGGGACAGCTAGAGGGCTTAAAAATGTGCTTTATTGGTGACGGCAACAATATGATGAACTCCTTAATTGTTGGTGCACTAAAAACTGGTATGTCAATGTCTGTTGCCTGCCCAGAGGGTTACGACCCAGAACAATCCATACTAGACTTTACAAAGGAATATGGAGATAAGTTTACTTTATATAGAAGTCCTATGGAGGCTGCAAGGAACGCTGATGTTATTTTAACAGATGTATGGGCATCAATGGGTCAGGAGGACGAAGCAAAGCTGCGTCAGAAAGCCTTTGAGGGCTACCAAATAAACACACAGCTTATGGCACAGGCAAAGGAAGACGCAATGGTACTGCACTGTCTGCCTGCTCACAGAGGTGAGGAGATAACAGCCGACGTTTTTGAGGCTCATGCCACAGAAATTTTTGAAGAGGCAGAAAACCGTTTACACGCACAGAAGGCAGTATTAGTAAAGACAATGGCATAAGCCGAAAATGTGGAGGTAGAGCAGATGACTACTAGGGAACTTCAGGACAAAATAATTAAGCTTAAGCAGGAAAATGATATTTGTATTTTGGCACATAGCTATCAGACACATGATATTTTAGAGGTGGCAGACTTTACCGGTGACAGCTATCAGCTTAGTCTAAAGGCTAAGGAAGCACCACAAAAAACAGTTATTATGTGTGGCGTGCGGTTTATGGCAGAAACAGTGAAGCTGTTGTCCCCTGAAAAAAAGGTTATACTGTCTAACCCTGCTGCGGGCTGTCCTATGGCAGAGCAAATGGATAAGGAAAGTATTACCCAAATTAAGGAGCTGTACCCTGATTATGCCGTGGTTGCATATATAAATACCACAGCAGAGCTAAAGACGATTTGTGATGTTTGTGTTACATCCTCATCGGCTGTAAAGATTGTTGACAAAATGCCAGAAAAAAATATTTTGTTTATACCAGATTGCAACCTAGGTGCATATGTGGCTAAGAAGTTACCAGAGAAAAATTTTAAGCTTTTACAGGGTGGCTGTCCTATTCATGCCAGAGTAGCAAAGGAGGACGTTATCAGGGCAAAGGAGTCCTATCCAGATGCTAAGCTGCTGGTTCATCCGGAATGTATGCCAGAGGTTGTAAATCTGGCAGATTTTGTAGGTTCTACATCTGCTATTATTGAATTTGCTAAGAGCAGCAGAAACAAAGAGTTTATTATAGGTACAGAGCTGGCAATTGTACAGCACCTACAATATGAATGTCCTGACAAAAGCTTCTACCCACTTTCAAAGAATCTGATTTGCCCTAATATGAAAATGACATCTCTAATTGACGTTTTAAATTGTATTGAGGGTAATGGTGGTGAGGACATCCAGCTGGACGATGATATAATGGAAAATGCAGTAAAATGTATTGACAAAATGATAGAGTATGGCGGTTAATTTAATTGATGAGCTAGAACATATTATTGTGAAAGCTGTGAAATAATAATAAGCAGTGATTACAAGGTAAGCATAAATATTAAAAATAAGTTAATGGAAATAGTTTTTCCATAATAATGATTAAAAACCGTGGGACACACGGGATTAGCCCCCCTTTAGGCTGTATATATGCAAAAAATAAAAACAAAAGAGGTGATTGTGTGGCAGAAAAAGTAATGGTTGGTATGAGCGGTGGAGTAGATAGCTCGGTAGCAGCCTTGGTTTTACAACGGCAGGGCTATGATGTTTGTAGTGCTACCCTTAGACTGTTTAATAATGATGACGTTGGGCTTAACGACAGGACACGTACCTGCTGTTCGTTGGAGGATGTGGAGGACGCACGCAGTGTAGCATACAAATTAAATATAAATCACTATGTATTTAACTTTAGTGACCAGTTTAAGGAGCAGGTTATTAAACGTTTCGCCAATAGCTATGAGCGTGGGGAAACCCCAAACCCTTGTATAGAGTGCAACCGATATATTAAATTTGGCAAAATGATAGAACGGGCTGCAATTTTGGACTGTGACTATATTGCCACAGGTCACTATGTTAAGCGACAATATGATAGCGTCAGCGGTAGATATCTGCTTAAAAAGGCTACCGACAATACCAAGGACCAGACCTATATGCTGTACCCGTTGACACAGAAAATGCTGGCTAAAACATTGTTTCCCCTAGGTGATATGCACAAGTCACAAGCCAGAGATTTAGCTGAAGAGGCTAATTTAATAAACGCCCGCAAGCCAGACAGTCAAGATATTTGCTTTGTAAAGGACGGTGACTATGCTGGATTTTTAGAAAAAATAATGGGTGTAAAAAGCCCACAGGGCAGTTTTATTTACAAGGATGGGACAATCCTAGGTAAACATAAGGGCATTATTCATTATACAATAGGTCAGCGAAAGGGTCTTGGCATTAGCTATGAACACCCGTTGTTTGTACTTGACAAGAATTCCGATACCAACGTAATAAAGCTAGGAGAAAATCAGGATTTGTTTTCCAACAGGTTAATAGCAGATGATGTTAACTATGTAGCGGTAGATACCTTAACAACCTCCATGAAGGTTACAGCAAAGGCTAGATATAGTCAAAAGGAATCCCCAGCGGTGGTACACCCATTGTCAGAAGCTCAGGTAATGGTAGAATTTAAAGACCCACAACGAGCTATAACAAAAGGTCAAGCGGTTGTTTTTTACGACGGGGACATTGTTGTAGGTGGGGGTACAATCAGGTAGCGATGCTAAACGGATTATTCAGATTGATAACAAATTAATATTCAATAACAAGAATTTGTGTATAAGATAAAAGCGGACAGAAAGATGATGCTCTGTCCGCTTTTTGCAAGGTGTTAGTAGGATTAGCTTTAGATTATTTCAAAATATAGCTAACGTCATTTACAATTTCACCCATTGCCTGCAATGCTTGAGAGGCCTTGCGTTTTACCTGTTTAGGGTTCTTTTTCATAATTTTGTTGCCCATATAGCCAGCGACAGCGCCTACAGCCATTACAGCACCTACGCCCTTAACAATACTCATTGTGTTTTTTGTCATTCTTTGGCACCTCCTGATTTCATTAATTATTATAGCGGAGCTTAATATAGCATTTGACGTTTGTTCCGTCATCTTTATTTTCCCACCTTTACATAGCTTTATCACATTTAAAATAGATTTTTTATTTAGAAAGGAATGGTCATAATTTATGGCAGAATTGAACATAGTAATGGTAGAGCCAGAAATTCCACAGAACACTGGTAATATAGCACGGACCTGTGCCGCCACAGGTGCAAGACTGCATTTGGTACGTCCCTTGGGCTTTGACACCAGCGAAAGGTCAGTAAAACGTGCCGGCTTAGATTACTGGAATTTGGTAGATATTACTTATTATGATAATATTGACGATTTTTTTAACAAGACAAATGGTCCTTATTATTATTTTTCAACTAAGGCAAAATATACCCACAGTGATATACAATATCCAGACGGAGCTTATTTATTGTTTGGCAAGGAAACAGCAGGTCTGCCAGAGCATTTATTATTTGCTAACCCAGAAACAACAGTACGAATACCCATGATAGACGAGGCTCGTAGCTTAAACCTGTCAAATGCAGTGGCAATCGGTACTTACGAGGTGCTTAGACAATGGGGATTTCCTACGCTGCAGCGTAAAGGACATTTAAGAACTCATCAATGGTAATAACAGGTACTGGTGTAATAGGAAATAAAATGAATTTAATGTAAAATACACCTGATAACTATTGAAATATTTACGATTCTGTTATAAAATGGTACTGTTAATAATTTCACAAAAATTTGAAAGGATGTTTTCAATGGGATTTTTAAACAAAGTAACTGTAGATGACATTAATGTTAAGGGTAAGAAGGTTTTGGTTCGTTGCGATTTTAACGTACCTCTAAAGGACGGCGTTATTACAAACGACAACAGGATTACAGCCGCTCTGCCTACAATTAAGAAATTAATAAATGATGGTGGACAGGTTATCCTGTGTTCTCACCTAGGTAAACCAAAGAATGGCCCAGAGGACAAATTCTCTTTAGCTCCTGTAGCTGTTAGACTAGCAGAGCTATTAGGTCAAAATGTTGTATTTGCAAACGACGATACAGTTGTTGGCGACAACGCAAAAAAAGCTGTAGTTGCAATGAAGGATGGCGATGTTGTTTTACTGCAAAACACACGTTTCCGTAAGGAAGAAACAAAAAATGAAGAACCATTTAGTAAGGACCTTGCTTCTTTGGCAGAGGTGTTTGTTATGGACGCTTTTGGTTCTGCTCATAGAGCTCACTGCTCTACAGTAGGCGTTACAGGCTTTATTAAAGAAACAGCAGTAGGTTACTTAATGGGTAAAGAAATTGACTATTTAGGCAACGCTGTTGAAAGCCCTGTCAGACCTTTCGTTGCTATCCTAGGCGGTGCTAAGGTTGCTGATAAGCTAAACGTTATCTCTAACCTAATTGAGAAATGTGACACATTAATCATTGGCGGCGGTATGGCTTATACTTTCCTAAAGGCTAAGGGCTTTGAGGTAGGTACTTCTCTAGTAGACAACGAGAAAATTGACTACTGCAAGGAGATGCTTATAAAAGCGGAGAAGGAGGGCAAACAGCTGTTGCTGCCAGTAGATACAACTGTTGCTGCTGCTTTCCCTGACCCAATTGATGGCGAAATTGCTGTTGAGGTTGTACCTTCCGACGGTATTCCAGCTGACAAAATGGGACTAGATATTGGCAGTAAAACAATTGAAATCTTTGCTAATGCCGTTAAGGGTGCAAAGACCGTTGTTTGGAACGGCCCAATGGGCGTTTTTGAAAACCCTGTACTAGCTAAGGGTACTATTGGCGTAGCTCAGGCTATGGCAGATACAGACGCTACAACCATAATTGGTGGCGGTGACTCAGCCGCTGCTGTTATTCAGCTGGGCTTTGCAGACAAAATGTCCCACATCTCAACAGGTGGCGGTGCTTCCCTAGAATATCTAGAGGGTAAGATTCTGCCAGGTATTGCAGCTATTGCTGACAAAAACTAATTAATAAGCAAGATTACTAGAGCGGAGGCATACTCCGCTCTTTTGGTGTAAATTGGGTTTTATGAAATGCTGCTATTATTTGCATTGGCGTACCTTACACCAATCATACAAGCTCTTAAATTTGAAAGGATGTATTTATTATGAATAAGCAACTAAGAAAAGCTATTATCGCAGGTAACTGGAAAATGAACAAAACCCCAGCAGAAACCAAATCCCTATTAACAGAAATTGCTCCACTGGTTAAGGACGCAGATTGTGATGTTATCGCTTGTGTTCCATATGTTGACCTAACAACAGCTATTGACGCTACACAGGGTACAAACATTAAAATTGGTGCTGAAAACTGCCACTGGGCAGAAAGCGGTGCTTTCACAGGTGAGATTTCTGCTAAAATGTTAGCATCAATGGGTCTTGAGTATGTTATCATCGGCCACAGCGAGCGTAGACAATACTTTGGCGAAACAGATGTAACAGTTAACAAAAGAACAAGAGCTGCATTGGACGCTGGTTTAAACGTAATTTTATGTGTAGGTGAGCTGCTGGAGCAACGTGAGCAGGGCGTTACAGCCGAGCTAGTTGCTATGCAAACAAAGATTGCACTAAACGGTGTATCTAAGGATGAGCTAAAGAAAATTATCATCGCTTACGAGCCAGTATGGGCAATTGGTACAGGTAAAACAGCAACAGCTGACCAAGCAAACGAGGTTTGCGCTGTTATCCGCAAGGTTATTGCTGATGTATATGATAAGGCAGCTGCTGATACTATGACTGTACAGTACGGCGGTTCAATGAACGATGGCAATGCAGACGAGCTATTAGGCAAGCCAGACGTTGACGGCGGTCTAATTGGCGGTGCAGCGTTAGTTGCAGAAAAATTTGCAGCTATTGTAAAGGCAGCTAGTAAATAATTACAGGTCATTATTTTAATAAGGGTCTTAAAAAAGAAAATTTTACGGGGTGTTAATATGACAAAGGAACAGGTTGCACAAAGAATTTATGAGCTTTCCCATATAACAGGCGAATTTTTACTGCGTTCAGGTCAAATTTCTAACGAGTATTTTGACAAATATCTTTTTGAAGCAGAGCCAGTAGTTTTAAATGAAATTGCTAAAATTATGTCTGGACTAATTCCAGAGGGTACAGAGGTTCTTGCCGGATTGGAAATGGGTGGCATTCCAGTAGTTACTGCTATTTCTATGAATACAGGCATGAAAGCTGCTTTTGTCCGTAAAAAGGCTAAGGAGTACGGTACTTGCAAGCTGGCAGAGGGTGCCGGTGTAGAGGGTAAAAAGGTTCTTATTGTAGAGGACGTTGTTACAACAGGTGGTGCTATTATTGACGGTGTGCGTGAGCTGCGTAAAAAAGGTGCAGAAATCGACACTGTTGTTTGTGTTATTCAGAGAAGTGAAAAAGCTACAGAAATCCTTGCTAAAGAGGGCTTAACGCTAATCCCTGCATTTACGATGGAATATATTAAGGAACAGGTTAACGAGAAGTAAGGAGAGAAGCTTTAATGAAAAAACCAGTTATTCTAATGATTATGGACGGCTATGGTATTAATGCTGAAGCTAAAGGCAACGCAGTAAAGGCTGCTAACACACCTAACCTAGACCGTATTTTTTCAGAAAATCCATGTACACAAATTGGTGCATCTGGACTGGCAGTAGGCTTGCCAGATGGTCAAATGGGCAACAGCGAGGTTGGACACACTAATATGGGTGCAGGCCGTATTGTATATCAGGACTTGACCAGAATTACAAAGGCTATAAGCGATGGCGATTTCGCAAGGAATACAGCCTTAAATACTGCTATTGACAACGCAAAGAAAAACGGCACAGCACTGCACCTAATAGGTCTATTGTCAGACGGAGGTGTTCACAGCCATAACAGCCATGTGTATGCTATACTTCAGCTGGCTAAAGAAAAAGGCTTAGATAAGGTTTATGTACATGGCTTTATGGACGGCAGAGATGTACCACCATCCAGCGGTAAGGGCTTTGTAGAGGATTTACAGAATCATATGACAGAAATCGGCGTAGGCAAGGTTGCAACCATTATGGGACGTTTCTATGCAATGGATAGAGATAACCGTTGGGACAGAGTAGAAAAAGCATATTCTGCAATGGTTTATGGTGAGGGTAACAAGGCTTGCTGTGCTGTTAAGGCTATGGAGGATTCCTACGCAGAGGGTGTTACAGATGAATTTGTAATCCCTACTGTATGTGATGAGGATGGAACAATCAAAGAGAATGACTCTGTTGTGTTTTTTAATTTCCGCCCTGACAGAGCCAGAGAAATTACAAGAGCCTTTGTAGACCCTGATTTTAAAGGCTTTGAACGCAAAAACGGTATGTTCCCACTAACCTTTGTTTGCCTGACAACCTATGATGCAACAATGCCAAATGTATTGGTTGCATTTGGTCCTCAATCCCTAAAAAATACCCTAGGAGAGTATCTGTCAGCTAACGGGAAAACACAGCTTAGAATTGCTGAAACAGAGAAATATGCCCATGTAACATTTTTCTTTAATGGCGGAGTTGAGGCCCCATATGAGGGTGAAGACAGAGTATTAGTATCTTCCCCAAAGGTTGCTACCTATGATATGCAGCCAGAGATGAGTGCTGATGAGGTAGCAGATAAATGCGTGGAAAGAATAGAAAGCGGAAAATATGACGCTATTATTTTAAACTTTGCTAACTGTGATATGGTTGGACATACAGGCATATTTAATGCTGCGGTAAAGGCTGTTGAAACAGTGGATGGCTGTGTTAACAGAGTGGTTGATGCTATCAAGAAAATGAACGGTGTGGCATTAATTACAGCTGACCATGGTAACGCTGACAAAATGTTAGATGAGATTGTAGAGCCTTTTACCGCCCATACAACAAATCTAGTGCCATTCTGTGTAGTAGGCTATGACTGTAAGCTACAGCAGACAGGTGGAAAGCTAGCTGATATAGCACCAACAATGCTGGAAATTATGGGCTTAGCAAAACCAGCTGAAATGGACGGGGAAAGCATGATAGAAAAATAATTATCATTTATTTTAAATGAAATTAAACTATAAAAAGGCAGAGGACTTGTTCATACAGGTTCTCTGCTTTTTTGCTTTATAAAACAGCAGCAAGATAACCGGCATATGGGGAACAAGCCACATATGCCGGTTAAAACATTTTATAATAAATTTTGACTTTACGCCTGTAAGGGTATTATTTTTTTTCTTTAAAAGCAAAGAAACGCTGACCAACATAGTTTAGTGCAACAAACAGACAGCTGCCGATTACCATTGATAGGTTAGCAGCAAAGGTTGGTACGTCCCAGCCAAACATTGTTATATTCATAGATGTGCATATATATGAGGTGCCAGGTATTGCTAAACCATACGCAATAGCGTAGCATACCGCTATGTTGATGGCGAAACGTGCAATGGGCTTCCAGCCCTTTTCCTTGTTTTTAAAGGTGAAATATTTGTTTAGAAAGTAGCTCATAATGCTGGCTAAAAAGTATGAAACGCCAGACGCTACCCATGTTCCTGTATCTCCCATGGTGTTTAAGGCAGTTAGATTGTATATTACAAATTGCAGACCCGTACCAACAAGGGTGTTTAGTATGCCAACCAAAATAAACTTTAGAAACTTGATGTCAAAAAAGTTTTTAAGCTTCTCTTTAAAATTCATATGTATTCTCCATTTTTATTCTTCATTATTTTCCTTAGCTTCACTAGTATCGTCAAGACTGCTATAGCTATCTGTAAAAATGTCATCAAAATCATCTGCATGGTTGTCTATGTTAGTGCTTTTGGTTAGGTATATAGGACGCTTTTTGCTTTCCATGTATATACGGCTGATGTATTCACCTAAAATGCCAATAGAAAGCTCAATAATACCACCTAAAAACAAAGTAGCACACAGGTTAGTGGCATAACCAGGTACATCTATGCCGGAAACAAGGGTTTTGATAAGTGTAATTATAATGTATATAAAAGCTACAGCCGATATAAAGAAGCCTATACCTGATAGTATTCTAAGGGGTGCTACAGTGAAGGAGGCTATGCCGTCAATAGCATATTTGAATAACCCCCAAAAGCTCCATTTTGTCGTACCTACTGCACGCTCTACGTTTTCGTAGGGCAACCATTTAGTATCAAATCCAACCCAACTGAAAATGCCCTTTGAAAAACGCTGTACCTCCGCCAGCGCCAAAACAGCGTCTACCATTTGACGTGACATCATGCGGTAGTCAACAGCACCATAGGGCATAGTGATGTCTGTTACCTTGTTGCTGAACTTATAAAAATTTCGAGAAAAAAAGCTGCGTACTGGTGACTCACCTTTTCGGGTTGTGCGTCTAGCGGCACAGCAGTCATAACCGTCCTCCATAGCTTTTACCATATCAATAAGCATCTTTGGTGGGTGCTGTAGGTCGGCGTCCATTACAACGGTGTAGTCAGCAGTAGAGTTTTTTAGACCAGCGTACATAGCCGCTTCTTTTCCAAAGTTACGGGAGAAAGAAATGTATTTTACGTTTGGATATTCCTGTGCCAGCCTACGCATTATTATAAATGTTTTGTCACGGCTGCCATCATCTACCAAAATAAAACGAAAGTTGTAGTTAGGTATAGTGTCTGTCACTTTTGTAGTTTCTGACACAAACAGAGTTAACACGTCCTCTTCGTTGTAGCAGGGTACAACTAAATCAACAGTTTTCATTATTTCAAATCCTTTTGTTTGTATTGTATATATATCGTAAGTATAGCAAAAAAATCCCCAAAAATAAAGGCATTTTATCAAATGGAGATGAAATATTTTGTTGGCTACAAAATAAATTGATAATTTTTTGAAATATGGTTTACCAACACTTTTAAAAATGGTAAAATAAACGATAAGTGTACAGTGGGACATATGTGCAATTATCCCATAACACAAAATAAGTGCAAACGTAACATACGATGCATTACACCCCATAGCTGTGACGTGGGTATAAAACAGCATAAAATAATGATATTTAGAAAGGATTGGTAAAACAATGAGCAAAACCAAGCAGGCTGAAGCCACCACACCGTTGACAAAAAAATCGTGGAAAGCAAAAATATGTGATCAAAAGTATATTATTATCGCATTTTTTCTGCCATTTTTACTGTTAGGTATCGCCTTCGCCGTAAACGGTGTATATCCGTTTGGCACAAAGCAGATTATGGTTACTGACTTCTGGCAGCAGTATTATCCATTTTACTGTGATTTTCAAAGTAAACTACAGGAGGGCAGCTCGCTGCTGTATTCATGGAGTGCCGGACTAGGTACAAACTATGTAGCGTTGATTGCATACTATCTTGCAAGTCCGCTAAACTTCTTCCTAGTCTTTGTTCCACCTGAGTTTTTACGAGAGGCGTTAACACTGTTCCTATTAATAAAGATAGGCTGTGCAGGTATGTTCTTTGCTATTTTCCTACGCAGCGTGTTTAAACGCAATGACTTTTCTATCGTGTTCTTCTCTGTTTTATATGGCTTGTGTGCCTTTGTAATGGGATATTACTGGAACATTATTTGGTTTGATACCTTTGCTTTACTGCCCTTGGTTGTTTTGGGTGTATATGCCTTGGTTACACGGGGTAAGTACAAGCTGTTTATTGTGGCGTTGGCGTTGTCAATGCTAACAAACTACTATATGGGCTTCTTTACCTGTATCTTTACTGCTATTACGTTCTTTGGCGTTTGTATAGCTGTAAAGATGACATGGAAGGCATTTTTCAAAAAGCTTGGTTTGATTATTGGGTTTTCAGCGTTAGCAATAGGTATCAGTGCGGTGCTGGTAGCCCCAGCGTATATTGCGTTACAAAATACCCACGGCGTGCAAAACGTTTTACCTGACTTTACAACGCTGTATGATTGGAACTACAAGGACCCGTTAACCTACGCTACTGATATTTTAGGTAATTTAGCTGCATTTACTAAGCCTACTGATAAAGAGGGATTACCTAATATTTATTGTGGCTTTATTTGTGTTATTTTGGGAACGCTGTTCTTCCGTTCAAAGAAAATTTCCGTTAGAGAAAAGGTCTTTAGTACAGTGGTATTAATATTCTTTATGTATTGCTGTATGTATAAGCTGCCAAACTTTATTATTCATGGTATGCATTTACCAAATATGCTGCCATACCGTTTCGCATATTTGATGTCATTTGTACTAATTGTTATGGCATATAGGGGCTTTTTGCTGCTAAAGGATATTAACTATGGTGATGTTTTTGCCATGGCCATAGTTGGTGCAGTGTTCGCAGTATTTGCTTATGCGGGTTCTCAAGCAGATACTGCTGTTACAGGTACTGTGGCATTATTAATAGTTTATTTGGCTTTGATATTGTTGTACAAGCTAAATATCTTTCCACAGGCCGCCATGACTATTGGCATCTTTGCACTTATTCTAGTGGAGATGTGTAGCAGTGCTTTAATAGGTGTAAATACAGTTAGAACCACTGACCGTACCTCCTACCCTGACCAGTATGAGCCAGTAACAAAGCTGATAAGTGATATAGAGGCTAGTGATGATGAACCGTTTTACAGAATGGAAACACAGCACTTCTATACTATTAATGATTCTACCATTTATGGCTATAACGGTGCTACATTGTTCTCATCAACAGTAAACGAAGGGGTGACAAAATTTGTTGAGGGCGTAGGCTTAATCGGTTGGGATGCAGGTAACAGATATTATTATGCTGAAACCTCACCGCTGACAAATGCCTTCCTTGACATTAAGTATATGATTGGAAGACGTACAACAGCCAAGAATACTGACGATTGGTCGTTGATACAAAACTATAATTATGCTAATTCATATTCCAACAACAGCTATCTGTCACTGGGCTTTATGACAAAGGATACCATGAAGGACTTTATGTATGGCTACACAAAAACCGGTGCAGTATCAACTAATCCTTTTGACACACAAAACAACCTGTTTACAAAATCAACAGGGATACAGGAGGATGTGTTTACACCTATAACACCTAATACCTCTGCACAGCACAGTGGCTTAACAGCTACTCCAAATATTAATGGTGGCTACAACTACAATGTGACGCAGGGTTCAACTGGTACGCTAAATTATTCATATACAATTCCACAGGATTGTACAGTGTATGTTTACACAAAGATTGATAATGGTGACAATATTACTATTTCTAAGGGTACAGCTACGTCAGAAAACTATGAGGTTAAACGACCATATATCATTTCTGCAGGCTCGTACAAGGCTGGGGAAACCATGAATTTGAACTGTACCTTAACTGCAAACACCACAACAGGTACAGCACAGGTTTATGTGGCTATGTTAAACAGAAATATTTATGACAATGGTATTAATCAGCTAAAAGAGGGCTTGTATAATATAGACTCATTCAATACTGATTCTATATCTGGTACTATAACAGCCAAGGAAGATGGGCTAATGTACACATCTATTCCTTATGAGAAGGGCTGGAAAGCCTATGTTGATGGTGCAGAGGTCGAAATTACACCTATAGCAGATGCTATGGTAGCAGTGCCGTTAACAGCAGGTGAGCATACTGTTACATTTAAGTATGTGCCAGATGGCTTTATCCCGGCACTGGCGGTAACCATATTATGTATTGGCATATTTATTGCTATTATTATAATTGAGAGAGCTATAAGAAAAAAAGGTCAGGTTATGATAGCTGCCACAGTTACAGAACAGCTGCCATGGGAGGTTACAGAGGTTGATCAGACTGAAGTAAAGCCTGTTGCTAATAACAGACCCAACAAGAAGAAAAAGAAATAATTAATTTTTTACTATTACAAAAGGGCTGACATCAGTTATGGTGTCAGCCTTTTTTGCAATGTAACATTTATGTGCATTAGATTACAAATAAATACAAAAAAATTAACAATTTTATTTTTTGTTGACTTTATAGGTGTTAGCTTTATAATTGTATTTATAATGGGCAAGAATACAAGTGATACATGGAAGATATATACAGGAGTTGGTACCTTGAAAAAAGTTTTAATCGTAACAGTGTCAGCAATGGTGGTAATAGCCTTAGGTGGTGCGGGTTTAGCTGTAGCATACCCTAATATAGCACAGACAGCAATTAATCAGATAACCTCTGTTTTTCAGAGTGGGACAGAGCCACCTACACAGGCAACACAGACGAAAACAGAACCGCCTACAGACCCTCAGCCTAAGATTACGGTTACGGCGGACAGCACAAAGCTAGAGGTGGGAAAAACCTGTAAGCTTAACGTGACAGAAACAGCAGGAGCAAAGGAATACAATGTTCGCTATGACACAACAGATGCCAACATAGCCGCCGTAGATGCCCAAGGCGTTGTTACAGCTAAGTCTATGGGTGAATGTGAGGTATATGCTTATGCTGATGGTTACCAGACGGACAAGCAGACTATTGCTTTTACGGTGACTGATAATAGGATAAAGGATATTAACACCCTTAATACTTACCTGCAGGGTCTGTCCCCAGTGGAGCAGTACACCTATGCTTCTACTAAAACAGGTAAGGCAAAAATAGGGAAAAGCAGAATAGATGATTTTAACAAGGATAAAGAATATGAGCTTATTGTTATTCATAATTTGACAGAGGAGCTAACAAAGGCAGAGCTTGTAACACTACAAAATAATAATGCAGTGGCATATAAAACACCTGCCAGCTATACTAATATTGCTAACGGTGGTTATGCCAGCTATAAAGAGGATGTATATATAGATGAAAATAACGCACTGTGTATAATTGTCGAATATCGAAAAAACAGCACCAGCACCTATGAAAATACAGCGGTGCTATATACAATAAACGGTAGCACCTTAAAAGCACAGGAAACCTTAACAGCGGTACAGCCTCAAAAACCAGATGATACTAAAACAAAAAGCTCCTATAAAAAGGATAATAAAACCATTACACAGGACGAGTATTTGAACGCCTATACTCAGCTTAAAAAAAATAAAACAAAGGTAGATAGCTATATAGATGGCGCAGTGTCTGTTAGTCAGGGAAAATATGTAAAAGCAGAAATACCAGTTGATTTAGGTGAGGCATATCTTAATCGCATTAAATGGCAATGCGATAATGATGATGTGGCACAGGTTGGCAGCGGCGGCGTAATTACAGGTAAGGCAGCGGGAGATTGTATCGTAACTGGACGGCTTGACTGCTTTGCAAAGCCCATTGGCAGGGTTTCTGTAACCGTGTCGGCTATTGAGGACGAATACAACGCTTATTTGCGAAAGGTAAAGGACGAGGCTATAACAGGTGAAAATGGTGTAACAATGAAGCTGTATGGCTATCAAGCCTTTGACGTGGACAAGGATAGCAAAAAAGAAATGTTTTTGTACTATACAGGTAATAACAGCTGTCAAATAGATGTAGTTACAATTAACAATTCACAGGTTCAACGCAGTGTAGCAATTAATAAATCTACAAACAAGGGCACAGTATGCACCTTGGATTTTTACACTAATTTATCAAATAGCCAAATTATGCTGTATGAAGGATATATAACCACAGCAGCGGCTGGTAACGAAACTGAGTTTTACTATGACACCTACTCAGACAGGGTGTTTTCACAGACCTCCAGTACCTATAAGGTGGAGGACAGCCAGCTGACATCGGACAAACGCACCTACTATATCGGTGGTGAAAAAGTTGAGGAAGCTGCATTTGGGGGCGCGGTAGGCAGATACAAAAAATATGGTGAGTGGAAAATCGTATCAGACTAGGAGGCTTATTATATGCCATCAATAATGACACATTATTTGTTAGGAGAAAGACTGTTTAAATATATGCAGGAAAATTATAAGAATATAGAAATATCCAAGGACAGCCTTTTATGGGGCAGTCAGGGACCGGACTTTTTATTTTCGTATAATACAGATGAAAAAATAAATGCTGTAAAGGATTTTGGTAAAAGACTGCATTCGGCAGGTGGTGACCAAACATTGGCATTTATCTGTAATTTTGCACATAGAAGTAAGAATAAAATAGATAAAGGCTATGCCCTAGGATTTCTAAGTCACTTTGCACTGGACAGCATAGCACACCCATATGTTTTATATGGTGCTAAACAGCTGGCACAGCAGTCAGAAAATATGGACGAGCATTTGTCACATTTGCTAATTGAAAGCAACCTTGATATAATTACACTTAGGTATGAAACAGGAAAGGTTACTAATCAGCTTAACCTAAAAAAATGTGCACCAAAGAATGATATAACCAATCAGCATATGGCTACACTTTACTATATGCTGGGTAAGTCTGTTTTTAATCAAGATATGGATATGGACTGTATTTATCAGGCAACACAGGACTACAGAAAAAAGCTTAGAAGGCTTAACGATTATACAGGCTTTAAGCGTGACCTTGCACTGCGTCATGAAAAACGCCATCATACACCGCCACTTCACAGTATCAGATACAGGGGATTGACAGAGGATGATAAGTATGACTATGCCAATATATCCCACAAAAGCTGGACAGATAAAAGCCGTATTCGCACCGAAAGCTTTTTGGAGCTGTTTGAGGAGGCTTATAAGCTAACCACCGCCTTGGCGGATGTATTTATTGAGGGTGGGGACATAACAGGAATTTCTCAGAACAGAACTCTAATATAGAATATTTATAATGGTTATACGAAAGGAATGGTTAACAGAATGAAGGGTAAAAGGACGTACAGGGCTATCATAGCTACGGTGTTGGCTGTGGCAGTGTGTACGGCTACAACTGTTTATGCTACCACTCAAGAGGATATAGACAATAACCAAACACAGCAACAGCAGCTGGAACAGAAAAAAAGGGATATACAAAGTAAAATAGATGATGCAAAGGACGATTTAGAAGAGCAAAAGACCCTAAGCACCAACCTGCAAAATCAAATAAAGTCTGCACAGGATGAAATCGACAAATTGACAGGTACACTGACAGCCTTAAACAGTGCTATCAAGGAAAAGCAGACGGATATTTACAGTATGCAGGTTTTAATTGAGAAGGGCTATGAACAGCTTCGTGTACGTTTGCGTGCTATTTATATGGCTGGTGATGCATCCAATTTAGAAATATTGTTAGGTGCAAAGAATTTTAGTGACTTTATAGATAAGGCTTATCTTATAAAAAATATAAGTGACCATGACAAGGAGCTTATAGGCCAATTACAAGAAAAGCTAAATAAAATAAACGGGGAAAAGCTACAGATAGAAAAGGAAAAACAGGAAATAGAAAATACCCAAACAACCCTAGAGGGTAAAATGGAAAATTTGTCGGTGCTACAGGAGGAAAGCGACCTCTTGGTGGCTGATATTGAAGCTAAACAGGGCAGCCTAGAAAAAGACAAGAGCGGGGTTGAGGCTGAACAACAACAGCTGATTGACCAGCTGTCACAGCTACAGACACAGCTGGAGGGGGAAAAGACCCAGACCTCCGGTGGTACATATATTCCATCCACCAGCAACGGTGAACGCACAGGGCAAAAATATATTTTGCCAGCACCTGAATGTCCCTTAATAACGTCCTACTGGGGTGACGGCAGAAACCACAAGGGTATAGATTTTGCCTGTAATGGCAGTGCCTATGGCAAGCCTATTGTTGCAGTAGCTGACGGCACGGCAGTTGTTGCTAACTCTACAGATGAGTGGGGTTCTGGCTGGGGTTATCATGTCATGCTTGACCATGGCGGTGGATACTACACACAGTATGCACATTGCAGCAGGGTGGCGGTTACATCAGGACAGCAGGTAAAACAAGGTGATATTATTGGATACATAGGTAATACGGGGGATTCCTACGGTGCTCATTTGCATTTTGAGTGCTGGTATTTGGGTGAACGTTACGATCCATCTATAGAATTATTTTAAATTTTAACGGCTGAAACGATACTTGCTTTCAGCCGTTTGTTGTTTTGAAAGGGGTAATGGTGTTTTATGAAAATAAAAGGAATTATTTTTGATATGGACGGTGTTATTATTGATACCGAAAAGTGGTATCAGCGGTTTTGGGTACAGGGTGCCGTTGAAAACGGCTTTCCTATGAAACCAGAACACGTTTTAGAAATACGCAGTCTGCCAGAAAAATTAGCAGCTCCCTTGCTTAAAAAAATAGTATGCCCTGATTTTGACTATGCAAGGGTGCGTGACCGACGAAAAGAGCTGATGGCACACCACATAGAAGAGTACGGCATAGAGAAGAAAAAAGGCATAGACCAGCTGTTGCAGTATATAAAAAGCAATGGCTTAAAATGTGCTGTAGCAACAGCAACAGATATTGACCGAACGACACAGTATTTAAAACAGATAGGTATATATGATTATTTTGATAAAATTATATGTGCATCAATGGTGAAAAACGGTAAGCCTGAGCCAGATGTTTATTTAGAGGCGTCTAGGCAGCTAGGGTTACAGCCAATGGAATGTGTAGCAGTTGAGGACTCGCCAAATGGTGTGCTGTCGGCTTTTCGTGCTAGGTGTAACACCATAATGGTGCCAGACCTTACACCGCCAGACCAGAACACAGCCAAATTGCTATTTGCTAAAGCGGATGATTTAATACAGGTTATTGATATACTGGAAATTCATAAAAAAGCGGTGGAAAAATGAGATTTGTGCATTTATCAGATATACATATAGGAAAAAACGTTAACGAATTTTCCATGCTCCTAGACCAGCAGTTTATTTTAAATGAGATTTTAGAAGAGCTTGACCATATAAAACCAGACGCCATATTAATAGCTGGTGATGTGTACGATAAGGCTGTACCATCAGCAGAGGCAGTAGAGGTGCTGGATGATTTTATAACAAGGTTAGCAGGCAAGGCTGTGCCTGTATTTATAATTAGTGGAAACCACGACAGCGGTGAGCGGTTATCATTTGGCAGTAGGTTAATGCAAAGCAATAGGATATATATATGTGGAGGTTATAACGGCACCTTAGAAAAATATGTACTAACAGACAGCCTAGGTGACGTTAATGTATATCTGCTGCCGTTTATTAAGCCCCCAGCTGTTCGCAGATTTTTTCAGGATAAAGAGATAAGCACATATGAACAGGCAGTAACAGCTATATTAGAAAAAGAAGAGATAGACAGCAGCAGCAGAAATATATTGGTGGCGCATCAATTTATTACAGGGGGTGCAGACCTGCCACAGCGGGCAAATTCGGAAAGCGTGTCTGTAGGTGGTGTGGACAATATAGATGTGTCCCTGTTCCATATGTTTGACTATGTAGCTTTAGGACATTTACATAACCCACAGCGTGTAGGACGTGACACAGTGCGATACTGTGGCTCGCCCCTAAAATATTCATTTTCTGAGTGCAGATATAATAAATCCATAACAGTGGTGGATATAGCCGAAAAAAACAAGGTGGCAGTACAGCTTATTCCCTTAGAGCCAAGGCGTGATATGCGGGAAATAAGGGGAAATATAGATGTGCTAATGTCAGCAGAAATTGTAAACAGTGGAAATAATGAGGACTATTTACACGTTACATTGACAGATGAGCAGGATTTGTTTGACCCAATGGGTAGGCTAAGAACAGTGTACCCTAATATTATGCGGTTGGACATTGACAACCAGCGTACACAAAAGGATAATGCTATAGACGCCGTAAATGAAATGGAAGGCAAAAGCAACCTACAGCTTTTTAATGAATTTTATAGGCTGCAAAATAACCATGATATTAATAAGGATAAATGTAAAATAGTTATGGAAATATTACAGGGGCTGGGGGTGGAGTAAATGCGACCGATAAATTTAGAAATCAGTGGCTTTGGACCATATCCAGACTGGGTGAATATTCCCTTTGAACGTTTTGGCAGCAGGGGGATTTTTCTCATAACAGGTGATACAGGTGCGGGTAAAACGACTATTTTTGATGCTATCACCTATGCGTTGTATGGGGAAACCAGCGGTGGCACACGAACAGGTGAAATGCTACGCAGTGACTTTGCTAAGGAGGACGTAAAAACCTATGTAAGGCTAACATTTGCATATGGTAAGGATATTTATACAGTAAAACGTAACCCTAAATATGCGCGTGCAAAGGCAAACGGTAAAGGTACAACCACAGAAAATCCAAATGCTGAGCTAACGCTTACAGACGGTAAGGTGATAACAGGCAATAAACAGGTAACCACCTATGTTAAGGAGCTAATGGGCATTGACTATAGCCAGTTTACCCAAATAGCAATGATAGCACAGGGGGATTTTTTGCGGTTGCTGTTAGCGGGCAGTAAGGAACGTGGGGAAATTTTCAGAAGGATTTTTAATACGGGGTTTTGCCAACAGCTTCAGCTTCAATTAAAATCCAAAATGGTATCAGCCAAGACTGATTATAAAATGGCACAAACAGGTATTTTACAATATATACAGGGGATAAAGGTTCATGAGAATAGCCTGTATTATGGTGATATTTATAGCTTACAGCAAGAGCAGAATGTTAATAAAATAGATGAAATAACTGAGCTTTTACAAAAGGCTATAGACGAGGATAAGCATTTAGAAAGCAAGATTAATAGCTCGTTGGCTACTATGGACGCCACTGTAAAAAATTTATCCCTTAAAATAACCCAAGGTGCAGATAATAATGAAAAGCTGTACAGTCTGAAAAGGGAAAAAGCTAACCTAGTAAAATTAGAGAGCTTATTGGCAGGCGTTGAAAAGGATAAGCAAGCCTTGGCACAGGCACAGACAGCTTTGGTAAACATTAAGCCTACGGCGGATAAAGTGACCTCCTTACAAGGTGATATAGAAAGGCTAGTAATCCAAATTAAGGACAAGGAAAGGTTTATTAGTGAAAAAAATAAGCTGTTACAAGAGCTATACGCTAAGTATCTATTACAAAAAAATGGAGAGCTGCAGCGTGATAAGCTAAAAGCAGAAATTTCAAAATTAATAGAGGAGCAGGACAGGTATCAGGTTTTTAACAATTTGGGCTTGCAATGTGGAAAGCTTCAAAAGGAATTTGATGTATTACAGAAAAATATTAAAGCTAAAGAGGGACTGCTGGATACATACACCAAAAGCGTTGAAGGTCTAAAGGAAACCTTAAAGAAATATGATAATCTGCCTATTTTAGAGGAACAGCTAAAAAATAGCTTTGTACAACGACAGCAGGTTGGTGGTGTGTTAAAAGCATTAAATGATAGGCTTATTAGGGCAGAGGCCAGTAAAACAAAGCTGGAACAGGCATGGAGAAGCTTTATCAGCTTAGATAAGGCTTATATTGATGTAAACACAGAGTATGCCCTTATGGAAAGCCGTTTCTTACAGGGACAAGCAGGCCTGTTAGCAGCAACATTGCAGGAAAACACCCCCTGCCCCGTATGTGGCAGTGCCTTGCATCCAAATCCGGCCAAGCTATTGCAGGAAATACCAGACAAGGAGCAGCTGGACAAAAAAGGACAGGAAAAGGATACGGCATATATTGCCAGACAACAAGCCAGCGAAATGTCTGGGGCTATACAAGCAAGGCTTGATGCAGAGATGAACAGTATTGTAAATGATATAATTAATTGTACTGAAGGGGTGACTGTTACCAAGGAAAATTGTAGCCAGGTTATAAAGTCGGAAATAAAAAACGAAACAGCTCGCTGTAATATACTGCGTGAAAAAAAGAAAAATTTGAGGGAAAAGCAAGGGCTTGCAGGTGCAGCCAAGGAACAGCTTAACCTTTACGAGGAAAACCTTAAGGAGCTTCAGCAGCAGGTAAAGGTATTAACGGAAAATATACAAAAAACCTTAGCACAGCTGGAAAAAACAAAGGGTGAATATACCGCCGTTGGAAAACAGCTGCAGTACGATACTGCACAAGCTGCCAAAAAGGTTTTAAACGAAAAACAAAAAGCCTTATGCCAGCTGCAGCAGGAATATGAAACAGCAGAAAAGCTGTATAGACAGCTTAAGGATAGGCTGGAAACCACCAAGGCTACTTTAGAGGAAAACAAGGTCAGCTTAAGGGAAAATAATACAGTATTAGCAGGGATGCTGGAAAAATTAAATATTCTGCTAAAGGAAAATAATTTTGACAGCTATGACAGCTATATAAAATCACTGAAAACTAATGATGAAATACAGGAGATAACAACAAGGATAAACGGCTTTGTTGCTGATTACACTCAGGCAAAAAGCAACGTTGACCTGTTAACATCACAGCTAAAGGGTGAAAAAATAGTAGACCTAATGCCACTTAGTGAAGAAAAACAAAATTTGGTGCAGTGTATAGCCAGCCAAACACAGAACAGGGACAATATAATAACAAGGCTAAATTCAAATACCGATATACTAACAAATATTAAAAGGCAAGCCAAACTGTTGCTAGGGTATGTGGACAGCTATATGGTGCTTAAAAATTTGTCAGAAACAGCCAATGGTGAGCTTAGCGGTAAGGAAAAAATAGCCTTTGAGCAGTATATACAGGGGGCTTATTTTAGCGAGATTATTTACGAGGCAAACAAGCGGTTTACATATATGAGTGATGGCAGATATAAGCTGGTACGTGCAACACAGGCAGAAAATCTGCGTAGCCAGTCGGGCTTAGAGCTGGAGGTGCTTGACAACTATACTGGCAAAAACAGAAGTGTAAAATCATTGTCTGGGGGAGAGGCGTTTAAAGCATCCTTATCACTGGCACTGGGCTTGTCTGATGTTATTCAGCGAAAAGCAGGCGGCGTGTGCCTAGATACAATGTTTGTGGATGAGGGCTTTGGCTCGTTGGATGACCAATCGCTTAACCAAGCGGTGGATATACTTAATCAGCTGACACAGGGCAACAGGCTGGTGGGTATAATATCCCATGTTAGTCAGTTAAAGGAAAATATAGATAAAAAGCTGATTGTACGAAAGAACAACACAGGCAGTACCGTGGAAATATACATATAATATCACCATAATTATTGACATATTATTATTCTTAGCGTATCATTTACAATATATGTTTGGACGTTTAAGAAAGGATTGATAAGGTTGGATATTAGAGAAGAATCTTTGCAAAAGCATTATGAATGGAGAGGTAAAATTGAGGTTAATGCAGTGCCGCCCCTTGAAACAGCACACGACCTTTCATTGGCATATACCCCAGGTGTTGCTCAGCCATGTCTAGAGATAAATAAGGACTACCAAAAATCCTTTGACCTAACCAGACGTGGAAATTTGGTAGCCGTTGTAACAGATGGTACGGCGGTGCTGGGCTTAGGCGACATAGGACCAGAAGCAGGAATGCCTGTAATGGAGGGCAAATGTGCGTTGTTTAAAGCGTTTGCAGATGTAGATGCCTTCCCTATTTGTGTACGTTCAAAAAGTGTAGAGGAAATTGTACGCACGGTTTATTTAATTTCTGGCAGCTTTGGTGGCATTAACCTAGAGGATATAGCAGCACCACGTTGCTTTGAAATAGAAGCCAAGCTAAAGGAAATTTGTGATATTCCTGTATTTCATGATGACCAGCATGGCACAGCGGTTGTTGTGGCCGCCGCTATGTTAAATGCTTTAAAGGTAACGAAAAAGGATATTACTAAAATTCGTGCGGTTATAAACGGTGCGGGCTCAGCTGGAATTGCTATTGGCAAGCACCTGCTTAGAATGGGTGTAGGCGATCTAGTAATGGTTGACCAATGCGGTATTATTGCCAAGGGTGTAGAGGGTCTAAACAATGCCCAACAGGAAATGGCAAAAAACTCAAATAAAAATAATATGACAGGTACATTGGCAGACGCAATGAGTGGTGCAGATGTATTTATTGGTGTTTCTGCCCCTAACATTGTTAGCGAGGAAATGGTAAGGTCTATGAACTTAGAGCCTATTGTTTTTGCAATGGCGAATCCCACACCAGAGATTATGCCTAATGTAGCAAAAAAAGCAGGTGCAAGGGTAGTAGGTACAGGCCGTTCCGATTTTCCCAACCAAATAAACAATGTGCTGGCTTTTCCAGGTATTTTTAGAGGTGCTTTGGATTGTCGTGCAAAGGAAATTAATGATGAAATGAACATAGCTGCCTCCTATGCTATTGCAAATTTGGTAACAGATGATAAGCTGGATTTTGATTATATTTTACCAGATGCACTGGATAAGCGAATTGGCAGTGCTGTAGCACAGGCTGTTATAGAGGCTGCTAAAAAAACAGGCGTAGCGCAAAAATAAATTTACAACAATTTCCTTGTCCCCGTTATTAAACGGGGACATTTTTAATAAACTGATTATGGAGGGTTATAATGAAGAAATATATATTAAGGACAATATCAGTATTATTATGCGGAGCATTAGCAGTGACGGTATTGTTTGGCTGTTCAGGTGGTAAAAACAACTCGTCAGCAACAATCGCTGCTGATTCCTCGGCTTCCGCATCACAATCAGAATCACAGCAGCTATCCAGCCAAATTAATTTGTCAGACTCAAAATACAATAATCCAGATAACTGGGCATATAACGGTATAGGGGAGGGTAAACAGGCAGACGTTTTTATGGTGTGTCCAACAGTGTATAATGGTAATTCACAGTCCTTTAATATGCTGCTTAGTGACACAGAAACAAAGAGGAGCTTTTTAGGCTCTCTTAATATGGGACGTGGTGTGTATGAGGACAGCTGTAGAATGTATGCACCGTATTACAGGCAGGTCGGGATGATAGTGTATGCCTTACAAAATGAAACGCTGGAAAAGCCATATTTTGATATAGCGTATTCTGATATAAGAGAATCCTTTTTGTATTATATGGCACAGCATAATGAGGGCAGACCTATTATCTTAGCTGGATTTTCCCAAGGTGCTGATATGGTGCTTAGGCTGATGAAGGAGTTTTTTACACAGGAACAGTACAGCAAACAGCTGGTGGCGGCATACGCTGTGGGCTGGCATTTTACAGCAGAGGAAGCCCAGCAGTACCCACAGCTAAGGCTTGCACAGGGTGAAACAGATACAGGGGTTATAATTTCCTATAACTCTGAGGAGGACTATGTAACAACCTCTGCCTTAGTGCCAGATACCACATTAGGTATAAACCCATTAAATTGGAAAACAGATAGCACTGTAGCTGATAGGTCGGAAAATTTAGGAGCGTGCTTTACAGACAACGAAGGCAGGGTTCAAAAGGAAATTCCTGAATTTACAGGTGCATATATGGATTCTGAACGTGGCACGTTAAAGGTTACAGATGTAGATGATACAAGGTACACCGCAGGATTTAGCACCTTTGGTGACGGCATTTATCATGTGTATGACATTGAATTTTTCTATAGAAACCTGCAAAAGAATGTAGGTGACAGAATAAACGCATTTATAAACCAGTGATAATACAGGCTTAGTGGCTAAAACATGGGGGTTACCAAGTAACTAGCTATTGAAAAAAATGCAAAAGAAATATATAATGTAAATATTAGTCTTTAGGGTGGGCAATACTTTTTATATAGCCTGTCTTATTTTAAGGGGAGAATAAAAGCGATGGCAGAAAAGAAAATGGTTGAAGCAATAACCTCTATGGATGAGGATTTTGCAAAATGGTACACAGACATTGTAAAAAAAGCAGAGCTTATTGAATATACAAGCGTTAAGGGCTGTATGGTTATACGACCTTATGGTTACGCTATTTGGGAAAATATACAAAAAATACTGGACGGAATGTTTAAGGCAACAGGTCATGAAAATGTTTGTATGCCTATGTTTATACCAGAAAGCCTTTTACAGAAGGAAAAAGACCACGTAGAGGGCTTTGCACCAGAGGTAGCGTGGGTTACATATGGCGGTAACGAAAAGCTGGAGGACAGGCTGTGTGTGCGTCCAACCTCTGAAACACTTTTCTGTGAGCATTATGCTAACATTGTACACAGCTGGAGGGACTTACCAAAGCTGTATAATCAATGGGTTAGCGTAGTTCGCTGGGAAAAAACCACCCGTCCTTTCCTACGTTCAAGGGAATTTTTATGGCAGGAGGGTCATACTATTCACGCAACAGCTGATGAGGCTATAGAAGAAACAGAGCGTATGCTAAATGTTTATAAGGATTTTTGTGAAACCTATTTGGCAATGCCTGTAATTACAGGCAAAAAAACAGACAGCGACAAGTTTGCAGGGGCAGAGGCAACCTATGCTATAGAAGCACTTATGCACGATGGCAAGGCATTGCAGGCAGGCACATCACATTACTTTGGCGACGGCTTTGCCAAGGCTTTTGAAATAATGTACACTAACAAGGAAAACAAACAACAGTATCCACACCAAACCTCATGGGGTGTTACTACACGTTTAATAGGTGCTATTATTATGACACATGGTGATGACAATGGTCTTGTATTGCCACCAGCGGTAGCACCAATACAGGCGGTTATTATCCCTATTGCACAGCATAAGGCTGGTGTTCTGGAAAAAGCACAGGAGCTAAAGGCTACGCTGGAAAAGGACTACCGTGTAAAGGTAGACGACAGCGAAAACAGCCCAGGCTGGAAGTTCTCAGAATATGAGATGAAGGGTGTGCCACTTAGAATAGAGATAGGTCCTCGTGATATTGAACAGGGTCAATGTGTAATAGTAACACGTCATAACAGAGAAAAAACAATAGTTAAGCTAGAAAGCCTACAGGCAGAGGTAGCCAAAAAGCTGAAAGAGGTGCGTGATGGTATGTTCCAAAAGGCACTGGAAAACAGAGCAAACAAAACCTACGCTTGTAAAACAATGGACGAAATTACAGCTGTGCTAGAAAGCAAGGGCGACGGCTTTGTAAAGGCTATGTGGTGTGGTGACGAGGAGTGCGAGGACAAGGTCAAAGAGGTTACAGGTGTAGGTTCTCGCTGTATCCCAGATACACAGGAGCATTTAGATGATAAATGTGTATGCTGTGGCAAGCCTGCAAAATGTATGGTCATGTGGGGCAAAGCATATTAAAAACAATTTTAATGCTAACAAGGAGGTTAGAATATGCCTATAAAGGTACAAAGCGATTTACCGGCAATAAAAATATTAGAAACCGAGAATATATTTGTTATGCCAGAGGATATTGCTATTAAACAAGACATACGACCTCTAAGGATAGTAATATTAAACCTAATGCCTACAAAAATAACCACCGAAACACAGCTGTTAAGGCTGTTGGGCAACAGCCCCTTGCAGGTGGATATAGAGCTATTGCAGATGGCAACCCACAAATCAAAAAACACATCATCCCATCATTTAAACACGTTTTACAAAACCTTTGACGAAATTAAAAATCAGAGCTTTGACGGTATGATTATTACAGGCGCACCAGTAGAGCTAATGGAATTTGAGCAGGTTGACTATTGGGATGAGCTGTGTGAGATAATGGAGTGGAGTAAGCACAATGTGTACTCTACCCTGCATATATGTTGGGGTGCTCAAGCGGGGCTTTACTACCATTACGGTATACAAAAATACACAATGGACGAAAAGCTAAGTGGTATTTTTCATCATCGGGTGTTAAACCCTAATCACCCGTTAATGCGTGGCTTTGATGACAGGTTTGACCTGCCACATTCACGCTATACAGGTGTACACAGAGAGGATGTTATGCGGTTTAGCCAGCTAGAGGTTTTAGCAACCTCTCGTTTAGCTGGGGTGGCAGTGGTGTGTAACAAAAATGGCAGACAGTTTTTTGTAATGGGACACGCAGAGTATGACAGAAACACCTTGGCAACCGAATATTTTAGGGACGTTAACAAGGGCGTTAACCCACCTATTCCATATAATTATTTTCCAGAAAACGACCCTGATGCCACACCTCAGCTTACATGGCGAAGCAACGCAACAATGCTGTTTACAAACTGGTTAAACTATTATGTATATCAGCAGACGCCATATGATTTAGAGGATCTAAAAAAACTGTTTGAATAAGGGGCTGTTAAAATGGAGGATGCTCAGCAGGCTGATTTTGCCAGCGTTATTGCAGACCAAACCCACAGGGCATTGTGGGAGGTACAAAATGTAATTGACTGTGTCCCTGACACAATGTGGGATACATTGTTTTGTGATATGCCGCTTTACAAGCATATTTATCATATGCTGCATTCACTGGATAGGTGGTTTATTAACCCATATGATGAATTTACAGAGCCATATATTCACATTGATAATCTGAATAATTTAGATGTAAAAACGAATAAATTTATTACCCGTGTGGAAATAAACGATTACCTTGAAAGTATAAAAGGAAAGATAAATAACTATCTTTCCAGCTTAGCTGATGATATATTGTTAACCAAGCCAACAGGTAGCCCTTATACAAGATTTACATTAATAATGGCACAGCATAGGCACTTACATAGTCACATGGGTATGGTAATGGGCTTTATTATACAGGATACAGGCTGTTGGCCCACAGTGTTAGGTTTAAATGGAAAAATACCTACAGGAAATTATGACAAATTTTGTTAAATTAGAAGGTGTATAATGATGACAGTTATGGAGCAAATGGGCAAAAATGCAAAATCCGCTGCCGCTGTGCTATCAGTAGCCGGCGATAAAAAGGAAACAGCGTTAAATGCTGTGGCAGATGCCCTAGAGGACAATATTGACAAAATCATTAAGGAAAATGATGTTGATTTAAAAAACGGCGAGGAAGGTGGCTTAACACAGTCGCTGCTGGATAGACTGCGTTTAACACCAGAAAGAATAAAGAGCATGGCTGACGGCGTGCGTTATGTAGCTGCCAGCAATGACCCTGTGGGACAGGTTATAAGCGGTAACAAATTAAAAAATGGATTAGAGGTAAAAAAAATAAGAGTTCCTTTAGGTGTTATTGGAATTATTTTTGAGGCTCGTCCTAATGTTACAGCAGATGCAGCGGCACTGTGCTTAAAATCTGGCAATGCAGTTATTTTGCGTGGTGGTAAGGAAGCCATTAACTCTAACACTGTAATAGCAGAAATCATGCGTCAGGCTGTAGAAAAATCAGGCTTGCCGGCAGACTGTATACAGCTGGTAGCTGACACTACACGTCAGTCATCTGTGGAGCTAATGAACCTTAGCGACTATTTAGATGTGCTGATACCACGTGGCGGTGCGGGACTAATAAAAGCTGTTGTAGAAAATTCTCATGTACCAGTTATTCAAACGGGTGTTGGTAACTGTCATGCATACGTTGACAGTGATGCCGACATTCATATGGCAGCTGACATTATTTATAATGCCAAAACATCACGTCCCTCGGTATGTAATGCCTTAGAAACTGTATTAATACATAAAGATATAGCCGAAAAAGCCTTACCTGTTATAAAGGCAAGGCTGGATGAAAAAAATGTGGAGATTCGTGGCTGCGACAAAACAAAAGCCATATTAGGCCATGATGTTGTTACAGCTGTGGAGGATGATTGGGAAAAAGAGTTTTTGGATTATATAATAGCGGTAAAGGTTGTAGACTCTATGGATGAGGCCATTGCCCACATTAGAAAATACAGTAGTGGTCACAGCGAGGTTATTATTACAAAATCCTATGAAAATGCTAACAAATTTACGTCACAGGTAGACAGTGCGGCTGTTTATGTAAATGCATCTACCCGCTTTACAGATGGCGGAGAGTTTGGTATGGGTGCAGAAATTGGTATTTCAACCCAAAAGCTACACGCCAGAGGCCCTATGGGGTTAAACGAGTTAACCTCTATGAAATTTATCATATGTGGTAATGGACAGGTTAGATAACCAAATATAAAAGTGCCAATATTAAACCGCTGTCTGTTTTTTCTGTGCATAACAGAAGTATAAGCATAAGGATTAAGCTTTTTTCCTTGTCATGAAACAGACCTTCCAGCATATCCTGTGGGATGTGCTGTGCTGGTTTTGGTTTATTATTACAATGATCTGAAAAATCACTATCCCTTTGTGGCGGTGATTTTTCTTCTTTTGGTGGCTCTTTATTTTGTGTAGGGGATGTTTGCCCCTTTTGACGCTGTTGATTTGTCTGCTTAGAGTGTGCCTGCATTTCCTGCATACGGCGGTATGCCTCCTGTTGCATTTTATCCATATTGTTATTTTGTGCCATTAGATATCACCCCGATAAGAAATTAAACTCCTTAATAACAGGGAGCATTTTTAGTAGTTGTAGCATTTTGGTGGCTTCATCTAACTTTTGTTGTCGTTCCTCACCTAAAAAGGGACGTAAGGAACGCAACAGCCGTGTGGTGTCGTCCTCCTGCTTTAGCCCGCTTAGTACGGGCATTAGCTTCATAACGGTTTCCATACTGTCAGAGGATATGTTTGGAAATCCAGACGAGCTGTTCTGATCCTTTTTTGGTGGTGGCAGGGGCTTAGGCTCAGGCTCATCATCACCGCCGCCACCTAGTAAGCTGGTTAGGCTCATTATCTGCTGTAGGGCTTGTGGGTCACTTAGTAGCTCCGATATTTTTCCTGATATATCGTCCATTTACTGCTTATCTCCCATCAGTTTTTTTAAAAGTGCCTTAGCCTGAGGAGAATCCAACAGCTTTTTGGATGCCTCCTTGTCGCTTAATATTTTTTGCAGCTTATCAGCCTGAGCCTTATCCATATTACCAAGCAGCTTTCCCATATTGTTTTTTTGCACTGCCTGCTGTAACGCTTCGGGGCTTGTGCCTAAACGCTGTGATAAAGTATTTAGTAGATTATCCATATTATTATTTGACATAATAATCACACCACCTTTATTTTATAAATTTATATGATACATATTGTTGAAATATACTTTTTAGAAAGGACTATATATATGAGAATTTTGGTAGCTTCGGACACTCATGGGGATTTTCAAACACTTAAAAGAGTTGTGTTGTCACAGCCTACGGCAGATGTTATTATTCATTTAGGCGACGGCGAGGAACAGGCAGACGCTATAAAAATGATGTTTCCCAATAAAATGGTGGTTAACGTAAAGGGAAACTGCGATTGGGGTTCTACCCTGCCTATGGTAGAAATAAAAAATCTTGAGGGTAAAAAAATAATGGCAACCCATGGACATTTGTACAATGTGAAGATGGGTTACTTAGAGGCTATATATGCAGCTCGTGAACAGCAGGCTGACATTTTGCTGTTCGGTCACACACATATGCCCTTTACAGATTATGATGATGGATTGTATATAATGAATCCTGGCAGCTGTCATGGCAGCTATGGCACATATGGTATTTTAGATATTACAAAAGCTGGTATTGTAACAAATGTTATAAAGGTTCACTGACCTTATATTTTATGTAAAAACAACAAAATGGTGACAGTAATTGGGGCGATATAATCCACTGCTGTTACCATTTGTACTATTAAGATACAATTAATATTAATTTATAACAGGACAATGAATAAAGACTGCCATAGCTAGCTTATGACGCTGTTAAAGTCTAGCACTAAGATTAAAATTGCTACAATAACGTAAGAAAGTATTTATAGTATGTCTATTGACTTTTTAGTGGCAAAATAATATTATCTAAATTAGGAACAGGCGTGCTTTGTGATTTATCATATATATTTATATATAAAAAGGAGGCTGATACCTTGGATGTGAATAGTGTATTTAATGGTCTAAATATAGATGGCTTTAAAATTGTTATAGAGCTGGCATTGCTGGTAATCAGAATACTGCTGCCTGTGTTAGCTGTTATTATTGTATTTCAGTGTTATAGCTCTATGCGACGTCATAGACGAGAGGAAAAACCACTAATAATGCTAGAAAACGATGCCACAGGTGAAGGTGTACCAGTGCTGTATTGGGAAAACGCCATTGGCAGAAGCCGAGGATGTGACATTACCATAGCCGATGGGGCGGTGTCCCGTGACCACGCAGTATTGCTGCGACGTGAGGACGGTTGGTTTGTCAGCGATGTAGGGTCAAAATCTGGCACGATGGTAAACGGACAGACAACCCAAGGCAGACAGCCTGTATTTATTGATGATAAAATAACAGTGGGTAACACCACTATGACTATAAAGCGTGCAGATGATTATACAGACATAAATAAATCATGGTTTTTTAGCAGACCTAAAAACAAAAAAGGAATAGCACCTGCTGCGTTAATGTTTCTTATTACAATTTTCAACTTTTTTCTGGGGATAGAGGCTAGCTTAAGTATAGAAAAGCAGGACTTTCAGCCTATGGGTGTGTTTGTGGTGTTTACCTTGGTAACATGGTTGTTTTTCTTTATTTCTTCCAAAATAATAAAACGCTCTAACTTTGAGCTGGAAAGCTTGGCTATTTTTTTGTGCGGTATTGGTGCAATGCTGTTGTGCAGACAGGATATTAAACAGGCTTATGTACAGATAGCGGCAATGATAGTGGGCATAATCGGCTTTTGTATTATTATAAAGTTTATTGAAAATCCTGACAGGGTAAAAAAATGGCGGATGGGTATTATGATAGCGTCAGTGTTATTGTTAGGTGTCAATATTGTTTTTGGTGCAGTTAGAAACGGTGCCGCTAACTGGATAGAGGTAGGCGGAGTGTCAATTCAGCCATCCGAAATTGTAAAAATAGGGTTTATATTTGTTGGTGCAGGCGCTTTGGACGAGCTTCTTACAAAGAAAAATTTGTTGCAGTTTATTATTTTTTCAGCTGTGTGCGTAGGTGCTTTGTTTATTATGAGTGACTTAGGTACAGCCTTAATATTTTTTGGCACCTTCCTTACAATAGCTTTTATGCGTTCCGGCGACCTAAAGACTATTATTTTAGCTGTTGCCGGTGCAGTCTTTGGTTCGGCTATTGTGCTAAAGTTTAAACCGTATATTGCAGATCGTTTTCAGGCTTGGGGCAATGTCTTTAAATATGCAGATTCTACAGGCTATCAGCAGGCCAGAGTTTTAACCTATGCTGCCAGCGGTGGTTTAATAGGTGTGGGTCTTGGTAATGGATATTTAAAATATGTTTTTGCATCTGAAAGCGATTTGGTATTTGGTTTGATGTGTGAGGAAATTGGATTGATAATAGCTTTAGCTTGTGGTGTTGCTATTGGTGGCTTGGTATTTTATGCTAGGGCTATCACTACACGCAGCCGTTCAACATTTTATTCCATATCCGCCTGCTGTGCGGCTAGCTTAATGCTGTTACAGGCAGGGCTGAACATTTTTGGTGCAACAGATATTTTGCCTTTAACAGGTGTTACGCTGCCCTTTATTAGCTTAGGCGGCTCTAGCATGATTTCCTGTTGGTGCTTATTATCCTTTATTAAAGCGGCAGACGAAAGAACCTACGCAGCTAAAAAGTAAAAATAGCAGGATACTTTTTTCACAAGGAAAGGGTGTTATATGTGAAAAGAACATTAACACGTTCTATTTTAGGTTTAATTATGGCAATAGCCTTTGTTGGTGGACTGGGCCTGTTTACATTTAGAATATCTACTAATGCCAACGCTTGGGTTCAGCAGAACTACAACGGTCATATGTCTGGCAGCAGCGGTTTGGAACAGGCGGGCATAATATACGATAGAAACGGCAATATATTGGCACATACAGTGGATGGTAAACGTGTATACAGCGATGATTATGAAACACGTTTGGCTACTCTTCATGTTGTAGGTGACAACAGCCTAAATATTTCTACTGCGGTACAAAGCATTTATCGTGATGATTTAACAGGCTTTAACTATGTATGGGGCTTAGGGCTGCCATCAAGCTTAAAGAGCAGTAAGGATATAACCCTGACCATAGACTCCCAAGCCTGTAAAACAGCCTATGAGGCGCTGGGTGACTATAACGGGGCAGTGGTTGTGTACAATTATAAAACGGGTGAGGTGCTGTGCAGTGTCAGCAAGGCGTCATATGACCCTCAGGATCCGCCAGAGATAACAGAGGAAAACGAAGAGGAATATGCCGGTGTGTATGTAGACCGTGTAATATCTGGGCTGTACCCTCCAGGTTCTACGTTTAAGATTATTACATCAGCAGCAGCTATTGAAAATATGCCTGATATTTATAACCGTACATTTACCTGTAACGGCAGCGTAAATATTGGCGGACAGGAGATAAGCTGTATGTCCACACATGGTGATATAGGCTTTGAGGACGCATTAGCTCATTCCTGCAATGTGGTGTTTGCAGAAATAGCTGATGAATTAGGCAATGATATTATGCAAAAAACTGCTGAGGAAATGGGCTTTACAAAGAGCTACTCGGTAGGGGATATACCTACAGCAAGGGGTGAATATGACCTGCTGGGGGCGTCACAGAACGAACGTGCGTGGTCAGGTATTGGCCAGTTTACCGACCTTGCAAATCCTATGCAAATGGCAATAATGTGTGGTGCTATTGCAAACGGAGGTGATGCTAATATTCCATTTGAGGTTAAAACTATATCCTCGTTCTTTGGGTTAGCGGGACTAAACAATACGGCAAAAACTGAAAGCCTTATAAAATCCTCTACAGCTAATCAGCTAAACGACCTAATGAGAAACAACGTAACCTCCTACTATGGTGATGATATGTTTGAAACCCTGTCAGTATGTGCTAAAACAGGTACAGCTGAGGTAGGTGACGGCAAGGAACCACACGCATGGATGGTAGGCTACTCACAGGATACGGATGCACCCCTTGCTTTCGCAGTAATCGTAGAAAACAGTGGCTATGGATATTCTGTGGCAGGACCTGTGGCTGTGTCAGCTATGGAGGCTTGTGCCAATGTGCTGAGAAATTAGGAATAACAGTTGGATAAATACAAGAAAATAGGGGTTATAGCTTTATCTGACGGGTTTAGATAAAGCTAACCTCTATTTTTTTATGCGTGTTAATATTTTGTTAGTGATTTTTTCAGAAATGTGTGTTATAATCATACAGATTACAAACCGTTGTAAAATAATAACATTTATATATACGTTGGTATATGAAAGGGAGGATAATATGGCTTTTTTAAAGGCTATGTTTGGCAATTACAGTAAGAAAGAATTAAAGCGTATTAAACCTATTGTTGAAAAGGTTTTAGCGTTAGAGGAGAAATATAAGGCAATGTCTGAGGATGAACTAAAAAATCAGACAACGGTGTTAAAAGAAAGATTAACAAATGGAGAAACTACTGACGACATATTGCCAGATGCCTTTGCTGTATGCCGAGAGGCATCTGACAGAGTTTTAGGTATGCGTCACTTCCCAGTTCAGATTATTGGTGGTATCGTGCTGCACCAAGGTCGTATTGCGGAGATGAAGACTGGTGAGGGTAAAACCTTGGTTGCCACCCTGCCAGCGTATCTAAACGGCTTGACGGGTGACGGTGTTCATATTGTTACTGTTAATGACTATTTGGCTCGCCGTGACTCCGAATGGATGGGTAAGCTGTACCGTTATTTAGGCTTATCAGTTGGCTTGATTGTTCACGACCAAGAGGGGGATGTTCGTAAAGCCGCCTATGCTGCTGACATTACCTATGGTACTAACAATGAGCTGGGCTTTGATTATTTGCGTGATAACATGGTGGTATATAAAGAGCGTAAGGTTCAGCGTGGACACGCTTATGCCATTGTAGATGAGGTGGACTCAATCTTAATAGATGAGGCACGTACACCATTGATTATTTCTGGACAGGGTGACAAATCCACAGATTTATATGCCAGAGCAGATGAGTTAGCCAGAACACTTATTTGTCAACGCTTCGCTGAGGTAGATGCCAAAGAGGACAATGAGGACTTATACAAAGAAAAGGGCATAGACTATATAGTGGACGAAAAAGCTAAGACTGCTACATTGACACAAAACGGTGTTAAAAAGGCAGAGAAATTCTTTGGCATAGAAAATCTAACTGACCCTGACAACCTAACTATACAGCACCATGTAAATCAGGCTATAAAGGCACATGGGGTAATGAAGCTGGATATTGATTATGTTGTTAAGGATGAGCAGGTACTTATTGTTGATGAATTTACAGGACGTTTAATGTATGGCAGACGCTATAACGAGGGTCTGCATCAGGCTATCGAGGCAAAGGAAGGCGTAAAGATAGAAAACGAGAGTAAAACCTTGGCGACTATCACCTTCCAAAACTACTTCCGTTTGTATAAAAAGCTGTCTGGTATGACCGGTACAGCTATGACAGAGGAGGAAGAATTTAGAGAGATTTATGAGTTGGATGTTATTGAAATTCCTACTAACCGCCCACTGCTTAGAAAGGATTTACCAGATGTTATCTTTAAAAAAGAGGCGGGTAAATTTGACGCAGTTATCGAGGATATTATTGAATGTAACAAAATAGGTCAGCCTGTACTGGTTGGCACTATCAGCATTGAAAAATCTGAGATATTAAGCAAAATGCTTAAGAAGCGTGGTATAAAGCATAACGTATTGAACGCTAAGCAGCATGAACGTGAGGCTGAAATTGTTGCACAAGCGGGTAAAAAGGGTGCAGTTACAATTGCAACCAATATGGCTGGTCGTGGTACAGATATTATGCTTGGCGGTAATGCCGAATATATGGCAAAGGCTGAAATGCGTAAGAATGGCTTTACAGAGGAGCTAATAGCGGAGGCCACAGGCTTTGGTGATACAGATAACGAAGATATTTTAAATGCCAGAACAACCTTTAGCCAGCTTAACAAAAAGCACAAGGAGGCAATAAACGCAGAGGCTGAGGAGGTACGAAAGGCTGGTGGCTTGTGTATTATTGGTACCGAGCGTCACGAATCCCGTCGTATTGATAATCAGCTGCGTGGTCGTGCGGGTCGTCAGGGGGACCCAGGAAAAAGCCAGTTCTACCTGTCCACAGAGGATGATTTAATGCGTTTATTTGGTGGCGACAGAATGGAAGCTATAATGACCAGACTGAACACACCAGATGATATGCCTATCGAAAACAAAATGCTGTCCAGTATTATTGAAAGCTCACAGCAAAAGGTAGAGGGCAGAAACTTTGCAATTCGTAAGAATGTACTGCAATATGATGATGTTATGAACCGTCAAAGAGAAATTATATACGGTCAGCGTGATCAGGTGCTTAACGGTGAAAACCTGCGTGCTGATATAATTAAGATGATAAACCAGAATATTGAGGAAACAGCGTCTTTGTATTGTGCTGATGATACAGCCAGAGATAACTGGAACCTAGAAAGCCTGCGAGAGTATTACAATGGCTGGATATTAAATGATGATGATTTAAAATATTCCATAGAAGACTTAGAGGATATGGAAAAGATAGACATTGTAGAAGAGCTTCAAAAGAGAGCATTGGAGCTGTATGAAGAGAACGAAAAGCTTTTGGCAGAGGATACCATGCGTGAGATGGAGCGTGTATATCTTCTAAAGAGTGTTGATACCTACTGGATGCAGCATATAGATGATATGGAGAACCTAAAGCAAGGTATTCGTTTGCGTGCATACGGTCAAAAGGACCCTGTTGTTGAGTATCGTTTTGAAGGCTTTGATATGTTTGACGAGATGATAGCAGCTATTAGAGAAAATACAGCAAAGCTGTGCTTGTCAGCACCAAAGAAGATTGCAGAGATTCAGATTAGACAGGCGGCGGCTGAGGCGGCACGCCGTGAGCTGCAAAAACGTGCAGCAGCAGCTCATCAGGTTAATATAAACCAACCAGCAGAACAGCCAGCACAGCCACAACCGGTGGATATTGTTATTGAACGTGAACAGGTGGCAAAGCCAACGGCAACCAGCTCTGACGGTACAGATAACCAAAGCAAAACGATACGAAAAACCGCTAAGCAAAAGGTGGGCAGAAATGACCCATGCCCATGTGGAAGCGGTAAAAAATACAAAAAGTGCTGTGGTAAAGACGAATAATATTTATGATAAGGGGTGACAGGGCTATTACCTGCCACCCCTCTGCTTTTTTACTTAAAGGAGGTTAATCCATGCTTACACATATTGGCACACAGACAATAGAAACAGAACGGCTGATGTTAAGGCGGTTTAGATATGCTGACGACCATGCTATGCTAAAATATTGGATAAGTGACGAGACTGTACAAAAAATGTACAGCGAGCCTGTATATTCTACAAGGGCAGAGGTTAAACAGCTGTTAGATAAGTATATAACCTCGTATGAAAAAAGTGATTATTACAGATGGGCAGTCATTTTAAAGGAAAATAATCAGTGTATAGGACAGATAGCGTATTTTTTAGTGGATAACAAAAACCACTTTGGGGAGATAGAGTATTGTATAGGAACGGCTTTTCAAAACAAAGGCTATGCTACAGAGGCTACAAGGGCTGTTGTTAGCTTTGGCTTTGATAGCATACACCTTCACAAGGTGCAGATTTGCACAAAATCCATAAATGCAAAATCCAAGAGAGTTATAGAAAAGTGTGGATTTACATACGAGGGTGCTTTAAGGGATTATTTTTATTTTGAAGGCGGTTATGTAGACAGACTGTTTTTCTCTATATTGGCAGAGGAATATAAAAAATAATTTTGTGTGAATAAGCCTTAATCGGCAACGAATTTACAATTAAGGGTAAAGGTATTTAACAATCCACATATAACCATAAAATAAACAGTGCCACCTAGGAGTAAAAATCCAAGATGGCACTGTTTTAGCAATTAAGACAATGGATGAAATTTTCATGTTAGATTTTTCATCCATTTTTTACGTTTAAACACTATTAGACTTAATATTAGGCGTACACATTCTTCCATGGATAAAATAAAGTATACCCAGTACACAGGCAGCTGAAATACATAGGCTGTCAGCAAGCCTAAAGGAATACCTACTATCCATGTACCTATTGCATCAATTATTAAGGTGTATTTGGTGTTACCTCCGCTGCGTAATATTCCGCCCCCTAATGTCATATTTAAAATTTTTACAAATAAAACCGAAGCGAAGCCATACAAAATATAGGTGGATGTAATCTTTATGTCATCTTCAACATTAAACAGCCCAGCATACAAGGGCGCTGTTAAAGCTAAAATACCCCCTAATATTATACCGCCCATAAAGGCAATCCTCATAAAACGTTTTGAGTCCCCGTACCCCTGTTCAAATTGATTTCTGCCTAAACGGTTGCCTATCATAACCGCTGCAGCGGAGGATACACCAGTAAACATTCCTACTAACATACCTTGTACAGGGTTTGTAAGGGTCATAGCGGCTAAAGCGTCAGCCCCTATTCTGCCATATATAACAGCGTAAATGTTTTCACCCAGCCCCCAGGAAAATTCCGTTAGTAATAATGGTGCTAGTATAAGCAAGGTTTTTTTAAGAAAGCTTTTGTCCGGTATGGTGATAATCCCCTGATGAAAGCCGGCCTTATGTCTGTATTTTAAGTATAAAATAAAGATTACTAGAGTTTCTGCGAATTTTGAAATGGTGGTGGCTATAGCTGCACCGTTTAAACCCATTTTTGGAAAACCTAGCATACCAAATATTAGCACATAGTTGCCAAAAATATTTACAATGACAGAAACTATACCAGCTATCATGGGATAACGGCTGTAGCCTACGCTTCGTAGATGTGAAGACATCATTAACGTTAGGGCATAGGGAAAAAAACCAACAGCAACAATCTGTAAATATGATGCGGCAGCTGTACAGGTGGGTATATCGTTGGTATATAGGGCTGATATTTGGCTGGGGATTACAATAGTAATAGTGGTGAATATACCAGCTATAATCAACCCCAACAGCAGGTTAATAGCAAAGCTTTTACCTATACCCTTGTTATCCCTTTTACCGTAAAATTGGGAAATTAGTATAGACGCTACTGTACCCACAGCTGTTATGGACACCATAAACAGCGAGGCGAATTTTCCACCCAAGCCACCAGCGGCTATGCTGGTGGTTCCCAGCTGTCCAACCATTAGCTGGTCTATAACGCTAAACGAGGCGGCGAAAATGCTTTGCAAGGTGATAGGAACGCCAATATGCAGCATTTCCCAGTAGAAGCCTTGCTTTTTATTATTTGTCATACCCTTCACTACCTTTATGTATAAAATTTTTACATACTGATAGTAACATAAAATGTGGTGAAATCAAGTGGGTAGACGTATAAATTTATAACTAAAATACACAAATGGGTAATAGCGTTTGGGGATTATAAATTTATAGTTACCACTGTTATTTAATAATCTATACTTGCAATAGCCTCTAATGCAGCTGTATCCTTAATAATAACCGACCTGTAGGCGGTGTCGATGTACCCTTTTTTGGCAAACTGGTTTAAAATCTTACTAACGGTTACTCTTGAAACACCTGCCATGTTGCCTATTTCCTCATGGGTTAGGTTAACAGCTTTAATACCGTGTGATGTATTTTTAGATTGTAATAAAATCCCTGCTATACGGCAGTCAGCCTGTGAAAAGGTGATGCTGGAAACATGGGCAGACAGCATTCGGATAGATTGTGCCTGTAATGTTAATAACAGCATTGCCAAATGTGGCTTTTCTCGGAATTTATTTAACAGCTGTGCCTTGTCTATGGATACTATTACGGATGGTTCTACCGCCTTGGCAGAGGATACCCTTGGCTTACCATCAAAAAATGCCGCTTCTCCCAGTATGCTGCCAGCACCTACCAGTGATAAGGTTTTTTCCATACCATCGGCAGAGTTGAAAAAAATCTTTACCTGACCTTTTTTAAGGTAATAAAAACAGTCGGCCTGTTCGCCTTGACTGTAAACAGTAGCGTTTTTTTTGTAGCTGCGTTGCGTTTGAAAGCTGTGAAATATCTCCTCCGCTTCCTTGGACAGTGGTGTATAGTCTATTCCGTGCAAAAGGTTTTGCTGTTCCAATGGCGTACCTCCACAAAGTTATTTTACTTATTTAGATTGTAACATAGTTTACATTCTTTTATCAAGAACTGTGGGATAATTTTATCAACGAAGGGTAAAGAGCTTGCAGGCGTTACCCAATTTATAACAGGAGGATTTTTTATTATGGGTATGACAATGTCACAGAAAATATTGGCAGCACACGCAGGATTACCACAGGTTAAGGCGGGTCAGCTAATAGAGGCTAAGCTGGATATGGTGTTGGGTAATGATGTAACATCACCTGTAGCTATTAATGTTTTCGAGGACTGCAACGCAACAAGGGTTTTTGATAATAGCAAAATAGCTATGATTATGGATCACTTTACACCAAACAAGGATATTAAGGCAGCACAGCAGTGCCAGCAGGTACGTAGCTTTGCTGATAAATATGATATAAAAAATTATATGGACGTAGGCGAAATGGGCATTGAACACGCTTTACTGCCAGAAAAAGGCTTGGTAGGTCCTGGTACATTGTGTATAGGTGCTGACTCTCATACCTGTACATACGGGGCGTTGGGTGCTTTTTCAACAGGTGTAGGCTCAACTGATATGGCGGCCGGTATGATTAGCGGTAAGGCTTGGTTTAAGGTACCATCAGCTATAAAGTTTGAATTAACAGGTAAGCCACAACGCTTTGTTAGTGGCAAGGATGTTATACTGCACATTATAGGCAAAATTGGCGTTGACGGTGCATTATACAAGTCAATGGAGTTTAGCGGCGACGGTCTGCAATATTTGAATATTGACGACAGACTGTGTATTGCCAACATGGCTATTGAGGCTGGTGCTAAAAACGGTATTTTTCCAGTAGATGATATCACCAGAGCGTATACAAATGGCCGTTTTCAAGGTACACCAGTAGAGTTTACAGCTGATGCTGATGCACAGTATGATGAGGTTTACAAAATAGATTTGTCCCAGATTAGACCTACTGTTGCATTTCCTCATTTGCCAGAAAACACCAAAACCATCGACGAGGTTGGTCAGGTGAAAATTCAACAGGTTGTTATTGGTTCATGTACCAATGGCCGTATTACAGACCTGCGTGCAGCAGCTGAGGTAATGAAGGGGAAAAAAATTGCTAAGGGTGTACGCTGTATTATTTTCCCCGGCACACAGCAAATTTGGTTAGACGCTATGCACGAGGGCTTGTTTGACATATTTATTGGTGCTGGTGCTGTTGTTTCTACACCTACCTGTGGACCATGTCTAGGCGGTCATATGGGTATTTTGGCACAGGGTGAGCGTGCAGTATCTACAACTAACAGAAATTTTGTTGGCAGGATGGGTCATGTGGATTCTGAGGTGTATTTGGCCAGCCCAGCGGTAGCCGCTGCCAGCGCTATTAAGGGTTACATTGCCAATCCTTGGGATGTTTGTGAGGACGTTTAATTATATTATAGCATAGCTACTAAATTATAGAAAAGGAATGATATAAATGATTGCACAGGGTACAGTTCATAAGTACGGTGATAACGTAGATACAGACGTAATTATCCCTGCTAGATATTTAAATACTGCTTCACATAAGGAGCTGGCCGCTCATTGTATGGAGGATATTGACAAGGCTTTTGTAAACAACGTAAAAGACGGTGATATCATGGTTGCAGAGAAAAACTTTGGCTGTGGTTCTTCCAGAGAACACGCACCCATTGCTATAAAGGCATCTGGTATTTCCTGCGTTATCGCTTCTACCTTTGCCCGTATTTTTTACAGAAACTCTATTAATATTGGGCTGCCAATACTAGAGTGTGATGAGGCCGCAAGGGATATAAAAAACGGTGACAGGGTTAGCGTAAGCTTTGATACAGGCGTTATTACCAATGAAACAACAGGCAAAACCTATCAGGCAGAGCCTTTCCCAGAGTTTATACAGAACATCATTACAAAGGGCGGTTTGCTAAACTCTATTATGTAATTAATTAAAAAGGTTATTAATAAAAGAAGTTTTATTCTCAAAGCTTGAGCAAGGGAACAGAGCCTAGGGAAAATGTAAAACCCAGCATATTAAAATAAGGGACAGTGTAAGCCTGTCGCTTTAATATCTTTTTCATGTTGGGATTGCTCCAGCTATTGAAAATAAACCACAAAAGATATACCCTGATTAATACGGTGAAAGCTGTATTAATCAGGGCGTTTTTGTTTTATAATTTTATCTGCGGTTTTATACTCGTTTATTACACGTTTTTTGCTGGTGAATATGGTCTTAAAAAGTCGATACACCCAAAGTACAGGCAGTAAAACAGGTGTTTTTTCAAGAACGGTGTAGCTACGTTTCATATAATTTAGTTTTGGAAACAGTCGTGAAAGAATGTATTTAATCTTTAATATAAATGTATTATTAGTATCAGTCTTAGCAGCAGCCCTTATGCTGTTGTGTATTAGATTGGTGTAGCTGCCATAGGTGCCAGAGGATAGGATGTACAGTGCCATCTCTGCTGTTTGCTTGGTGCTTTCACCGCTGTTAAACCACACGAGGGACAGCTGTTCTGCTGTTAAGGCAAAGTTCAATATACCAAGAGTATCTAGGGTGCTGTTAATGTATTCTCGGTTTATGCTGTTACCCTGTGATTTAAGAAAAATATAAATATCCATAATAGACCGTATGCCTGTACCGCCAAGCACATAATGCCTGTGCAGATGCACCAGCATATAGATGTAATATTCATCTATATTTAAGTTGTAGCAATATGGTGATGGGTCAGTTGGTTTTGTTTTATGCCATATGCTTTTGTAATAATCACAAAAGGCTTTGCCACTTTCCTCTATCATTAGGCTGGTATGTACTTCTAGGAGAAAATATGGCTTTTTGCAGTATTGTATGTGAAAGTCAGAGTCCTCCATATGGTTATAGCCATTTGCTATAATAGTGGAGTGTGCCTTAGGGGTATCAGCAGGTTTTATCAATATATCCAAATCACTCATTGTGCGATAGTCTATTTGAGGATACATAGGCTGTAGCCAGTAGCCCTTTAATGGAATTACCTTAATTTTGTTGCTGGTCAATGCTTTTATAATTTTATCAAATTCATATCGTTGCAGGGTGTTCCGAACAAGGGCCTGCTTTACTGTTTCCTGCCACTGGCAATATAATGGGTTTTCCGGTTTGTTAACCAGCTTTTCAATACTGTAAAACGCAATATTAGCCACGCTGTGTGTCTGTGCAAAATGGAATATTTTTTCAAATGAAAACGGTTTAGGCTTTTCTGCAGGCTGTTTATTGTTAATGGCACAATCTAGTAGATGGATTAGATAATCTGCGGGGGTGGAGAAGCTGGGAGTATTCATAGAAGCGTCATATCCTTTCCCATAGGTTTACAGCTGTTGTTCCTGAATTTTACCGTCGGCTGTTATATTTATTGTTCTGTCACAGATTGCCAATACCTCTAAACGGTGGGTAACAATTAAACAGGTTTTGTTATGTAAATGGCTGATGTTTTCTAACAGCTGTTTTTCGGTTTTAACGTCCAAGGCACTGGTAGCCTCATCTAACAGCATTATAGGTGCTTCACTGTATATGGCTCTGGCAATGGCTACACGCTGTGCCTGTCCCACTGATATGCCAACTCCGTTTTCACCTAATAATGTATCAAAGCCATTTGGCAGCTGGTTAATAAAATCCAAGGCACACGCAGACTTAGCTGACCTTATAACCTTTTCTTCGTCTATAGCTTCGCTAAAAAAAGCTATGTTTTGTTTGATTGTACCTGTAAATAAACAGTTTCCCTGTGGTACATATGAAAATAGGCTTCGTGCCATATCACATGGAGCATAGCTGTTACCTTTATTTTCACAAAACCTGACTTCGCCAGTCAAGGGCTCGTATATGCCAAGCATTAAATAAAATAATGTGCTTTTGCCACCTCCAGAGGTGCCTGTAATGCCAATAAAGTCACCCTTGTTTATTGTAACGTGGGCATTGCTGAAAACGTTATCGTTGCTGTGGATGGAAGCATCATATCGAAAGGATATATTGCTGCATTCTATACATTTTAGATTGTCGTACAAATTACTGGGTATGCCCTGAGTGAAATCGTCATTTTCCAAGTTTTCTAGGGCAATGATACGTTCAGCAGAGGCGGTTGTTTCTGCAAAAGCAGGTGCAAAGCCAGATAGCGTGTTAAATGGGTCCTGTATCTGTGATGACAGCTGTATGGCGGCTGTTAATGTACCATATGTTAATGTACCGTTAAACAGCCCCACAGCACCCCAGATTATAAGCAATAGGTAGCCAAACTTAAAAATCAAGCCTAAGCTGTTGTTTACAGTAATAGTGTAGCCCCTGCGTTTCATCTGTGATTTAAAGAAGCTTTCCTGATATTTTTCTGCCTCCTGATGCATAGTGTCCTCAGCACGAAAAATTTTTATGAGCAGTAGCTTGGTGACAATTTCCTGCATAATAGAACGCAGCTTACCAGACTGTTTTTGTACATCCTTATGGAGTATTTTTATTTTTTTTCTGATTAATATAATAGATGACAGCCCGCAAACACCAGCTATTAATGAGATGGTGCCTAAAAAGGTGTCAAAGTAAAATAACAATGTTAACGATGTTACCAAACGTGTTACAACATTTACAAATGTGGGCAGCAGACCAGCTACGTTGGAGGAAATTATACCAACATCGCTAAATAAATGAGTCATCAGCACACCGCTGTGATATTTAGATAAATTGGGATATTTTTTCTTTTCTATTTTATACAGCAGGTCGCTTTGAAAATTTTGACATACCCTAGCACGAATATATTCCTGTAGGTTATCACAGAAAAGCTTTAATCCGAATTGTATTAGGATTATGCCCAGCAGGCACAATGCAAATAAAATAACACCATTTATGTTTTGACCTATGGCGGTGTCAATTATGTTTTTGCAGATAATCGCCATAACAGAACCAAGGGCTCCGGCTATGACGTTTGCTAATATTAAAATAAGCATTTTAATACGGTGTTTACGCAAACGCTTGTATATCCATTTTGTAGTGTTGAAATCTCCGCTTTTAAGCATGATTTATTTTCCTTTTTATAGATTAGACTTAACTAAATGTGGCATTATATTAATTAAAGCAACAATAGATGGTTAACAAGTTTCATATGTTAGACCTATTTTATTGGTTAAGAATAGTATAAAACATATTGTTCATATTGACAAGCCTATAAAAACAATATGAGGGAAATACAGACGATACTAATATGGCGGAATTCTATCAAAATCAATGACTGAATATGACTAAAAATGACGTAAAATTCCTGATTGTATAAAGGTAAATATGGTTAATATAATGTTTTACTATATTAGAAAAAATGGCTCTATACTGGGAAATTCACTAGAAAAATCCTACTTTGTCTTAAGGTTTTATAAGGCAATATTAACTAAACAACAAAAAAGCTGTTGGTATTTTTAAAATTATATTAACAAGCCACCAACTTTTAAAATCACCTTGAAAATACTGGTATTTGTTTGTTCATAAGGGTATAATTTTAGTGGAAATAAAATCCTTGTTTTTTACTTAAAAAATAATTAGTTGGAAGGATGTATGAAAATGACAGCAAAAAAATTTTTATCAGCTTTGACAGGTGTGGCTATGTGCGTGACAATGACAGTATCAGCTGGTGCGGTTGGCGTTTCCACACAAAATATTGGCACCCAAGGTACTGGCGTAACATTAGGTGATATTAACGGTGACGCTGTTATCAACGGAAAGGACGTTTTATTAATCAAGAAGAATCTTATAAAGCTGTATGATTTAAAGGATGAAAGATTTACGGCTGCGGATGTTGATTGCGACGGCAGGATTACTGTTTCAGATTTAGTTTTGGTACAGCAATATATTGCAAAAATTATCACAGAATTTCCAGCTAAGTAAAAATAAAAATGAGAAAAAGCAGTCACAGGAGTGGCTGCTTTTTTTGTAAGGGGCGTATATTACACGGCTGTCAGAGGATAATAAGTACAGGAGTGTGATAATATGAACAGCAATTCAGAGCTACTAAACTTTGTTTACCAAAACTCTCAAATGGGGGTAAACACAATAACACAGCTTTTACCTATGGTAGAACAGACAGACCTTCAGGAGCAGTTAAAATCACAGCTTACGGAGTATCAGGATATTCATCAAAGGGCACAGCAAATGCTAAATGACAGCGGTATAGATGAAAAAGGCTTGTCAGCAATGGAAAAGATGAAGACCTATCTAATGGTCAATATGCAGACCATGACAGATCACTCTGCTTCACATATAGCTGAAATGCTTGTGCTTGGTAGCAATATGGGCATTGTACAGTCTATTAAAAAGTCACGGGAATATAAGGCTGATGCCAAGCCAGAAAGCTTGTCGCTGATGAAGGAGCTGGGAAAAATGGAAGAAAACAATGTGAAGAAGCTAAAAGAATTTTTGTGATATGTAATAACAATGGCACAGAAAAATGGTACAATACCATTCTTCTGTGCCATATTAAATATAACGATAAATAAGCTATGTGAAGCTTTTTTTCACCCCTACGCATCCTTGCCTTTGCTGTAACAAAATTAAATATAAGGGCTATTATATAAACAAAGTATAGATATAGTAAATTATGCCATAAATTACTGATGTGGTTATACCGTAAACTAAAACAGGACCAGCTATGATAAACATTTTAGCACCTAAACCCAGAACATAGCCCTCGCTTTTAAATTCAATAGCAGGGGAAACAATAGAGTTTGCAAAGCCCGTTATAGGAACTAAGCTGCCCGCACCAGCGTGCTTTGCCAAATTGTCATATACACCAATAGTTGTCAGCAACGCTCCCAAAAAGACCAGCGTGATAGATGTTAGCGTACGGCTGTCCTTTTGCTCCATACCAAAGTACATATATAGGTTTATCAGCATTTGACCAAGGGTGCAAAATGCACCACCAACGAGAAATGCCATTATACAGTTTTTAAGTATGGGGCTGTTGGGTGAGGCTTTTTCAGTCATTTTTGAATATTGGTTTTTGGAAATTTTCATAGATTATCACTTCCTTACAACAAAAATTTTTCCCAATATGCTGTGTTTTTATTCCTTATCAGTTGTCATTTTAGAACAATTTGTTAAATTTAAAACAACTATTGGAATATAGCCTAAATTTGTGTATAATGTAAGTTGAGTACAAATCTAACTTTACCATAAGAGGTGACAAGTATTAATAGTAAGGCATATTTGGATAACAGCGCAACTACGGCTGTCAGCCCCGCTGCTGCACAGGCGGTTGCAACGCTTTTAACAGAAAATTACGGGAACCCGTCGTCACTTCATTCTATGGGCATAAACGCTGAAAGAGAAATGGAAAAAGCCAGATTAAACATAGCTACAGCTTTAGGTGTAACACCACAGGAGATAACCTTTACCAGCGGTGGTACAGAGGCTAACAACCTAGCCATAATGGGTGTAGCAAATGCCAGAAAACGTATGGGCAATAGAATAGTTACCAGCCAGTCGGAGCATTCATCCGTTATCTCCACCTGTAAGCATTTACAGGCTATGGGCTTTGATGTGGTGTTTTTGACACCTAATTGTCAGGGCGTTGTTGATGCTGAGGATATAGAAAATGCGGTTAACGAGGATACTATCTTAGTTTCTCTAATGTACGTTAACAATGAAATAGGTGCTGTACAGCCAGTGGAAAAGCTTGCTCGCATTATAAAAAGAAAAAATGCACCAGCGGTTGTTCATTGTGATTGTGTACAAGCCTTTGGCAAAATACCAGTAAAGGCATCTACGCTGCGTGCTGATATTATAACAATAACAGCACATAAAATTCACGGACCTAAGGGTACAGGTGCATTGTACATAAAAAAAGGTGTTCGTGTGCTGCCACGACAGTTTGGCGGAGAACAGGAAAAACGTCTGCGTCCAGGCACACAGGCTACGCCCTTAATCGGTGGCTTTGGACAGGCGGTACAGGAAATTGACTATAATAATATAGAACAGATACAACAGCTTAACGATTACTTACGACAACAGCTATGTGAAATATCACAAATTCACATTAATTCGTCACAGGACTGCTTGCCATATATTTTGAACTTTTCTGTTTTGGGTATTCGCAGCGAAACCATGCTGCATTTTTTGGCAAATCAGGGCGTTTATGTGTCCAGCGGTTCTGCCTGTGCAAAGGGTCAAAAAAGCCATGTGCTACAGGCAATGGGCTTAGACGCAAGGGCAATTGATTCAGCTATAAGGGTAAGCTTTTCAAAATATAACACAATTGAACATATAGATATGCTGGTGTCAGCATTAAAGCAGGGTGTAAAAACCTTGATGAAGGCATAAAAACACAGTGAGTTAATTGGAAGGATTTTATTAATGGAAGAAATTATATTGGTAAAGGTCGGAGAAATTGTTTTAAAGGGTTTAAACAGGCATACGTTTGAGGATGTGCTGCTTAAAAATCTACGCAACAGATTATCCTTGGCAGGAAGGTTTCAAATTAAGATTGCACAATCAACTATATATATAAAACCAATGGAAGATAATGCTGATATGGAGCAGGCTACAGAAATAGTAGGAAAAACCTTTGGTATAGCTACATTTTCTCGTGCTTGTGTAGCACAAAAGGATATGGACGATATAAAGGCAAAGACCATTGACTATTTATCAGAGGAGCTGGAGGACGTTTCAACCTTTAAGGTGGAGGCTAAACGTGCTGATAAGCGGTTTCCCTTGACATCACCTCAGATATGTGCTGACCTAGGTGGTTTTATATCTGCCAAGTTTCCTCATCTAAAGGTGGATGTCAGAAACCCACAGCTAACGGTTACAGTAGAGGTTCGTGACTTTGGTGCATATGTGCGTGGCGGTGTTATCCATGGTGCAGGCGGTATACCGGTAGGTACTGGTGGTAAGGCTGTAATATTAATATCTGGGGGTATAGACAGCCCTGTGGCGGCTTATATGATGGCAAAAAGAGGTATTGAGCTGACTGCTGTACATTTTGCCAGCCCACCATATACTAGCGAGCGTGCAGAGGACAAGGTTTACAGGCTGTTGGAAACAGTGTCAAGGTACAGCGGCAGATTGAATATGTACACAGTGCCGTTCACAGAAATACAGGAGCAGATAAAGGAAAAATGCCCTGAGGAGCTGTTTACTATAATAATGCGTAGGTTTATGATGAATATTAGCCAACGCATTGCACAGCAGAAGGAATGTGCGGCTTTAATAACAGGTGAAAGCTTAGGTCAGGTTGCCAGCCAAACTATACACGCCATAGCCTGTACCGACGAGGCTTGTTCAATGCCTGTTTTTAGACCGCTGATTGGTATGGACAAGGACGAGATAGTTGTTATCTCCAGAAAAATAGGCACATTTGATACGTCAATAGAGCCTTTTGAGGATTGCTGCACTGTATTTACCCCAAAGCATCCCCGTACTAGACCTGTATTAAAATATGTTAAACAGGCGGAAGAAATTTTAGATATAGATGGTATGATAGATAGAGCAATGGGCAGCTTAAAGCTAACAAAAATAGGTTATGGTAAAAAAAGCTGATACATTAAAACTAGGTAAGTAATAGCTTTTATTTCTTAATTATATAGAATGTGAAAATAATCCCAAAAGTTGCAGCAGGAGGATTTTTTATGAATGCAGAAATATATTTAATGCGAAAAACAGGAGAACAGTTTAAAGCAATAGATGAGGTGCTACCATCTATTGCAGAGAGCCTGCGCGTCATAAAGGTAAACGTTGTTTATAAAACTAGACTGAACGAGGAACGACAAAAGATAGTTCAGAGTATTAAACAATCGGTTTCACCTCATGAAAATATTGATATTATTTTGGTGCCAAATGCGTTTGATGAGCATCCTGACAGCAGTATAACTTATAATGCTGTTTGTGGTCTGTGTGCAAAGGGCAATACAGTAGAAAAGGATTATATGTATGGCAAAAACTCTGGTACTACACATGATTATTCTATAGGCACAGAGGTAGCCAACGGAGTGTATTTGGATAATCTAGGCGGTGGCTTTAAGGGATATTGTTTCTTTTTAAATGGAAAGAAAATCGTTTTATTGCCAAAGATGGGCAGACAGACCTTAGAAATAGCTGTACCACAGGCAATAAAGGAAGCCATAGCTGTAAATCCTATTGCTGATAACCAATTATGTGCTAAGGGCATAAAGTTTTCTCTTAATAACGTACCTATTGACGGTATGTCAGAAAGAACACCACAGATAGGTAACGAGATTTCTAGTGTTAGCGATGAAAAGAAAGCTAAAAAAGCACCGATAGCTATTCCTGGAGAGCTGGATTTAGAGGAGGCTAAGGTTGCCGAGCTGGGAGAAGTGCCAGATAATGCAAAGGTGAAAACTGGTAACTTTTTTACACGGAACTTTATTCCTGTTAAAGGGGATAAGGGTAAGGAAGTAGTTAGAAAAATAATTTTTGATGTTGCCATAATTGTGTTCCTTGTAACTGCAATTATTTTAATTAAGGTAATGGTTATTGACCCATATTTAAACAATGAAAAATACCGTGAGCTAAGGGATGTTGCTAAAACCGAAGCTACTGAAGTAGTAACAGACCCTGAATCAGGTGAGGTGTTGGCTACCATTAGTCACGATTGGGATGCTTTAAAGGAACAAAATGATGAAATAGTTGCATGGCTAAGCTTGGATAACACTGTTATTGATTACCCTGTTTTACAGCATGAGGGTGACGATGACGACAGCCAGTATTATCTGTATAGAGATTTTGATAAAAATTACAGTGGCTACGGTAGTATATTTATGGATTACCGCAGTGATAAAGGTGCTAATTCTAAAAATATGATTCTGCATGGTCATCATATGAATGACGGCAGTATGTTCCAAAACCTAATGTATTATGGTAAGTATGAAGGGGATTTAGACTTTTATAAGGAAACACCTACTATACATTTTGATACACCAGAGGGAGATGGCGTTTATAAAATAATCTCTGTTTTTAAAACTAATACGCTGGAATCCCAAGGCAAATTTTTCAATTACCTAACAGGCAGCTTTGACAGTGATGCTGAGTTTATGAACTATGTTCACCTTGTCCGTGAACGCTCCATGATAGATACACCGGTAACAGTAAACGAGGATGACCAGCTGCTGACGTTATCAACCTGTTCATACGAGTACAGCGAGTTTAGGACAGTAGTAGTTGCCAGAAAGGTACGTGCAGGAGAAGACACTAGTGTAGACGTTGATAAAGCCAGCCTAAACGCTGACCCTCTATGGCCTGATGTCTACTACGGCGGTAATACATCAGCTAAGCCTAAGGTTACTACGTTTAGTCAGGCATACAAGGATGGCAGCATCACATGGTATGACGGTAAGGGCAACCTACAGGGTAAGGAAAGAATGTTTACGCTATATGATTTTGACGAGCCAACCCAGCCTGCCACTAATGTGGAAACTGTAGAGGAACAGGAAACAGACCCTCCGGCTACAGAGGCACCGCCAGAACCGGCTACTGAAGCACCGGCAATTTTAGACGAGTCTGTAATGTTTGACTATAGCCAAATGACTATGAACGGCGGTGATGAGGAAACCTTGACTATTTTATGGAATCCTCAGGATACCAGCGATAAATCTATAACATGGTCAACAAGCAACGCTAACGTAGCAACTATAGCTGCAGGAGGTGTTGTAACAGCACATAACCCAGGTACAGCCAAGATTACGGCTACTACTAGACAGGGTCATGTAGCTACTTGTGAAATAGTAGTTCACGTTCCGCTGCAGTCAGTTTCAATTAATTCAGCTGCTATAACATTAAATATTGGGGATACGTCACAGCTAAAGGCTTCCTTGACACCTGTAAACACCGATGATAACCAGATTTCATGGACATCCAACAACGTAGGTGTTGCCACGGTTACACAAAACGGTTTGGTAACGGCACAGGGTGCTGGCTCAGCAAAAGTAACAGCTACTGTTGGAGGGCTAGAGGTGTCCTGTGTTGTAACTGTTAATCCGCAGCCATAGTAATTTTTTAATAAGCAGACCACTTTTAGGGGCATAACCGCTTTCTAAAAGTGGTCATATACAAAGCTGGTTTTTGATTTTGGTAAGGCTAAAGGGCTATAAATGTACATGAAAACAGGAGAAGTATTATATGAATTACGCTCTAATTTTTTATACAGCACGAAAAACAGGATATTGTGAAGCCGCATTAAACAGGACCTTGGACAATGGCATGATGGAGGCTAAAAATATATCTGCGGCAGTATCATCAGAGGATTTTGGCAGACAGATGAATTATTGCTTAGCACATTATGATTTTGTTGTGGTTATTGGAGATGTTGAACGCACAGATGAAAATGGGTTAATGCCTGTTTTGTCAGCGGGATTAGGAACGGGAGAAAAAGATTTTACCAGCCAAAAGCTAATGGCGTTAAACACGGCCACAGGATATGTGCTGACAGCAGATAATAAGGTTGTTATCGTATTGCCTGATGAGCCAAAGGATATTGAACGACTAGCCAGCGTAACACTGATAAATTATATAAAATCGGTGGTGGTCAAATGAGAATGAGAAGAAAGCCTTGGGCAAGACCAGAGCTGGAGGCGTGTGAGTTTTTTGTAGATAGTGCTGTGGAAAACAGAGGGAAATGGACAGAAAGCTTTAAAAAGGTACAGCCAATTCACTTAGAGCTGGGCTGTGGTAAGGGTAGCTTTGTAGCACAAATAGCGCTGAACAATCCAGATATAAATTACTTAGGTGTAGATATAAAAAGCGAAGTGTTAGCAGTAGGCAGAAGAAATATTGTGAAATTGTTTGATGAGAACAACCGAACAGTTGACAATATTCTGTTAACGGCACAAAATATAGAAAGAATAGAAATGATGATGTCACCACAGGATACCGTGGACAGAATATATATTAATTTTTGTAATCCGTGGCCTCGTGGTAAACACAACAAACGAAGACTGACATATCCTAGACAACTAGAATTGTATAAAATATTTTTAAAAAGAAATGGGGAAATATACTTTAAAACCGATGACAGACCACTGTTTGATGATAGCCTGCTATATTTTAAGGAAAGCGGATTTCAGGTTACATATCTAACCTATGATTTGCACAACAGCGATGTAGTGGGAAATATTGAAACAGAACACGAAAAAATGTTTTCAGCACAGGGGATACCTATTAATTTTGCCATAGCTAAAATGGTAAATTTATAACATAGAAAATAAATATTGAGAGGACTGACGGAAAATGAACAAAAAAATAAAGGTTATATCCATCATATTATCAACAGTAATGGTTGTATCGTCATTTTCTGGCTGTTCATCTATTGGTTTAAATGATACAGAGCTGCTGCGTCCACCACGTGCAACAGGTGAAAAAGCAGAAATTCAAAATGTTATAGATAATACTGTTGGAACGGATTATACGCTACAATATCCTAAAAAGGGTGATTATCACTCTGCCATTATTACAGAAGATTTAAATGGTGATGGTAATGAGGAGGCAATGGTAATATATCGAACCAACGCTGAAACCACAACAACCAACCTATTATTTTTAAACGAAGCAGGTGGGCAATGGAAAGCGGTTCGCTCCTTTACTAACAAGAACTTTGATATAGACAAGGTGTTTATAACAGATATAGACGGTGACGGTGTAAAGGAAATAATAGTAGGCTGGAGCTCCTTTATAGGGGAAACCAGTCAGGTTACATATTATAAGTATTCCTTAGATGATATGGAACAAAACGTGATAGATACAACATATTCCGATATGGCTACAGGGGATTTGACAGGCAGCGGAACAGATGACCTTATACTGCTGTCACCTACCACAGAGCAGAATAAAACTGCCATAGTGCGTTTATATAGCTTTGTTAATGAGAACGGTACATCACAGCTTAAAATGGTTGGTAGCACATACACCAACCCAAATGTAATTAAATATACTAATGTAGAAATAGGAAAGATAGATAATAATAATTTGGCTTTGTTTTTAGACGGCACAACGGCCAACGAACAGCTGTTGTCGGAGGTTATTTACTTTGATAAAGCCAGCGGAGCATTAATAGACCCATTAAATGTGAAAAATCATCAGGACATTACAACAAACTCTACATCACGTCAAACCGTTGCGGTATGCCGTGATATAGACCATGATAACATAATGGAAATACCTCAGGAGATGGTGATGGAGGGGTCTGTACCAGAAAATTCCACAGAAACTTTGTGTAATTTGAACAGATGGTTTAAAATGGATGTTACAACAAGCCAGCTGATGCCTGTTGCATATACAGTAGCCAGCTATGCAGACGGATACTATTTTCTGCTGCCTAAAAGCTGGGAAAATAATGTTACAGCTACCAGCGACACAGCTACCAGAACCATGAAGTTTTACCAGCTTGACAGGTCACAGCAGATAACGGAACCACCTACTGTTCCAGCAACAGAGGATAGCACAACAGAAACATCTCCAGCACCAGAAACCGTTACGTCACAGCCCGCCACAACAGGGGACTTGATTATGACTATACAGGTTTTCACAGAAAAGGACTGGGCAGCGGTTTCACAAAATAAATCTAGCGAGGGCTATTATTTAGCAACAAAGATGTACGGCTATGTGTACACGTTAAAGCTAGCTGACAATATACCAGCAGAATATGCGATATCTAATAATGATGTTGCAAATTTAATAAAGATAATTTAAAATAAATATACTGAAATATATGGTAAACAATCTTTGTAGGAGGATGAAAGATGAAAAAGATTTTAGTTTGTGAGGACGAATCGGCTATACGTGACTTTGTGGTTATTAACCTAACTCGTGCTGGCTATGATGTTGTAGAGGCAGATTGTGGTGAGGTAGCCTTGGAAAAATACAACGAGCATAACGGAGATTTTGACGTTGCTATTTTAGATATTATGATGCCCGGCATTGACGGCTTTCAGGTGTGCAAGGAGCTGCGTGTAAAGGACGGGGACATAGGTATAATTATGCTGACTGCCAAAACACAGGAAATGGACAAGGTTACAGGACTTATGCTAGGTGCAGACGACTATGTTACAAAGCCTTTTTCACCATCAGAGCTAGTAGCCAGAGTAGATGCCCTGCACAGACGTGTGGCATTAGCCAGACAGGATAAAAAAAGCAACTTTAAAGAAGAGCTAAAAAGTGGAGAGTTTGTTTTAAACCTGCGTAACCGAGCCTTGCTGAAAAATGGCAGAATGATAGAGCTTACTCAGGTTGAGTTTCAAATTATGGAATATTTCTTCTCAAACCCCGGTGCGGCATTGGACAGAACAGATATTTTGACCCACGTCTGGGGCGAATCCTATGTAGGAGAGGAAAAAATTGTAGATGTTAATATTAGACGTTTAAGAATGAAGGTTGAGGACGAACCGTCTAATCCAAAATATATTGTTACTGTTTGGGGATTAGGCTATAAATGGGAAGCAAGCTGATAAATAAAAAATTAAGGGCTATTTTGTGATAAAGGAGAGTAGAAAAATGACTAAAGGCATAACACGCAGATGGATAGTAAATACCCTAGGCGTAATATTGGTAATTGTGGTTGTATTGGTTATTTTTCTATCATTAATGTTGCAAAGCTACTATTATAATGGTATTGAACAAACATTAAGCGGACGTGCGGACGAGCTTGTAAATGTGCTTGTAAGTAACAGTAACAGCGAGTTTGAAACGGCTGCACGAAGCTATGTTGAAAAGTTCCCTGACAAGAACCTTATGGAGCTGATGATACTAGACTCTAAGGGTAAGGTTATTATAACGTCTACTGGCTTTCCGCCTGATGAAAATATGGAAATGCAGGATTACACCTTAGCTAAAGCAGCTGATAATGATTATGGCTTTTGGACAGGTACTCAATCCTCTGGTGAAAGCGTTATGGCTGTTACTAAAATAATTAAGGACAGTAACGGATATATGGTGGGTTCTGTGCGTTATTGTGTATCCATGGAGGCGGCTAACCGGCAGATATTTGTTATTATAACCCTAATGATTGTTGTTGGACTGTTAGTTATATTTTTTGTGGTTCTATCAGGGACATACTTTATTAGGTCTATCGTTAATCCAATTAGAGAAATGAGCGCAACAGCAAAGCGTATAGCACAGGGCGATTTTGATGCTAAGCTGGACAAGATGTACGATGATGAGATAGGTGAGCTGTCAGACTCTATTAATTATATGGCAGGTGAGCTGGCAAACTCTGAAAAACTGAAAAACGATTTTATCTCCTCTGTATCTCATGAGCTGCGTACTCCGCTGACTGCTATTAAGGGCTGGGCAGAAACAATGCGTATGGGTGATACCCCAGATTTTAGAACCATGGAGAAGGGTATGACTGTTATAGTTAATGAAACCGAACGCTTGACAGGCATTGTTGAGGAGCTGTTGGATTTTTCCCGTATTCAAAGTGGCAGAATGATTGTCAATATGGATAAGATAGATATTTTAGCAGAGCTGGACGAGGCTATATATATGCTACGTGAACGTGCATTAACCGAAAATAAACACTTGCTGTATGATGAACCAGCCCATGTGTCGCCAGTTTTAGGTGATAAGAACAGACTGCGTCAGGTATTTATTAATATTATTGACAATGCCCTAAAATATACACCAGCCAGTGGTGTTATAGGTATAGAAGTAAAGGACGATGACGAAAACATAAAGATTACAATTAGTGATAACGGCTGTGGTATTCCCGCAGAGCATTTACCACATATTAAGGATAAATTTTATAAGGCTAACCAGACACAGCGTGGTTCAGGTATTGGGTTGGCAGTTGTTGATGAAATTATGAATTTGCATAACGGTTCATTGGAGATAGAAAGTACCGAGGGCATAGGTACAACGGTTACGTTGACGTTTCCTATACTGCATACTAATGACGAGGATAAATAAAATAACTATACCAAAAGGAGAATGTAATGGCTAAGGGAAAAGAAAATGTTAAGAAAATTACCTCTATTGGTGGTTCGGCCTTAATAGAAGGCATAATGATGCGTGGACCAAAAAAAACAATGGTGGCAGTTAGAACAGAAAATAAAGGAATATATACAGAGGAGCTTGAGTTTTCGGGGCTGGGTGCCAAACACAAAATCCTTCGTATGCCATTTATACGTGGATTAGTAGGGCTGATAGATTCTATGCGGTTAAGCTATAAAGCACTTATGATTTCTGCTAATAAGGCAATAGAGGATGTTCCAGAGGATGATGAGCCATCAAAATTTGAAAAGTGGATAGACAAGGTTTTTGGTGAAAAGTTTATGAACGTGTTAATGGTGATTGCCAGCGTCCTTGGTGTGGCATTAGCCATAGGTCTTTTCTTTGTGCTGCCAACATGGCTGTACAATGCATCTACCGGTGCGTTGGGACAGGCTAACGGCAGTCTGGCGTGGCTTACAGATGACAGGTTTACACGTTCAGTGTTTGAGGGCGTTTTAAGAATAATATTGTTTTTGGCATATGTGGTGGCTTGTTCACAAATGTCTGATATGAAGCGTGTTTTTCAATATCACGGTGCCGAACACAAAACAATTTTTTGCTATGAAAGCGAAGAAGAGCTAACGGTGGAAAACGTTAGAAAGCATACACGTTTTCATCCACGCTGTGGTACAAGCTTTTTGGTAATTATGTTGTTAATTGGTATTATTATAGGCTTGTTTGTCCCCTTTACAAATCCATTCTTACGTTCAGCTGTAAAGATTTTATTGCTGCCTGTATCCTGTGGTATAGGATATGAGCTAATAAAAATTTGTGGCAAGTATGATAATTTGGCTACTAGAATCATAGCGGCTCCAGGTTTATGGGCACAGCGTATTACAACGAAGGAACCAGATGATTCAATGATAGAGATTGCTATAGCGGCTATGAAACCAGTTATCCCTGAAAATGGCGAGGATATAATCGGTGGAAAGGCTGTGGAGGATGAACAGCCTATTGAAAAGCAGGTATCAAATACCACAGAGGGTGTATAAAGGGTAATGACATATAACGACCTATACAGACAATCAAAGACAATACTTTCGCAGGCAGGGCTGGACAGTCCTGCCTTTGATGCTATGTGCCTATTTGAAAGTGCTTGTGGCTTTGGCAGACAACAGCTGATTATGAACGGTAATATGCAGGTACAGGATGCACAGGCAGATAAGCTGCTGTCATTAATAAATCGCAGAAAAAACCATGAACCCCTGCAATATATAATAGGGGTATGGGATTTTATGGAGCACAGCTTCTGTGTTGGTAAGGGTGTGCTGATTCCTAGAGAGGATACCAGCGTAGTTGTAGAGCTGTGCCAAAGTGAGATTAATAGAATTTTTGGGGATAAGCCACTTAATATTATTGACCTGTGTGCCGGCAGTGGTGCAATATCCGTTGTACTAGGTGATGCATATAAAGCTTCACATATAACAGCTTTGGAAAAATCAGACACAGCATTTAAATATTTACAGAAAAATGTTTTACTTAATAAGGCTGAAAACGTAGGGATAGTTACAGGCGATGTTTTCACAGATTATGTAAATTATGTGGAAAACTTTTTTGACGTTATCATCTCTAACCCGCCATATATTGAAAGTCAGGTTATAGCTACCTTAGAACCAGAGGTACAGCTAGAACCGCTTATGGCGTTGGATGGTGGTACAGATGGCTATGATTTTTACAGGGTAATCGTCAATAAATGGTCATCACTGCTAAAAAGGGGTGGCGTGCTGGTCTTTGAGTTAGGCGAAGGACAGCTTGATACCGTAAAACAAATAATGGAAAGTGCTGGCTTCACCCAGATTAAACAGGCATTGGATATACAGGAAATTCAGCGTGGAATCAGTGGAGTGTACAGACCATAGCAGGCTATAAGCTGTCCCATATAGGGGACTTTGCAAACAAGAGTTCGTTTTTTAAAGGCTGTTCTATTGCTTTTTTATACAGGGTAATATATAATTAAAGACGATAAAAAATGAGAATTTTACATACGCTTTGGCGTAGATACGGAGGTCACTAATGGCTGCAGATAAAAAAAAGCTTACCAAAATAGTAAGTACAGAAACCAACAAAGAAAAGGCATTAGAAACAGCTTTAGGTCAAATTGAAAAGCAATTTGGCAAGGGCGCAGTAATGCGTTTAGGTCAAAATCAGGCGATGAACGTAGGTCATGTTTCAACAGGCTCATTGTCACTGGATATAGCATTGGGAATAGGTGGCTTACCACGTGGCAGAATTATAGAAATATATGGGCCAGAATCATCAGGAAAAACCACATTATCCCTGCACTGTATTGCACAGGGGCAAAAAAACGGCGGTAATGTTGCGTTTATTGACGTTGAGCATGCCTTAGACCCTGTATATGCAGAGGCTTTAGGCGTAGATATAGACAGCCTAATCGTTTCACAGCCAGACACAGGTGAGCAGGCGTTGGAAATAACAGAAGCCTTGGTTCGTTCAGGTGCCATTGATGTTATTGTTGTTGACTCCGTAGCGGCACTGGTACCCCGTGCAGAGATAGAGGGGGATATGGGTGACAGCCACGTTGGTTTGCAGGCTCGATTAATGTCACAGGCTCTTAGAAAGCTGGCGGGTGCTATTGCAAAATCCAACTGTGTTGCTATATTTATTAACCAGCTGCGTGAAAAGGTGGGCGTTGTTTACGGTAATCCAGAGGTTACCCCCGGCGGACGTGCATTAAAATTTTATGCGTCTGTCCGTATAGATATTAGACGTGTTGAAACACTAAAGGCTGGAGGGGATATGATAGGCTCCAGAACTCGTGCAAAGGTAGTTAAAAATAAAATAGCCCCTCCTTTTAAAGAGGCATTTTTTGATATAATGTATGGCAAGGGAATATCTCGTGTGGGTGAGCTGCTGGATTTAGCGGTTGATAACGATATTGTAGAAAAAAGCGGTGCGTGGTTTTCCTATGACGGTACACGGTTAGGTCAAGGCCGTGACAATGTAAAGATATTCTTTGAGGAAAATCCAGATATTGCACAAAGCGTTGAAGAACAGCTTATGATAAAGCTGAAGGAGCAGGGACTAAAGGCGAAGGCAAAGAAAAAGCCAGCAGAAAAGAACGAAAAGGTTATAGAGGATGCGGAGGAAGAAAACCCAGCACCAAAGGCTGTTGATAAAAATATAGATATTATGGTAGAAGAATAAAATATAATTAAAGGGGTGTCCGAAAAGGTTAAAAAATTGGACCTTTTTGGATATGCCAAAAGCCGAATGTGTATACATTCGGCTTTTGATTGAGGTTGAATATATGTTAATAACTGCTATAGAGCCACGGCGAAAATCATTAAGCGCTGTATATATTGATGGCGAATTTGCTATGAAGCTGGACACCTTTACCCTTATGAAGGAGGGTATAAAAGCAGGTGTGGAAATAGATGACCAACAGCTAAAGGATATTATAGATAAATCCGATGCCTACCGTGCAAAGGAAAAGGCGTTATACCTAATTGGTTATCGTGACCACTCAAAAAAAGAGCTTAGTGATAAAATACGCCGTACCTGCTCCAAAGAGGCGGCAGAGCAGGCAGCGGATAAGATGGAGGAGCTGGGACTTGTAAATGATGAAAATTATGCCAAACGATATGCAGCCCAGCTGTTACGCAGTAAGCATATGGCACCTAGGGGTATAGCATATAAGCTTAGAGAAAAAGGCATAGACCGAGATTTAATAGATAAAATTATAGACGAAATGGAATTTGACACAATAGGTGAGATAAAGGTTATATTGGAGAAAAAATACCCACGGTATCATGAGGATGAAAAGATAAACAGACGTGCAGCTGCATATTTACAGCGTATGGGCTATGGCTATGGTGACATAAAAACAGCAATGAACAGCAATGAGGAATATTATTAACATATCAATTTTTTGGGTTACCAGCAGTGGCAGCCCAATTTTATTTGCAGCTTGTATTTGTTGTCCATGCTATTATTCATAGGGTGACTAAAAGCTCCACATAGCAGGACTATTATTCTGTTAGGGTTTAGTATTAATATGGCTGGTGGCGTTAAAAGCCAGAGTATTTTTAAATAGATAATTTCCAAGTGACAAAACATAACTATTGTGATAAAATGTACATAACGTTGTACTGTGAAAATGCGTAATATTACAAAGAAAAACGAGGAAATAGAAATGGCGAAAAAAGTCGCAATAGTAAGCCTTGGCTGTGCAAAAAATCAGGTAGATGCTGAAATGATGCTGTTTACCCTTAGACAGGCAGGCTATAAAATAATAGAAGACCCAGCAATGGCAGATGTAGCAATTGTAAACACCTGTGGCTTTATAGAATCAGCTAAACAGGAAAGCATAGAGGAAATTTTAGAGCTGGGTAAGCTGAAGCAAGAGGGTAAAATAAAAGCCATATTAGTAACGGGGTGTTTAGCAGAACGCTATAAAGACCAAATTATGGATCAGCTGTATGAGGTTGATGGAGTTATAGGAATAGGTGCTAATGGGGATATAGCGCAGGTTGTAGAGGAAGCACTCAATGGCAAAAAGCCACAAAGCTTTCCAGATAAGCTGGAAATGCCAATGAACGGTGGACGAGTACAAAGCACACAACAGCATTACGCCTACCTAAAGGTGGCTGATGGCTGTGACAACTGCTGTACCTACTGTGCAATTCCTTTAATTAGGGGAAAATTCCGCAGCAGAAAAATAGAGGATTTAGTAGCAGAGGCACAGACCCTTGTTAATAATGGTGTTAAAGAGCTTATTGTTATAGCACAGGATACCACCAGATATGGTGAGGACATTTACGGAAAGCTAATGCTGCCAACGTTGCTTAATCAGCTGTGTGCAATAGACGGGCTACAGTGGGTACGTATGCTTTACTGCTACCCAGACAGAATAACAGACGAATTGTTGGATTGTATGGCAACAAACCAAAAGGTAATAAATTATATAGATTTACCATTGCAGCACTGTAACGGTAACATTTTAAAAGCAATGAACCGTCGTGGTGACGTTAACAGCTTAACTGCCTTAATTAACAAAATCAGGACAAAATTACCAGATGCTGTGCTGCGTACAACCTTAATCGTGGGCTTTCCTGGGGAAACAGACAAGGAGTTTGAGGAGCTGTCACAGTTTATTAATGATGTGCGGTTTGAGCGTCTGGGCTGTTTTACTTATTCTCCAGAGGAGGATACCAAAGCAGCTCTAATGGAAAATCAAATAGACGAGGAAATAAAAGCACATCGGCAGGAAATTATTATGGAACAGCAGCATATAATTATGGAGGAATATTGTAGGTCCTTGATGGGTAAAACCATTGAGGTGCTTACAGAGGGATACGATAAGTATGCACAGTGCTACTTTGGACGCTCAAAGGCGGATTCACCAGATGTTGACGGAAAGGTGTTTTTTAACATCGACAGCAGAAAACCACAGATAGGTGAGCTTGTAAGGGTGAAGCTTGATGATTATTTAGACTGTGACCCAATAGGAACAATGGTTGACTGAGCCTCATAATAAGGAAAGAGTGATTTAATGAATTTACCTAACAAGCTAACGTTACTTAGAATTATCTTAGTGCCTGTTTTTGTGGCGTTGCTTTTATTAACACAAATACCCCATAGCTTTTTGTGGTGCTTAATAGTGTTTATAATAGCGTCTGTCACAGATTTGTTAGATGGTAAAATCGCACGAAGGAACAATCAAATAACCGACTTTGGAAAGTTTGCAGATCCATTAGCCGATAAAATACTGGTAATGGCCGCCTTTGCTTGCTTTGTTCAGCTAGGTATTATGGGTGCAGTTCCACTGATTATTGTACTGTTCAGAGAGTTTGCCGTAACCTCTGTACGCTTGGTAGCTGCCTCAAAGGGCAATGTGGTATCAGCCAATATATGGGGAAAAGCCAAAACAGTAAGCCAAATTGTGGCAATAGTTGCGGTTATTTTGTTACAGTATATTATACAGCTTATTACCCTTGATGTTATACCACTGCCTAATGGGCTGCCAGATATTAAGGTTTTAGTTTACATAATAGACCAAATTCTTATTTGGATAACAGTTCTGCTTACACTGGTTTCGGGTTTTATATACTTAAAGGATAACAAGGAATGTTTTAAGGCTGCTAAATAAAAATTGTAATAAAATATATTTTGCCTGTTCCATTTTAGATGAAGTTGTTATATAATGGAGTATATAAAATATGATTAAATGCGTTTATCAGGAAAAGTAGTTGCTACCCTGTTTCACAGAGAGAGCGGTCATCGGCTGAAAATCCGCTTGAAATAAGCAGTAATAAAATGCACCTGTCAGCACACAAATGGAAATAACAGTATATTTGTGCGTTAGCCTACGTTACAGGGCAAGTTTAAGAGCAGTAGAGCTACTGCTGAAGCTGGGTGGAACCACGGAGCCGTTTTTTGTGCCTCGTCCCTTTTTTGGGACGGGGCATTTGTTTTTTAAAAACGAAGGGAATGATATGTTTGTTTAAGTCTTTAAATGATGACTTGAAATCTATAATGAGGCGCGACCCTGCCGCTAGAAGTAAGGCTGAGGTTTATTTTCTGTATTCTGGCTTTAAGGCACTAAGAGCTTACAGAAAATCCAACTGGTTTTTTCGTCATAATATGAAATTTATTGCCAGATATATATCACAGCGTGCCAGACATAAAACAGGGGTAGAGATACACCCAGGTGCTACCATAGGCAAAGGATTATTTATAGACCATGGTATGGGTGTTGTTATTGGTGAAACTACTATTATAGGTGATAACTGTACAATATATCAAAATGTAACGCTGGGTGGTACAGGTAAGGAGCATGGTAAGCGTCACCCAACCCTGGGTGATAATGTATTGGTAGGTTCAGGTGCTAAGGTGCTTGGCCCCTTTAGAGTAGGTGACAACGCACGTATAGCCGCTGGTGCTGTTGTTTTGGACGAGGTGCCGGATGGTGCTACCGCTGTTGGTGTACCGGCTAGAGTTGTTCGCATTAATGGTGTTAAAAATGAAACGCTAGACCAAATACACATTGCTGACCCTGTTTCACAGGAGCTTTGTAGGCTTAGATATGAATATACACTATTAGATGAAAGAATAAAACAATTAGAAAAGGATGGGAAAAAATGAAAATTTATAACACCTTAACCAGAGAAAAGCAGGAGTTTATTCCACTAAAAGAAAACCAAGCTAAAATTTATGCCTGTGGCCCTACAGTGTACAATTATATCCACATTGGCAATGCTAGGCCAATATGTGTTTTTGATATTTTCAGAAGATATTTAGAGTATAGGGGATATACAGTAACCTTTGTTCAAAACTTTACAGATATTGATGATAAGATTATAAAAAAGGCAAATGAGGAGGGTACGGATTACCTAACCATTGCCAATAGATATATTGATGAGTACAAGGCTGACGCTGCTGGCTTGGGTGTGCGTGAGGCTACTATTCATCCTCGTGCTACTGAAAATATGGACGAGATAATAGACATTGTTAAGGATTTAATAGACAAGGGCTACGCCTATGCTACCAAAGGCGGTGACGTATATTTCAGCACAAATAAATTTGACGAATATGGCAAGCTGTCCCATCAGCCCTTGGAGGATTTAGAGGCAGGTGCCAGAATATCTATTGGCGATATTAAAAAAGAGCCTATGGATTTTGCTTTGTGGAAATCAGCAAAAGAGGGAGAGCCATACTGGCAGGCACCATGGGGTAAGGGCAGACCAGGCTGGCACATAGAATGCTCAGCAATGGCAAGAAAATACCTAGGTGAAACTATTGATGTACATTGTGGTGGTCAGGACCTAATATTTCCACACCATGAAAATGAAATAGCACAAAGCGAGTGCTGCAACGGTGTACCATTTGCACATTACTGGATGCACAACGGCTATATAAACGTTGACAACAAAAAAATGTCAAAATCACTTAACAACTTTTTTACAGTGCGTGATGTGGCTGAAAAATATGGTTATGAGCCTATTAGATATATGCTTATATCATCTCATTACCGCAGCCCAATTAACTATAATTCAGATATTATTGAGCAGTGCAAGGCATCCCTGGAAAGACTGTATAACTGCCGTGAAAATCTTGTTTTTGTTATGGACAGTGGGGACAGCACCCCTAAGACTAATGAGCAGGGACTAAAGGATAGGCTGGACGCACACCGAAAGCATTTCATAAATGCTATGGACGATGACCTAAACACTGCCGATGGTATATCCGCTATATTTGAGCTGACCCGTGACATTAACACCATTGTGGCTGACAACGCACCCTCTAAGGAGCTGTGCCAATATGCACTGGACTTGTTTGATGAGCTGACGGATGTTATTGGTTTAGTTCAAAACAAGGAGGTTAAGTCTTTAGATGCAGAAATAGAGGAGCTTATTGCTAAACGTACACAGGCTCGTGCTGATAAGGACTGGGCTGCTGCTGATGCTATCCGTGATGAGCTGAAGGCTCGTCATATAGTTTTAGAGGACACACCACAGGGCATAAAGTGGAGAGTCGAAAAATAATAAAAATATATACTATAAAAATGCACACGCAGAAAATAGGCTCTGCGTGTGCATTAATGCTATAAAGGCTCTTTGTCAATAGCTGGGATAGGGAAATAATATAAGGCTAGTATATTAAAACAAGGGACAGCATAACGCTGCCCCCTGAATATTCCTTTGATTTTGGGATTACCCAAAACATTTAGGATAAATCCTAAGATAATGATAGTTATTTACAGGCAAATATTTATTCAAATAAAAAATTGTACAGACCGTCCACTGTGTCAGAAAATTTTGTACAGCCCTTAGCTGCCATCTGCTCCTTTTTACCAAAGCCATAGGTTACACCTATAAAATCACAGCCAGTTTCCATCGCACCTATTGTGTCAAATACGGTGTCGCCAATAAGCACTATATGGCTGCTGTCAGTAATATTTACCTTTTCCATTGCGTAGCGTATAATGTCCGCCTTTTCCCGTCTGCTGCCATCAAGGTTGGACCCACATACAGCGTCAAAGTAGTTATCAAGCCCGATGATTTCCAATACCCTGTAGGCAAAGGCTTCAAGCTTTGATGTGGAAACAACAGCTATGCTACCATTTTTACGAACAGTGCTTATTAGCTTTTCTAGCCCATTATATTGGTAGTTTTTTAGGATGCCGTTTGTTTCATAGTATTGCTTGTATAGAGCTATTCCCTTGTCACATTCCTCTGGTGACAGCTTAAAATAGTTCCTAAAGGTGTCTAGCAGAGGTGGACCAACATAAATACTTCTGTCGGATAGGTTGGGTACAGGCTTGCCCATGGCCTTCAAGGCATATTCCAGACTGTCCTGCACACCTTGTGCGGAGTCGCTTAGAGTACCGTCTAGGTCAAACAAAACCAAGTCGTATTTACACACCATTTAATTATACCTCTAGCTTCTCTTGAGCTTTTTTCAAGAAGGTATCAGCCTTAACAGAAAATCTTGTGTGTTCACCCTTGGCAATTAAGCCACCGTTATCATATGCCTCCACTGAAAAATCAAATTTTCTGCCATTCAAAGCGGTCAGGGTAGCAACGGCATATACCTGTGCATCTTGTGGTGTGGCACTTAGGTGGTCAATGGCAATGCGTGTGCCTACGGTGGTAATACCCTCGTCTAGGTATGGTTGTACCAGAGCTGCCGCAGCCTTTTCCATTAATGCCACTACCATTGGTGTGGCATATACCTGTATTGTGCCGCTGCCTACATAGCTTGCCAGCAGTTCAGGTGTGACGGTTGTTTTCTTTTTAATTGTAATGCCTATCTGTGGGATTTCCATATATTATATATTCCTTTCTTTTGTGGCGTTGTTTTAAAATTAAGAGGAAATGGTCACATATTAAAAAACTATGCCTAATAAATTCACCGTAAAGATTGTCAAAAATCCTCTATAATGATATACTACTATAATATAGCATATTTTGAGAAATTGTAAAGTGTATGAAAACTATTATGAGGTGGTTTATTGAAGCTTGAGCAAAAACAAGTAAAATCTAATAACCGAATACACTTTGTTGATGCCCTGCGTGGCATAGCCATAATATTAATGGTGACGTTTCACCTTTTTTATTCTATGACCTATGTTTTTTACTATCCTATAGGTGCTAAGCTGTTAATGACTATGATGCCAATAGAACCACTGATAGCGGGTGCGTTTATACTGTTGGCTGGGTTCTCATCACAGCTAAGCCATAGCAATTTAATGCGTGGTGTTAAGCTGTTAGGGGTAGCAATAGCTATTACTATTGTGACGATGATTGCTGTTCCAGATATAGCAATACTTTTTGGCATACTTCATTTTTTATCCATTGCCATGATATTGTTTTCCTTTATTAAGCCCTATATAAACAAAATACCTATAAGGGTGGGTCTGTTGGGGTCAGCATTGTTGTTTGTGCTGTGCTATGGCATACCTAATGGTGTTATTAGTATTCCTAATATTATGTGCATTAAATTGCCACAATGGCTATATTCAACAGATTTTTTATTTGCATTAGGCTTTCCTAGTGCTGGCTTTGTG
>DGFJ01000005.1 GCA_002391625.1 Ruminococcaceae bacterium UBA3903 | reverse complement strand
TTAGGCAAAATTGATTTCCGTGCTGCGTGAGGGACGACCCTTGACACCGCTTTCCGTCTTCTGCTTTATACGATTTCAATCCACGTCCCTGCGTGAGGGACGACAAAGCTTTTTGGCATTAGCGCAATTTCGTCCAGCAATTTCAATCCACGTCCCTGCGTGAGGGACGACTAATTCAGATTCTATAAGAGTGAGACGAGTAAAGATTTCAATCCACGTCCCTGCGTGAGGGACGACTGCAAACATAAGTCCAAAGCAGTGCAGTAAGAGGATTTCAATCCACGTCCCTGCGTGAGGGACGACTTGCTTCTTGCCAATTTCACAAAGCAGTTATTTAAATTTCAATCCACGTCCCTGCGTGAGGGACGACTCACTACGCAATTAATCACCTCCAATCAACAATCCAAATTTCAATCCACGTCCCTGCGTGAGGGACGACACGTTCAGCTCGCATTACAGTTTCAAGCTTGCGTTATTTCAATCCACGTCCCTGCGTGAGGGACGACCACCAACACAAACCAATGCTAAATATCCAAGTTTTTTATTTCAATCCACGTCCCTGCGTGAGGGACGACTTACAGAAAGAGTTAAATCGTCTTGACAAGGCAATTTCAATCCACGTCCCTGCGTGAGGGACGACGGCGGTGGATTTGGCAATATCTACGGCGAAAAATCGATTTCAATCCACGTCCCTGCGTGAGGGACGACAGCTTGTGGGCAGACTATTGACAGTCGTGCCACCAATTTCAATCCACGTCCCTGCGTGAGGGACGACATGGTTGTTCCGCTGTTATCTGTTAGTACAGGATATTTCAATCCACGTCCCTGCGTGAGGGACGACGTCCTCGTCTGCCTTTGCTGCTGCGTAAACAACAGATTTCAATCCACGTCCCTGCGTGAGGGACGACTGGTTTATACTTGCCTGCGTAAAATCCTAGTTCAAATTTCAATCCACGTCCCTGCGTGAGGGACGACTTGCAGCCACTTGACCTTGCGTTACACTATCACCATTTCAATCCACGTCCCTGCGTGAGGGACGACTATAACTCCGAAAATCTTTCGTCACCATCAAACATATTTCAATCCACGTCCCTGCGTGAGGGACGACATGAAAAAATTTAATGAGAAAGTTACAGTTAATGATTTCAATCCACGTCCCTGCGTGAGGGACGACAATCTAAATCAGGGAAATTATACTGATAAACTTAATTTCAATCCACGTCCCTGCGTGAGGGACGACCATTGACACTGGTGTGTTTGAATTTCCTAAACCAGTTATTTCAATCCACGTCCCTGCGTGAGGGACGACTGCAGACAAATTGAGATTTGCAATGCAAAAGAAAGATTTCAATCCACGTCCCTGCGTGAGGGACGACATGCTTATGAATGCATTATTGGTGTTATCAACTATATTTCAATCCACGTCCCTGCGTGAGGGACGACGAACTGACCCTTCAAAGCAATGATTTCAATGTAGAGATTTCAATCCACGTCCCTGCGTGAGGGACGACCAAGGAAAATAAAAGGCTGTATAAAGTCAAAAGCATTTCAATCCACGTCCCTGCGTGAGGGACGACTTTTACTTATACGCTAAGTAGTTGCTTTTTCTTCGAATCAAACTCGTCTTGCGTTATCGCTCCTGTGTCAAGCAAGCTTTTGAATTTTTGGATTTCGTCAGCTACAGAACAGCTTTGAGGCTCGGTAGGATTATACGCAGTCATATTAATTCGCTTTGAGATTGAAGCTATAAAAGCTTCAATGTTTTTTCTGTTCTTAACGCCTATTGCAGACTGTGCGCCCACCGATTGTGTGCCTACCATAGTTTTAGGCTCGGATGTTATTGCAATAGATGTTCCCCCGCCGATTTCATTAATAGCTATTGTCATTAATTCACCGTAACTAAAAGCAGACACCTTTGTAACTAAAGATATTCTACGTAGCTTTTTATCACTACTTTTTACCTTTTTAAAAAGTTTCTCGGATTTAGTTATATCCAAAACAGCATTATAAATATCATCAGCCTTTGAATTAACCTTTATTGTTTCGGTCATCACCGCAGCAGGGTTAAACGCAGTTACTTGTTTCATAAAAAATCACCTTCCATTTTTTAACAATATTATATACCAAAATATTGTTACATTGCAAGGTCTTTTATGAAATTTTCCTCTTTCAGCACTTCCGCTTCTTCTTCTGCTGATAACTTTTCTTTAATGTCTATTAATTCTTTATGTTCGTTATAAAATTCTCGTTCCCACTTTTCAAGCTTTTTGCCCTTGGCTCGTTTGGAACGTATGTTCATAACTTGAGAGTATAAACCCTCTCCGATTTCATTGAATAGTCCTAGAAAGCTCCACCAGTGCATATATTCGACCATTCTTGTTTCAAAACCTGCCACCTTGTTAAGAGCGGGGAATATAATGCTTTCGTCCTGTTTCCAGTCCATTAGCTTTACTGGCTGTTTTTTTGATTTTGGCATATCGCCACCGTCCAAAAACCAGTAGGCTTTTTTTATCGCCTCGACAATGTCACACTGCGGTATGCTTTCATAATCAGTGTAGAGACATTCCACAGCTACTACGGCTTTTTCTGTGTCACTTAGGTCAACGTCTGCCATAGCTTCAAAAAATTTCAATCCACGTCCCTGCGTGAGGGACGACGTATGTGGTCAAAGGCTTCCAGGGTGATAACTTGATTTCAATCCACGTCCCTGCGTGAGGGACGACGCAAGGAACATCAGTGGCAGAGGTTCAGCAGACATATTTCAATCCACGTCCCTGCGTGAGGGACGACAGGTCAGGGTTGGCAGAAATAGGTGCAGGGTCTATGTTATTTCAATCCACGTCCCTGCGTGAGGGACGACTGTATGTGGTCACCGCTATTGACCAGTTGCGAAAATTTCAATCCACGTCCCTGCGTGAGGGACGACTATGCGAGGACTTGTATTTGAGGTGGCAACAATATTTCAATCCACGTCCCTGCGTGAGGGACGACCTCAAAAACCGCAATGGCAGAGCAGGCGATACAGTAATTTCAATCCACGTCCCTGCGTGAGGGACGACAGCAAATATGAATAAATATTAGTGCGTACATATAACACATTGCATTCATATTTGACAAAATGCTATTATAATAAATGTGATTTTAAAGTTATTGTTCCGCATTGGAACAATAACTACTTTTTTAATGGTGCGAATAACTATAGTATCTCATGTATACTTATTATTCGCACCAATATAAACAATCATTTATACGACTACAATACGTGATAGATATTATTGCAACAATAGTACATAGTGATTTTGCTTTTATGTATTTGAGATTATGATAATAAACTAAATTATCAGCACATCCTCAACATTAATAGTTTCCTTTGCACCTATATGCTCCACTTTGTTTTTATAATTATTACCCAAGTAATAAAAACGCAGGCTGTCCTTATCCTTATCTATTAATTCTTCTAAAATTGCCTTAACCTGTCTTGCCTTTGCTGCATCCATAACACATTCAAATACAGAGTTTTGTACTCGTTTGCCATAATTGACACATTGCTTTGCAACCTTTCTTAATCGCTTTTTGCCAGCTGCTGTTTCTGTATTTACATCATAAGTAATTAGTACAAGCGTATAATCACCTACTTCCAAAAGAAAGGTGGATATTCATCTATATCACCACGGATATAACGTGCTAATAACATAGCTTGGACAAAAGGAACAATCCCCCACTGAACTTTTTCGTTTAGGAACGGATGTTTAATTGACTCCTGCTTTTTGCTCTGCCATGCAGATAAAAATACCTTTCTGCCATTATCATTTAGATAAACTGCACCATTTTCCTTGACTGTAAAATGAGTTTTATTTATAAGCTTTTTATTTATTAATGTTATTACAAATCGGTCACCCATTACACCCCTAAACTCTTCCATCAAGTCCAGTGCTAGTGAGATTCTACCAGGTCTATCCTTATGCATAAAACCCACATATGGGTCTAACCCTACAGTTTCTAACGCAGAACCGCACATTCCAGCTAACATAGTATAAGCAAATGACAAAAGAGCATTTACCATATCCATAGGTGGACGTTTGTTTCTACCATTAAAAGCAAAGTCATCCTTTTGCTGTAGAATTAGATTATCAAAAACTGAAAAATATGTTGCCGCTGCCTCACCCTCTATACCACGAAGCTGTTCTGTATCAACAGCATCCCTAATCATTCCTAATGAAGCGGCTAATGCTTTTGACTTTGCCTTTAGTTTATCAACATCCACACGCATGGGATAATCCCTAGTAGCACGTTCAAGAATCCATCGGCTATTATAGATTTTACCAGTTATAAAATTTTTTGCAATAGCTGTGCTTCTTTGCTCGTTATCAGATATTCTATACTGCTCTTTCCTAAGCATAACGTTACCACGAACAGCACCCGTTGTCCTCGCTAAAAACTTACCATTTGAAGACATAAATGATAAATCTATATTGTATTTTGCACAGGCACCCATAAGTGCTGGGCTGGCACCTGTATAACCAAATGTAACTATCCCCTGTAAATTATGCAGAGGTATGCGTGTAAGCTCTATATTATCACTTAACACAACAACATTTTCACCATCTAATGATAAATATTTATTTGGATTAACTATATACAATGTGTTGAGCAGTTTTTTCACTCTAGTCCCTCCCCACTAATACATTTTTCAATATATGCTTTTGCGGAGATATTTTTAAATAACACAGGCAAACAAATATCCTTTAACGAACACGCATTACAGCTTTTTGTCCTCTTAACTTTTGGTGTATAGCTCCGACTAAACATCTGGTGCATTTCCTCAAAGGTCTTACGAACCTCACTTCTTAATTCATCTGTAATATCCACTGTTATTCTATGACGTGTTTCACCATAATATAAATATCCAGTATTTATATTACAGCAAAGCATTTCCTCTAAACACATTGCCTGTGCTGTAAGCTGTAATATATCTACATTATTTTCCTTGGGCTTGCCATGCTTATATTCCACTGGATACACAGCATACCTTTCTGGCAAATTGTTAATAGCAATTCCCATCGGGTCTGGATGAAATTCCACTACATCACATTCACCGCTAACACCTAGTACAGATGACTTAACAGCCATACCTCGGGAAATAACAATACCATTGCGTTTTTCAGAAAAGTACTTGTCGTGGGCGTTTTTATGTAGTATATCCCCTTCAACAGTACGCAAGTTATCTGCCCACTGCTGTTCAATATGTATTAACGCCCACTGTCTGCGACAAAAGGCAAAGTGCTGTATACCTGACAAGCTTAGATACTCGTCTTCTTCATATTCCGTCATATTCTTCATATTCCAAATCAGGTAATGGAGTAGGAATACTAACTTTAATATTTTCAGGATTCCTTTTATCCATACTACTTTGCACCTGAACACTGTCATGCACCTTTTTAGAAGAATATTGTCCTATTTTACAATTATGCTTAAACCAATACAATTTTACGATTTCCATGCTACCATCTGGACGAGCTGATGAACTATCATTAACAAATAGTGTTTTAATTGCCTCTTTAATTTTCTCTGCGTCATTCTCTGTAAATCCGGTCTTTTCTGCTAGTTGCACATTAATGCTACCCTTTATTTTATATGCTCCAAACAGCACCCTATGCTTCATTCCCATAGTATCCGCCGCTTTGCTTTCCTTCCCTGATTCGCTATTAACGCTCTTAGTTATTTGAATGCTATCTATATCTATAGTATCTATACTAAAAGCTGGATGTATTGATACTGGACCCCTTATACCCAGTGATAACGCATCACCCTTAAAAGCAAACACTTGTCCAAATGCTCGAACGTCAATCCATTGTTCGCAGGCGATTTTGGCACATAACTCCCTGCTTGCTTTTTTTCCTTTTTTTAATTCTTCACTAAATATAGCGTTGCCATTAGCACGTTCTCGCAAGCTTTTAAATTCATCTGTATTTCTATCATCTGATTGAACAAAAATGTTTTCCCCCATGTCTTGTAACCTATTTCTTATCTTTCTTTTTAAAGCAACATCGGAAATCTCACCATAACCATCTAACGTTTGACGTGGCATATTCCCGTTCAAAGGATCGCCATTTGGATTTGCGTGTGCTACTGTACCAACTGCTACAAAATCTATTTTATTTGATAATATACTCATAATCATTTCTCCTCACTATTTTTAGATTCTACTGATTTTTCTTCTTTTGGTTTATAACATTCCCTTAGCTGACCATAAAACCCTAGAGCCATTTTGCCGTCCAAGGGTTCATTATTAAATCTATCTACTGATATTAACACAGATATTTCTTTCACTTGTTCCTCGTAATAATAATAAAGGCCTGATGTCTTATCAGATGATAATAACTTTTGCAAATAAGGCTGCAATCTTTCTGTTATCGTACCCCATGTGTCACATGGGCGGTGTGAAAACCTTGTGAAATACCTCATAGCATTTGTTGGTCGCTTTTCATCCTTGTCTTGAGTACATTTTTCTGCCCAATGGGCCATTGCCAACAACCTACCACAGTTATAGGACACATTATCGCATGCCATTACATCCATCGTCCAATCCTCCTCGTAATAATCTTTTAAATATTTTTTGTATATAGAACATGTAACTGATAACACCTGCTCCCATATATAAAACTTTGAATAGTTAATTGGATGAAAACACTTTTGTACTATTGCTGTTACAATATCCTTTGGTAATTTTTTACCGTCAACAATACATATTAATAGTCTTTCAACTGTATTTGCTAACAATTTTTCATTTAATATAAACTGTTCTCTAGATTTTTTATTTATATTTTTTTCCTTGCTATCTTTATTTTCAGTCCCATAAGTTATCTGAGCTATCAATTTTGGAGATGGCACACCATAATACTCCACTAGTTTCCATACATTATCATTATTACCCTCTCCTTTACTATCTTCTTCCCCTTTTCTTTTCTTTACAACTTCCCGATGCAGCCAAGCACATTCTGTGTGCCATTTATTAATATTATCTATTAAATCACAACCCTGTAACCCGATATATTCCCTAAAAAAATTAATGGACATTCTTCCAGTCGTGGCAGAATCAAGCTCTATTATGGCAAGGCGGCTATTGTTGGTTATAGTGTTCTTGTATCCGGCAATGGCCAAATTAAAAATTTGTGCAAATTTCTCACCTGTATCCAACATATCGCTAAAATCCTCATCATCAAATAAAGAAAGGCTGCTTTCTGTTATATTCGGTACAGGTTGGTTATTAGTACCCCATAGCAAAAAAACTTTACTACCAAATACTTGTCCCTGTTTCTGTATAAGCCATTTTAGTGCATTATGTGCCTTTTGTGATACCTCATAGCCTATACTCGCTACTTCATCTGATGACAAAAATCTACCTTTAAATGTAAGTCCTGATGTATCATTAGCAGAGATAATTTTTGCTTTATCACCTGTATTCCTTAATTTTGATGGATGATTGTTGGAACAGTAAACATCCTCACCTGTAACATAGCAAAACTTAGTATTTGTTCGTGTACTTAAATAATAATTAATAAAATTATTTTGCAGCTCCTTATCTCCCCAGACCTTACCTATAGTGTCATCGTCTTGAACAATAAATCTTACGAAAGCATCCGCCTGTTCACCAGCAGAAAGTTTTTTATCAGTATTAAAGTCCTTCTTTAGTTTATTCCTGTCATCAACACACAGGATATCTATATTTACAAGATCCCTTATTAACGTACCCTTTTTTAAATACTCATAAATAGCTATAACCTTTGAATTGGCATATTGACTATGACACCACTTTCCTAATTCTTCTATGTACTGGTAATAAAATGTATCCCCCTTCGTACCTCCATACAATGTATAATCCCCAGCCACATATTGCATTTTATCACATAAAGGGTGGCAAACTGGATACTTTCCCGAACGACTAGCCGACGCCTCGCTGACTGGAATAATCGTCATAGAATTACTAACATCTACCAAGTCAGCAGTAATAAAATTACCATCATGACTGATAGTAACCTCTATATGTGCCTTCTGCGTAGAATGGGCAATGGGCAATAAATTTTCTGGTGAATTAGGTGCAGACACAACATTATTATATGTTTGAAATAGTAATGTTATCCAACTCATAGTTCCTCACCTCCCTTATATCCTTGTAGCAAATCTTTTTCTAATAAACCGCTAAAATTATTACTATCAAATATCTTTGACGACATTTTTCGTATTGGTACCTCCTTTGGACAATTTTCTGGGCGACAAAACTTTATAACTCCATTATGAAGTTTTGGATACCAAAATTTTGCTATCAACATTTCTTTGTCATTTTCATCTGGATAGCTTAACGAGTGGTACTGTAAGCCATAATCCATATCACCCTTATCCTTATAGTAGCTAAGTGACAAATCGAAAGCAGTTGGCTCTACGTAAGCCTGACATTCACGAACACCAAGAAAAATATCTCGTCTGCCACCTTTTTCTAATGATCTCTTTGCAATAAAATAATGTTTATTTTCACAAAAATCATGCTCTAAGTCCATCCTATTTTTATTGAATTCGAAGTGTGCCCTAATTAAATACTTCACATTAGACAAGTAGGTATAATAAGCTAAATCATTACCCCCACCATATTTTATTGGCCTAATCCCCTTTGCCTCTGTTTGTATCTTGTTAACGATAATACAATCGTCTACACACCACACTATGCTAGGCTTCCAATATAAGCTTTCACAACAACCTTTAATCGCCTGATATGTCGGAATCAATAATGTGCTTTTTTCGCCACCTAGTTTAGTTAGAGGATCGGTGAATAAAGCATACCTCCCTTCAAGGGAAAATGTTATTTCGTTTTTCAAATTTTTTCGTTCCTTTCAATTTTATATTTTTTCACTTTTGAATCTCTTGATCCATGCCAATACATTGGACACAAAAAGTTAAATTTTTATGCTGCATGAATAGCCTGGTCTTCTACTTGCTACAAGTTTTCGCCTTGTACACACCAAATCAATACTTTTATCGTACCACTTCCCCTTTGTATTTTCAGCATATTCACAAAGGCTTTAATTGCCTGATATGCGGACATCTAGTTTAGTTATGAGTCGGTAAATAAAGCTATACCCATGTAAAAAGTTATTTTGTTTCTAAGTTTTTGTTTGTCGTTCTATTGTATAAATATTGTAATACAGCAGAATCAATATGTCAAGCGATTTTTAAAATTTGTTTTTTTTTATGTTTTATGCTACAATAAGACGTCATCCTGCTTAGGGTGTGGATTGAAAATATTGCATAAATATTGTGTAAATGCAAGGGATATATCTAACTGACTCACTTCAGCTAGGTATGTCCCTTGCGTTTTATAGTTGTAAATCCGTTAGTTTTCCATTTGCCGTTACACCTATTATTTCATGATAAAAAGCATCTTTAATAGAATAAACACCTTCTATGGATGTTGTTTCTATTGCATCACAATTATTTAATTGGTAAAACAAATAATTTCTTACATTCACACTGTACTGTTGTGCTTGTTCGATTAATTCTCGTTTTTCTTTAACATCAAGCGATGTATTAAGTCTACTTATAATTTCCTTTCCTTTTTTATATGGGACAATAATCGTTGTTGTGTTATCATCAATTACTTTAAATGATTTACCAGCACTTTGAAATAACATATTAAAACACATAGGGAATCTGTTACCAGTTTCCTGATAATATTGCGTATTTCTATTTTTTTTATTACTTAACATATTATAAACTGAATCATCTTCGCCGATTTTATAATCCTGCTGCCTCTTTACCCATACGTCATTGTTATAATATCTATAATACTTTTCTATCGCCTCTGTTGAAAGTAAATCTAAATTATGATTTTTATCATTATCCAATATAGCACCTAATGCCTGTTGACCCACAAGTATTTCTGGTATTTTATCCACATTTTCATCCTTAATATTAATTATATATGCTTGTCCTATGCTATTTTCGCCGTGTCGATTACCACGGCCCGTAGCCTGTGCTGCAGAATCCAAACCGCATTTACTGCGTACAACGGTATCAAAGCTCATATTGACACCAGCTTCTATTAATTGTGTACTAATACAAATAATCTGTTCTTTTCTATCTAAAGCACATCGTATTTCTGTTATTATATTTTTACGGTTATCTGGACATAGATGTGTAGATAAATAATACAGCCGAATATCATCCGATTTTTTCTTATCTATTTCATAATACATTTTTTCAGCAGAAGAAATAGTATTTAAAACAAGTAATATACTATTTACAAATAATTTCTTTTTCAATACAAAATCACCTGCCTGATTATATGTGTATCCGCTTGCACTGCAACAATTTATAAGTACCATTCGTCTTAATTTTTCATAATACACATTGTAGTCACTCACTATCTGGGGGTGTTCACTAAACATAATAGGTTTCTCTACCTCGTCCAAGTTAGGTTGAGTAGCCGTACATAAAACTAATGTCGTGTTACAATACAATTTAAGATAATTTACGCTTGAATTAAAAAGCGAAACGCAGTGTGTAGGGACCTTTTGTATTTCATCAAATATAATTATAGAATTGAAAAAATTGTGAATTTTTCTAGTGTTTTGTGTACCGCTATCATAAAAGCAATTTAAAAACTGTACCATAGTTGTAAATATTATTGGACTATCAAAGCCACATGTTAATTTCTCACCTTCATTATTTTCATTAATTACATTATGATGATATTCCAATAAACTATCATTACAATGCAACACTTTTCGTACCTCATCTGCATTTTGCTCAATTATACTAGTGTATGGAACAATAAAAAATATTCTTTCTTTACCATTTTTCATAGCATGTTTTAAAGCAAATCTCAAAGCTGAAAATGTCTTCCCCCCACCAGTAGGCACTGTTAATTTATATACTCCTGTTTCTCTACTTCCAAAATTAAAACATTTATCAGAAATTTCACACCTAACCTCATTTACAGTTTTTTCTAAATCCGATTTTACGGTTTTTTTCTCAAAATCATTTAGTTTTTTATTTAGTGCCTCTAAATATACACTCCATAAATGACCGTTTTTATCAGGAATATAAACCCCCTGATAATCAAAGTCTATTCCAGCAGAAAAATAATAGCTGTCTAAATGATCTGAATCTATTAAAATACTATAAACACTTTTTATAATTAGATTTAGATAAAACGCTTTTTCTTTATCTCCGCATAATTTGCTGTATATATTATAAATTTCCTTTTTAGCCAATATAATTAAATTATCTATACTACCCACATCTACATCTTTTTTAAACCTTTGTAACACCACAGCATATTTATGGTCATCACATTTTGCAATTCTTTTTTTCAGAGGTATGCTTTTTATATTTTCAACGGTATCTGGCAAACCTCCATGATGATAGCACACTACTGTTGAGATAATATCCTTAATTAATATATCCTCATCACACTTTAGCAACTCAGAAATAAATTTTGCACCATACACTCCATGGTCTATTTTCATAACTGACCTTTTCCATATATCATAATCGCCATCAATAGTGTGCTGTATTGCTTGTCGTATATAACACTGAAATTCATCTGAATATTTCCCTATATCATGAATTAGACCACATAAGAAGCAGAAATTTTTCATTTTTATTTTACTTCCAAAACATCTGCACAGCGTGCTAACATTTTGTAAATGATTTTTTACATCTTGTGTAACAATCCCCTTCTCCCCTCTAAAACGTGCAATGTAAACCATTTTACCACTCTCCCATTTTATTACAGTCATATAATACTAATTACTAATTAGTTGCTAACTCTTTTAGCCAGAACTATTTTAATAGTGGTGTGAATATATCAGCCAAAATTTTAAACACAATACAATATTTATTGTTAAAAGTATTATATAGCATATAAAAGTAATTTTCAATACATTTGCAATCAAATCTATAAACAATTTGTAAATATTTATTATATAGTTAAGTATTTTAGCATATTCTGCACTTGTAATATCATCATACACCGTAATTGTCCTTTATTTTTGTTGTCTTCATTTTAGCATCATAGTATTCCTGTTGATTCCATTTTAATGATCATAACCCGTGACTTGTATATACGGCACAGCTATAGAATTCTGACAATGATTTCTGCTTTAATCAACATTAAAACAGAAGTAAACGCCACAACCCTTGTAAATAGGTTTGTGGCGTTTACTTACTGTTAAATTATTCAATGATTTTGATAATGATATTTTGAAGGCAATTAACTTGTCTTAATTTTTTTGTAAGCACCCTTTTGGAGCTTCATACACAAAAACACCACATTTCTGCCAATAACTATTAGCAGAACAATAGTTATAGTTATTGATACCCAAAACCTCATATCTTCCCCCCAAAAAAAGTGTTGTTCCAAATAATTTTAAAAAATAAATAAGGTACAGTCATATAACAAAATATTTTTCCAAAATAAACCTTACCAAAAGTTTGTATAGCACTATTTCAAAAACACATAATAATAGTGTAAATCAAGGAAAATTTACGCAATCATATAAGGAAAAATATTATTTCGATATTCAATAAATATAAAATATTATTTCGGAGGTTTATTATGAAAGCCACAGGTATAGTCAGACGAATTGACGACCTAGGTCGTGTAGTTATACCAAAGGAAATCCGTCGTACCCTAAGAATACGTGAGGGTGATCCATTAGAAATATATACAGACAGCGATGGTGAGGTTATCTTTAAAAAATATTCTCCAGTTGGAGAGTTAAGCAATTTTGCTGGACAATATGCCGAGGTATTAGCAAAAATATCTGGCTTGCCAACAATTATTAGCGATAGGGATCACATTGTAACAGCGGCGGGTGTATCCAAACGTGAATATTTAGAAAGACGTGTAACATCTGTTATAGAAGAGTTTATGGAATCACGTCGCAGTTATACGGCACAGCCTGGGGATATTGATGCAATACAGCCTGTAGAAGGTATAGAAAGAAGCGCCGTTATTGTATATCCCATATTGGCAGCTGGGGACGTAACAGGTTGTGTGATAATGCTGGCAAACGAGGAAAAATCCCTTCCTAGAGAGGTGGAAATTAAGCTTGCACAATCTGCTGCAGTTTTTTTAGGCAAACAAATGGAAGAATAATGAAAAATGGTACAGCCATAACAGACTGTACCATTTTTATAGTTTATATATAATTATTTGCGGTTAAAAATTGACATAATGTCATAGAAAGTATCATCATCGTCAGAAACCTCTGCTGGAGCTTTCTTGCGAGCTGTTACTTCTCTGGCAGCTGATACTGACGCTGCTTTATTTCTCTGCATATCATTCATACTTGGCTTTTTCTTTTCTTCAGCAGGTGTATTAAATTGGTCACTGCTGGCAAAGCCTGTAGCAATAACTGTTACGCTCATTTCATCTTCCATATTCTCGTCTAAAACAGCACCCCAGATAATGTTAGCATCCTGATCTGCTTGGTCTGTAATCATTGTAGACGCTACAGAAATCTCATCCAAGCCAATATCAGCAGATGCAGTAATATTTACAATAACACCCTTTGCACCATCAATAGAGGTTTCCAGCAACGGACTGGAAATAGCCATTCTAGCTGCTTCCTCAGCCTTTTCCTTACCCTGTGCATAACCAATACCCATATGTGCAAAGCCAGCCTCTTTCATAATAGCTGTAACATCGGCAAAGTCCAAATTTACAAGACCAGGAATAAGGATAAGGTCAGAAATACTTTGAACACCCTGACGCAGAACATCATCGGCTAGATCAAAAGCATTTTTTAATGTAATTCGCTGCTCACTAGCAAATTTTAGTCTTTCATTAGGTACAACGATAAGTGAGTCAACATGGTCACGAAGTCTAGCTATACCCTGCTCAGCCTGCTCCATACGTCTTTTGCCCTCAAAAGCAAAAGGCTTAGTAACAATGGCAACAGTTAGAATACCCATCTCCTGTGCTATCTCTGCTACTACAGGTGCAGCACCTGTACCTGTGCCACCGCCCATGCCAGCAGTAACGAATACCATATCAGTATCCTTTAGAACAGCTGCAATTTCTTCCTTGTTTTCCTCAGCTGCCTCACGACCAACATCAGGCTTTGAACCTGCACCCTTACCGTGTGTAATCTTTTCGCCAATTTGTATTTTTTGTGTTGCATTAGAGAACTGAAGAACATGGTCATCAGTGTTCACTGCAATAAACTCTACACAACGAACACCCATTTTAACCATGCGGTTTACAGCGTTACCGCCACCGCCACCTACACCTATTACCTTAATAACAGGAATATTGTTACTGTACTCTTTTTCTAAATCAAAAGCCATTTCTGTACATCCTCCTAATAAACTTAACCGTTCCTATATGAGAAACTGTCAAACATCTTATAATCAATAGTATAATCTTATATACCTTTACCTTACTAATTTACCACAATAACGGCAAAATTTCAATAATATATTGAAATTTATTCTGTTAATTTTAAAATTCGCCCGTATTTTTAGCAAATAAAGTATTTTTTATCCTATTTACACCGCTACGTTACCCTATATCAGTATTTTCACTATCTAAAACGTCATCACTATACACATCATCCTGAGGTGGGTCATTGTCTGGTGAAATAACACTGTTGTTGCCATCCGTCGGTGATTGTGTATATTGCTCTGTAGAATTTTGTGTAGAGATTTGTGTTGCCTCCTCTACACTAAGATCAGGTCTAAATGGTGACTCTTTCTTTTCGCCATTACTGTTTGATACATCCAGCTCTCCCTTATCAGTGACAGCTAAATGATTATTTATAATCTCCATAGCCACACGAATCTTATAGTCTATATCCTCTGGTACGCCGATAACTATTGTAATCCTATCCTCATAGTTCAATTTTATCCTTGCCATATCATCAATATCAATTTCCTTTACACCTGCCACATTATTTTTGTTAATGGACTGGTTAATTTCGTTAAGAACCGGCATAACATTTTCGTTTTCAATATCTACAAATGCACCTACCGCTGTATCTGTAAGCTTACATCCTGTAATAACAGGAATATCCATAGTGTTTTCATCTGTTACATCCAAAATTCTACCCTTACCACTGATTATCAAATACTGCGAGCCTTCTTTGATATAATATGACGGCGTAGCCTCCTTTACAGTAATGATAGTAGTATTTGGTATGCGTATTGAAACCTTAACCTCGTCTATATACGGGAAACAGGCTATAATCATATTCTCCGCATTTTTCTTTTGACTAAGGAATAAGTTCTCACCTGTATGAAGTCCACTGATGTCAATTACCTGCTGTTCTGAATACAAAGTAACGCCATCCACCTCAATAGCTTCACAGTTAAACAACACTGTTAATGACAATACAACACCAATAAGTAGAACTACCGCCAACGTGATGGCAGACAATGTTATGTTTCGTATTTTTCGCTGTCGCCGTGACATTGGTGCCTTTATTTTCACAGGCTTTTTATTACCTTGAGATTTAATAATGTTTTTGCGTTTATGCTTCATGGCAACTTCGTCCGTGTAAAATCCATCATTATACTGACGTTGAAGTGCTTCTTCATTTATGTAAACTTCATCCTCAGGAGAAGTGTTAACGAACACCTTTGAAACTCCGTGCTTTAGTGTTTCGGTAACCTCTTTTCCTTTTTCTGAAATTTCCTCCTTATTTATAAAGCTGCTTTTTCGATTACGGCTGCTGCGGGTGCTTTTATTATTATTCTCTTTTTTAACAGACCTTCTGCTGTCTGTATTATTTTTCATTTGTTCCTTTTGTGCTGGCTTATATTTTGAACTGTCATCCGTTACCTGCCACTGCTCAAAATCTCCGTTTGTAAATTTGGAAGCTTTAGCATTGTTATATCCCCTGTTTTGTATTTTGGGCTTTTGATAACCGTTGTTATCACGATTTTTATAATCTGCTGAGTCCTTGTTATTTCTATTACTATTTTTGGTACTGCCAGATTGATTATTACTGCTATTATTTTTACCAGCTGAACTGCCGGAATAATTTTTAGGCTGCTTATTTTTGTTGTAATTCTGGGAATTTTTATTTTGCCCATTTGCACCTTGGCGATTGTTGTTTCTGTTACCTTTATTGCCACTGCCCCTAGGCTGTCTGTTAACGGGTTTATTACCATTATCCCTGTTATCATTACCACTGTTCGTATCATTTCCCATTTTTAATCATCCCTTTTCAACTAAAGAATTTTGCACTAGACATTATAACTTTTTTATATTAGCACCTATTGAGGACAAATACACGTCTATATCCTCGTAACCACGTTCTATATACTTTAAGCCATTAATATGTGTAGTCCCCTCAGCACCAAGCCCTGCTACTACCAGCCCAGCACCGCCACGCAAGTCCTGTGCCTCAACACAGGCTCCAGACAAACGTTTTACACCCTCAACTATTGCCACCTTGCCCTGTACATTTATCTTGGCACCTAAACGTGACAATTCGTCTACATGTTTATATCTGCTTTCAAATATATTTTCTACGAAAATTGTTGTACCACGTGCTTTTGTACACATAGCCATAACAGGTGCTTGAGCGTCTGTAGGAAATCCCGGATATGGCATAGTGCGTATAAGCTTAACAGGTAAAAGTCGGTAAGGTGCATATACCATTACACCATCAGGTTTAAAATCAAACGAACAGCCGGCATCCTCAAATACGGATATTACTCCACCTAAATGTGATGGTATTATCTGTTTTAAGAAAAGCCGTCCTCCCGATATAGCCACTGCAGATATATATGTAGCAGCCACTATTCTATCGGGTATAATACAGTGCTGTGCACCAGTTAGGGTGTCTACACCATCAATAAAAATGGTACTTTCCCCTGCACCTGAAACCCTGCCTCCACAGGCATTTAAGAAATCTGCCAGATCGCTTATTTCAGGCTCACGAGCAACATTTGTGATAACCGTTGTACCCTTAGCACATACAGCCGCCAGCATAATATTTTCTGTTGCACCTACGCTGGGAAAGGACAGGGCTATTTTAGCCCCGTGCAGCCCATCAGGAGCGTGACATTCCAGCACACCATGATTTTCTTCTATGGCAACACCCATCTGTGCCAGTGCCTTTAGATGCAAATCTATAGGACGTGGGCCTAACTCACAGCCACCAGGGAAGGAAAGCTTTGCTTTATTTACTCGTGATAGGATAGCACCTAAAAATATTATAGAGCTGCGCATTTCTCTCATGAGATTTTGGGGAATTTCAGAGTTGTTCACCGTGTCAGAATCTACTAATAATGTATCACCATCACGGTTCACCATACACCCTAAATATCTCAGTATTTTAATGGACACATCAACATCTGACAAACAAGGGCAGTTATGTAAAACAGACTGATCCTTGCAGAGGATAGTAGCCGCTAGAATGGGCAAGGCACTGTTTTTGGCTCCTTGTACCTTTATACTTCCGTCCAATCTGCGGCATCCCTCTATAATTAACTCTGCCACATTAAGCACCTTCCTCACAGATAGTAGCGGAATATAATCTACCTCCGCCTTTTATTCTATGTGGAATATGGTCAATATGTTACTATATGACTACTTTTTTAAAATAATATTAACTTTATTTTCCAGATAACACCTTTTTAATGACAGAGTATATTCTGTCATTAGCATCTATGATAGCTGTTTGACGTGCATTTTCTGCATATTCTCTAAGCTTGGCAGGATTGCTAACCATTTGGTCAACTGTTTCTATTAACAGCTGTGGTGTCAAATCCTTTTCTTCTATAATACCCGCTGCATCGGCGTTTACCAAAGCCATAGCGTTATGATATTGGTGGTTTTCTGCAACATTAGGGGATGGTATCAGCACACTGGGCTTGCCCTGTGCCTGTAGCTCGCTAATCGTGATTGCTCCCGCCCTACATATTACTAAATCTGCCGCTGCCAAGCAGGTGGGCATATTGTTTATAAATTCTCTAATATCTAAATTTTTACAGTCATTAGGCTCTATTCCCTTTTCTCGCAGCAGGTCAGGAAACCATTTTCCATATTGACCATAAGCGTGTATTATCTGATATTTACGATCCTTACCGCTGCGGGCAATTAGGTCGGCTACACCCTCATTTATTTTTCTAGCACCTAAGCTGCCGCCAAAAGACAATATTACAGGACGGTCATCTAAATCCAGTGCCTGACGTGATTGCTCCTTGTTGGCGGTTATTATTGCCTTTCTAACGGGATTGCCAGTTGTTGCAAAGCGACAATTTTCTTTAAAATGCTTCTTAGCCGCTGGTATAGCCAGCATAACTCGGCTAACCATAGGACCTAACATTTTATTGGTAACACCTGGAAAAGCGTTTTGTTCATGAATAACCGTAGGTATGCCCATTTTAGCGGCGGTACGCAAAACCGGTCCGCTAACATAACCACCTGTACCTACACATATATCTGGTTTAAATTCTTTAATTATCTTTTTTGCCTCATGGCTAGAGGTAATAGCCCTTTTAGCAGTAATAATATTAGCCTTTATAGCGGATGGAGAAAAGCTGCGTTTAAAGCCAGAGATTGTGATTCCCTTAAACTCAAAGCCAGACTGTGGAACCAAACGTTCCTCCATGCCTCCTTTAGCACCAATATATAAAATCTCTGCATCAGGTTCTTTTTCCATAATATGCCCTGCGATAGCCAAGGCTGGATTAATATGACCAGCCGTACCACCACCTGCAAAAATTGCTCTCATCTTTTGTACCCTCTTTTATTATGTTTTATTAATATTTGCATTTCGTGAAATTGACAATACCACGCCCATTTGTGCTAACAGCATAACCAACGAGCTGCCTCCATAGCTAAAGAACGGCAGGCTAATACCTGTATTGGGCAGCAGGTCGGTGATAACCATAATATTGATAACCACCTGTAAACCAACCTGAGCTGTTAAACCCATACCAAGCAGCATACCAAACTTATCTTTGGCACGTAAGGATATTGTTATACCTCTCCACACCAAAAGTCCAAAAATAGCTAAGATTAAAACAGCACCTATGATACCCAGCTCTTCACAAACAATAGCAAATACAAAGTCGTTCTGTGGTTCTGGCAGGTACAGGTATTTCTGTCTGGACTGTCCCAGCCCCAAGCCTGTCATTCCACCAGAGCCAATAGCATACAAGGAGTTACGTGTTTGCCATGTGTCCTGCCACATATCAGATGTGGTATATTCCAACGCCTGACCCCAACCGTTCATGCGCTCCATAGCATATGTTAACAAACCAGTAACATACAAAATGACAAATATGGCGACACAGGCACCTATCGCCATGATAAACCATTTCTTCTCTACACCGCCTAAGAACATCATAATCATAGTCAATATCGTAACAATAACAATGCAAGAATAGTGAGGTTCCATAATAAGCAAAATTATTGTTGGCACTAAAATACAAATCGCAGGTAATACACCGTATTTAAAAGTATTCATCCTAGTGAAATATACCGAACCCCAATGGGCAAAAAATAATATCAGTGCAAATTTCATAATTTCCGAGGGCTGTAACATTGTAAAGCCTAGGTTTATCCATCTATGTACATAGTTAATTGGAGGTAACACCAAAACAACGCCCAACAGCAAAAAGGCTATTCCTAAAATCACCACAGCAGCCTTATGGAAATGATGATAATCAAAGTATGATATAAAAAACATACATAAAACACCAATTACGGCGAACAACAGCTGTCTTTTTAAAAAGTAATAGCTGTCACCCATGGTGTAATAAGCATAGGCATAGCTGGCTGAAAACATCATTACCACACCTATTACAAGCAACACTATAACTAAAAACAGAAAGGGCATATCCATGCCTGAACGAACAGAAAAAAACTTAAATTTCTTTTTCATTCTGTTGCGTCTGCTGTTGCTTCTACCTGCCACTGTGGAAGTAGTGGCTCTTTCCTTCACCGTCGCATATTTACCACGATTTTCTTCGTGATATTTTTTGTATTCTTCTGATCTATGTTCCAGATTAACATAATAATCCATTGTGTCACCACCAAGCTACCTGCTATACAGGTATTTTCAAAAGTTAATTTATTTTATTTCAGATTTGTTATATTGTGTTCATTCCAAAGTACACAGCTAAAAATGATAAAGCGCCAAATACTAATGTTATCATGCTAAATACGGTGGTAACCTTTACCTCGGACCATCCGCACATTTCAAAGTGATGATGTATGGGGCTCATCTTGAATAAGCGCTTACCATGGGTCAACTTAAAATATGTTACCTGTAGCATTACAGATAGCATTTCAATAATATAGATAATGCCTATTGGTATTATAAGTATTGGCATATTTAGTCCAAACGCCAACGCACATAAAAATCCGCCTAAAAACAACGAGCCTGTATCCCCCATAAACACCTTAGCTGGATAAAAGTTCCAAACTAGAAAGCCTAGGCAGCCACCAGCTAATGCCGCTGACATAATAGCCATACCCTCGTACATCATAAATGAGGATATAACCATAAACGCTAGGGAAGCAAAAAAGGTTATTGAGCCGTCCAAGCCGTCCAAGCCGTCTGTAAGGTTGGTAGCATTTACAATGCCAACAATTACAAATGCCGCAATAATCCAATAGAACACACCAAGATCTACTCTGCCAATCAGCGGAATATAGGTTGATGATGTAGCACCACATAGGTATAAAGTAGTTAAATAAGCTATAGCAACTAAAAACTGTAAAATCAATTTTTGTTTAGCTGTCAAACCGAGGTTGCGTTTTTTAACCACCTTAATATAGTCATCAAAGAAACCAATAGCTCCAAACAGCAAAGCCATTACTATACCAGCAAAAAACCTTGCTATATCTGTGGATGCGGTTAAGCTGGTGTTATCGCTTGTAAGCAAAAAACAAATGAACAGAATAATTGACACTACAACCGAGCTAATAATAAATAGCAAGCCACCCATAGTAGGTGTACCAGATTTACCCATATGCCACTTTGGACCTTCATCTCTTATTGTTTGACCACATTTTAGTTTCTTTAAATATGGTATTAACCATTTGCCTAATGATGCTGCTATGATAAATGATAAAACTGCCGCAACCAATGTCCACCAACTGTTCATATAAAACCTCCGAAATTTTTAACTTTATTTTTTATAGGGCATTAATCCCTTTTATAACGTCTGTAAATGGTATGCCCACTAATAACAAAACCCCAGCCATAGCTAACAGCTCATCTACTGAAAAGCCACAGCTCTTACTAATCATAACTCTGCTAATAGAGGTAGCACCAAGTAATTCAAAATGGGTTTGACCGTTATGCTCCATAATGTTTTTTGCCAATAAATCAGCACTGTCATCCTTTGTGGAAAACGTAAACAGCCTGCCACCGCTGTTTATAAAAGAAGAATATGTGCTAGCGCTGTCACCAGCAGGTGCAATCATATTATTATACCCTTTATCTTGTGACGAATTATAGAAAAAACCGTCAAAGCATACCAAAAAGGATAATTTAGTGTTGCACAATGGCGGTAAATCCTCTTCATTAATAATAACTATATCCCAAGGTTGGGTGCCATTACAAATATCCACACCTACTGTATTAGCTACTGTTTTGTTGTTTGCTGAGGCGATAGTTTTTATAGCTTTAGCAAACACAGCTGATTGTTTGCTGTTAGCACCAATACCGATAATAATCGTACTGTCTGTAATCAAGCCTTTAATGTCCTTCATAATACTCACCTTTCCTTTCTATATTATAGTTTGCACATAACTACATAATGCCTGTGCCATAGTTACTATCCTGTTCAAAGGATACCGCTATAACTGTACCCGAGCTAACCTTTGTACCTTTTGGTATATCCTGTGCATAGGATATACCCTCTAAAGCTGAGTTAGAACCGGAAATACTAATATTTAAATCATATTGGGAAGCAACTGCATTTGCCTCTGATACTGTTAAACCTGTTAGGTCTGGCACCTCTACCGCATCATCCTTTACGCTGTCACTGTCTGTGTACAGCACTACTGTACCACCCTGTGGCAATCGTGACTCTGCTGTTGGTATCTGTGACAGCACCTTATCCCCTGTACCCTTTACTATGGCTGTAAAGCCACCAGCCTCTACATTATTTTTAGCAGCTGCTGCTTCCATACCAACATAGTTATCAGCTGTGGTATCCATCTGTGCTATTTCCTCTGCTGTGTATTGAGTGGCAACATTTAGATAAGGCAGAACCTCCGACATAATGTTGGAGAATACAGGTGCCGCTACTGTACTACCGTAATAGCTGTCACCTGTAGGTGTGTCAAAGTAAACAAGCAACGCCACCTGTGGGTCATTAGCAGGAGCATAGCCACAGAAGGAAGCAATATAATCCTCTGCACCATTTGTATATGTCAGCTTCTCGGATGTACCTGTTTTTCCCGCTACTCTATAACCTGCAACATAACCATTTTTACCAGAACCCGCCTGAGCATTTTGTTCCAATACAGATGACAGATATTTTGAAACCTCTTCGGATATTACCTGTCGTTTTACTGTAGGTTCTTTAGATTCTACTACATTACCGTTTTCATCTGTAATTTGCTCTACGACATATGGCTGCATTAGCTTACCGCCGTTAGCAACAGCAGATACCGCAGTAACCATTTGAATAGGGGTAATTGAGAAGTTTTGTCCAAAGGATGCAACCGCCAAATCCATGGGCTGCATAGAACCGTCTGTACTAAAAAATATATCCTCTGATTCGCCAGGTAGGTCTATACCAGTTTTTTCAGAAAAACCAAAAGCCTGATAATACTCCCAAAACTTTGCACTGCCCACGCTTTGACCAATCATCATAAATGCTGGGTTACAGGAGTTACACAGTGCCTGATCAAAGGTTTGCTCTCCGTGTCCGCTGGTGTTATGACAATAAACCTTTTGAGCACCATCAAAAGGAACATAATAGCCTACACAGTTATATCTGGATTGGTCAGTAATTTTACCCTCTTGCAACGCCATGGCTGATGTTATAATTTTCCAAACAGAACCAGGGTAATAGGTATCACTAACCGCCTTGTTTCTCCACTGCTTTGAAAGTGCCGCACTTTCGGCTGCGTTCTGCTGATCTAATGGAAGTGCATCTATTGTTTTTTGTTCAGTATGACTGACCAAAGTAAATGGGTCGTTTAAATCATAACCGCCCTCCACCGCCATACCTAAAACTGCACCTGTTTTAATATCCATCATAACAGCTACCGCACGGTTTATAACTTTATTTTCTTCTATGCCCTTATCAACATATTTTTCTAATATATGCTGTATTGTTTCATCTAATGTTAAAACAAGGTTGTTACCGTCCTCAGCATCTACCTTTTGTTCGTACTTAAATGGCATTTCTGTTCCATTGGCATTTTTAGCAGTTATCAATCTGCCGGGAGTACCTGTTAACTGAGAATCATATTTTAGCTCAATACCCTCCAAGCCCTGTCCGTCACTGCCAGTAAAACCAATAACAGATGATGCGAACTCGCCATATGGATAATAACGCTTGTAATCCTCAATCAGGCTAACAACACCTGTTATACCATGATCCTCTTCAAGCTTATCAATAAATTCCAGTATTTTATCCTTTACATCACTTTCAATTTGACGTTGTACAATAACGTAATAAGAGGATTCTTTCGTTTTCTCATATATTGTTTCCTGATCCTTACCTAATATTTCAGATAAGCCTTTAGAAACTATTGTACGTTCCTCGTCATCCTTAAAGTAAATAGGTGACATTACCACCTTCCAAACCGTGGCACTTTGTGCCAGAATCTTTCCATTAGTATCATATATTGTGCCACGTTTAGCACTGATTGTAGTGTCATTAAGCTGTTGGTCTACCGCCCTTTGCTGTAGCTCTTCTCCATCAAATATCCCAAGCTGTACCAACCGAAAAACTCCTGTACCAAAGCCCAGCACCAGTATTATAAGTAATACTGCCATCCCTCTGCGGTACAGCATATTACTGCTACCTATTTTCGCCATATAGGACTTCATCTCCTAAGTATAATTTTTGCTATATTAAAATTACAGTAAAATACACCTGTCATTAATCAAAAAACAGCTGTTGCCCACTCATACTAAATAATACTAGAACAATAGACAAGCTACGGAAAGCCTTTATCCACCGTCCTTTTAAATATTCGTATTCATAGCTTATAAAGCGTATCTGCCGTGGGTTTACTGGAATTTAAAAAAATAAGGGTTGCAACCAAAGGATAGCTAAGGTTATCTATAAAAGATACATCCTTTAGCTAAACCTACAGTGGGACAAGTTAACAGTAACCGCCCCTGTTACAACCGCTCAATCATTTCCTTATATATGTTTATTGCACATAACAATCACTTATGACCACAAGCCTGCTACAGCATTAGCAATAGCATCAAACACATTGCCACTGTCTGGTTCTGCCACCTCTGCCTTATCTGCATCAGATAAGCTTATGTATGTTTTTTGGTAGTTGTCGGCTCTGGTCATACCTAATTTACTTTGTGCGTATTCCTCAACTACTGTGGATGAAAGCTTTGACTCTACCTTCATTTGCGTTTGTGTATATAAGCTTTCCTGTTCTGCCAACGTATCATTGGCATTACTAATTTGTTGGTTAAGCTCAGTTAACTGAACCTGTCCCTGTATAATTATACCTACAAAAACTGTGACAACCGCACCAACGCACACACCTGTAATCATCTGTTTAACTCTGCGTTTAGCGTTAGCCTTTGTTATAAATTTTTCTTTAGGTATATTTAAAACCTTGTTATCTGTTTTATCTGCCTTTTTATCATCTGTTTCAGCAGCTTCAAAAAGGCTAATATCATAAGCTTCATTCCTATTTCTAAAAGCCATTACTACACCTCATAATTATCCATATACCTTCACATATATGTAACCATCTTATTATTAATTATCGTTTAATGTTTTTTCTAAATTTGTAGGGACACTTTTTAACGTATCCACATATTTTTATCTAACCAAAATCTTAAGCTTGTATTATTTTTGTAACCAATTCTATGATTTATATATATAATCTTAACATTTATACCAAAATGTGATATTTTCTACAAGATATGGTAAAAAACATGATTTAAAAGCACTTATTTACTATATATAGTTTACTACACACAGTACCCTTTGTCAAAGTATTTTTCCATGGTTTTCGCAAAGTTTTTACAAACTTGTAATATTTTTTTCTACTGCTCTTAGCTTTGCACTGCGAGAGCGTGGGTTATCTGTCAATTCCTGTTGGCTGGCTGTTATAGGCTTTCTAAAAACCAGCTGTGCCTTAGGCTTATTACCACAAACACATACCGGAAAATCCTTTGGACAGGTACAGCCTATGCACCACTGTGCCATCTGCTTTTTTACTATTCTATCCTCTAAAGAATGGAAAGTAATGATAGCCATTCTGCCATGTGGATTTAACAGCTTAAAACCGTTTTCCAAACCATCCTTTAATCTGTCAAGCTCACCGTTCACCGCTATTCGCAACGCTTGGAATGTCTTTCGTGCGGGATGGCCCTCACGTCTGACCGCTGCAGGAACAGCGCCCTTTATAATCTCTGCCAGCTGTAGAGTTGTTTTTATTGGTGCTTCTTCCCTATGCTGAATAATAGCTCTGGTTATTGGCTTTGCAAACTTTTCTTCCCCGTATTGATTAATAATTCTTATTAAATCTCCATAGGGTAAACCATTAACCAAATCATATGCAGACGTGCCACTTTGACTCATACGCATATCCAATGGGGCATCATTGTGGAACGAAAAGCCTCTTTCTGGTGTATCCAGCTGTTTGGATGACACACCAATATCCAGCATTATTCCGTCAATTTTTTCTATGCCTAAGGAATTCACAATAGTATCTACTTGAGAAAAGTTACCTTTGCAAATTATTGAGCTGCTGTACTTTGATAATCTGTCAGTAACCGCCAAAATGGCATCTGGGTCTTGGTCGATTGATATTAATCTGCCCTGTGGTGATAATCTTTTTAAAATCTCCTCTGAGTGTCCACCGCCACCTGCTGTACCATCAACATATACACCATTTGGCTTAATGTTTAAAGCATTTATAGTTTCGTTAAGAAGTACGGGCTTATGGGAAAATTCCACAGTCTGCACCTCCTATTACAATTCCAGCAATTCCATGGCTTCCAAAATATTTGTTTGTGATTGACTATCTATAAAATTGTTCCATTTATCAGTATTCCATATCTCAACACGATTACCCGTGCCAATTACGGTTACTTCCTTGTCTAGGGCGGCATATTTACGCAAATGGTCTGGTATCAATATCCTACCCTGTGCATTTGGAACAGCCTTTTCCGCACCAGCACAGAAAAAACGGGAAACATCCTTTACCTTGGACATTGGCTGAGAGCTAAGCTTAGCCATAAAGTTATCCCATTGTTCTGATGACAGCACAAACAAGCAGTCATTAAGTCCTTTTGTGACATAGAAAGCTTCCCCAAGCTCCTCACGGAACTTAGCTGGCATAATAACGCGTCCTTTTGCGTCAATGTTATGTTGGTAAGTACCTATAAACAAAATACGCCACATCCATGTCATAAAGATAATAAAAATGCTAATATGTGCCACAAAGTGGTCTAAAGTGTCACTTTGTGTTTCAATTATAATCCATATAAAATCAAAATGCAATAGTCACACTGCATAATTTGCAATTAATTTTTTCAACGCAAAATATTTTTAACATATTACTAATATTGATATGAAAAACTCACGTCTAAATTTGTTTTTGCAGCAAAAAAAGAGGAAGCTTTCCGCAGAAAACTTCCCCTAAAAACTCGCAAGGAGTTATGCATTTACAAAATACAGCACTAATTATTTAATGCTTGCAATATTATTTTTTAGTGTTTCTAATGTTTTTCCATCATATTGTGGCATAAAGCCTTCATCGGAGTAAGAGCAAAGCGTACCATCATTATTTACCATAACAACACCCTGTTCTATACCTGATGGTTCGTATACGGTTGTATTTTCGTCATACTGTTCTTTATTTAAAAATAAAACGTATTGTTGATTGGCTTTTACTTTCGTTTCCATCTCATCGCTATCAGGCAAGCCCGTTTGTTTTACAGGAATTGATGACTGATTATACTCGCCCCTTATCACCTCGTCTACCACCATATTAAACACAGTGCAATACAAGGTGGTTTCATAGTCAAAATGCTCTGTCAACACCCTAGGCGTATCAATAAAGTGTGCCAATACAACAACCTCGGTATCTTTTATAATTTCGTCGATATTTTCATATACCTCTTTATCATAATTTAATACCTTCGACCCAACATATTTTGCATCTTCAGATGTCGCCGTTTGGGTAGCAGCCTGAGTGGACTTATTATCAGAGGAGGGTTGCGTATTACAGCTACAAAAGCATAGAATTAATAATAAAGCAGTAAATATAAGAGCAACATATTTTTTATAAATTTTCATATAACAGCCTCCTAAAGCTAGTATCTATAATTAAGTATACCAGTATCTATAATTAAATCTTCTTAAATCATCCCTATCATGATTTTGTGGTTTCCAATATTCTGCCCATCCAAATGAACTTCCCTTGCCCTGTTTCATAACACTTACAGTTCCGTCATTTGTGTCGTTTAATCCTAGAGTATGACCAATCTCGTGTGTCCACGATTTATGAATATCTGTGTTATTAAAATTACTACTTCGTTGTTTTTTTACATTAGCATACACCTTACACTTTATTATCTTTGTTAAATTATCCTCACGGTATACTGGACCCATTAGTGGTCTAGAATAACTCCACGTAGATTGGTTTTCAGAATAATTTGTAAATGATGTTGCAGCAACTGAATCCTTATGAAAGCTACTAGGATACGAATCATAGAACGTAGCATATACATTGGCTAATCCAGGGGTGCTCCGTAGACTTACATGACCATTATCATACCATTCCCAATCATTTATAGCATAACTTAACTGATTTCGATAATTAATATTAATAACCTGCGTCATATCATACGTTATTTCAGCTACGGTTAAACGCATATCAGAATTATAGGTAAGATTTTTTGGAAGAGCTTTTGGGGTCAGTTCATGTGCATTTACTGATATTGCACTTACACATGTGATAGATGTACACAAAAAACAAAGCAGAATATTTATCATTACTTTTTTAAACATTTTTTCCCCCTTTATTTTAAAAATTTATTCTAACTCAAATATACCACAGATTTTATTATAATTCAAGTTATATTATAATAATATAACAAAAAACATTAACAAATATATATCTAAGTTTATGTAGATATTTACAAATAACATATTTTGACTTTGTAACACTAATCTAAAAGATAATATATGGAATTTATAGAAGTTTTTTTGCATACAAAGCATTATGACATAAAAACTTCATATAGTTTAGTATAAAGCCTAATATTTCAAACGGCAAAGGTAACGAAAAAAATGGGAAGCCTTCCACAGAAAGCTTCCCATAAAAAATCATATATTAATCATAAAAATTTATAATTAATTACCTGTTCTTTGACTGGCTTTTAGGCTTTGTCTTGTCTTTTTAACCTCATTAACCTGCTGTGTTAAAATCTCATCTGTACGTTTCATAATGTCGTCAACGTACTCGTTAACAGCCTTACGCATTTCCTTTGCCTTAGTTTTTGCATCTGTAATAATGTCGTTAGCTTCAGCCTGTGCTTGACGTACAATTTCATTCTGTGTAACCAAGCTTCTTTTACGCTCCTCAGCGGAACGTACAATGCTTTCAGCCTCGCCCTTAGCATCAGCAATAATCTGACTTCTATCAGCCACAATAGCCTTTGCTTGACGTACCTCCTGTGGCAATGTTTCTTCAATATCATCTAAGATTTCTCTAACATGCTCAATATCCAGTATACATTTGCCACCTGACAAAGGCATTACCTTAGCATCGTCTACAACTTCTCTTAATTCAATAATCAAATCTTCAACCTTCATATTATCAACCATCCTTTATGTATTGTACTCCAAAAAAAATTACAGGCTATCACCGTAGTGACTATACTTATTTTTTGGAACCAAGTCTTTCTTTTATTTCGCCATGAATACATTGTGGAACAAAATTAGTGATATCTCCGTCTAACATAGCCACCTGCTTTACTATACTGGAGCTTAGGTACATATACTCTGCTCTGGAAGTCAAAAAAACAGTTTCAAGCTCGGGGTTTAGCTTTTTGTTTGTCAATGACATCTGAAATTCATATTCAAAGTCGGATACAGCCCGCAGCCCCTTAACAACGGCACACGCATCCCGTTCCTTAGCATACTCCGCTAACAAACCGTTAACACCAACAACCTCTATGTTTTTTACACCTATCAGTGCCTTTTGTAACAGAGTAATGCGTTCGTCCATAGTAAAGCTGGGCTTTTTCGACAAATTAACAAACACCGCCACAATAACATGGTCAAACATAGCAGCCGCTCGGGTTACTATGTCCACATGACCCAATGTAACGGGGTCAAAGCTTCCTGGGCATATTACCGTTCTCATTCTTCCGTCACTTCCTCATGACAATATGTGCTTATTTTTATTTTACCATAGCGATAATTTCTGTCAAGTATAAAATTGTCGATTTTTGCTGGTAATTCTTCATTTTGTGGACTTTCACAAACAATTATGCCACCTTTGTTCATTTTTGCCGCAACCAAAGGCAGGGTTTCCTGCAAAACACCTGTGCCATATGGTGGGTCTAAAAAGGCAATATCAAAGCTTTCGTTAGTTCTCATCAAAAAGCTGGCGGCCTCCGTATTAATTACCTTTGCCTTGTCCTGAAATTTAGTAGCCTCTATATTTTTCTTTATAACATCTATAGGACGTTTACCCCCGTCAATAAAGTACGCCTCCCTAGCACCACGGCTAAGAGCCTCAATACCCATTTGACCAGAGCCTGCAAACAAATCTAGAAAGCATCTGCCAGGCAGATTAAATTGCAGCACGCTAAACACAGCTTCTTTCACCATATCAGTGGTAGGTCTAACGTCTGCACCCTCCAGTGTTTCCAATCGTCTGCCCTTTGCTGTTCCTGTAATGACTCTCATTATTGCAATACCTTTTCTTTCTGCATTTTATTGATACTATTATCATTCATTTTCCCTTATATGTCAACCTTTACAGTCAACAAACCTTGTTGACAACAGCAAAATTTTAATTGCAAATCTTGTTAATCATCATTATGAAAATAATTATACAATGTAACGGCGGCAGGCTTATTCATTGTAGGGGCAGCCTGTAGCTCCTCTATATCCGCCTCTTTTATATTCTTTATAGTACCAAAATATTTTAGCAACGCCTTTGCTCTGGCAGAACCTATGCCATCTATCTCTGTAAGCGTACTGTTTATTGTACTCTTTTTTCTTTTCAATCTGTGGTATCCAATAGCAAAGCGATGCACCTCATCCTGTATGCTGGAAACCAGTGTAAACACTTTGCGTTTAGAATTAATTCCTATTTCATCTCCACTGTCTGTTATAGCTCTTGTTCGGTGCTTGTCATCCTTTACCATTCCGAACAAAGGTATATCCACACCAAATTGTTCTAAAATAGGTGCTACGGCAGCCACATGACCCTTACCGCCGTCCAGCAGTATCAAATCAGGCAGTCTGCCAAAGCCTGTGCCAGTATCCTTTAGCTTTTCGTACTCCCCTAAACGACGAGCAATAACCTCACGCATAGAACCGTAGTCATCCTGTCCAATCACAGTCTTTATTTGAAATCTTCTATACGCTTTTTTCAGCGGTTTACCATTTTGGAACACCACCATACCTGCAACGTTTTCCGTGCCGTTTTGGTTAGATATATCGTAGGATTCTATATACTCTGGCAACCTTGACATTCCCAGCAATTCTGCCAGCTCCTCTAACACAGATGCCTGTTTACCTGTCATACCCTTTGCCTGTGCTATATGCTCAACACCATTGCTATGGCACATCTGTACTAATCGTAGCTGTTCGCCCTTTTGAGGAATGGAAATGGTCACCCTTCGTCCTGCCCTTTGTGATAGCCACTGCTCTATGGTTTCCACGTCCTCCACCTCACCATCAACGGTAATCCTAGATGGTATATTATCACGCATAGAATAATATCCAGTTATAAACTCTCCACGAGCTGTTTGTTCATCACCAACATCAGAAATAATAAAATACTCACGGTCACATAATCTGCCACCAGAAAACCTAAACACCTCAAAGCAGCCACGTTCCTGATCTGTAGCCAATGCTATAACATCCTGCTCCTTCACCTTTGTTTGTACAACCTTTTGTCGTTCCTGCATTTTTCCAACTGCGGAAATTCTGTCACGAATTTTAGCAGCACGCTCAAATTCTAAATTTTCCGCAGCCTCGTTCATTTGGCGGGTTAGCTCCTTTATGTTAAGGCTATTGCTTCCCTTTAAAAAAGCAACGGCATCGTTAACATTTTTCCTGTACTCTTTATTGGACACCTTACCTCTACAGGGGGCAGCGCATTGCTTTATATGATAATTTAGGCATGGTCTACCTTTACCTATCTCCTGTGGGAATTTTCTGCTACAGGTTGGCAGTTTAAAAATTTTGTGTGCTTGATCCACTGCATTTTTTACATAATATGAGCTCATGTATGGACCAATATATTCAGCGTTGTCGTCCACCACCTGCTTTGTTTCCATAATGCGTGGCCATTTCTCCTTAGTTATTTTTATATAGCTATACCCCTTATCATCCTTTAATAAAATATTGTAGTGAGGGGTATTTTGCTTAATTAAGCTACACTCTAGCACTAAAGCCTCGAACTCGCTGTCAGTGATAATGTAGTCAAAATCGTCAACGTTTTCCACCATACGACGCACCTTGGTGGCATGATTATTTTGTGAACCAAAATATTGGCTAACTCTATTTTTCAAAGCCTTTGCCTTACCAATGTATATAATCTTACCACTGCTGTCACGCATTATATACACACCTGGTTCAAGGGGTAACGCCATTGCTTTATCACGTAATCTCTTGATTCTGTCATCCATAGTTATTCACCACCTAAGCTCATTATTTTATATACATTGTTTGCACTAAAACGCTTTTATTCCTTGCTAATATTTATGATACAGTTTTCAAAGCCCTTAAGACATATCTTTAGAATATATGGGCTCAAATTCTATACAAAAAATGCACCGCCTAAAACGATGCAAAAAAACAAAAGGGCGGTTACAAAACCACCCTTCAATCTAAGTATAAATTACTATTACTCCGCAAAGCCAGACTCTACCAGCTGAACCAAGCCCTCTACAGCTGCATTTTCATCGCTGCCATCAGCAATAACTTTAATTGTTGTTCCACCAACAATCCCTAAAGAAAGAACACCTAATAAGCTTTTAGCGTTTACTCTTCTTTCTTCCTTCTCTACCCAAATAGATGATTTAAACTCGTTAGCCTTCTGAATAAAGAATGTTGCAGGACGTGCATGTAATCCAACCTGGTTTTGTACTTCTACTTCTTTAACGTACATAGTAAAATCCCTCTCACTAATTTATTTTTTTCAATAATATGAAAAATGTGTACTCAATCCCTAGTCTTATTAAAGGGTATGTAGTTATTATAACACAATGAAGAACACCGTCAATAGATTATTTAATTTTCATATCGATAGCCTATTGTGGGTAGCAATAAACGCCACTTTATTGTGCATTTTACATAAAATTTTAAACTCACTTTCATCATAATGGATATTATTAAGTATTTATTCATAAAATTAATATCATTAATATATAGTTTTCTCGACTATTTTTTAATATATTTTTTTAAAAGCTCTGTATCTTTATCGCTTAATTTATATTTTTTTATCATATCAGGTCGATTGATAGCGGTTCGCAATAACGACTGTTCATTCCGCCATTTTTCAATATTTGCATGATGACCAGACAACAACACATCAGGAACCATTCTATCATTCCAAACCGCAGGTTTAGTGTACTGTGGATACTCCAGCAGCCCATTATAATGACTCTCCTGTGTGAAGCATTCTTCCTCAGACAATACACCAGGCTCCATACGGCTAATAGCATCAGCCAAAACCAACGCTGGAAGCTCACCGCCTGTTAATACGTAATCGCCGATAGATATTTGTTCATCTACGTATTCATCCAGCACACGCTCGTCTACACCCTCATAATGGCCACACAATATACATAGATTATCATATGTGGATAGTTCCTTTACTTTGTTTTGCGTTAAAGCAGTACCTTGTGGTGACATATATATAATATGTGGTTTTTTTTCATTTTTATTAATTAAATCTGTTAAGCATTGAGAAATAGGCTCGCACATCATTACCATTCCCCTACCACCGCCATAAGGAGTATCGTCTACTCTCCTATGCTTATTATATGCATAGTCACGCAATTGATGACATTCAATTTCTATAGCACCATTTTTTCTGGCTCTGCCAATAATACTTTCGCCCAACACGCTGTTGCACATATCAGGAAATAAGGTGACAATATCAATCCTCATCTTCAAAAATCCCCTTTATTGGACAGATAGCAACAAAGCCCTGTTCAATGTTAACCTCCTTAACCACGTCATTAATAACAGGTATTAGAAAGTTATTTTTTTCACTGTCCGTTATTTGGTACACATCGTTAGCGCCTGTTTTCAGCACATCTGTTATCTCTCCGTATATATTTCCGTTATTTACATCCTTTACTGTCAAGCCAATAATGTCCTGTATAAAAAACACATCTTCACCTAGGTTAGCGTCATTTCTATCCATATATAATATTTTACCTCTAAGCAGGTCTGCTTGCTCCACTGCTGTTATACCCTGTACAGTAACAATAGAAATATTTTTATGTGGACGACACTTAACCGCTAGCTCCTCCTTTTCCTTACCCATATACAGCGTCTTAAAATCACTTAAAAAATCTGGGGAATCGCACCATGGCTCAACACGCAGCTCGCCCTTAATACCATGTGTACCAACTATCTTACCTATCTCCAAATACCGTTTTCCCATATTCATCACCCTTTTATTTATTGGTTAAATTTTAACATATAGTAGGCATATTTTCAATCTTTAAATGTTAACGAATCCACAGAAGTCTGTCAGTGATACCTTTATAGCTTTCTATGATTAAGGTTAGGTGTCTTTAACAGATTTATACATTAAAGTCTTTACACCTAAAAATAGTTTATTAAGTTTTCTTGGCTGTTAATCTTAATAAGCTGGCAAATAAATTTGCAAATGTTATTTGTTATACGAAGCATAAGACAACCATATGCTGACAAAAGATGCTTATTAGCTTATCTATTACTCCATTACTGTTTAGTATAGCGAGTAAACCACCTTAGCTGAGTTAAATAAAAAGCTACACCGAAGGTAATATTCGATGCAGCTTTATTTCTGTTATTCAGCAGTTATTGGTTCATTTGTAGCTGGTTCTGGTTCAGTAGCTGGTGGATTGGTTGGTGCTGGCGGTTGGGTAGCCGGCGGGTTTGTTGGTGCTGGCGGTTGGGTAGCCGGCGGGTTTGTTGGTGCTGGCGGTTGGGTAGCCGGTGGATTGGTAGGTGCTGGTGGCTGGGTAACGTTTTCCGTTTTTTGCTGTGTAATCGGCTGTGTAGCCCCCTGTGTAGTATTAGTAGCACCTGTTGGGTTGGTAGCATTTTGATTACCATTAGACTTACATGATGAAAAAGCAAAGAAAACAACAGCTAATATTATTACTACTATGGCAATCACCATAGTGACGATTACTGTAGTGTTACTATTTTTCTGCTTACCATTTTTGCTTTTCTTATTGTTTTGTACAGAACCATGCTGCCGATATGGCTTATTGTGTTGTTGATTATACACCTGTGGTTGACCATTATATCCACCGTTTTCATAACCATCATTATATGGTTGACTATACTGCTGTTGGGGTGGTTGCTGATACTGAACATTATTGTCATATTGTTCATTGTACGGTTCACCATACTGAGGTTCTGCCTGCTGAGTATTTTCGCCTTCTATATCATTAAAGTTATCACCGTAATCACGGTTTTCTTGTTTATACTCTTTACCAGAGATATAAACATCCTGTGTATCACCGTTTTGTCCATAAGCATCGCCCTTTTTGTCATCCTTAGGGTTTATGCATGTGCTTTTCTCAGCAACAGGAAAACCACATTCTGGACAAAACTTTCCATTATCAAACTGATAACCGCATCTTTTACAAATCATACAGATACCTCCAATTTACTATGGCACTTTTCTTTTAACATATCACAAATATATATGTATGTCAATTTTCATAACAGGATATATGCCTTATTTTTTAGCCGTAATCTTTTTTTCTGTACCGTTAATTATACGCTTAATGTTAGCTCTATGCTTTACAATCACAACCAAGCCTATTCCAAATGCAAAGGCTGTCGACAATATTACAAACAGCATAGAAACAGGTACTGCCGCTGCCTGAGATGGCACATAATCTATAAAATACACAAAGCAAAAGGTGATTATTGGATATGCCACAGCGCCTGCTAAGGAGCTTAATGAAATGATTTTAGAAATTAGGAATACAACTAAGAATACACCAAGGGTGCATAAAAAAACTCGCCAATCCACCACTGCCATTAACGCTGCGGTAGTTACTACGCCCTTGCCCCCTTTAAACCCAAAAAACACTGGGTACATATGACCTAATATGCAAAAAATACCCCCTAGATACTTACCATATGTAATAAATTCTAACTGCTGTTGTGTATTAACTGCAAAAATAGAGGAAAATATTAATCCACCTATAAATACAGCCGCTACGCCTTTTAGAAAATCCAAAATTATTGTTGCTATAGCAGGTCCCTTACCAACTGAACGTAAAACATTTGTAAAGCCTGCATTACCGCTTCCCATCTTTCTAATATCGGCATTTTTTGTTACCTTTTTTGTAATCATGATGGAAAAGCTAAGGCTACCAAGTGCATACGCTGCCACTATTGCCAGCAAAATTCTTAACCAATTTTCCAAAATAAAATTTACAAAAGAATTTCCCATTTTATAATTACTCCTCTATACTATTAATGCTTAGTATTTCTAAATCTGCAATATCATACTTATTATTTCCTGATATACTCTTTTTATATTTCCAGCATTTTATAGCATCTGATAGATTTTTGTCTTTGTTTTGGCTAAAGAAATCCCTTATATATGTGTTATACTCAAACTGTTTATCAATTGGTACTTTTTTAGTTTTCTTTTCTCTTAAAATTTTATGGTAAGCTTCAATAGCATCACCATAGGTTTTCCCGCTGTTTTCCTTTAGCCATTTTTGAAACAACACATTAAACGTAAAGGAATTGCCTAGGTTTTTCCTAAAAAAAGCCCTGTGCTTTTCTGAGCAAACAAAGTCATTTTCTATTATGCTGTCCCTTGCTATATTACAAATGTTAACAGGCACATTTCTCTTATTAACAGATACTAGCTTTTCACCAGTATCCAAAAAGTAAGCGATACGGTGTGTCAGCTGTTGCTTTCCTCCGCTTGCTTGCAAACCATTTTTACGGCAAAAAGCAACTAATTCATCCTTAAGATAATAATAGCTTTTAAATGTATTAGCATCTAAACCTCTTTCAAGAATTGGTCTTTCATTCATCGTACTATTTGTCACCTCGTTCACGAACAACAAAACGCATAGGTGTACCCTCTAATCCAAATGTATCACGTATTCTATTTTCTAGGTATCTTTGGTATGAAAAATGAAACAAATCTCCATTATTTACAAAGAAAACAAATGTTGGCGGCTTTGTGGACGCCTGTGTCATATAAAATATTTTCAATCGTCTGCCCTTATCCGTAGGTGGCTGTACCCTAGCTGTTGCCTGTGCCAACAAATCGTTAAGCGTACCTGTTTTTATACGCATAGCATTTGAGTTTGCTACCTGTTTAATCATCTCAAACAGCTTATCCAGTCGCTGACCTGTTTTCGCAGAGATAAAAATCATTGGTGCATATGACATGAAAGCAAAATCCACCTCTAGCTTTTTGCGATAGTTTGCCATGGTAGTACCATCTTTTTCTACGGCATCCCATTTGTTAACGGCAATAATACACGCCTTGCCTGCCTCATGAGCCAAGCCTGCCACCTTGGAATCCTGCTCTGTAAAGCCCTCCTGTGCGTCTATCATAATAACGCAAACGTCGCTACGCTCGATAGCCATCTTAGCCCTTAGTATACTGTATTTTTCGATAATATCGTCTACCCTGCTTTTTTTACGCAAGCCCGCTGTATCTGTAAGGTTAAAGGTTCCGTGGCTGTTTGTAATGGTGGTATCAATAGAGTCCCTTGTAGTACCGGCAATGTTTGAAACAATGCACCTATCCTCACCAACTATTTTGTTTATCAATGACGATTTACCTACATTTGGCTTGCCAATTACAGCGACGCTGATCACCTCTGTGTCGCTTTCCTCCCACGCCTCATCTGGAATATAGCTAAACGCTGCCTCTAATAAATCTCCTGTACCATGACCATGTACAGAGGAAACACCAACGGGTTCTCCTATACCCAAATTGTAAAACTCGTAAAACTCTGGGTCTGGCTCTCCTATTTTGTCACACTTATTTACACATAAAACAACAGGTCTGCCACTTTTTTGAAGCATAGTGGCAACATCCATATCTGTAGCCACCAGCCCAGACCTTAGGTCAGTTACCAAAATAATAACATCAGCTGCGGCTATGGCAAGCTCTGCTTGTCTACGCATTTGTTTTAATATAATATCGTCAGAATATGGTTCTATACCACCTGTGTCTATTAAATCTGCTTTTTTATTAAGCCACTCAACTTCACCATATATTCTGTCACGGGTAACACCTGGTGTATCGTCTACTATAGATATTCTTCTGCCTACCAGCTTATTAAATAATGTAGATTTTCCTACATTTGGTCTGCCAACTATGGCTATTACAGGCTTTGACATTTTATCACTTCCAGTTCATATATTTTTAAATGAGCAGTACGCCCATATAATTTCTTATTTATAGCTGTGTAACTATCATAACACAAAAGGATATAAAATCTCAATCAATCCTTTAAAATTGTCATCAATAGTTGTTCTCCGTTATTATTTACAGGTACACAAGGAACGTTTAACGCCATTTCTATATCGTCTATTGAGGTGTCATCTAAAAAGACATCGCCCTCACGTCTAAGCATAACAGATGGAAAAATCAGCTTACAGCCCAAATCCTTGCCACGCAGCTGGTTAATAATATCTACACCTGTTACCAAGCCTGATACGTTAATGCCACCACCAAAGAAGTCGTTTTTTATACCTACAACATTAATTTTCACCTTTGGAAATTTAACCGTCACATTGCTAAGTAAATCTCTCATAAATTGTTCAACACCTGTGCCACACGCCAACGTAACTGTTTTTTCTGTATCATTGTAGCCCGCTGTAAAGCCTAAGGTGTATGTTACCTCATCCTTCATCAGCGCTAACATTCCAACACCATTCTCCAGCTGGTCAAAATCCTCATAAAAATCTGCATCCGGCATTTTTCGCTGAGCTTTAAGATAAAATTCGTCACCAGCATAGATTATACGTTGACCATATTTTTCCTTGCATTGGTTACCAAAGTACTCAATAATCTGTAAGGTTTCTTCTGCTGTTTTTTGTGTGTATGGAACTAGCGGGAACAAACCATCACGGTATCTGGTTAAGCCCACAGGCACTATAGCTACACACTCTACCGCTGGGTACAGCTGTTCTAGGTCTGATAATGTTCGTTTTAATTCCTCACCATCGTTAATGCCAGGGCAGGACACAATTTGGCAGTTAATTTTTATGCCAGCCTGTGCAAAACGGTACAGCTTGTCCAATGCCAAACCAGCAAAACGGTTACCCATCATTTTCACACGAAGCTCTGGGTTAGTTGTATGAACAGAAATATTAATTGGACTAATATGCATTTTAATGATACGGTTAATTTCATGGTCTGAAAGATTTGTAAGGGTGATGTAGTTACCAAATAAAAATGATAGTCTTGAATCATCATCCTTAAAATACAAGGTATCCCTCATGCCCTTTGGCAATTGGTCGATGAAGCAAAAAACACATTTATTTCTACAGGAATGTTCCTTGTCCATTAAATACGTTTCAAACTCTAAACCTATTTCATCGTATTCTGATTTTTTAAAATGAACCCTGCGTGTATTGCCTACGCTGTCCTGTACAACTAAATTCATATCCTTAGCTATTTGATAAAAGCGATAGTCCAGAACATCTATTATTTCATTACCATTAATAGAAAGCAAGCTTTCCAGTGGCTGTATGCCACAATTGTCAGCATAGCTGTTGGGTGTTACGCTTTGAATTTTTACTGCCATATCCACACCACCTATAAGGTTTGTTTTTAGATTAAAATTAAACCGATATTATCAACAAATATAAATAGTTATCCAGTTTATTTATTGCTTTAAGTTCTGTGAGCCCTTCATCACTAAGGTGACGTTTTTACTTCACAGACCGCTGCTGACAAATCAAGTTTTACATAATATCTGACGACCTAAACTTTGATAGTCCCTGTCGTATGTCTATATTAGATTCCGCTGTTAACAGCCTTTGTTTTCATTAAGTGTATTTCGCTTGCATTTACATTATATATCCTGTTTTGTAGTACATTCAATACATTCCCACTCTATCACTCTTAAATGCTTAGTATTGACATTTTTATGTCCCTATACACTGCATAACTAATTTTTGGAAAAACAGGTATCTAGATTATAAAATGAAAAAAAGATAGAGAAGGATACATATGCTCCTTCTCTATCTTAATAACGAGAATTAAGAAAAATTATGCTTCTTTCTTAACTACTTCTCTACCATTGTAGAAACCACAGTTTCTGCAAACTCTGTGAGCTGTTTTGTACTCACCACAGTTAGGGCATTTCATTAGGTTAGGAGCATCCATCTTCCAAACAGTTGAACGTCTCTTATTTTTTCTAGCGTGTGATGTTTTTCTCTTTGGTACTGCCACAATCAGCACCTCCTTGCTTTAATATATTACAGTTGAGCTATCTTAATCATTATCTATTAATTGTTTTAGAATCTCTAATCGAGAATCTATGTGACTGCTGTCACAGCTACACGTTGTTCGGTTAAGGTCTGTGCCACATATTGGGCATAAGCCCTTACAATCCTCTGAACACAAATGCTTTGACGGTATTTCCAACAAAACATCAGCGATTATTAAATCGTCCAGTTCCAGTGTGTAGTCGGGAGTTTCGATATAATCGTCATTGTGGTCACCGCTTAGGGATACAACCAAAGGATGAACAAACGTCATGCTCATATCCTTAGCTGTGTCGGTTGTACAACGATCGCAGGGTCGTGAGTAGGTGAAATCAGCTTTACAGGTAATTTTAACTATTCCTGCTCGATTATCTGCCACTGCATTAACCATTACAGGTGAAACAAAAGGCTTTACACCGTTTATCTCCATATCCGACATATCTACACTACAGTTCTGTACAAGCCTCTTACCATCGTTTAAAAAGACCTCTTTTAAGTCAAGAAGCATATAACAAACCTCCCTGTAAAATACATATTCAGATACCTAGGCAGTTCAAAACACTGTCTAATATTATATCGTTGCATATGGTTTTTGTCAATAGTTTTTATAATTAAATTGTTACAAAAAAGCGAAAAACAGCGGTACAGTCAACATAGCTTCACCATACCGCCATAAATCACATCTTTTTATGCCACCTTATCCTCTACCGGGAACTTTGTAATCATTTTTGCCACATACTGCTGAACCAGAACAACATCCTTTAAGCTTATTATTTCGTCGCCATTAACATCGCCAGCAATTTTTTGATTATCTGTTAAAGTACTTATCTTAGCCATATATTGCTGTAATATCACAACGTCCTTTAGGTTCACCAACATATTATCGTCTACATCACCGTAAACCACAGCAGATGGTTCAGGTGAATATGCCTTCCATTGACCATCATACACCGTGCCTTTTTTATCACCATCGTACACACCTGTTGATTTATCAATACTGTAAATGTAACCGTTGCCTGGTATTAATAAATTCATAGTCTGTTCCTTGCCGTCACCATCTGGCAAGCCATTGTTAAATATAATATTGCTATTACCATTTGGTACAGTGTAAGCGAAAACGTCCTTACCAGCCTCAGCTATCTTTACACCTGGCCACGACATATTGGTGCTGCCACCCCACATAAATACATATACATTATCCCACTGGGTTTCTGAGTTGTCAAAATACACGGTATCCGCTACATAGGAAGCCATTTTATTCAATGCATTTTGTAAAGCTGTCGAAACGCCTGCGGTTGTAGTGGCTTTGTCAATATTGTTTTTGCCCTCCGTTACCGCTGCTGCCATTTTACCAAGAATATCCTCAGAATAACCCTTTGCCTTGTAGTCATCATACTGACTGTCAAGCTGTGCCTTAGCGGTTACTTTCGCTGTTGCAACATCAGCTAAGCCTGTGTTCATAAATGAATATCTTTTATCTATCCAATTTTGCAAATATGCTATTTGTTGTTGATGGGTATCTCCTGCCTCTGCCACCAACAGATTGTCCGACAGATTCCAACGGGTATAATTTAAAACAGAAGACGACTGCACTTCATTTTCTAAGGTCTTTAAGCTTTTTAACCTGTCTGTTTGCTCTGATATGCCAAAAGCTATGTTAAAGGCTGGGATAAAGCTTTCGTTCCAAAGCTTTGTAACCTCTTCGTTAAAATCAGAATGCTGACACAGCTGACCAAATATTGTTCTTACACCTCTGGTGTTGCTAAGATAAGCATCCTTTTGAAACCATTTATCGTATGATGTCATTTTGACACCATCCTTTGTGCTTGTTAAATTACCCAGCGCTACATCAAAATCCCAACAGGGGCTGGCGTGTATTTTGCCATCGCCGGTAATATCAGAATCCTTATAGAAGAAACAGCTGGAAATACCGCCGTCAATATTCACAGAAAACTCCTGCAGTAAATACATAATCGCTGCTGATTTGGTGTCAATATAATCTGTGTAATACTTACCCTTTGAGTTATAGCCTGTTGACGAATATATAGCATCCTCCATATCCTGTACAAAATCAGCTATGTAATTTATCTGACTAACCGAGCAAGCCTCTGGACTTTTAACATCTACATTTTGATTTTTCTTTGTTACAAAGCTGCTAGGCTCACCTACACCCCATACATATTCCATTAAATAACCACCTGTTATATCATCTGGATTATTAGGAATATTAAAGGCTGTTCTCTTGTTAGCTGAATATTTGCTGTATGTTGTTAGGTCAACATCCTTTTGTCCTGTAGCTGCCTTTACGGCATCCTCTGTGTTGCCTTCCAAATCAGTAATATCCACCAGATTATCAGCACCTAGCTCTACCTTTTGGGTAAGCTGATATGTACCTAGGTACTCACCATTGGCATACAAATCTACAAAACGTGAATCTGGTGAATAGTCAAGACCAGCGTCATTTGCAAGGTCATACATAAAACGGTTTCTAATCATGGAATGCTCCTGACCATTGGCAAGCAGGCTCCAACGCTTACTTTTCGCCATACCCATTAAAGCTGCTTTCTTTGCAAGCTTAATATTATATGGCTTTTTAGCAATATTAGCCCATGTTGTGTTGCCTCTGCCCTTAATAGTATCTAAACCATTGTCATAGGACACTGAACCTTTTTCATCTACCAACACCATCTGACCGGTTTCAGAGTTATCCTTATTAGCATGGATATAATCCATTGAGCCTGATGCTGTTGTAATAAACATTGAACCTATGCCCTCTGCCTTTTGGACAACCAATGTAAATGTTTTACCATCTGCTGCTACTGTATATTCCTTGTTGTTTTCAAAGCTACTGTAGCTGTTACCGTTAATAATTGGCATACCATTCACCGTTACTGAAGTAAAGTTATGGTAAACCACCAAATTAGTTAGGTCGGCTGAGGATGGTAAAAACCAATAGTATTTTCCGTTCTTTTCAAACCATTGTGTAGCCTCGATATTTTGTGTGGTGTCGGTGTTTAAGCACTGTGCCCACATCGCCTTGGCTGTAGCATTTGTTACATAGTCAGGTGGTGAAGCATTGCCTACAGCTTCTGCTGCTAAAGCAGAAACTCCGCAGGAGGCAACCATCAAAGCACACAGTAAAAATGCAACAAGCTTTTTAGCTGTTTTTTTGAATGTATACATGGTAATTTTCCCTCTTTCTTTTCTTTAAATATTTTATCAAATTAATTGTAACACTTAGGGAAAAAAATAGCCATTGGCGATTTACCAAATAAACAGCATAAAAAAGTATGCAATATCACAATTTTATTGGTAATATTTGTGAATTAATATTGACAGTGTATTGGTATACATTGTTTATATATCCTGTACCACATCACCTAATTACCCACACGATAATTACTAATTCTCTATTTACAT
>DGFJ01000022.1 GCA_002391625.1 Ruminococcaceae bacterium UBA3903 | reverse complement strand
AGATGAATTATCACATTATCTCCAAAGGACGGAATATCTTTAATTATCTGTTTTCGATAGTCGTGAACTGTGTCTGTTAAATTACCACAGTGTGGGCATTTATGTGGTTTTCGCTGCAACTCACAAAATATATGAGTAATCTTGTCGGTAATTTCTATTTTTTTAATCTCAATGTCTTGCAAACCTGTAAGTTTTTCGATACAATAATTATAGAGCATATTTGTAATCCTTTCTGTAGGTTGTTAGCACTTTCTATTTTAAAGGATTTTTTTCAAATATGCTCTACTTTTTTAAATTTTTTAATTTTTTTAGCAGGCTCTATTTTTTCTTTCCCCAACATTTATTATAGAATAGAGCCATAATTTTATAGCAGAGAGAATTCTTTTTTATTAGTAAACTAAACGCCCCCGTTGTAGTACTACGGGGACGTTTGGTTACATAACATGTGTGGTTTAAGAATAATACTTGGATTACATATATGAACCTGATTAACTGATTTCTTGCAAACTTTTTTATTACTTTAAGTCTTTTAAATATGCCACTATATTTTCAAATTTCATAGAATGTGATGCTTTAACTAATACGGTGTCACTCTTTTGAACGATATTGTCCAGATTTTCTATAGCTGTTTGTATATCATTAAAATGGTACACATAGCTACAGCCAGACTTGGCACCTTGTGCCATAGCGGTACTTTCTGTCCCCACAGCTATTAGAGTATCAACCTTTTTCTGTGCGGCATACTGCCCCACATCATTATGTAGCTGAATAGAGTTCTTTCCTAATTCCTTCATATCACCTAGGACACATACCTTCCGCCCTTGTAAATTCATCAGCGTGTCAATGGCACCCTTTACCGAAACTGGGTTGGCGTTGTAACAGTCATCAATAACAGTTATGTAGCCCGTATCTACCACCCCAGCTCGGCTACCCACTGTTTTATAGCTTTCAATGCCCTGTTTTATTTCTTCACTTGTTAATCCAAGGTGTATACCGATAGCCACAGCTACCAAGGCATTAGATACCATATATGAACCTATTGCTGGTATAGTAACGCTGATAGAGTGGTTGTCAAAGCACAAATCACAGTTAACACCATCTATACCATTATTTTTAATATTCTTAGCATAAAAATCATTGTCGCTATTTAAGCCATAAAACACAGGTCGAGTACCGTCTACATCAGCTATAGTGCGTAGATTATCGTCATCACCGTTTAGAAAAATTTTACCATTTCTATTTCTGTTTTTAAACATTTCTGTTTTAGCCCTTAGAACACCTTTTCTATCAATTAATTTTTCCAAATGACAGTCACCAATATTGGTGATAACACAGATGTCTGGCTTTACCATAGTGCTTAGTCTGGTCATCTCATTAAAATCACTGATACCCATTTCTATAACGGCTACCTCATGGTAATCCTCTAGTCCAAATAATGTCAATGGTACACCTAGCTCATTGTTGAAATTGCCTTGAGTTTTCAGCACCCTAAATTTTTGTTCCAGTACGCTGGCTATCATTTCCTTTGTGCTGGTTTTTCCTACACTGCCGGTGATACCAATAAATGGTATGGTGAACATACTACGGTAATATTGGGCAATATCCTTAATGGCATGATAACAGGATTTCACTAAAATGTACGGTTTATTAGTTTTAAGCTTTTTTTCAGATAAACAGCACACAGCACCCTGTGAAAAGGTTTGATTTATGAAATCGTGTCCATCAAAGGTTTCACCCCTTAACGGTATAAATAAGCACCCTTGTGATACCTTGCGGCTATCAGTTGTTATATTGCTTATATATAAATTGTTGGGATTTTCTGTAGCGAACAGTTGCCCTCCACAAGCTTTTGCCAATGCTGCTATTGATAGCTTTTTCATAAGGTAACCCTCCATTTAGTCTATGGTAAGTAGTAAAATTTATATGGTGTTTTATTTATCTTTTTTAGTAATTGATATTTTACAGACACAGCTTTAATAAATTTTGCAGTGTACAGTTACATCCAGCCCATATTTACAATACCCAATTACAAATCTGTGAATTATTTTATGTACTTTTCTATTGCTAAGTCTATAATTTTTTGACACAGCTCACCATGAGAATATCCTAATACCGCTGCCTCCTGTGGCAGCAAGCTGGTAGGGGTCATGCCAGGCAACGTATTAGCCTCCAAGCAATACATATTGTTGTTTTCATCCAACAAAAAGTCTACTCTGCCATAGGTTTCAAGCATTAATGCGTCATATACTTTAACAGCCATATTTTGCATGGCTATTGTAATATCCTGTGGTAATGGAGCTGGACATAAATCATCTGTCAATCCAGCTTGATATTTATTTTTATAATCATAGAAACCGTTTTTTGGACGAATTTCTATAATAGGTAACGCAGTATGTCCTAGCACGCCAATAGAAAACTCTCTGCCCTTTATATATTGCTCTACAAGAACCTCGTCCTCATATTTGTAAGCGTCTGCCATTGCTTGTTCAAATTCTGTCCTTGTGTTAACTATAGAAACACCTACACTAGAACCACCAGAGCATGGTTTTACAACACAAGGAAATGTGTTCCAGCTATTAAGGCTTTCGTGTTGTGCCTTTACAAACAGATGTCCTTCTGGGGTGGGTATATCACCTGTTACAAACAACTTTTTTGATAAAGCTTTGTTTAATGCCAACGCACTGCCCAAATAGCCTGTGCCAGTATATTTTATGCCTAATATATCAAAGGTAGCCTGTAGCTTTCCGTTTTCACCGTTATCCCCATGTAATGCCATAAATACAATGTCTGCTTTTGTACAGATTTCTATAACGTTTTTGCCTAGAAAACAATTTGGGTTACCATCTCTGCTGGCTTTTATAGCATCAAGGTCAGGCACTACCTCACCTACACCATTAATGGATTGTGAAAAATCGTATTGGCTGTCAAAAATATCATCTATATTATCTTCATTGTAGCCCATAAACACATCTAGTAAAATAGCCTTATTACCTTTATCCCTAAGGGCCTTTAGCACCATTTTACCAGTAATTATGGATACATCTCTTTCTGTGCTTAATCCTCCTGCTAATACTACTATATTCATTAGTACCATTCCTTTCAAAGCAGAAAATTTATGTTATGCTAACCCTTGTCAAGACGGTAGAAAAAATTTCATAGTTTGTCTATTGTTTTGTTAGAGCTTAGCATCATATAAGGCAATTTGCATATGTAGACATTTTATCACAACTAAATTTCAATGTCTAGGAAAGTTTTGGTCCAATCACGGAAATCAATTTTGCCTAA
>DGFJ01000002.1:4278-15185 GCA_002391625.1 Ruminococcaceae bacterium UBA3903 | reverse complement strand
GTATATATGAGCTTAGAACAAAAATCACATGAAAGAAATTTAGGTGCTGAAAAAATAGCTGTGTAAATGTATTTCCTGCAAAATTACGTAAAGAGTAAAAATAAGCATGCTCAAGGGCGACACAATGCAGGTTGTGAAAAATCATAAAATCCAGATATAAAAATGTACCGACTCTCTAATATTAGATCAAAAATCTAACAGGTAGGGGGTCGGTGTTTTTTGTCGAAATGTCTTAGTATATAGCGAAAATAATTGTTTAAACTATGTAAATTTTTATATTGTGCTAGAACACTATACTTGGGTCATTGAAATCTCGGTCAAAAGCATGGCATGCTAAGCGGCACTCACCATGTTGTGTGAGAAGGACCAATCAATTATTGGGTATTATCTTTAAATATAAATAAATTAGTAATATATATTTTTGTGGCTTTATTGGGGTAGATTTTGTAAATATCAACGATAATATGATATTACTAATAAAAGCTTGTGGTGTAGATAGACGGTGATGGATAAAAATATATAGTTATATATAAACAAAGAAGAGTGTTTCTATTTGTGGATATATACAATTACTTAACATAAGTTTGACAACAATGTAAAAAATTACTATAATTTAATTGTTTGTCTATTAAATGAATTTGTTGCTATTTAAATATGTAATTTACAATTTTGTATACACAAGATTAATATATAAATAGTAAAGAGAATTATAAAGATGGTGATATTAAAAATGTTTATGTTATCTTTATGTACAAATTAACATGATAACCATGTTCTATTAATCATGTACAATTTTGGTGGATAAATGAAAAACATAATTAAAAAAATTGATACAGTGGACAGGCTCTTTTGCTAATTAAAAATCAAGTATGAAGGTAGGTTGAGTTTATAAAAAATGTGATATTAATTATTAATTATTAAATTATATACAATTGATAAAGAGGATATTCTATTTACAACACTATAATTCACATTTACTGGGCGTTTATTAAGACTTATTAAATATGTTTACAATTTGCATAGCCTAAAAGGTTATGACATCATAATACTAGGAGATAGAGCGATGATTAAAATTAAATTAATGATTTTAGATAGTGATGAAATATATTTAGAACGGTTTACCTCCGTTTTAAATACAAAATATCAAGACAAAATTGAGGTGCATTGCTTTAGCAACGTACAGTATGCTAATTTGTTTTTGGTTGATAACAAGGTTGATGTTTTTTTATGTGCAGAAAATATTAATTTTGACAAGAAGGTATTAATGCCAAACTGTGGTTTTGCATATTTCTGCGATAAGAAATCTATTAATCAGGTTGATGGTGCTAAGGCGATTGGAAAATATCAAAAGATTGAATTAATTTACAGTCAAATTTTGGATTTATTTTCGGAAAATTCATCATATAAGGTTTCTGAAATAGAAGCTAAAGGTTTAGCATCTGATAAATTTGTTTACTTGTTTATGTCGGCAGCAGGTGGAACAGGTAGTTCAACTTTAGCTGCCGCTTCGTCTATGCGTCTAGCGAAAAAAGGCGAAAAGATATTGTATATTAACTTAGAGTTATTAGGCGATTGTAAGGAATTCTTTGTTTCTGAGGGTCATGGAAATTTAAGTGATCTGATTTATGCAATAAAGAGCAACAATGCAAATATTGCCTTAAAAATAGAGAGCTTGATAAAAAACACGAAAGTTGGGGTGGACTTCTTGGAGTGTTGCAGCTCACCATTAGATATTAGAGATATAAAGGATAAGGATATAAATATATTAATTGATACTCTGTTAAAGTTGACATCATATACAAAAATAATTATAGATGCTGACTTTAGCCTGCAAGATATTTCGTTATCTTTATTTAATGTAGCTAGTTCTATAATATTAGTTTCAGATGGTGAAAAAATTGCAAATGATAAAACAATTAAATTATTAGAAACTTTTGGAATTATTGAGAAACAAAATAAAACACCTCTTTTACAAAAGGTGAAAATAGCTTATAACAAATTTAGTAGTAAAAATGCCCAACAAATTGTATTTGATGATGTGAAATCAATTGGTGGTACACCAAGGTTTGATGGTGCAGTTCCAATGCAAATAGCTGAACAAATTGCAAATATGGCGTTTTTAGATAATATTTAATTACAGTTTATGTGGCGATACCAATTTACAGCGTTTACGTTAATTGTACAGGGTTATTATTAATTTTTAAAAGAAAGGGTAATGAAAATTCTGTATTTTCATTATACAAGGTGATATTGTGAATGAACAAGAATTAGAAAAAATAGTTTATAAAATAAAATCATATATAGTTGATAACGTAAACCTTACGACACTATCTGATGATGATTTACATAATGAAATTGAGAAGGTTTATGACAGATATTGTAAAGATGTTTATATTTCAATTGATGATAAGGTCGAAATTGTTAGGCAGGTTTTTAGCTCTATTAGAGGATTTGGTTTATTAGATACTATACTCAAGGATGACTCAATTACAGAGGTAATGATTAATGGTCCAGATAACATTTTTATTGAAAAAGACGGCAAGCTATGCAAAATGGAACAACATTTTGAAAGTCAACGAAGATTAGAGGATGTTATACAACGAATTGTTGGTCTAGCAGGTAGAGAGGTTAATCAAGCCAATCCTATTGTTGACACTAGACTTCCAGATGGCTCAAGGGTAAATGTTGTATTACCCCCGATTTCTCTATGTGGACCTGTGGTTACTATTAGAAAATTTTCTAAAACCCCAATGACAATATCCCAGTTAATAAAATATGGTTCTATTACTGAAGAAATTGCAGATATACTTAAAACTTTGGTTGAGGCAAAATACAATATATTTATAAGTGGTGGTACTGGTTCTGGAAAAACGACATTTCTTAACGCTTTGTCTAACTACATACCAAAGGAAGAGCGAATAATAACAATAGAGGACTCTGCGGAACTACAAATTGTGGGTATAGATAATATTGTAAGTATGGAAACGAGAAATGCAAATACTTCAGGAACAGGACAAATTTCAATTCGTGACCTAATTAAATCTTCTTTGAGAATGAGACCAGAGCGAATCATTGTAGGTGAGGTTCGTGGTGCAGAGGCGTTGGATATGCTACAGGCTATGAACACAGGACATGATGGTTCTTTATCTACTGGACATGCTAACTCCACAAAGGATATGCTTACCCGCTTAGAAACAATGGTATTACAGGGTTCGGAAGGGCTGCCTTTAAGTGCTATAAAACAACAAATTTCGTCAGCACTAGATATTGTTATACATTTGTCGAGAATGCGAGATCATTCAAGAAAAACCATGGAAATTACAGAAATATTAGGATATGAAAATGGTGAGATTATATTGAATCCACTATTTAGCTTTGAAGAGGATGAACAAAGCACGATTGATAAGGTGCATGGTACATTAAAGAGAACCAATAATCCAATGATTAATGATTACAAGTTAAAGCTTTCTGGATTAAAGGTTAAAATCTAGGAGGGTCAGAATGAATTTATTAGAAAAACAGCATATCAAGGTAAACGGACTTTTAGGTGATGCAACAGATTATTCAATATGTGATATAACAATTAAAAAATTAATAGTGTGGTTTTTAATGGGGTTTGTAATTAGTGGTATAGTAATATATATATTTTATGAAAATATTATTTTATCTGTAGTATTAGGTGCGATTGGTGGATTAGCTTTTATACCAATTAGAAAGAAGCAAGTTATAAAAAAACGAAAGAAGAATCTTCTGTCACAATTTAAAGATATGTTAGATGCTGTATCTACCTCAATTGGTGCGGGAAAAAATATATATGATTCTTTTATAGCGGCAAAAAGCGACCTGCTTATTCAATACTCCCCAGAAGCTGACATCGTTTCTGAAGTAGATTTCATTGTACATGGTATAAATAATAATATTCAGGTTGAAGATTTACTTATGAATTTTGCTGAACGCAGTCAACTAGATGACGTAAGAAATTTTGCGGGTGTTTTTTCTACGTGTTATGAAAAGGGTGGAAATATAAAGGATGTAATCCGAAGTACAACCACTGTAATAAGCGATAAAATAGATGTTCAAATGGAATTAGAGACAATGGTGGCCGGTCAAAAAAATGAACAAAATATAATGATGGTTATGCCTGTTGTTTTTGTTCTGCTTATGAAATTCATGGGCGGTGGGTTAATTGATCTGTCATCTGTTATGGGTATTGTATCTGTTACAATATCAATTGTTATATTTATTATTGCATATTTCATAAGTAAAAAAATCCTAGATATTAAGTTATAAGGGAGAAAACAAATGGAAAATATGGGCAGATTTATATGTGTTGGTGTGTATTTTATTCTCTTAATTATATGGATTATTGCTGCATTTTACGGCAATAAAAGATATGCAGAATATGTGAAGCCCTTGAATAAAAAGAAGTTTTTGTTTAAGACATATTATGTGGTAGGTTTAGCAATTTTGGAGTGGATAAAGTATCCATTTGATTTTGAAATAGATAAAAAACGAATTAAACAGGCACAGATTATTTATGGAAAAAAGTTTGCAGATTATTATTATAGAATAAATGTAGCTGAAAAGGTCACATATGCTTACACAATAATAATGATTTCACTGCTGTTTTACCCAATATTGAATGACCCAATATTTATTTTAGCAGGGTTATTTGCAGCAGGTATTTTGGTATATTACACAGACACAAAAATTGTAAGCGTAATAGATGAACGTGATGAATCCATAATAAGGGATTTTCCACAGGTTCTTTCAAAAATGGCATTGCTAATAAATGCTGGAATGATTATGAGCGAGGCATGGAAAAGTGTATCAACCACAGGAGAAAGTGTTATATATCAAGAAATGGTTAAAACAGAAAGTGACATTGAAAATGGTATGTCTGAAGTAGATGCGTATGCAAGCTTTGGTGAACGCTGTGGAGTCTTTAGCGTAAAAAAGTTTACATCCATGCTTGTTCAAAATTTAACCAAGGGTAATAAAGAATTGGTTGAATTTCTTACAAAGGCTTCCTATGATAGCTGGGAAGAAAAAAAACACCTTGTCAGACGTCAGGGTGAGAAAGCTGCTAACAAACTTATGATTCCTCTGGGACTTATTTTAGTTGGCATATTTGTTATGATTCTTGTTCCTATTGTTGGCAATTTAGGAATTTGAATATACATACTTTTATTAGGGGAAGGGGGGTAATTAAATGAAGAGCACATTAATGTATTTGGAAACAAAAACTAAATACTTTTTCCACAAGCTAACCCATGATGAAAAGGGTGGTGCAGAGCTAGTTGCTACACTGGTTATCATTGGTATTGTACTGGTTTTGGCATTTGTCTTTAGAGATCAAATTGCAAAATTAGTTGGAGATTTGTGGAACAGCTTAGTAAGAGGCGAGAATGCCAGTGGCACACAAAGTAGCATTGTAGCTACTTGGGGTTCAGCCAGCTCGAAATAGTAAAGTAAAATGGAGTGCAGCGCTGTATGCAAAATTACAGCGTTGCACAAAATCCTTAGAAAAGTGGGGAACAAAAATGAGACGATTTAGATTTGCACAACATATAAAAATAAATGTGAAAAAAATAACCGCCTGCATAAAAAGTGAAAAGGCAAACGTGGTTTTAGAATATACAATGATATTTCCCCTTATTTTAATAATACTATGTACAATATTGGTGGTGAGCTTTGCAATACATGACCGAACAGCCATAGAATCTGCTGCTCAACGTGGTGTTATATACGGGGCACATATCCTTTCTGACCCAAACTACGAAGCGTTAACACATTCCTCTGAGGACGATTTAGGTTGGTTGGACATAGCTGGTGACCACGAAGCATATGATTTTTCTATATGCGGCGGCAACATAGAACCATACCGAGCCTTCAATCTTGTAGGTAAAGAAGCAGAGAAAAAGGTTGAAAACGAGGTCGAACAAATAATAAATAGAACAAAGCTAGGCTGGAACCCTGCAACATCCGTTGACGTTAATTGTGAAAAGGACAACGTGATTGTTTACCAAACCATAAAGGTTGATGTAACGGAAAAATATCCCTTGCCAAAGTTTTTTGAGGTTGTTGGATTACCTAGTGACTATGAGCTGACAACTACAGCCTTGATGACCGTTAATGATGCCGATGATTTTATTAGAAACGCAGATTTTGCGGTGGATTTAGTAATTATGGTTGACCAAAAGCTGGGTGGCAAGGGTGGAAAGATGGTTGAGGAGATTGGCAAAGTAATTAATACGTTCTCAGATAAAATTTCAGGATTTTTGTCAGACGGTAGTTCCGCTGACGATGAATAAGGGAGTATAAAACATGAGGAAAAGAACAAGAAAGAGAATACAAGGCTCTATAACGCTGTTCATGGTAATCATATTGTTGCCAACCATGGTGTTTGGAGGAATAATAGTAGACACAGCCAGAATAAATATGGCAAGGTCAGCAATCTCCAGTGCAGGTGACTTGGCGATGAACTCTCAGCTGGCAGACTATGACACAGTGCTGAAAGAGGTATACGGATTGTTTGCAATGTCCCAAAACAAAACGCAGGAGGAAATTACAGAGGACGTAAAAAGGTACTTTGAAACCACGCTGTCATCATATGGCGTGGTGTCAGCAGAGGACAGCGGTTCCTACGTGGATAAGCTGTTAGGGGATTTTAGCAAGACGCTGTTTGGGGAGGAAGAAACAAACGCAAGCAACTTCCTGAACATGAACATTTTGGACATAACGGCAACACCAGAGCCAAAAAGTGCCTTAAGCAACCCCGATATATTAAAGAAGCAAATTGTAGAATATATGAAGTACCGTGCACCGCTGGAGTTTGGTATGAGCTTTTTCGACTCACTGCGAACGTTCTCCAGCCTAGAGTCCCAGTCAGAGGTAGTAAATAAAATGGTGTCGGCACAGGAAAGCACACAGGATGTAACGTCAGCCTGTAAAACAGCCATGGACTCCATGCGTGAATATGACAAAATCTTTGATAAATTTGCCCTAACCGACCCATATGATGACAGCAAAAAAATCATAGTATGGGGTAAGGGCAGTGAAAATGATTATGATGATATGGTGCTTAAATACAGGGATAAATGGGGAAGTAATTACAGTAAAATCAATTTACTTAATTTGGTGTTCATTGTAAAGGAGCTGTCCTCTGATGATGTGTATATGTACGATAAGTCCGGCAGCTTTATCGACATTGACAATCACTCAATAAGCAAGGGCTATGTCAGCCTGTCATCAGATGAATATGCCACAGGTGACAAAAAAGCGGCACTGGACGGCTATATATCAGAAATAAACGGCTCTGGCTTTACATACAATAAAATTTTTGACCCAGTGTGTGTAGCCGACGGCAGTATTACCGACGTTAATAAGGCGGCCAGCCAGTACGAAAGCTTTCGTACAAAGGCATCCAGCAGCGAGGTAAAAAACATATTAAAGCTGTTGGAGAAAGCAAGGGACTGTTGGGCAGAGTCCGAAGGTCAGCTGACAACGGCAAGGAAAAACAGGAGTGATGCTGAGGAAAAAATGGAAACCGCCCAAACAAATATAAGCAGCGATGAAAGACTTCTGATAAAAAATATAGAGACCATGATAACAAATAATGATGGGCATACCACATCGGAGCATTCATCTGTCAGCAATGTTGCAAAGCAAAGTCTACACTTCAGCACCATTTCAGAAATAGGGTCAAATCAAAAGGAAAACAACTATAAGAATTGGTTTAAAGACAAGCTGGGCTGTACCTTTGACACCTACACAGAAAACAAATTCAGCAGCAAAAAAATCAGCCGATCAGGACTTACCGCAGATGAGGTAAGCTACCTAAATCTTCAAAGCAATAACGTAGGTGTATTGCATGACAACATAAATAGTATCTCAGCCAATGAGCAAAGCTACACCGACAACAAAAAAATCTTTGACAAAGAGGACGCAAAGGTCAAAGCCTTGGAGGAAACTAAGGAAAGCTACAACGCAATGCTTGATAATATACATGGACATATAGATAATTATCAAGCAGACATAAAAACCCAAAAGGATTATGTAAAGGCGGCACAGTCAACGGTTGACAAAATGGCGTCCACAATAAGCAAGCAGTTTAACGAAATACGTTCAAACCTAGACAGCTTGAACACACAGCTAAGCACAATAAAGAGCAATTTAGAAACCGTTCGTACAAGGATAGAGGAGTACCAAACAAAGGTAAAAGAGTGGGAATCTGCCAATGAAAAGGGTAAGGACAGCAACCCTGAAAACTTTGTAAAAACCAATGAATCTGACATAGAGTCCACCCTAAAGGAGTACGATCTGGAAAGCGTGAAAACGCTTCAAACACTGATTGACGGCAAGATAAAAACGGTGACCAACTTCATAGCGGCGATGGATTCTGCCAACCGCTTTACCTATGGCGGCACGAAAATTATTGATTTGAAGAGTTGGAAAGAGGTTAAGGCAAGTGCCGTAGACGCAGGCTGCGACGGCTTCTACACCGTCAGCAAGGCTAACGAAAAGCTTGATGATCTGTACAAAGCACCTAACAAAACATATAAGGGTAATGACTCATATGAAGAGTCAAGTGAGAAATATATGCCCAACCTAAACCGAGCAAAGCAGTTTGTAAAAATGGGCATATACGGCAACTCCTCCTTTTTAGCCTACCTTAACAAAACCTTCCCAGAGTCCAAGGAGGTGTCCGAGGAGGATGAGGAGTCCAAGAAAGCCTACGACGAAATGAAAAAAAATTCCAAGGATAACAGCAGTAAAAAGGTGGCTGACGATGACAAATCCTCCGGTGACGAGGATGGTGACGAGGATGAGGACGACGGCAAGCCAAAGACTGACAAGTACGGCTATACATACAAAAATGTAAAGTTTGACCCGTTTTTGGAAAATCTGCCATCCCTGCACCCTTACCCAGACGAGGAGGGTGGCTCAGCAGACGATACAACAGGCATAACCCCCAGCGACAAGGACACCGTTGATGGTGACGGTGACAAAATAAACGTGTCAGAAAACACCAAAAACCAGACAAACATAGTGTCCGCCCTGTTTGGCCACATAGGTGAAGCCCTAACAGCAGGCAGGGACAACGTGTATGTAATGGAGTATATTTTTAACAATTTCTCCTATAATACTCGTATACAGGAGGCTGTGGTAGAGGGCGAGAAAATAGACACCATCTCCACCGCCAAAAGCGAGCTTGAAAGCGATAAAACACTCGAAAAATACAAGGACAAAACCAAAACCCTAAGCAACTATCCTTTAAACCCTGACAACAACTATCTATACGGTGGAGAGGTAGAGTATATCCTTTATGGCAATCAAGACTCACCCTCCCTTAACGTAACCTATGCCAAGGCAAGCATATATGGTGTGCGTTTTGTGCTAAACGGCATTTTCGCCTTTAGCAATACAGAAATACGCAACGAAACCCAAACCCTAGGCTTGGCGGTACAGGCGGCAACCTTAGGTGTAGTACCCTACAAGGCGGCTCAGATTGTGGCACAGCTTGCCTTGGCGGCGGCGGAATCCGCCATAGACCTAAGCCAAATGGAAAGCGGTATGACCGTCCCTGTAATGAAAACCGACGATACGTGGGTGCTTAGTGTAAAGGGAGCAGGCAAAAAAATAGGGCAGGAATTAAAGAATTATGCCGGTGCAAAGATTAAGGATTCAGTAGAGGTTGCAGTTGACGTAGCTACTAACAAAATCAAGGATTCATTAGTAGATTTAGCAGATGCATCTAAGGAAAAGATTGGCGATACAGTAAATGAACTAGGCAAAGATTTAAAGAGTGCAGTATTGGCAAAGGGTAAGGAGATGCTTGACACTGTCTTTACTCAATTTAAAAATGAGTTTACATCTAAGCTTAACGAGCTTCAGTTTGAGGAGTTTACAAAGGTATCTGACGCTGTGGATAAGGTAAACAGCGTATTTGAGAGCCTAAAGGGCAAGGTATCCACCATAGGTGATGATATTGACGTTAGCGAGGACATAAAAACGGCACTGTTAGGTGACGCTAAATCAACTATAACTGGCTGGATAAGTGAGATACAAGGTGATATTGTTGCACCAATACAGGCTATCACAGACCCCGACAACATCTGCACAGTAATAACAGAGCAGGTGGATAAGGCTGATGAAAAGCTAAGGCAGAGCGTTACCGACTATATGGCAGATTTGTATGAAAAAACAGCTGGTAAAACAGTAGATAAGCTGTCAGAAAAGCTAACAGGTGTAACAGATGGTATAGTAGATGATTTATCCGCTACCTTGGCAGATACAGTAGACGATACAGCAGAAAAAGCAAAGGAAAAAATAAATGCAAAGATAAATGATACACTAAATAATAAGCTAGGTGATAAGTCAACGGTAGGTGCAGGTATCACAGATAAAAAAACCGACATATCTACAGAGGGTAACAAAAGGTCTGTAGCCTCTATGATTAAGTTTGGCTACAAGGACTATTTAAAGGTGTTCATGTTCATTGGGTTATGTGTAAATGACGATGGTATATTGTCACGTACAGGCGATGTAATACAAATGAACATATGTAACGCAAAGGACGAGTCAAATTTAATTCACAATAAAGGTGAAGAGTTTAGGCTTAGCAACGCAAAAACATACGTATCAGTAAAAGCAAATGTACAGACAGATATGCTTTTCTTAAATATGGGGCTGTTCCAAGACCAAATAACAAATTACGGTGGTGTGGTAGAAAGTGAGGAGGAGGGCTTTGGCTTATCACAAATGACCACCCTACAGTATACTGGTTTGTTCGGCTACTGATACGATGGTATAATATACCAAATCTATTTTAAAGGAGAATTTATTATGAAAAAGACAGCGATAGTTCTAGCGTTGGTTATTGCGTTAACATCGGCATTATGTGG
>DGFJ01000002.1:552-3962 GCA_002391625.1 Ruminococcaceae bacterium UBA3903 | reverse complement strand
CTGGGGAGAAGCCTATTCACCACATATGAAGGGTGCGGCATATAGGATTAATGTAGCAAGGGGATACAATGGTGGTTCAACTGTTGGTGGCGGATTACTACATTGCATTTACAAGGATGAACCTGGTTATGTTGTAAGTCAGCTAACAGAGGGCTATGAGGATATAAAGGAGCTGGAGGACATCCTGCCAACCTGTAAGGAGCTGTTTTACGGAACAATCAGATATGCGGAGGACGATGAAATAGGCGTAAAGAACCAGAATATAACGGTGGACAGCACAGAGCGTACAAAGGTAAACGAATATGAAATATGCGTAACAAAGGGAAAATATTCATGTGACGTGTATGGAGGTGTTACTAAAGAATTTAAATATAGTGCAGAATATCCATACGTATGCTACGCAACCTTTTTAACCACAGGAGCACCTGTGTTCTGGGTATGCTTTGACCAAAGCGAAGACAAAAACCTGTCCTCACAAATGGATGAGCTGGCACTAAAAATGGGCAAAACCCTAAGAGAATATGTACCGGAAAGCGAAAAAGACTAAGGTAAAAAAGAGCAAAAAAAGAGCAAAAAAGAGCAAAAAAGAGGTAACCCCCTGCGACTGTCTGTAAAGCACAAAGGAGCAAAAAAGAGGTAAAAAACTAAAGGACATTGTGACAGGGCATATTAGGTGGCTGTTAGCCACCTAATATGTACCAATTAATGTTATTATGATATAATAAGATGTATTAGAATTTAATGGGAAATAATAATGTTAATTGATACATATAAAGATTTGGACAAGCTATATTTAAAGGTGGTGAAAAAATGTTAAACGTACAGGAAAGCACACAGGATGTAACGTCAGCCTGTAAAACAACGCTGTTCATGGTAATCATATTGTTGCCAACCATGGTAACAGGACTTACCGCGGTTGAGGGAACCTGCGACGGCTTCTACACCGTCAGCAAGGCTAACGAAAAGCTTAGTGATCTGTACAAAGCACCTGACACCATATACAAGACCGACACCTCATACACAGAAGCAAGTGGCAAGTATATGCCCAACCTAAACCAAGCAAAGCAGTTTGTAAAAACGGGCATATACGGCAACTCCTCCTTTTTAGCCTACCTTAACAAAACCTTCCCAGAGTCCAAGGAGGTGTCCGAGGAGGATGAGGAGTCCAAGAAAGCCTACGACGAAATGAAAAAAAATTCCAAGGATAACAGCAGTAAAAAGGTGGCTGACGATGACAAATCCTCCGGTGACGATGGCGGTGGGGAGGAAAAGGAGGACGACGGCAAGCCAAAGACTGACAAGTACGGCTATACATACAAAAATGTAAAGTTTGACCCGTTTTTGGAAAATCTGCCATCCTTACACCCTTACCCAGACGAGGAGGGTGGCTCAGCAGACGATACAACAGGCATAACCCCCAGCGACAAGGACACCGTTGATGGTGACGGTGACAAAATAAACGTGTCAGAAAACACCGAAAAACAGACAAACATAGTGTCCGCCCTGTTTGGCAACATAGGTAAAGCCCTAACAGCAGGCAGGGACAACGTGTATGTAATGGAGTATATTTTTAACAATTTCTCCTATAATACTCGTGTGCAGGAGGCTGTGGTAGATGGTCTAAAAACTGGTACGGACTTGTCAGGCAATGAGATTAAAAAAGTTGATAGTGGAAAAATCAAGCCAAGTGATGTAGATGGAATATTAAATGATGAAACGAAATATGCAGGCTTTAAGGACAAAACCAAAACCCTAAGCAACTATCCCTTAAACCCTGACAACAACTATCTATACGGTGGAGAGGTAGAGTATATCCTTTACGGCAATCAAGACTCACCCTCCCTTAACGTAACCTATGCCAAGGCAAGCATATATGGTGTGCGTTTTGTGCTAAACGGCATTTTCGCATTTACCAATACGGAGATACGCAACGAAACAGAAGCCCTGGGCTTGGCAGTACAGGCGGCAACCTTAGGTGTAGTACCCTACAAGGCGGCTCAGATTGTGGCACAGCTTGCCCTGGCGGCGGCGGAATCCGCCATCGACCTAACCCAAATGGAAAGCGGTATGACCGTCCCTGTAATGAAAACCGACGATACGTGGGTGCTTAGCATAAAAAGCACAGGCAAAAAGCTGGGTGAAGAGTTAAAGGACTATGCAGGTGCAAAGATAGAGGGTGTTGTTGAAGAAACAATAGACACCGTTAAGGACAAGATTAAAAATTCATTGGCAGATCTGGCGGATGCTTCAAAGGAAGAAATTAACAATGTTGCAATTAGTTTATCTGATGATTTAAAATCCGCAACCATTGCCAAGGGCAAGGAGCTGCTGGATACCGCCTTTACCCAGTTTAAGGGTGAATTTACGTCTAAGCTTAACGAGCTTCAGTTTGAGGAGTTTACAAAGGTTTCTGACGCTGTGGATAAGGTAAACAGCGTATTTGAGAGCCTAAAGGGACAGGTATCCACCATAGGTGATGATATTGATATCAGTGAGGATATTAAAACAGCCCTGTTAGGTGGAGCTAAAGCCAAAATAATGGACTGGATTAGCAGTATTCAAAGTGAGTTCGTTGCACCAATACAGTCGCTGACAGACCCAGACAACATCTGCACGGTGGTAACGGAGCAGGTGGACAAAGCGACTGAAAAGCTGACCTCCTATGTTAAGGACTATATGGCTGACCTAATGGAAGAGGTTTATGACGATACTCTTGGCAAGAGTGTAAGCAAAATAACAACATCACTAACAGATGTAACAGATGGTATAGTTGAAGACCTATCAACAACCCTTGAAGGCACAGTGGACGACACAGCAGAAAAGGCAAAGGAAAAGATAAACGCAAAAATAAACGATACCTTAAACAACAAGCTGGGTGACAAGTCCACAGTAGGAGCAAGCATGGATGATAAAAAGATAGATACATCATCAAAGAGCAACAAACGTTCTGTAGCTTCCATGATTAAGTTTGGTTACAAGGATTACCTAAAGGTGTTTATGTTCATTGGATTATGTGTAAATGATGATGGTATATTGTCGCGTACAGGTGACGTAATACAAATGAATATCTGCAACGCAAAGGACAAGTCAAATTTAATTCACAACAAAGGTGAAGAGTTTAGGCTAAGCAACGCAAAAACATACGTATCAGTAAAAGCAAATGTACAGACAGATATGCTTTTCTTAAATATGGGGCTGTTCCAAGACCAAATAACAAATTACGGTGGTGTGGTAGAAAGTGAGGAGGAGGGCTTTGGCTTATCACAAATGACCACCCTGCAGTATACTGGTTTGTTCGGCTACTGATACGATGGTATAATATACCAAATTTATTTTAAAGGAGAATTTATTATGAAAAAAACAGCGATAGTTCTAGCGTTGGTCATAGCGTTAACATCGGCATTATGTGG
>DGFJ01000002.1:0-332 GCA_002391625.1 Ruminococcaceae bacterium UBA3903 | reverse complement strand
GCATTATGTGGCTGTAACAACGGTGGCACATCCAGCAGTACAGCGTCAGCGGGGGACAGCAGTACAACGGTATCATCAAAGGCAGAGGACAGCTCATCAGCGGACGCAGGTCTGCCACAGGGTGACAAGGAGCTTGTAGATAACTGGGGAGAAGCCTATTCACCACGTATGAAGGGTGCGGCATATCGGATAAATGTTCCAAGGGGATACAATGGCGGTGCAATTGTTGGTGGAGGACTACTAGAAAATGTTCATAAGGATGAACCAGGCTACGTGGTAAGTCAGCTGACAGAGGGCTATGAGGATATCAAGGAGCTGGAGGACATCCTGCC
>DGFJ01000026.1:66392-69475 GCA_002391625.1 Ruminococcaceae bacterium UBA3903 | reverse complement strand
CTGTCCTCTCGAGCCATGTGGAGACGGTCTGTCTGATGTCACGTTAGAAGGGGCGATTTTACTGGGGGTGTGAGTGACAATATAACGGACTACTCGACCTTAACGGCGGTTTTAGGTGTGTGGGAACATATCAAAGCAATTTTTACTGCGGGTAAGGTTGAGTAGATAAGGTGGATGTACTTGGATATTCGAAGTGGGCATGACTGCGAGTGAAGAAGAAAACCATCATAAATAATATAATTGCAATTCATAAGTAGAATTTATACTTAATTCTCGCACCAGTGGTGCGAGTTATGGAGGAATAATTTGGACGAGATAATTGGATATCAGCCGTTAGTGAAAGAAATAAAAGATTTAATCAATAAAAAGCAGTATCAGGTTCTTAAATTAATGAACGCTGAAACGATAAACTTATATTGGGAAATAGGGGAAGAAATTTACAGACAGCAACAAGAGAAAGGCTGGGGAAAATCTATTGTGCAGATTCTTTCAAAGGAATTACAGAAATAATTTCCAGGTGCAAAGGGATATTCGGCTGCAAATCTTTGGAGAATGAGAAATTTTTATCTAAGTTATTATGCATCTGAAAAACTCGCACCACTGGTGCGAGAAATCAGCTGGAGCAATAATATCGTCATTATGGAAAAGTGCAAGGATGATTTGCAGAGAGAATTCTATATACAAATGGCGAAAAGATATGGATGGACAAAGCGCATTCTAGGTAATTTTATAGAAAGTCAAACCTATGAGAAATATCTATTGAATCAAACAAATTTTGAATTGACTCTGCCAGAAGAGAGAAAAATACAAGCAAAGCTGGCAGTTAAAGATGAATATACATTTGATTTTGCAGAATTGTCACCAGAATATTCGGAACATGAACTGGAAATGCAACTAATCAATCATGTACGAGAGTTCCTGATAGAGATGGGTGGAGATTTTGCATTTATTGGAAATCAATATCATTTGCTTGTAGGTAGCAGGGATTTGTATATTGATTTACTTCTGTTTCATAGGAGATTACGTAGTTTGGTTGCCATTGAATTAAAAATCGGAGAATTTGAGGCAGAATATGCTGGAAAAATGCAATTGTATCTTACTGCATTAGACGAACAAACGAAACTTCCAGATGAAAATCCATCAATTGGTATTATTATATGTAAAAGCAAAGACAAAACATTTGTGGAGTATGCTTTGAAACGCTCGAATGCACCAATTGGTGTAGCAACGTATCAGTTAAGTGCTGCTTTGCCAGATAATATGAAAGAACTGTTGCCTGATCCAGAAGATATTATTAAAAAATTAAAGATTTTTGAGGAACAATAGTAGTGGATATGTTTTGTCATAAAAGTGGTCGATGGATATGTTTGGTCGCAAATAGTGGATATATTCCCGCAAACGGACGGGGGCATAAGACGTACTTCCTGTCACCTCGTGCCATGTCGAGACCGTTGTGCTGATGTCAAGGGTTAGCGATAAATAATATACAGTTAAAGAAAAGCGTAGATTTGAGGATTATAATGCCAAAAAAGAAAGATGAAATTACAATCCGCTCCAGTGTAGCGGAATATTTAACCTATATAGCATCGGTTGGTGATAATGCTGAGAGCATGGAGATGTGTATGAATATGAAACTATATGGCTGACGCAAAAGATGATGTCAACTCTTTATGATGTTGAAATAAACACCATCAACTATCATATAAAAAAATTGGAGATAGTGAGCTGTAGAAAGCTTTAGTTATTTGAAAATTTGAATAACTGCGGAGTATAGAAAAGGCTATAATACCAATCATTATTCTCTTGAAATGATTATCGCTATGGATATGATTATTCCTATAATTAACATATGAAAGGATTGATAAATATGAAAAGAATTTCCAGCTTTTCTGTTAACCACGATATTTTAGAAAAAGGTATATATATATCACGCATTGACGGTGATGTTGTAACCTATGATATTCGTATGAAAAAGCCAAACGGTGGTAACTACTTAACAAACGGTGCTATACACACCTTTGAACATCTATTCGCCACCTATGTACGCAATAGTAATTACGCTGACAGCATTATTTACTTTGGACCAATGGGATGTCGAACAGGCTTTTATTTTTTAGTTCGTGATGATGTAGCCTACAGCGATATTATTGCATTGGTGCGTGACACTTTAAAATTTATCACCACATTTACAGGTACAATACCCGGCAGTAAAAGGGAGGAGTGTGGTAATTACCTTGACCATGATCTTGACGGTGCTAAAAAGGATGCTTTGGATATGATAAACGTACTAAAAAACTATACCGAAGCTGATATGCACTACAAACAGTAGGGAGGTACTCACGTTTATATATGGCAACTACATTTAAACAATATTCACTGCCTCATGAAGCTCTGCGAATAGGTCTGTTGTTGGCTTTTGTAGGTGGCTATTTAGACGCATATACCTATCTGCTGCGTGGACAAGTATTTGCTAACGCTCAAACAGGCAACATTGTGTTGATGGGCATATCTGTGGCACAGGGTCATTGGGATAAGGTCAGCTTTTACGTTATACCTATAGTTACATTCTTTTTAGGAATATTATTAACAGAATATATAAAAAACAAATGTGATAAATCACAATTGCTAAACTGGGAGCATATGATTTTTCCTATTGAAATTATATTGCTGTTTGGTGTAGGCTTGTACCCCGTTACCGCACCAAACAGTATTGTAAATGTTGTAGTTTCTTTTGTATGTGCGGTACAGGTACAAAGCTTTCGTGTAGTGCATAACACACCCTATGCGTCTACAATGTGTACCGGCAACCTACGCAGTGCTGCTGAAAACCTATTTAAGCTGTACAAAACTAAGGAACGTGTTTTCCTGCACAAATTCTTAATGTACATATTTATAATAGCCTCCTTCATTTTGGGTGCTGGTTGCGGTACATTTCTGTCAGGCATATTTTTTGAGAAATCCATATGGGTATGCTGCGGTGTATTATTAATAGCTTTTTTAATAATTATTATACGTAACAGACATATAGATAACATTGAGCAGGAGTTATAGATTTTTAAAATAATAAAGCAGTGGCACAGAAC